>NZ_NISX01000021.1 GCF_002591895.1 Lacimicrobium alkaliphilum
GGCGGTGATCGCCGGACGCTTACCTGCTGGGAAATGAATGGGGTGAAATAGTCAAAAGCGTAAAGATAAAAACCGCCTAATGGCCCGCTTGTGCCAGTTTCAATCGTTTTATGTATGACCCTTTTTATTATTAATCTATACCAAAAGCACTTTCGTTTAGCTTCGAATGACGCAATTTAACATGTTTCATTTCAGGGTTTTTCTTTATGAGCGTGATCACTTCGTCTACATCGCTAGAATTTGAACGGGCTCCGAATGTTACAGAAACAATAGCCTCCGCTGGAATCTCGAACATGCTCATAAATCTCGGATTATTAACAATAGGTAGCCTATTGATTGGCTGCTTCAATCCTTTTGAAGTAAAAGATAACGTTCGGTTATTTCTGTCAATCGTGTTCAGGTATACATCAGCGATACATTTATTTTTTTCAGCTTCAATAGCAAGACTCTCATCATCACAAATGTACATCCAGTATTTACACGTGTATAAGTTGCTAACAACAATTCGCTGTTCTTCCTCATAATTCCAGTCAATGGACTTATAGAGGTATGGCATAAACATTTTGTCGTCTTCATATTTCTGAAGTCTATCGACTCGATATACTACATTCTGCGCTAGTTCTTGGTCTTCATTCTTACCAAAGGCATTTTTCAGTTTTCTATTGTTTTCATCGACCTCAACAACTACCCCTTTGTGTTCATCTGCATAGTGTGACCACATCAAGATATTGTCAGGCCTGTAAGTTAAGGAAACAATGCCCATAGTATTAAGATTTAGCTTTGTAACCAGATCCAATAAGTCCTCAAAGCTCTGGTCATCAACCGGATGGTTGTTATGACGACAAGCTTCTTCAAGCCAAGTTCTAGACGGCAGTACTTCGAAAGGGTCATTTAAGGCACATCTCTGTGTTGCCCTAACCAGAAAGTTAGCGAAAAACTCCTTTCTTAATGGCATGTATTTATACAAGTGACACTCCTTTACCTCAGTGGGAATTATTAGTCTATCCGGTGGCCGCTTTACCTACTCACCAAGAAAAGGGAGCTATACAAATTCGCCCTATCAATCAATACTATATTTCTGCAGTTTGCGCGCACGGGGTCAAATTTCAAGAGGCCAGAATTATTTAAACATTCCTCTAAACCATATGCTTTACAGGATCCATTCGCTGGTGAAGTACTCTGATGATTGTTATGCCGTGGGGCTGCTTCACGTAATAGATAATATGGCTGTGGAAAGGAAAGCTGAGTAACCCTTCCCGGATACTGTCCCGCATCACTCCTAAGTCAGCGTTATCAGCAAGAATCTGCGACCTTGCTTCCAGCTCGCTGATATATTCACCAGCCTGTACATGCCCCCATCGCGCCAGCGTATAATCGACAATGCTTTCCAGTTCCTGTTCTGCTTTACTGGTAAATTTGTAAACAGGCATTGAACTATACGGTGCCTTGGGAAATCCGCTTTCTCAGCCTATCGACTACGGCTGTGCCACTGGCGACCTTGCCGGATTCTAAGTCACTGATGCCTTCCTGTATGGCAGCTTTTAATCGCTCTTCTTTGAGGGCTTTTAGCTGCTCATACTCAGCAACAGATAACACCACCGCAATGGGTTTACCATTTTTGTTGATGCCGACGGGTTCACGCTGAACCTTTATCAGTAACTCACCAAATTCACGCTTGGCATCACTGGCATTCAGGATGTCCATGGCTGCCCCTGTCTGAAGATAAAATGACCATATTGATTAATTTAATCGTTTTGTTCATTTTCTGTCAATGATTCCGGGAGAAAACCATGGGGTGATTGTGCAAGCGGCAAAGCAGTGCGCTGAGAAGGCACAGGCTAAAGCCTTGCGTTTTCCATAACCTGCCTCCCAAAGTCTTAGTACCCTGCTTCTTTTTGATGTCTGACGGCAAGAATGGTTGCGGTTTCACCATCAAAACGATACATCACGACATAACCGCTACTGCCGAAATCAATCAGCCACTCCCGAAAGGCAGGATCCATTTCTTCTACAGGGCGCCCTGAATGCGGCTGGTGTGCAAGTATTTTCACTCCTGCACGTATTGCTTTAATGGCCCGGCGGGCCGCATCTTCATCTCTGAAAACAAGGAAATGATAGAGTCGCTGTACATCAGCGAGCGCTGACGGCGACCAAATCAGGCGTGGCACTCAGGTTGCTCTGCATCTTCGCCTGCTTCAAGCTTGTCCAGCCAGGCGTCGGCTTCTTCTGATGTCAGGTGCAGGCCGTTTTCCTGATAGGCTTCCCAGGCGCGTAATGCATCCTGCCTGAAAGATTCCCTTTTTTCTTCCCGCTCGACATAATCACGTATCGCTTCGCGCATGATCCAATGCGCTGAACGATGTCGGGCTTCAGCCAGGTGCTGGATCCGGCTTTTCAGTTCATCATCCAATTTTATCGATGTCGCCATGTTGTCACCTCAGGCATTAAAAGGTACTACCTCTGAATACCATACCACAAAATTTCCTGCGTACCAGCGAAGGGCCGGGAAAAACCGGATTGAGTCAGCTACTTCACTGCCTCAACAGGAAAGCAGAACGGTGGGGCTAACAATAAAAAACGCCGTATCGGCAGAGCCCATACGGCGTTTTCTATGTAAGATGTAAAAAGGCTGAGTTACAGCGCTTTTTCCAGCTCCGGCAGTACTTCAAATAAATCCCCTACCAGACCGTAGTCGGCCACCTGGAAGATAGGTGCTTCTTCGTCTTTGTTGATGGCAACGATAATCTTGGAGTCTTTCATACCCGCCAGATGCTGAATGGCACCGGAGATGCCTACTGCGATATACAGATCCGGAGCAACAATTTTACCCGTCTGCCCCACCTGCATATCATTAGGTACAAAACCGGCATCTACGGCAGCGCGGGAGGCGCCAATGGCAGCCCCGAGTTTATCAGCAATGCCTTCGAGCAGTTTAAAGTTATCGCCGTTTTGCATACCACGGCCACCGGATATCACCACAGAAGCTGCGGTGAGTTCTGGACGCTCCGATTCAGTCAGCTCGGCGCCAACATATTCGCTAAGGGTATTCTCTTTAACCGTATCCAGGTTATCGATGCTTGCTGCATCCTGCTCACCGGCGGCATCAAAGGCACTGGTGCGCACGGTAATCACCTTGATGGCATCCTCAGTCTGTACGGTGGCGATGGCGTTACCGGCATAGATCGGCCGTACAAAGGTATCGGCACTCTCCACTTTGATAATGTCGGAGATCTGCGACACATCTAACAGCGCCGCCACACGGGGCATAAAGTTTTTCGCGGTGGTGGTAGCTGCCGCCAGAATATGGCTGTAGTCCTTACCCACTTCGGCTACCAGCTCGGCGGTATTTTCCGCCAGCTGATAGGCATACGCTGCGTTGTCGGCCAGCATCACGTTTTTCACGCCTGCAATTTTTGCAGCCTGTTCGGCTATCGCCTGGCAATTTTCACCGGCCACCAGCAGGTGTAAGTCATCGCCAATCTGGCTGGCAGCATTAATCAGCTTAAGGTTTTCAGGCTTAAGGTGTTCGTTGTCATGTTCTACGTAAACCAGAATTGCCATATTAAATCACCTTCGCTTCGTTTTTCAGTTTATCCACCAGCTCGGCCACATCGGCCACCTTAACACCGCCCTGACGGGCCGCAGGCGGCTCTACCTTAAGGGTTTTAACCTTGCTCTGGGTATCCAGGCCAAAGTCAGCCAGGGCTTTCACATCCAGCGGCTTACGCTTGGCTTTCATAATATTGGGTAAAGAGGCATAGCGGGGTTCGTTTAAGCGCAGGTCGGTGGTGACCACTGCTGGCAGGCTCAGGCCAACGGTTTGCAGACCGCCGTCTATTTCACGGGTTACTTTGACCTTGTCGCCATCCAGTTCCACTTTGGAGGCAAAGGTGCCCTGGCCCATATTGCATAGCGCCGCCAGCATCTGGCCGGTCTGGTTATTGTCAGAATCGATAGACTGTTTACCCAGAATAATCAGCTGTGGCTGTTCTTCTTCCACCACCTTTTGCAGTACCTTAGCTACCTGTAATGACTCCAGTGCTTCGTCCGTTTCGATATGAATACCGCGATCGGCTCCCAGTGCCAGCGCCGTGCGAATTTGCTCCTGGCAGGCCTTGGTACCAATAGATACCACTACCACTTCCTCAGCCTTACCCTGCTCTTTGAGGCGCACTGCCTCTTCTACAGCGATTTCACAAAAGGGGTTGATGGCCATCTTGGCATTAGTGAGGTCCACACCGGAATTATCTGCTTTTACACGCACCTTGACGTTATAATCTATGGCGCGTTTTACTGGCACTAGTATTTTCATTCTGCCGCCTTGTTTGATGATTTGTAGGGTACCGAGGGTACAGGAATACGCCTGAATCGTTGGCGCTCAATGTACTTACTGTTGACGTAAACGTCAACCGACACTAGCCTATGCCAGCGTGCAGTTTGATTTACGTCAATTTAAACATTCTGCTAACTGTGGTTAACTTACCTTATTTTAAGCAATTTTAGGAGCGTGACAGGTGGAAAGAGAATCGATGGAGTTTGACGTCGTTATTGTAGGTGCAGGGCCCGCCGGACTTGCCACCGCCTGTCGCCTGGCCCAACTGGCGCAGGAAAAACAGCAGGAGCTGATGATCTGCGTGGTGGAAAAAGGCTCCGAAGTGGGCGCCCATATTCTCTCTGGCGCCGTGCTGGAAACCCGCGCACTGTATGAACTCTTCCCCGACTGGGAGGATAAAGGTGCACCATTGACCACCAAAGTCAGCGACGACCATATTTATTTGCTTAAAAATGAACAAAAAGCCAGCAAACTGCCCGGCTTTATGGTGCCCAAAACCATGCATAATGAGGGCAATTATATTGTCAGCATGGGCAATGTGTGTCGCTGGCTGGCGGAGCAGGCAGAACAGCTGGGCGTTGAAATCTTCCCCGGTTTTGCCGCAGCGGAGCTGATTGTTGAAGAGAATAAGGTGGCCGGTGTACTGACCGGTGATATGGGTGTGGATGCCAAAGGCGAGCACAAAGACAGTTATATGCCGGGTATGGAGCTGCGCGCCAAATACACAGTGTTTGCCGAGGGCTGCCGTGGCCACCTGGGCAAGCAGCTGATTGAAAAGTTCGAACTGGATAAGGGCAAGTCGCCGCAGCATTACGCCATCGGCTTTAAGGAAATATGGGATGTTCCGGCTGAGCAACATCAGGAAGGCCTGGTCGTGCACAGTGCCGGCTGGCCACTGAGTGAAGCCAGCGGTGGCGGCTATCTCTATCATGCCGAGAATAATCAGATTCTGGTGGGCCTGATTGTCGACCTGAATTATAAAAATCCTTACTTAAGCCCCTTTGATGAATTCCAGCGCCTCAAGCATCACCCGGTTTACGCACAATACCTTAAAGGTGGTAAACGGGTATCTTATGGGGCCAGAGCCATCAGTAAAGGCGGCTTTAACTCGCTGCCGAAGATGACCTTCCCGGGCGGGTTGTTGCTGGGCTGTGATGCCGGCACCCTTAACTTTGCCAAAATCAAAGGCAACCATACTGCGATGAAGTCGGGTCTGCTGGCCGCTGAGAGCCTGTTTGAGGCGCTGGGTCAGGATAAAAAAGGAGAAGAGCTGACTGACTTCAGCCGCCGCTTTGAAGATTCCTGGCTGTACGACGAGTTGTACCGTTCACGCAACTTCGGCCCGGCCATCCATAAATACGGCACCTTCTGGGGCGGGGCCTTTAATACCCTGGACCAGAACTGGTTTGGCGGCAAGCTGCCGGTCAACCTTAAAGACGAGCACCCCGATCACGAACAACTGCTGCCCAAAGAACAGTGCCAGAAAATCAGCTACGCTAAGCCCGACGGTGAGTTGAGTTTTGACAAACTGTCATCGGTGTTCCTGTCTAATACCAATCACGAGGAAGACCAGCCCTGCCATCTGCAACTGATTGATGAAAGCGTGCCTATAAAGGTTAACCTGGCCAAATATGATGAGCCAGCCCGGCTGTATTGCCCGGCCGGGGTGTATGAAATCATCGAGGAAGGTGACGGGCCTAAACTGCAGATCAATGCCCAGAACTGTGTGCATTGTAAAACCTGTGATATCAAAGACCCGACTCAGAATATCCGCTGGGTAGTGCCCGAGGGGGCCGGTGGCCCCAATTACCCGAATATGTAATTGTCGTCGTGCCGCCATATTCCGGCACTGGCCCTGAGAAACAGAATGGCAGGATACTGCCATTCTCGTTATTTAACCTGATACTGAACCATTTGACGCACAAGCCTGATTAAGCCAGGCCTGTACAAAGAGGTAAAATGAAGCATTATTTACCCTTGCTGTTCTCCCTGATGTTTGCCTTATTTGGCAATGGCAGGCCCAATTAAAATACTGGGGAGTTGAGATGTTGCTTAATCCGTTCGAACTGGAGTTCGATGAGTTGATGGATTTGAACATGAAGGAAGAGTCTGGCAACCCGGATTACCCGAACAAATAACCTGCCAATACATTGCTGGCGCACAAGGCGTGCGTTTGAACCGGGCCTGAACAGGCTGATTTATTAACCCCTGATATCCGCCACCCCATTTTGGGTAATTATTCGTCCAATCGGCATATTTACCCTTACTACCTTTGCGCTGGATCAAGCCCGGCTGATATTCCACTGCTAGAATGCGGGCTGTTGTTAGCCGATAAAGCAGTATCTTATATGGCAGACGCCCTTTTCTCCCAGTCAGCCCCCAAAGCCTATGAACCGAGCGTGGCACAGCTTGCCAACCGTGAACTGGTGACCTGCAGCCCGGATACACCACTGCGTCAGGCCGCAGAAGTGATGCACCAGCATCAGGTCAGTTGCATTCTGATTCGTCAGGAAGCTCAAATCATCGGAATCTGGACCGAAGCCGATGCCAGAAAACTGGATTATCAATCAGTACAAAGCTTTTCTCAGCCTATCGCCAGAGTGATGAACCATCCGGTTATCTCCATTGATGAAAGCATGAGCCTGACAGAAGCCGCCAGCCTGATGCTTAAAAAGCGGATCCGTCGTCTGTTGGTAATGGATAACCATAAACAGCCTTTAGGCATGCTGACCCAATCCGATATCGTACGTCAGCAGCGCATTGAATTCTTCCTGCGCCTGCGTGATGTGGGCTCCAGCATTACCCGTCTGCCACTTAAACTCTGTGCAGAAATGCCACTGGCCGAGGCAGCCAAAGCCTTACGGCAACATGAAAGCGACGCAGCAATTGTAGAATTCGATGATGCCTCTGCCGGTATTATCACTGAGCGTGATTTGATTCGGGTAATCGCTGAAAACAGTGCCAATGTGACGCTGGGTGAACGCTGCCACCGCCCGTTACTGACGGTACATAAAACCTGCAGCCTGTTGCAGGCGGTGGATAAGCTTAAAGAGCGAAATATCCGCCATCTGGCGGTATGCAATGATGAGGAGCAATTCTGTGGGTTGTTGTCCTTCAGCGATATCCTCGCCAATGTCGAATACGCCTATATTGACCAGTTGAAAAAGGCCCTGCATGACCGGGATTCTGCCTTACGCACCTCAACGGGTTATCTGCGCCTGGCACAACAGGTTATCGATGTATCCATGGATGCCATTATGATCACCAGCCCCGACGGGGTGATTGAATCGGTCAATCCCAGTTTTTCTCAGGTGACCGGCTACGATGCGGTAGAGGCCATTGGTCAGACCCCTAAGCTACTCAGTTCAGGCATGCACGACAAAGGCTTTTACCACAAGATGTGGCAGGCACTGCTCGAACGTGGCCACTGGCAGGGCGAGATATGGAATAAACGCAAGAACGGCGATCTCTACCCGCAGTGGTTGTCTGTAACCGCTATTCGCGATGAGAAAAAACAAATCACTCAGTTTGCCGCCATTTTCAGTGATATCACTGAACGCAAAAACCAGGAGCGTAAGATCCATCAACTGGCCTATGTGGATGAACTCACCGGCCTGGCCAACCGGAGGCTGTTTCTGGACAGACTGCAACTGAGTATCGCCAATGCCCATCGCCATCATCATAAAATGGCGGTACTGTTTCTGGATCTGGACTTATTTAAACGGATCAATGACACCCTCGGCCACCAGGCTGGCGACCAGGCTCTTAAAGAGGTGGCGCACCGACTGAACGCAACAGTGCGCGAGGGTGAATCGGTGGCCCGCTTAGGTGGCGATGAGTTTACGATTCTGGTGCCTGAGATTGAAGAATGTAAAGCTTTGCAGGCTTTGGCAAAGCGCCTGGTGAGCCAGTTTGATCAACCCATCAGGCTTAAAGGACAGGATTTCTTCCTCACTACCAGCATCGGTATCAGCCTTTATCCGCAAGATGGAGAGAACGCTGAACAACTGATCAAACATGCAGATCTGGCCATGTATGAAGCAAAAAGCGCCGGGCGCAACCAATATTGCTTTTATCAGTCCAGCACCGGGCAACAAACTGCTGATGAGCTGAAGATGGAACAAGCATTGCGCCATGCTCTGCAACAACGCCAGCTCGGTGTTCACTATCAGCCCAAGGTTCGACTCAATCACAATACAATTATTGGATTCGAAGCCCTGGTTCGCTGGCAGCATCCTACATTTGGAAACGTTCCACCAGATAGCTTTATCCCTCTGGCAGAGAAACTCGGACTGATCAGTGCTTTAAGTGAACAGGTACTGGATACAGTGTGTGAGGATATAAATAGCCACGGACTGCTGGGTTTACCGGTTTCAGTAAACGTATCGGTGTCACAACTCACCGATCCGGGATTTTGCCGTCGCCTTTGCCGGCAACTCAAACAGTACAACGTCAGCACGCACAGGATTGAACTGGAGCTGACCGAAAGCTGTTTGATTCCCGAACAGGCCGAAGCCACCATGAGGCTGTTAACCGAACTGCGCAAGCAAGGTTTCAGACTCTCTATCGATGATTTTGGTACCGGTTATTCCTCTTTATCTTATCTGCGCCGGCTGCCCATTGACACATTAAAAATTGATCGCAGCTTTATCAGCGAGCTGCCAGACAATGAAGAAGACAGCCAAATTGCTCTGGCTATACTGGCGATGGCCAGAGCGCTTGGCCTTGAAGTGATTGCCGAAGGGATCGAAACAGCTGTGCAGCAAGATTTTTTGCTCAATGCAGGATGCCAGACTGGCCAGGGTTATTTGTTTTCCCGGCCGGTGCCAGTAACAGAGTTGGATGTCACCGAGGATATCCTGGTATAAAAAAGGGGCGAAACGCCCCTTCTCATTGCTTCTGATAGCTACTCTACAACCGTCATTTCCTGAATCAGATTATCAGCACCGTCTATCTTGTCCATCACCCACAGCATATAGGGGCTGGAAACATGAATACCACGATTCAGTGCAGGATCGTAATCCCAGTCACCGATAATTGATTCATATACACCGTCAAATACCAGCCCGACAAACTCACCCTTACCATTTAAGGTCGGAGAGCCACTATTTCCACCGGTAATATCCAGCGTACTCAGGTAATTAATCTGTACGGAGTCGAGCTTTTCATCACGGTATTTACCGTAATCTTCAGATTTGATCGCCTTTCGCAATGACTCAGGCAAGTCAAACTCATCATCACCCGGTACATATTTCGCCAGCATGCCTTCGGCGGTGGTAAAGGGTACTGCCACCATACCATCTTTGGGAGAATAGCCTTTTACCTTGCCATAAGTGATCCGCAGTGAGCTATTGGCATCAGCATAAACCTGCTGTTGCCGACTCTGTTTATAGGCAATCAGTGCAGACATATACTGCGGACGAATGCGCTGGAATTCTCCCGACAGTTCTTTATCCTGCTTTTCCTGCTGCATATCATGCTCAAACTGGCTGACGGCAAACTGAATATAGGGGTCATCGCTGGCTTTAAATTCTGCTACCGATTTTTCCATCCAGGCCAGACGCTGTGCTTCGTCGTCCAGCTTTGTGTTGGCATGCATCTGGTCGAGCTTCGCGGCAATCGCCTGCTTATCAAAGCCGTTTTCCAGCCCCATAAACTGATCAAAGACTGCGACCCGTTCGGCTTGTTCAAGCTGAGCATAGCGTTCGATGAAATGCATCAGAACCGCCTTGTCTACCTGCGCATCATAACGGCGATTCACCCGCTGCATAGCCTGAGTAAAACGGGTCATATCACGCTGCTGATAGCCGGGTTCACGCTTCATATCCGTTTTTTGTCTTTCATGGGCCAGACGATACAATTTTTTGGCAACGCCCCACAATGATGTGCGGCCCATATAACCGATTAACAAATCGCGTTGCTGATTCTGCTGGCTTTTTTGCACCAGTTCCTTCAACTGACTCAGGGCCTGACCATACTGTTTCTGCATGTCCGGATTGGCCGCCAGCCATTTACTGAAATCCTGTTCCAGTTGTTGTTTGCGGGAAAGCATATCGCCTTTGTGAAAGCTCTCGATCATAGAGCCATAGTTCTTGGCATAGTTGGCTAATCCGGCAATGGTGCTTTCGTATTTAATCCGCGCATCGCTTCCCTCAGGAGCCACCGATTTGATCATATCGATATAGGCTTCACGGTATTCTTTTGCGGTGGGATAAACCCAGTTAAACTGATTTTCCACTTCTGCTGCAGTACGATACCGATTCGTACTGCCCGGATACCCCAGCACCATCACATAATCATTTTCCTGAACACCAGATGCATTTACTTTCAAAAAAGAGTCTGATGAATAGGGAACATTGTCTTCGCTGTAATCTGCTGACTGACCATCCGGCCCTACATAGGCACGGTAAAAGGCCCAGTCACCGGTATGCCGTGGCCACATCCAGTTGTCGGTATCGCCACCAAACTTACCAATGCTTGAAGGCGGCGCATACACCAGGCGCACATCACGGATAGCCATTTGTTTAATCAGAAAGTAGCTTTTGCCGCCATGAAAACTATACACTTCACAGCGGTAATCCTGACTGACTTCGCAATCAGCCACCAGTTGCTTTTGTTTATCTTCAATCGCCTGATAATAGTTCTGACCTTTGGCATCATCCGGAACTGCATTTTTTATCTCATCTGTGACTTCTGTCAGTGACTGCGTAACATAAATACGGCTGCCCGGCGCGGCGGCAATTTCTTCTGACATGTCGCGGGCCACAAAACCATTTTCGAGCAGGTTATTGTCTTCGCTGGAGTTGTACTGGATTGAACCATAAGCGCAGTGGTGATTTGTTACCGCCAGACCTTTGGGTGAAACAAAAGATGCAGTACACCCCCCAAGACTGATGATCGCATTCATGGGGAAACTGGACAGATCGGTCATTTTATCAGGGTCGAGCTGTAGTCCTGCTGCTTTAAGTTGCGGGGCAATTTCCGGCAACTGGTGAGGTTGCCACATCCCTTCTGCGGCCATCAGCGTGCTGCTGGTCAGCAGTAATGCCGCCAGACTGGTTGTTTTCATCATAAAGTTTTCCTGTAGTATTATTGCTGTTTTATGCAACCTTATAACAATTACCACTCGCAGCAAATAGCCACAGAGATAGCATTTTTCTAAGATTTTAAAACAATGTAACCGATAAATTACAGTTTCTTACAGGCATAAAAAAAGGCACCAAAAGGTGCCTTTTCTGCGTCTGGAATACGTCTTAGCGACGCAGACCCAAACGCTTGATCAGATCCAGATAACGGTTCTGATCTTTGTTCTTCAGGTAATCCAGCATGCTACGACGCTGGCTGACCATGCGCAACAGACCACGACGTGAGTGGTGATCTTTCTTATGGTCTTTAAAGTGACCTTGCAGCTTGTTGATATTGTGTGTCAACAGCGCAACCTGCACTTCCGGTGATCCTGTATCACCTTCTTTTACACCGTATTCGGCGATTAGATCTGCAGTTTCTTGTTTAGTTAGTGACATACTATTCTCCTGGTATTTCTAGAGTAAAGACCTGCCGATCACTAATTCAGCGGGTCGAAAAGAGCGCGTATTATAGCGATGTGGTTGCGAATATCAAGGCGGGCGCATGCGAATTATGAACATAAGGGCGCTGGATTTCCGCCAAAAGCGCGCGGGAAAGACGTTCGGTCATGCCCGAATGCCGTTATCGGGTATCCAGCAGCCTTTGAATAGCCAAATTCGCCACCTCAGCGTTGGGTCATCAAAGATGCTGGACAAGTCCAGTGACCTTTAAGAAAGGCAAAATTAACCACGGAGACACAGAGGTACTAACGTCGGTAAAGAATCCCTTTCGTGTCTTTCGTGTGGTTCGTGGTAAAAAAGCCCTCAACCACGAAAAACACTAAAATCGCGAACAAATAACACTCTCTCGCAGAGGCGCTGAGACGCAGGGGCCTTATAGCACCAGTTCCTTTGCATCTTTGCGAGATCGAATTTATTCGACAAATATCCTTGGTCAGTCCAATAAATTGGACCCTACATAATATTGCTTTTCTCTGTGCTCTCTGTGTCTCTGTGGTAAGTTTTCTTTTCGTGCTTTTAGGGTCTTGTCCCGGATTCCGCTTCGCTGCATCCGGGCTACTCCAATGATGAATTCAGCACTCATCACTAATACACCACCAGGCGTTTTGGAGCGACGCGGCCGGGGCTTTCTATTTCACCAACACCCAGAAACAGCTTATCTTCGCTATAGGTGCGTACTTGCCCGGTAAGGTCTGCTGTTGGCGCTTCTACAGGGTTTCCATTTTGGAAGTACACCAGTTTCGCTGCAGGCACTGTGACCGCCGGTACGTTTATCAACGCCGTTTCCATCGGCAATAGCAGGTTATCCAGTTGCTGCCAGTCATTCAGCTCTTTGCATTTAAGGTCTTCTGCCTGCTTATTAAGCGCATCAAGAGGGAGCATTTTGTGTGCCGGATAATCAGCCACTGCACTACGATGTAGCCTGGTTACATAAGCACCACATCCCAGTATCTGCCCCAGATCGTCAACCAGCGAACGTATATAGGTGCCTTTACTGCAATGCACCAGCATGTCCACGAACTCACCATCAAAGGCTGTAACCTCAATGCTGAATATATTGATGTCCCGGGCTTCACGGGGCACCTCTATGCCCTGACGGGCATAATGATATAGGGGTTTTCCCTGGTATTTGAGGGCTGAGAACATAGAAGGAACCTGTTTACTGGCCCCTTTAAACTGTTGTACCGCCTGACGCAACTGTACTTCGCTGACGTCCACCGGCTTTTGCTCTACCACTTCGCCATCGGCGTCTGATGTAGTGGTGCGAATACCCAGTTTCGCCGTTACGCTATATTGTTTATCGGCATTGAGCAGAAACTGACTGAATTTAGTAGCCTCGCCAAGACAAATAGGCAACATACCACTGGCCAGTGGATCCAGTGCCCCGGTATGGCCCGCTTTGGCAGCGCCGAAAACTCTTTTTACCTGTTGCAAGGCATGGTTTGAGGATACCCCCAGGTCTTTATCCAACAGAAAAATGCCGTGCACATCACGGCCTTTACGACGTTTTGCCACAGTTAAAGCACCATATAGTTTGAAAAACGAACACCAAAGCAGTTTAAAAAAGACTCAACCAACCCGTGATGGTCAAAAATCCAGCACTCTATTGCTGATCTTCTGTATCCGGATCACGGCCTGCCTTACGGGCCCGCTCCTTGTCTTTATTGACTGTTTCTGTCAACAGGGCAGACAATCTCACCCCTTCGGTAATCGACTTGTCCTGCAGGAATCGTAACGCAGGCACAGTACGCATACTCATCCTTTTAGCCAGCAAGGAGCGCACAAACCCTTTGTTGTCCTCAAGGATATCCAGTTGCAGCTTTATCTTTTCGTCGTCATCGGCATAGATGGTGACATAAATTTTTGCATAGGCCAGATCCCGGGATACTTCGACACCGGATACAGTAACCATGCCCAGACGGGGATCACGGTGCTTGAATTCGTGCTGCAAAATACTGGCGATTTCTTTGTGAATCTGCTGCCCGACACGGTCGGTACGGGAAAATTCTCTTGCCATGATGCTACTTCCGTTAATTTTGCCCTGTTCAAGACGACAACGGAGGCACAATGCCCCCGTTGTATCGTATCAGTGAGACGGAACTTAGAGTTCGCGTTTCACTTCCACTGTTTCGAAGACTTCTATCTGGTCGCCTTCTTTAACGTCATTATAGTTCTTCACGCCGATACCACATTCCATTCCATTACGAACTTCCTGCACATCGTCTTTGAAGCGACGCAGTGACTCCAGCTCACCTTCATAGATCACCACGTTGTCACGTAATACGCGGATAGGGGCGCTGCGTTTAACGATACCTTCTGTAACCATACAGCCGGCAATCGCACCAAGCTTGGGCGAACGGAATACGTCCCGTACTTCGGCCAGGCCAATAATTTCCTGCCTGAACTCCGGAGCCAGCATACCGGTCATGGCAGCCTTCACTTCATCAATCAACTGATAGATTACGCTGTAATAGCGCAGGTCGATTTCTTCCGTCTCTACCATCTTACGGGCAGACGCATCGGCCCGAACATTAAAGCCAACAATGATAGCACCCGACGCAGAGGCCAGGCTGGCATCCGTTTCGGTAATACCACCAACGCCACTGCCAACAATGTTCACTTTTACTTCATCGGTAGAAAGTTTGGTCAGTGAATCGGCTATCGCCTGAATGGAGCCCTGAACATCGGCTTTAAGCACAATGTTCAGCTCTGTCACATCACCGGATTCCATATCGGCAAACATGTTTTCCAGTTTCGACTTCTGCTGCTTAGCCAGTTTCAGGTCACGCTGTTTGGCGCGGCGGGTAGCTGCCACTTCACGAGCCTTACGTTCATCGGTTACGACTCTGGCGTCATCGCCTGCTGCGGGAACACCGGATAAACCGAGAATTTCCACAGGCGTTGAAGGACCGGCCACTTTAACTTCCTGAGCGTTCTCATCACGCATGGCTCGAACACGACCGTATTCAAAACCGCACAGTAAGATATCACCGGCTTTAAGTTCGCCTTCCTGTACCAGCACAGTGGCAACAGGGCCACGGCCTTTATCCAGACGCGACTCAATGACAATACCTTTTGCAGTGCCATTAGCCGGCGCTTTAAGATCCAACACTTCAGCCTGTAGTGAGATCGCTTCAAGCAAATCGTCTACGCCCATACCTGTCAGTGCAGATACCGGCACAAACTGGTGCTCACCACCCCACTCTTCGGAAATAACCTCGAGCTGAGACAGTTCGGTTTTTACCCGATCCGGATCCGCGCCTTCTTTGTCCATTTTGTTGACCGCAACAATAAGCGGTACCCCAGCAGCACGAGCATGCTGAACCGCTTCCTTGGTTTGCGGCATCACGCCATCGTCTGCGGCCACAACCAGTATGACGATATCAGTAGCCGTAGCACCACGAGCACGCATAGCTGTAAAAGCGGCGTGTCCGGGCGTATCCAGGAAGGTTATCTTGGAACCGTCCACATCGACACTGTATGCACCGATATGCTGAGTAATGCCCCCGGCTTCACCGGCGGCCACTTTGGCGCGACGGATATAATCCAGCAACGAGGTTTTACCATGGTCAACATGGCCCATAATGGTTACGACAGGGGCTCGCCCGACACGCTCTTCACTGGTTTTGTCTTCCAGCAATTGATCTTCAAGAGCATTGTCATTGACCAGTTCGTACTTCTGCCCTAATTCTTCGACCACCAACACCGCAGTGTCCTGATCCAGTACCTGATTAATAGTGACCATCTCACCCATTTTCATCATGGTTTTGATCACTTCCGTAGCCTTAATGGCCAACTTGTTGGCGAGTTCGCCAACGGTAATTGTTTCACCTAACTTAACCACACGCTCCACCGGCTGGGCAGGTTTGTTGAAACCATGCATCAAATCTGCACCAGCATTTTTTCTCTTTTTGGATTTACGACGGCGACCGCCGCGCTCGAATTGTATATCTTCTTCGTCTTCTGCTTCCTGAGCATAACGATTGGAATGCAAATGGACCTCTTCTGACTCCCGACGACGACGGCGCTCATCTTCTTCTTTCCAGCGACGCTCATTCTCTTCAGCCAGTTTACGGGCCTTATCAGCCGCCTTTTTGGCTTCTTTTTCAAGTTTACGGCGACTTTCTTCTTCCTGTTGCAGACGAATCTGTTCCGCTTCCTTACGGGCTTTCTCGCGTTCTTCACGCTCTTCATCTGTGAGGCTTTCTTCCTGAGCCCTGGCTTCCGCTTCACGTTTTTCACGCTCCGCTTTTTCCGCTTCGGCTCTGGCCTTGGCTTCAGCCTGTTTACGGGCTTGTTCCTCAGCCGCTTTCTTCGCGGCTTCATCGGCTTTTTTCTGCGCTTCCAGGCGTTCCTGTTCACGGGCCTTATCTTCTTCGGCCTTGAGTCGGGCTTCTTCTTCCGCCTGTTTCGCCAGTTCCACTTCGCTGCGTTTTACATAGGTGCGTTTTTTGCGCACTTCCACTTTAACAGCTTTGGATTTCCCCGATGAATTAACACTCAGGGTACTGGTAGTACGACGTTTGAGCGTCATACGTCTGGGCTCTAGTGACGCCTCACCACCATGCTGCTTGCTTAAATGCTCAAGCAGGATTCGTTTTTCATCTTCTGTGACTTGCTCTTCAGGACCTTTTTTGATCCCGGCGTCAGCAAATTGCTTAACCAGACGGTCAACCGATGTGCCAATATCACCGGCAAGCTTTTCTATGGATACATCTGCCATGTGTGGTTGTTCCTCCCGTTGACCTTATTCTTCATTAAACCAGACGATATTGCGCGCTGCCATAATCAGCTCAGCGGCTTTTTCTTCGCCCAGTTCTTCCAAATCGCATATTTCATCAACACCCTGCTCTGCCAGACCTTCGAGATCAGTAATGCCACGACTGGCCAGCAAAAACGCCACATGACGTTCCATACCAGGCAGGTTGAGTAACTCTTCCTTGGGCTCTGCATTTTCCAGTGATTCTTCATCGGCCAGGGCTTTGGTCGTCAGATAAGCCCGCGCACGTTCGCGCAGCTCTTCGACCATATCTTCATCCAGCCCTTCGATAGCCAGTAACTCGGAAACCGGCACATAGGCCACTTCTTCAAGTGTGGTAAAGCCTTCATCAACCAGCACAGATGCAAAGTCTTCGTCGATATCCAGACCGTCTATAAAGCCTTGCAGCACTTTAGAATTCTCTTCTTCGTGCTTGGCATTCATATCGTTGACGGTCATAACATTCAGCTCCCAGCCGCTAAGCTGGCTGGCCAAACGTACATTCTGACCGTTGCGGCCAATCGCCTGAGCCAGATTATCGGGCTCAACGGCAACATCCATTGTGCGGTTATCTTCATCCACAACAATGGCAGCAACTTCAGCCGGTGCCATAGCGTTAATCACAAACTGAGCTGGATTCTCGTCCCACAGTACGATGTCTACACGCTCACCGCCGAGTTCGCCGGATACAGCCTGTACACGGGAACCGCGCATGCCTACACAGGCACCCACAGGATCAAGACGTTTGTCATTGGTCTTCACCGCAATTTTTGCACGGGAACCCGGATCACGGGCCGCAGCGCGAATTTCCAGCACTTCCTCTGCCACTTCCGGTACTTCAATACGGAACAACTCAACCAGCATATCGGGATGAGTACGGCTGATAAACAACTGAGCGCCGCGGGCCTCTGGCTTGATAGCGTATAACAGGCCACGCACACGATCACCGGCACGGAAGGTTTCTCTGGGCAACATGTCGTCGCGATAGATAACGCCTTCAGCATTATTCCCCAAATCCACAATAATATTGTCGCGGTTAACTTTTTTAACCGTACCTGTTACCAATTCACCTACGCGGTCTTCGTATTCTTCCATCATCTGAGCCCGCTCGGCTTCACGTACTTTCTGTACGATAACCTGCTTGGCGGTCTGCGTGGTGATACGGTCGAATACAATAGAATCAATCTGCTCTTCTACGTATTCGTCTATTTCAATTTCCGGCTCTTCGACCTGGGCAGCAGACAGAGTCAGCTCGGCATAGGGATTTTCCTGAGGTTGATCATCAGGAATCACTTTCCAGCGGCGGTAAGTATCAAAATCACCGGTTTCGCGGTCAATCGAAACCCGAACTTCAATATCACCATGATTTTTCTTCTTGGTGGCACTGGCAATCGCAAACTCCAGCGCCTCGAAAATCTTTTCCCGAGGAACCTGTTTCTCATTGGATACGGCTTCAGCCACTAATAGAATTTCTTTATTCATCGCCCCATTGCCTCACTAATACTTCCTATCCGAGTCGTTACCGGCTTTACCGGACGCCTGTTCTTAATCAAATGACGGAACCAGATTGCCTTTTTCAATATTAGCAATCGCTAACTGAAAGGCTTCACCATCTACTTCCAGACTCAAGGTACCGTTCTCGCAGCTTGTTACTTTGCCCTTGAAATTCCGCCTGTTATCCATCGGCATACGCAAACGCACAGATACCACTTCACCGATCACCTGGGCATAATGCGCCTCTTTAAACAGTGGCCTGTCCATGCCCGGCGAGGACACTTCGAGGTTATATTCTGTGCTGATGGGATCTTCCACATCCAGCACCGCACTGATCTGATGGCTGACATCGGCACAATGATCAACGTTGATACCATCAGGATGATCAATATACACACGCAGTGTCGAGTGCTTTCCGGCTCGTACAAATTCGATACCCAGCAATTCAAAACCCAGCGCTTCGACTGCGGGGGTCAGCATTTCTGTCAGCGTTTGTTCCAGCTTTGCCAAAACCTGAGCTCCAAAAACAAAAAAAGGGCTTAACGCCCAGACACTTGGTGGAGAATATTCTCCTGAAAATGTAAGTATCTTTTCTACCGTTGCCTAGCTTACTCAACAATTTGGCTTGCTACCAGAGTGTTTTTCAACCACCGTCGATGAAAAAATATCAGGTTTCGTAGACGAAACTTACAAAAAAGCCCCGTTCTAGCGGGGCTTTTAGTGTCTGGACCCTTGTCCACTTATATCTTACGACAACTGGCCAATAAGGCCAACATATCAAAAGTGGTTGCGGGAGCCGGATTTGAACCGACGACCTTTGGGTTATGAGCCCAACGAGCTACCAGACTGCTCCATCCCGCGTTAGAAATCGTTTCTTTTTGGCTTTGGTTTTCGCCGCCGCCTCAAGATGGTGCGTATTATACATAGCCCCTAACTTCACGCAAGCCATATAGTAAAATATTAGCCAATAGCCACACTGTTTGCTCAATTATCCGGCAAAGCGAAGGTTAATCCACCAAAACCAGAGGATTGGCAGTTTTTCCGGGCGTTTTCTGGCGCAGTGGCATGCATTAAATCCCAGCAATCAATTGTTGAAGACGGGCCCGGTTTTCTGTTTCTGACGCATCATGAGCAGCCACAGGAGAAACATATAGCCTGGCACCGGGTAACGCCGTTGCTACCTGCCAGGCAAAAGCCATGGGGCAAATAGTATCGTACTGACCCTGAACTATTTGTACCGGCAACCTGCCCAGCTTGTGCAGGCTTTTAATGATGTAGTTATCAGGCCCGAAAAAACCACCGTGCAGGAACAATACCGGCGTGGCTGAACTCTGAGGGCCTGTTAGCCTGTAATAAAGCTGATGCCCCTGCTGGATATCAAGATAAGCCCTTCACCGCTCCTTTTGCGTATTCTGATACTGTGTTCACAGTATAGACATGTCAGAATACTCAGAAGACCTATACTTTAATCAGGCATTACCAGTTAAAGGGGTAAATCATGAAACAGGATTCCGGCACTTCGAAACAAGACCCGCACACGGGAAAAGAGCATAGGCGTTCAGAAAAACTGTCTCACCATGATGCCGAAGTGGCCAGCCCGGAAGAGGGCTCATTGTGTGGTGAAGAAGATCCCGGATCGGCGCTGGAATCTCTTATTGACGATGAGAAAGACAAAAACAGCCGTTAATCTTCTGATAATGACCAAAGCCCGGTGTTCAGTAGCTTACGGACCAGCTCCGCCAGCAATTTAAAGGTTTCTGCATCTGCATCACCGCTATAGTACCAATAAGGTTGCTGCAGCAGTGGCTCCAGATAGGGTGTCAGACATTGCTCGAAGGGAATGTGCAGCTCTCCCAGATAGAGAATATTTACCGGCTGGCGTGACGCCTGTTCCAGCCACACACCTTTACAATCCAGTGAGCGTATTACCGGCTGCCCGCTTTGCAGATATTCTGCCACCTCCCCGGTGCTGAATGAAACGGCCCCTTGCCCGTATTGTTCACCCGCACTGAGGAAACTGCCAAGCCAGTGTTCAAAGCCCTTATCCTCAAACGTTTGTTGCATCAGTGTTCTGAGTGCCTGGATTTCACCACGGCTGACTTCACGGCTGTATGTGCGCCGTGTCAGGCCCGGGTCCTGATACCGCTGTTGGAAACCGCCTGAATCAATCACGAAATCGGCAAATGATGATAACAGCGCCTGTTGATCGGGTGCCCGCAAGCCCACCGAATAATTAAGGCAATCTTCCAGCGATTCACCACAATGGGCAAAGCCTGGCGGAATATAGAGCACATCACCACATTCGAGCACCGCATCAATGATGGGTTCAAAGGGTGCAACCTGACTCAGTAATGGATGCGGGCGCATTTCTTGTGTATCCCCGGCTCCGCCAACCTGCCAGCGACGCCGCCCTTTTCCCTGGATGATGAACACATCATATTGATCCACATGGTGGCCAACACCACCACCCGGCACCGAAAAGCTCACCATCAGATCATCGATTCTCCAGGCAGGAATAAAATCAAAAGCATTTATCAGCTCGGTGCCTGCATCAAGGTAGCCCTCTACGCCCTGAACCAGAAGACTCCATTGCCCCCGACAATATTGCTCAAAATCCTCATCGGCAAACGGCCCCTGATAAACCTGCCACTGCTGTTTTTCTCTGGTGACGATACGGGCATCAATCTCATGTTCCTGAGCCAGACCAGCCAGGTCATCTTCATCCAGTAAATCCTGAAAATCGCTAAAGCCACCTCTTATCAGCAGTGGCTGCTTTTGCCAGTATTGTTGTAAAAATTGTCCGGCATCAGCCAGATTCAGCTTAAACATCGTGTTTGTCATATCCTCACGTTTCAGAGCGCGGCGTCGTAGCATCACTTTTCTGCCTGAGACTAAAAATGCTACTATCGCCGCCCTTATTATCTACGACTCTAAAGGCCAGTAAGCATGATTGTCCGTTATTTTTTCCGCGCTGTCAGATTGATCCTCACCCCGTTTATGTTAATCAGTGAAAAACTGACGACGCCCAAAGCCATTATTCGCAATCATGAACAACAGCAGGAAGCGGAACGCGCATCTGCCAAACTCGCCCTCTATCAATATCGGGCGTGCCCTTTTTGTATCAAGGTGCGCAAAGAAATGGCACGGCTGGGTTTACCCGTGGAGAAACGTGACGCCCTGAAAAACCCTATTTTCCGCCAGGAACTTGAACAACAGGGTGGAAAAATCAAAGTCCCCTGTCTGCGTATTGATCAGGAAAACGGCCAGTATCTCTGGCTGTATGAATCTGACCAGATTAAGGCCTGGCTGCAACAGCGCTTTGAACCTGGAGCAACCAGCTAGTCACTCTTTACCCGTTTTATAGGCCAGGCTCATCAGATACAGGGCTGCCGCCAGTGCCAGGGCCGACAGAGCCAGATAGATGGCATCCAGCGGGGTGTTGAAATGGATATCGACAACCGCTCTGAAGAACTCGATGATCACCGCCAGTATCACTACCCTGACGATTTTATCTTTGAGCTGATCGAAAGATTTAACGTTAAAGGGGTGGGACGGGCCTTCACTTTCTGAAGCCTCGATTTGCGAGACAAATAACCGGTATACCCCCAGACCAAAAATCATCAACACAATGGCTATCAGGTAAATATCGATGGCAATAATAATATCGGTGACCACAGAGTCATGGATATTGATATCACTACCCAGAGTGTAATAGCTTATGGTCTGCCAGAGGATTTGAAAGATATCCACAGTACCTATCACAAACAGTACCACTGCCCCCAGCAAGCTGGGTATAACCGCCAACAGCACCAGAAAACGGGAACGCCACAAAAGCCCTTCAAGACGTTGTTCCCATTTACTTACTTCTGTGGGCTTTGCAGTAGTATTTGCTGTATCAGACATAAGCCTATTCGTTTAACTAATGACATGCCAGACAGGATAACGAACTCAGTATCGTTCAACCAGATAATTCAACTGCCACAATCAATATGTAAATATCCCTCGTTTAACATCACTCAATAACAACATTCATTACAGTTTTATTACAACACTGTTGCAAAATACATCGGTTGATACGATTACCCCCGGAATTGGCTATGCAAAGGCCCTGAGGCTATATAGCATACGCGCCGCAAATTAGTGCAATCAGATAAAGGAACATCATGAAAAAAATTAATATCGTACTCGCCTCCATTGTTTTTCCCTCCGTTGCTTTAGCGCAGGATTATCAGTTATTTAGTGAACTGGGATATGAGCGCCTGGACCTGGACGCCGACTATGCAGATACCGATATTTTTTCAGCAAGTGGCAAATACTATTTCAGAAAGAAACAAGCGCTTGGGCCCTGGGCAGAATTTGATTTCCTTAATACAAAAAGCAATGTTTCTGCTTATTACATAAACCAAGAGGGTGATGTTGATGCCATTAAAATAGCAGGCGAAGCGTTTATTGGTAATATCCTGGTAGGTGCCGGCTACAAACGTAGTGACACTGGCACATCAAGTTACAATTCCAGCAGCGCCACTTTAGGCTATCTTATTCAACCTAATCTGCTGATAAAAGCCGACTATCAGGATCACCCTCACGGCGGTGATGCGGTGTTCAGTGCCCGCTATACTCATAGCCTTGCCGGCAAGGATTATATTGGTTTTGATCTGGCCGTAGACGATGATTTTGATTACTGGAGTGGCTCAAGTAAATACTTCCGCGCCCTTGGTCAGAACCGCTATCTGGCGGCTGAATTCAATATCAATGATAACGATGGTACGACCACCTGGGGACTGGCCGGCGATTATTATTTCAGCCAGGCAACTTCCGTGGGACTTGGCTATCAGGATCTTGATCAGGATGACAGTGTCAGTGTTCGGGCCCGTCACTACTTCACTCAGAACTGGGCACTATCAGCCAGCTACAGTTCTATAGATGAAAATGATATCGATATTTATCAGATTGCTCTGATTGGCCAATTCTGATTATCCCCGGTAGGTAAGGCGCACACCTTACCTGTTTTAATCAAAAAGGGGTCGTAGTTAAATACGTTACAACAGAGTCCGTTTGTCAGACTTGTAAAGATAAATAACTACGACCCCTTTTTATTCTTTTTATTGTGGTTTACTTATCCGTACCAAACAGGCCCCGGAACTGATTAGCAAACGCCACAAACTTTTCTTTAACGGTACGTTTAAGGCTGACTTCCAGCGAACCCAACACCGAATAGCCTTCGATGACGATTTTAGGTGCCTGGCGCCCGCCCATCGACGGTGCCCGGTTCTCTGCACTGCCGATAATATTGAACATATTGGACACTACATTCACCTCTTCTGGCACCAGAATATTCAGACTGCCGACCCAGTTATTAACCCGGATAACAATATGCTGATGCTGAAAAATGGCTTCAGAGAAATCCAGCTCCACGGAGCCCAGCACATTGATCACCCTGATCTCAGCGGGCACCAGCCACTGGCCGCTGTGCTGATTGGATGACAACACGCTGATAATGTTTTCGTTCTGTTTATCTTCCCCCGCCTGGTATTGCGGAGAAAAGCTGCGCTCGCGCTGCTGCTGATACTGGCTATCGGGCTGCAGGGTCAGATCGGCCACCACATCCACCAGCTCCTGATGTGACTTCGCCTCTGTGGCCACATCCAGACGCCTTTCAAAGGCCTCGGCAGACAAAATGCCGTGGCTGTAATTCATGATCAATTGATCTATTGCCTGCTCTTTCACCTGCTCAAAGGGGCGGTCTTCAAGTTTTACACCGCTGGTATCAATGGCCATGTTGGAACTCCTGTAAAGATTATTTTTATCGTTATTGTTGATCAGATAGTTATTCTATTGGCATAAGCAGATATTGAGCCAATTATTTTATATTTATATTTCAATAACTTGAAAAAAAAGATACTTACTCTGATAAACCAAACAGCCTAACTATTGGTCAGAATGCCTAAACGTTTACGCTGGATTAACAGGTAAGTTCTCTGGCGCCCGGTACAGCAATATCATTATTAAAACGGATTCAGTGTATAGCCTTGCCGTTGCAACAAGGCATGCTGTGTCATGGCCGACAGACTGATTTGCACGCCATCAATTAACTTATCCTTGGTAACGCCGTAATGAACCGCCGACTGACCACACACATACACCTGCGTGTTGTTTTTCAGCAGCGCTTTTACCAGCGCTGCATTTTTATTCTCGGTGTTAAATTCATCCTTATAATACTTATTCGCGAGCAGGTCTTTGCTTGCCCCACCATGCACCACCAGCGCCAGCCTTATGTTCTTTATAGGCACGCCATTGCGCAAATGCATATTGATAAAACGGGCGAGCGAGTTTATCTGTCCGCTGAGCTTGCCCGGCTCAGCCTGCTTTGCCACATCAAAGGCTATTTTAAAAACCGTATCAACCGGTATGGGTAACGCCTCTTCTACCAAATAGTTGCCGCCATGCTCTGGTAGCTGCGCATACTCGGGGCCAGTGGCGTTGGCCGGGAAAGAAAGAAACATCAACAAAACAATAATGACGATAAAAGCTGGCATCGTTTGTCCTCTTTAAGAGCCGGTTCAAAGGTGTAACACGTTCCCGGAATCAGAACTGAAGAAAAGCATTTGCGCTCAGAACAAATTCCCTGAATCAATTACTGAAGGTGTAGTAGCCTTTTTGATCAACGATTCAGTGCTTCCAGCGTGTGCCTGGGATCAGCGTCCAGTATTTTAAGCAGAGCACGGGCAGGCCCTGTAGGATGGCGCCGTCCTTGCTCCCAGTTCTCCAGGGTGCGTTTGCTCACCCCTAACACATTAGCGAATCGCTCCTGAGTCAGCCCGGTCTTGGCACGGATGACCTTCACTTCTGGCTCGGCAAACTCGATCACCCGGCCAGCTTTGGCCTTTCCCTGGATGATTTCATCCGCTTGCCGGACGCTTTCCAGCAGGGCGTTAAACTGTTCGTCATTCATTTCGACCACCTTTGGACTATCTGCCTGAGCACCTTGGTTTGCGCATCAGTTAAATTTTCTTGCTCACTCTTAGGGTACGCCAGTGGCGTATAAAGTCGATAAATTAAACATTGCTACGACGTCAGGCAGTTAAAAATTAGCGTATAACCAACACTATTCCCCAATGCATTGCCAAATGCATCTGACCTATTTCACCAGGTTCTGGATCCATTTGGGATCGTCGGTGGATTTGCCGTATATGTCGATGTTGTGGATCCAAATATCCTCTTCCGTGCCGGGGATACCCCGATCCTTTAAGTGCTGGTAAAAATCCTTATAGCCTTCAATGCGCTGATACACCATCCAGCCGGTGTCATCACCAAAGTCGATAACAAAACCGGGGCGTTTTTCCTTAGTATCGAAGGGGTCAACCAGATGCACCTGCTTAATGTCGGACCAGGGGCGTATGACCGACTGGCCGTTCTGCTCCATGGTGATACCTCTATCATCCACCTTAAAGGCTGGCTGGTTGTTTTCCTTCTTCAGTCGGGACCACCAGTAGATATTAATGTACAAGTATGTCCCGANGTCGATAACAAAACCGGGGCGTTTTTCCTTAGTATCGAAGGGGTCAACCAGATGCACCTGCTTAATGTCGGACCAGGGGCGTATGACCGACTGGCCGTTCTGCTCCATGGTGATACCTCTATCATCCACCTTAAAGGCTGGCTGGTTGTTTTCCTTCTTCAGTCGGGACCACCAGTAGATATTAATGTACAAGTATGTCCCGATGAAGATTGCGATCCACCAATAAGGAAACCCTCTATAGATTCCTCCTAAAATGACTAAAAGATACAGAACATGAATCCCAACTATGTGAGCATAATGTTTGCGTACCTCTATAGGAGGGCATTGAAAGTACGTTTCATTTTCCATACTACCCCCTATCGGCCCTGATTATGCTGTCTGGCACGCTGTAAAAAGGCATCCAGTTCGGCATCACTAATCGTTGGCTGAGGCTGCTGATTAAGCTGTTTCAGAAACCACTCATCCTGGGTGTAGTTAATCAGCACCTCGGTACCTTCCACCGACAGGTTACCCAGAGTATTAATGCCTATATCCCGCACACCACGGTAGCTGCTGTCGATTGTGCGGTTGACACCCTGAGGCAGCCAGTTGCTGATTGTGGCCGGGAACTTATCGCTGAGACCGGCGCCAAAACGGCTGGTAATCATACCGCCCGCACCATAACCCAGAGCACCAAAAGTCGGTGCTAGTAATAATCTTTCCCCATTTATCTCCCCGTTAGCTAGCTGAGATAAACCTTCACCGACAAGGGCACCGGCAGCAGCCCCTTTAGTACCACCGATATATCCACCATACCCACCACCCACAAAGCCCGTATTAAAGGCTTGCATATAGTCATTGGCGGAGGCGTGGTCATTGGTGGCCCAGGTGGCGGTGGTATTGGCCAGACCGCCTATCAGGCCACCGGTCAGTACTCTAGTACCGGCCAAGCCTCCGACCGGCAACAGGGCTGTGGCCATAATATTAAAGGCGGTGCTGGTCAGTTCATCCCGCGTGGCGAAATACTGGCCCTGGGCGAACGACGCTCTTGTGGCTTCGTCATTCAAATCAACCCGAAAACCTTCAATGCTGGCATTTCTCAGCGCTGCACCCTGGTTATAGCTGTGCATGCCGCGAATGGCACCTTGCACAAAGGTGTCCTGAATCGCCATGCCTGCTTCATAGCGGTCAAACAGGTATTGGTTGCGCATGGTTACAGCCTGATCGTTGAGCTGATTGCGCTGGTTTACCGCCTGAGTGACTCTGGCGATTTCTGAAGCACTGGTGGAAGCCGGATTGATATTCAGAATTGGCGACTCGGGCAGAGTTGCTCTGCCGGCAGCGTCTGCTGTAACCGATTCTGTTATATTTCTGACCGTTTCTTCAGTGGTGAGATTCAGGGCACCGTTAAGACGCTTAGACAGTTCCTGCTGGTGCAGATTGATGCCTACATCTGTTCGGGTTTGACCGACTAGTCGTTCCACCAAATCTCCTGTACCCGTATTTACCGATGGGACGGTGTCATTGAGGATATCACCATACTCTTTGACTCTGCTTTCGTTGGCCTGCTTTTGTGCTCTCACAACAGAGTTCCCCAACGCATTGCCAATTGCATCGTCGTACTGATACCCGCCGGCTGGGACTGGGTGGATTTTTCTTTTTATTTCATGCGGTTGCAACTGAAAACCCTGTTTTTGTTAAAGGCGGGATTAGCACCATCATAACCCTAAAGCCGCAATATTTAACACTCAGGGCAATGGAATATATTCCTTATCATCGCCGGGCACCGGGGTAAAACGCTGTTCTTTCCAGTCGGCCATAGCCTGTTCGACCCGCTCTTTGCGACTGGAAATAAAGTTCCAGTGCATATAGCGCTCTCCCAATGGCTCACCACCAATCACAGCAATACGGCTTTTCTTATCGGCGTGGATGGTCACACTGGTATCGGCTTTAAGCTGTGCCAAAGCATGCTCCTGCACTGTGGTGTGCTGAATGCGCACCTGGCCCTCGGCCACATACAGTGCCGATTCCTGTGCTTCCGGCAGGATCAGGCTCTGCCCCTGCTCTAAAAAGGCTTCCAGGTACAGGGTATTGCAGAAGGTTTTTACCGGGGAAGTCAGGCCCCATGCGCTGCCCATCATCACCCTGACCGGCACTTCCCGGATCTCGGCTGATGGAATATCCTCAATCGGATAGTGGTAAAAAGCCGGCGCAGTCTCTTCCTCTTCTTCAGGTAAGGCATGCCAAAGCTGCAGTCCATGTAGTCTGTGTTGCTGCTCTCTGACCTGCGGTCGCTCGCGCTCTGAATGCACAATACCAGAGCCCGCCACCATCAGATTGATGTCGCCGGGTTTGATCGCCTGGGTATTGCCTAACGAATCACGATGCAGGATCTCGCCCTCGAACAGATATGTGACGGTGGCCAGATTAATATGCGGATGGGGGCGCACATCCAGCCCTTTACCCGGTTCAAATTCCGCCGGCCCCATATGATCGAAGAACACCCAGGGCCCGACACTGCGCAGCTGTGCTACCGGCAAGCAACGGTGCACATTGAAACCTCCGATATCCTTCTCTTTGCCCTGAATAATCTGCTCTACGCCCTGACAGGGTGACTTCTGTGTTTTACAGTCGATGTCTTTCTGTGCCAATAAATCACTCATAGGTTTGCCTTATGCTGTTTGATTTGCCATATCTATGGTCGCGGATCACCAAGTGTGTCATTCCAGCTTAGCAAAACAAATATCCATTATCTGATTGCCTGGTGGCTGATAAGCTTGTATCAACTCAAATCGTTTTCAATAGCAATGGCATCTATCAAAATTACACAGCTCAATGTTCTGCTGGTAGAACACCATAAACCCAGCAAAGACGAGCTGAAAAAGCAATTGATTGCACTGGGCGTCGAACAGGTCTTTAGCGTGAGTAACGGTTCAGATTTACTCGCTCAGGTTAACGATCTGCGGGCGGATCTGATTATTTTTGGTTTTGATCTTGGTGATGCATTGCGGGGAACTGATTTACTGCGTTATATGATCCGAAGTCGCCTTCTGCCCACCTGGATCCCGGTGGCCTTTATCACCGAAAAACCGGAACAGGTACTGGCCGACCTCCCTTTTCGTATTCTGCCGACCCCGGTGTTGGAAAAGCCGGTGGCAAATCAAAAGCTGCACACTTTGTTAAAGCAAAGCTTGCTGTTAATCAACACCACCCGACCGTTACTCAAAGGAGCATATGGTGAGCAATGCCTGTTACCGGGCAGCGCGATACTGGAAACCTCTGTCGAAGCCTTACCCGCAGCGTTACAGGATGTAATACTGACCCTGAAAATTATGAACCTGATGCACAATAATCAGGCAGAAAAAGCCCGCACGCTTGCACTGCAAATCAACAGTGAACAACGGCGTTTTGAATGGTTGCTGAATCTGGTATATGCCCTGGGTGATACTGACCAGTTGTTGAAATTGCAGCAACAGCTTCAACAGGCCAGTCTTCTGCCCCGTAAGCGTGTGTTGTATCAGATGCGACTCTTGCAACAACGCCAGCAATACAAGGGCATGCTGGCATTATGTGACTCTATGGATGACAACAGACATAGCCCCCATGAAATCAGCCTTAAAGCCGTCTTGTTGTATAAAGTACAGGGGTATACTGCGGCGGATACGTATCTGGATAGTAAATCGCCGAGCCGGCAAGATCCTTACGCCAGTAACGTATTAATTCTCTGGCGCATTACTCTGGCTTTATTGCAATCGCTGAATCACCCTGAAGTCAGCGCACTGAAATCTGGCCTGCTGCACTTTTCGGAGCAATTACAATGGCACAAGGGCGCCGTTGATTTTACCCGGTTTGCTGATTTCACTCAGTTGGCCCTCAAAGCCATGGACAACAAACCGGAGGTAAAAGATGCCCTGACTCACTTACAGCAAAATTCCCGGGAATTTGATGTATTTCAGAGTTTACTGCTGGCTTATCTGGCCATAAAAATGGCACACCCATCGGCCAGTCTCTGGCTGTTTAGCGCGGACAATAAACTGGCGCAAATGTACGTGTCTGCTGAACGGCTCTCTGCGGGTACCGCGCATAGTTTGCTGTTTGAGCATATCTATCCTCAACAGGCAGCCAAAAGCGCTGTATACAACCACTGGGGGCGGAAATATGTAGAGCTTAAGCAGCATTACAGAGCGCTGAATATGTTTTATAAGGCCTGGCGATGCAGTCCGGATACGCCCAGATACCCCTTAAATCTGCTGCACAGTATGCAGGGGCTGGAGCTGAACCAGTTCTGGGATTGTGACAAACCACTATTACTGCAACATATTCGCTCACTGCCTCTGACGGATAAAGAGCGTATCAGCCTCAACAAATTATCTGTCTGACGAGCGTAGCGCTGTATCAGCTGAACTATACTCAGGCAGAGGGCGTAAAACGTAACGCTCGCCTGGCACAATTGGCAACTTCAAATACAGGTGGTAATGATGCAAGCCAAACGCATATCCAAAGCACTTTCTGACGGCCCGGACTGGAACTTTTCTCTGCTGGATGAGTATCTGGCGGAGATTACCCGTGTGGCGGAATTCTACCGGCTGGATACTTACCCGAATCAGATAGAAGTGATTACTGCCGAACAAATGATGGATGCCTACGCCAGTATCGGTATGCCGATCAATTATACACACTGGTCTTATGGCAAAAAGTTTATCCAGACTGAGCAGGGCTATAAACGCGGGCAAATGGGGCTGGCCTATGAAATTGTGATCAACTCCGACCCATGCATTGCCTACCTTATGGAAGAAAACACCATCACTATGCAGGCTCTGGTAATGGCACATGCGAGCTTCGGACATAATTCCTTTTTTAAGAGCAATTACCTGTTCCAGACCTGGACCGACGCAAGTTCGATCATTGATTATCTGGTATTTGCTAAAAACTACATTGCCCGGTGTGAAGAAAAACAGGGGATCAGTGAGGTGGAAACCTTTCTGGATTCGTGCCATGCGCTGGCCAATTTCGGGGTAGATCGCTATAAACGGCCGCAAAAACTCTCGCTGCGAGAAGAAAAAGCGCGCCAGAAGAGCCGCGAACACTACCTGCAATCACAGGTTAACGAGCTATGGCGAACCCTGCCAGAGAAAAAAGCGCTGGAGAACGATGAAAAACGGCAGCGTTTTCCTCAGGAACCGCAAGAGAACCTGCTCTATTTTATCGAGAAAAATGCGCCACTGCTGGAACCCTGGCAGCGCGAACTGGTGCGTATCGTGCGCAAAATAGCGCAGTATTTTTACCCTCAGAAACAAACTCAGGTGATGAATGAAGGCTGGGCCTGCTTCTGGCACTACCATATTCTTAACCACTTGTATGATGAGGGGAAAGTAACAGACCGGTTTATGCTGGAGTTTCTGCACAACCACACCAATGTGGTGGCACAACCAGATTATAACAGCCCTTATTATTCCGGGATAAACCCCTATGCGCTGGGTTTTAACATGTTTATGGATATTAAGCGTATCTGCGAAACCCCGACTGCCGAAGACAAGCGCTGGTTTCCGGACATAGCGGGTTCAGACTGGCAAACCACCCTTGACTTTGCCATGCGTAACTTCAAGGATGAGAGTTTTGTCAGTCAGTTTCTGTCTCCCAAGCTGATGCGGGATTTCCGTCTTTTCGCTATTCATGATGATGATCAGGACAGCCATCTGGAAGTCACTGCCATTCACAATGAAGGTGGCTATCAGGCACTCAGGGAAAAACTTTCTGCGCAGTATAACCTGAGCAATATTGAACCTAACATCCAGATCTACAATGTGGATGTTCGCGGCGATCGTTCACTGACACTGCGCTATGTCCCCCACAACCGGATTCCCCTGGCTAAGAGTAGCGAAGATGTGCTTAAACACCTGTATCGGCTCTGGGGCTTCGACGTCAGACTGGAAATGCAGGACCACTACGGTAACGTCGAAATGATTTGCCGGTGCCCGGAAACCACAACCTGATTGTCACCTGGAAGAAATAGCGGGTTAATCCTGATCAGAGCCATTAACAATATGCGCTATTTGTTGCAGGCGATTAACCGCCAGGCTGTTGATGGTGCCTTTGGGGTAACGGCCACGGCTGGACAGAACACCTACATCACGGTTCATTAATACCGCAAGCGCCTGATCGACAGTTTCCACTGCGTAAATATGAAAACGCCCCTGCTTCACTGACTGAATCACTTCTTTTTCAAGCATCAGGTTAACCTGATTAGATTTGGGGATGACTACCCCCTGATTTCCGGTCAGGCCACGATGGGCGCAGAGCTTGTAAAAGCCCTCAATTTTTTCGTTCACACCGCCCACACTCTGCACCTGACCATACTGGTTAATAGAGCCGGTTACCGCCAGCTCCTGTTTGACCGGTGTCAGGGTCAGTGCTGAAATCAGGGCGACCAGCTCAGCCAGTGAAGCACTGTCACCATCTATCTGGCCGTAAGATTGTTCAATAGCAATATTGGCAGATAACGTTAGTGGGAACCACTGCGCATATTTGTGTCCCAGATAACCGGTGAGCAACATCACCCCTTTGGAATGAATTGGTCTGCCCAGCTCAACTTCCCGTTCGATATCCACCACCCCATTGGCGCCTGCATATACCGTAGAGCTGATACGAGCCGGGGTACCAAACAGACTGTCACCGATTTCCAGCACAGTGAGGCCATTGACCTTGCCTATCGCCTCCCCTTCAGTCTCAATCAGGATCTGTCCCTCTTTGATGTCATCCAGTAAGGCCTGGCTGATGCGGCCACTGCGCCGGGTCTTGGCTTCCAACGCCGTTTCAATGTGGCTTACATCCAGCGCAAGGGTTTGCTCCTGTGAACAAAAGTAACGGGCCTCATGCAGCAGTTCAATCACGTCGGCAAAACGAGCCGACAAACGATGCTGGTGCTCCGCAAGGCGCAGGCTGAACTCCACCAGTCGATACATGGCCCTCACAGAGATACTCTCCAGCCCCATGTCTTTAATCTGACTGCGCACACGGCCAACAAAATCGAACAGAGTGACTTTGTCGAGGGGAATTTCATAATCAAAATCCACCAGAACCCGAAACAATTCATCAAACTCGTCTTCATAGTCCTGCAGGTTGTAATACAGCTCACGTGACCCCATCAGCACAACTTTCACTTTAACGGGGATACTCTGTGGTGTCAGCGTCATCGAGTTGACCATGCCGATGTCATGCTGATTGGGATCCATCTTCAGTTCACCATGCATCAGTGCCAGCTTCAGCGCCTCCCATACATAAGGTTGCTGAATCATTTTATCCGCATCCAGCAGCAAATATCCGCCATTAGCCTTGTGCAGGGCACCGGGACGAATCATCCGGTAATTGGTGAATACCGAACCCTGTACATTAGTGTATTCCACCCGCCCGAACAGGTTCTGATAGGTTGGATTAGGCTCATAAACCACAGGAGCGCCATCATTAATGTCGTGGCTAACCAGAATATTGGGCAGATACTGCTCTTCCAGCACCGAGCGCTTATCGTATTCGTCCTGTTTTTCTTCCTTGTTTTCCTCGGCCAGGATCTCCACCACAGTCTCGACCAGATGGGGCTTAAGCTGGCGTAATGATTTAAGGATACCGAGATCGCCGGCATATTTATGTTCAAGTTCCTTGAGTACCGGTTTTATACCCAGCTCCGCTGTCTCTTTTTTCAGCTTGCGCTGCATTTCTGATGACTCACGTTTCCACTGCGGCAGTTCAAGTAACTGCTCACTAAGGCGATCTTCAAGTTGATTAATCAGATCATAGAAATGCTGGCGTTGTGGTTCTGACAGCTTAGCGAACTCTTCATCGTTGACCGGTTTCCCTTTGACTATCGGGGCAAAACTGATGGTACCGTTTTCCTCATACAAGGCCACATCCTGACTTTGTGCAAACTGCTCAACGTCTTCGATAGCCTTTTCATAACGCTTATCGAACTGCCGTTTAATATTGGCTTTCTTGCGCTGATAACCGGGATTATCAAAAGCCGCAGGAAAGGTATCCAGCAACTCGTCAATCAGCCCATTCATATCCTTTAGCAGCTTACGGCTATCACCGGCAGGCAAATGCAGAGCATAAGGCTCACGCTCATCTTCAAAGTTATTGATATAGCACCAGTCATCCGGGCTGGGCATGTTACTCACATGACTGGCAATATGCTCATGCACCAGCGTAAAGCGTCCGGTCGCCGCCTCTCCCATGACATAAAGGTTGTAGCCCCGGGCATCAATCCCCAATCCAAACTTTAAGGCTTCCCGGGCCCTGTTCTGGCCGATGAATGTGGAATTCAGCGCCCGATCATCCTTCATGGCCAGATTGATTCGCTGGCGACTTGGCTTGGCAGTTAATTGTTGATGGGTCAGTTCTGTTGCGTGTGGCATTAAATAGGCTAATACTGAATCTTTCATTCAAGTGAAACCCGATTCGGCGGGCCTGTCAAACGCCTTGATACAAAACCTTGGTTAAAGACGTTTTTTCGGCTATTAAATAATCAGCGACAACATTCAGGAACCACATCATGAACGCATTATCAGCTGGCCTGGTCCCGGCAATGGTCATCAGTTTATCCGCCCATGCTGAGGTCAAAGGAATTGGCGAGTACGGTTTTATTATCGAGAACCGTGTTCAGGTAGCCACGTCTCCTGAGGTCAGTTGGAGTGCGCTGGTCAACGATGTGGGGAAATGGTGGCCAGGGGATCACAGCTGGTTTGGTAAAGCGGAGAACTTTAGTATTGCAGCCAGCGCCGGGGGCTGCTTCTGCGAAATTTCCGGTGAGAATCAGGTTCAGCATATGCAAGTTGAAGTGGTGCAGCCTCCGGGCCTGCTCCGCATGACCGGAGGCCTGGGACCACTGCAATCAATGGGGTTATATGGCGCGCTGGACTGGAAACTGAGTGGAACAGATACCGGCACTGAAATCGTGCTGACCTACAAGGTCCATGGTTTCAACCCCGAAGGGTTTAAAGAGCTGGCTCCCATTGTCGATCATGTTCAGGGGCTGCAACTGGGTGGTTTAAAAGACTATCTGAGTGCCGACGGACCGACAAAATAGCAGACATCGCCGCTCCTGCGCATCCTTGCGCCCACGGCATACGACCGCCAGGGATGGCGGAAGTGCAGGTCATGCAGGAGCACCATGGCGTATGGAACGCCATGGAACAGCTTTAGCTGGCCTGCCTAGCAGGTAAACTACAGGGAAGTAGCTTATAATTACCTGCCCGTCCATCCCTGGGCATAAAAAAACCGGCTTTCGCCGGTTTTCAATTTGGTGCGGATGGCGAGACTTGAACTCGCACGACCGTTAGGCCACTACCCCCTCAAGATAGCGTGTCTACCAATTCCACCACATCCGCATAAACTCAGTCAGGGATATCTGTAGGTTGATTCCCCGGAACATCCTGCTCGGCAGGTACCTGCTCAGAGGCCGGCACTTCGAGATTCTCCCACTCATCACCTTGCTTCTCATTACCTGCCGTCATCGCACCGAGAAGCAGGCTGATGGCAAAAAACAATGTTGCCAGAACAGCAGTAAAGCGGCTTAAAAAGTTACCCGAACCGCCTGAACCAAATACGGTGTTGGACGCACCGGCACCAAACGAGGCACCCATGTCTGCGCCTTTACCACGCTGAATCAGCACCAGGCCGATTAATCCAAGCGCGACCAGCAGATATACCACCATTAATACTTCGTAAAGCATGCTTTACCTCAAATCAGTTTGCCGACTGGCAAATTGCTAAAAATTCATCTTGTTTGAGACTGGCGCCGCCTATCAGGCCGCCATCTACATCTGCCTGAGCAAAGAGTGCTGAGGCGTTTCTGGCGTTAACACTGCCGCCATATAAAATTCTGATTCTCATTCCCGCTTCACTGTCAGCCTTAGCCAGATGTTCGCGGATAAATCTGTGCACATCCTGTGCTTGCTCCGGCGTCGCAGACTGACCTGTGCCTATCGCCCAAACGGGTTCGTAAGCAATCACCAACTCAGATAAGCGTTCAACCCCTATTGTGCTGATAACCGCATCCAGTTGTTCGGCTACGTAATCAAAAACCTGTCCGGCTTCACGTACCTGTAAGGGTTCGCCGACACAAACTATGGGGGTTAGCCCCTGTTCCAGCGCCGCGCTGGCTTTTTTTGCCACCAACTCATTGCTTTCACTGTGATCAGTGCGCCGCTCAGAATGGCCGACAATAACAAACTGACAACCCAGTTCTGCAAACATTCCCGCACTAATATCACCGGTATGAGCCCCAGCCTCAAACAGACTGATGTCCTGAGCACCCGTTAACAAATCCGGCGCATCAAAAGCGTTGATATACACCGCAGGAGGACAGACAACAATATCGACATTGTCCAGTTCGATGCTACTGATGCTTTGTTGCATTGTTTTGACCAATGCCAGGTTACCGTTCATCTTCCAGTTACCTGCCACTATCGGCCGTCTGTTATTATTTGCATTCGCCATCATGACTCCAGGCTCACCGGGCGCGTCAATTCAAAGCGCGCGAGAGTTTAACCAACCCACCACAAAGTTACAAGCTTCAGGTGCGCGTTTCTTTACTGTGCGGTCACTTTTCGTACCGAATCAGCAATGTGTTCTGCCCATTTTCGCGCAACACTTTCATCGGTGGCTTCCACCATCACTCTGATAAGAGGCTCAGTTCCACTTTTGCGCAGCAGTACGCGGCCCTCCTCGCCCATCGACTGCTCAGCAGCGGCAACTGAGGTTTGCACTTCATCACTGTCAATTGGCACGGATGCCGAACCATACCGCACATTAATGAGGGTTTGCGGGAACTTTTCCACACCCTGTCGCAGTTCATAAAGGTTCATATCAGCACGCAGCATTGAGGTTAACACCTGCAAACCGGACACAATACCGTCGCCCGTCGAAGCCACGCCCAGGTTCAGTACATGCCCTGAACTTTCGCCGCCGATATTCCAGCCCTTTTCATTGAGCAGTTCCATCACATATCGATCGCCAACCTTACTGCGCGCAAACGGAATAGCCAACTGACCCAGCGCCACTTCCAGCCCCAGGTTACTCATCAGCGTACCGACCACACCACCACCGTTCAGTCGCCCTGATTTAAGGGCGTCCCGGGCGATGATATAGACAATTTCATCACCGTCGACCAGATTTCCCTTATGGTCAACCATCATAATCCGATCGCCGTCACCATCCAGAGCAAAACCAAGATCGGCATTTTCCGCCAATACTTTCTGGGTGATCGCCTGCATGGATGTCGCGCCCACTTCCTCATTGATATTCAGACCATTGGGAGAGGTGCCAATTTCGATGACCTCAGCACCCAGCTCTCTGAGTACATTCGGCGCAATATGGTAAGTAGCGCCATGGGCACAATCGACAACAATCTTAAGTCCCGTCAAAGATAACTCTGACGGGAATGTACCCTTACAAAATTCTATATAGCGGCCCGCAGCATCGGCGACACGGATAGCCTTGCCCAACTTGTCAGAGTCCACACACTCCATGGGCTGTTCCATTTGTGCTTCAATGGCCTTTTCAACCTCATCAGGCAACTTAAAACCATCGGCAGAGAAAAACTTAATCCCGTTATCATAATAGGGATTGTGCGATGCGCTGATAACAATCCCGGCCTCAGAGCGAAAAGTTTTGGTCAGATAAGCAATCGCCGGCGTTGGCATGGGCCCTAATAATCCCACATTGATACCGGCGGCGGACAGCCCCGACTCCAACGCGGATTCGAGCATATAGCCAGAAATCCGGGTATCTTTACCAATCAACACTTTATTGGTGCCACGGCCGGATAAAACTCTGCCGGCGGCCCAGCCCAATTTGATAACAAATTCCGGATTGATTGGGCTCTCACCCACCTTGCCGCGAATACCATCTGTTCCAAAATATTTTCTCTGACTCATTGTCTTCCTTATACCGACTTTGATCGGCTTTCTTCTGAATTCAGGGTCGCCTGAACCACCTTTAGTGCATCTGCTGTGGGCTTCACATCATGTACACGAATAATCTGAGCACCTTTGATTGCTGCAATAGTGGCACAAGCCAGACTGCCCGCGAGCCGCTCTTCGACTTCATTGTTGAGTAGCTTTCCCAACATCGATTTACGAGACATGCCCACCAGCAGGGGACAGCCTAATTGGTGAAAATGCCCGAGCTGGTTTAACAACTGGTAATTATGCTGCAAACTCTTGCCAAAACCAAAGCCCGGATCTAATAAAACACGTTCCTGTCTGATTCCTGCCTTACTGCAAGCCTCGAGTCGTTGTCGGAACATCGCGCTAATGTCGCCAAGCAAGTCATCATAATGAGGCTGGTGCTGCATTGTACGGGGTTGTCCCTGCATATGCATAAGACATACTGCCGCATTGGTGGATGAGGCAGCTATCAGGGCACCGTCTTCCTGTAGCGCCCGTACGTCGTTAATCAAGACGGCACCCGCTTTGACCGCTTCGGTCATCACTTGCGCTTTGCTGGTATCAATGGAAATCAGGGTATCAAAATTACGGCTGATAGCTTCTATGACCGGAACGACCCGATCTAACTCCTGCTGTACTGAAACATTTTTTGCACCCGGCCTGGTCGATTCACCACCTACATCAATAAAATCGGCCCCTTCACAAAGCATGTTCTTTGTCTGACGCAATGCGCTATCTAAGTGGTTATATCTGCCACCATCGGAAAACGAGTCCGGCGTTACATTTAATATTCCCATCACCCTGGGAATGGATAAATCCAGTGTTTTATTGGCAAATTTCATTATCTTTGTCTCTGGTATCCATTGGGACTACATACAGCAAGGGCGCCCTAAAGCGCCCCTTTTTATTCATAAAGTGGATTAACTAACCAGGTAAATCTCCCGGTTTACCCACTTCCGCATTGTTCGATTTTTCTTCCTTATCCTTCGATTCATCCTCGCCTTTTCCTGAGTCTCTCGGCTCATTGCCTTTGGGTTTGTCGTTATCATCATCCCAATCAGCGGGCGGGCGTACGTCTTTACGAGCCATCAAGTCGTCAATCTGCTTGGCGTCGATGGTCTCGTATTTCATCAGCGCATCCTTCATAGCATGTAAAATATCCATGTTATTCTTGAGAATGCTCTCAGCGCGTTGGTAGTTACGATCTATTACTGCCTTGATTTCCGCGTCAATGGCTCTGGCAGTATCATCGGACATGTTGCTGGCTTTGGCCATACTGCGCCCCAGAAACACTTCGCCCTCTTCTTCAGCATAAAGCATTGGCCCCATTTTCTCGGACAGCCCCCACTGAGTAACCATTTTCCGGGCCAGGTCTGTGGCACGCTCGATATCATTAGAAGCGCCGGTGGTCACTTTCTCGCCACCATAAATAATATCTTCGGCTATCCGGCCTCCGTATAAACTGGAGATCATACTTTCGATATGCTGCTTGGTATAACTGAATCTATCCTGTTCAGGCAGATACATGGTTACCCCAAGTGCCCGGCCACGGGGAATAATCGACACCTTATACACCGGATCATGCTCAGGCACCTCGCGCCCGACAATGGCGTGACCTGCCTCATGGTAAGCGGTCATTTCTTTTTCACTTTCCGACATCACCATAGACTTGCGCTCGGCACCCATCATGATTTTGTCTTTAGCTTTATCAAACTCTTCCATGGTAACCAGGCGTCGGTTTGCCCGGGCTGCGAACAATGCCGCCTCATTAACCAGATTAGCCAGATCAGCACCGGAAAAGCCGGGTGTTCCGCGGGCAATAATCGCTGCATCCACGTTATCTGAGATGGGCACTTTGCGCATATGTACTTTGAGAATCTGTTCACGGCCACGAATGTCCGGAAGACCAACAACTACCTGACGATCGAAACGACCGGGACGCAGCAATGCCGGATCCAATACATCGGGTCGGTTTGTCGCGGCAATAACAATAATGCCTTCATGACCTTCAAAGCCATCCATCTCAACCAGCATCTGGTTAAGTGTCTGTTCACGCTCATCGTGCCCCCCACCTAAGCCAGCGCCACGCTGACGACCAACAGCATCGATCTCGTCAATAAAGATAATGCAGGGCGCTGATTTTTTAGCCTGTTCAAACATGTCACGAACCCTGGAGGCACCGACACCCACAAACATTTCCACAAAATCTGAACCTGAGATAGTGAAAAAAGGCACCTTGGCTTCACCGGCAATAGCTTTGGCCAACAACGTCTTACCCGTACCCGGAGGCCCCACCATCAATACACCAGTGGGAATTTTGCCACCGAGCTTCTGGAACTTAGTCGGTTCCCGTAAAAAATCCACCAGTTCGGAAACTTCTTCCTTGGCCTCATCGCAACCGGCAACATCCATAAAGGTCGTCTTTATCTGGTCTTCACCCAGAAGGCGGGCTTTACTCTTGCCAAAAGACATGGCGCCGCGACCACCGCCGCCTTGCATCTGGCGCATAAAGAAAATCCATACACCAATCAACAACAGCATCGGGAACCAGGAGATAAAGATATTAGCCAGCATGGAAGGTTTTTCCGGTGGCTCACCTATTACTCTGACGTCACTTTTCAATAAATCGTTGAGCAGATCTTCATCATATGCAGTAGGTATATAGGTTACGAAGTTTTCACCACTACGTTTAATACCTTTAATTTCCCGACCACTGATGCGTGCTTCGCGGATCAACCCCTGATTCACCTCTTTGATGAACTGGGTATAGTCATACTGTCGGCCGGCAGTATCGCTCGGCGTAAAGCTCTGGAATACCGTCATCAGAACAACGGCGATCACCAACCACAGAATTAAATTTTTTGCCATATCGCTCAACGCTATAACCTCTGTAAAACAGTTTGTTTGCCGGGCAGTTTGCGCCTGTTGGTTGCAACTACCCGGCTTGCCATCACAGACGGGGTTCCCCGACCGCATTTTGGTTTATCCACTCTGGTCTAAACCGGCAGCTTTCTCAGATCCTGCCAGATAAGCACGTCAGATTCTTTAATCTGGCTCCATCGACAGCGCCAAGACTACTATAGTTTATACTCTTGTGACAGAGCAGGCCTGATCTTGTCAGCCAATTTATCCAGCCTTAAATCCCGTCGCCACCAGATACACTTCACGTGACCTGGCCCGCGAAGAATCAGGTTTACGGGTCTTAATGTTCTTAAATGCCTGTCTCATTTGTACAAAAAACTCATCAAAACCTTCGCCCTGAAATACTTTGACAGCAAAACTGCCGTTCGGTTTTAGTACCTGTCTGCACATATCCATTGCCAATTCTACCAGATACATGGATCGGGCCTGATCCACCGCATTATTTCCACTCATGTTCGGTGCCATATCTGACAACACCACATCCACATTGTTTCCGCCGATTCGATTTAATAATGCGTCAATCACTGCTTCTTCGCGAAAATCCCCTTGCAGAAAGTCTACGCCGGGCAAAGGCTCCATAGGCAGAATATCACAGGCTATCACCTGCCCCTTATCACCTACCAGTTGTGCAGACAACTGAGACCACCCACCAGGAGCCGCTCCTAAGTCTACGACCGTCATCGCCGGTTTGATCAATCTGTCCTTCTGCTGAATCTGCTCCAGCTTAAAGACAGCCCGTGAGCGCCAGCCCTGCTTCTGTGCTTTTTGCACATAGGGATCATCAAAATGTTCTTTCAACCAGCGAGCACTGCTGGCAGATCGGGTCTTTTTTGTCATATCCTGAGAATGTCATTAGGCATAGCGATGAGATGACGCTAGAATACCCTTTTTTCAACCCCAACGGCACCCTCTTTAATCGGGGATGCTTGTTTAATAAACAGATAAATTTGTAACTTAATGATTCTTTCTACCAAGCAAAAGCAATACCTCAAAGGCCTGGCCCACTCTCTCAAACCCGTTGTACAACTGGGCAATAATGGCCTGACCGAAGGCGTTATGGCAGAAATCGACCTGGCACTTGAGCACCACGAGCTGATCAAGGTCAAGGTCCCTACCGATGACAAAGAGCAAAAACGTCTGATTTGTGATGCCATCAGCCGGGAAGCCAAAGCAGTCAATGTTCAGCTTATTGGTCATACACTGGTACTTTATCGCCAAAGCGATGAGAAGAAAATTCGAATTCCAAAAACCTGACACTTGGCAACCTGTACTATGCAGCGCCGCTGATTCACTGATTTTTCGGTACAGACATCAGCGCCGCTTCTGATCGTAGCCGCCTTGTTTTAACAAGGGCCACTGTGTTTCTATCAGTACTGACTCCTGCCAATATATTCGCAAGGTAAAATTTACCGATAACGGGCATCTGCGTTACCAAGGCTGTAAATATCAGATTAATTCGTTTTATTACTGAAGTTAATGAAATAGAAATCGCAGCCTTAATCTCACAAGACATTATCATTTACCCCCGGCTTCGGTGTCTTTTAAAAGTTTAAGGCTATACGCTCACCGATACTAAAAAGAATTGATGCATGCTAAAATCTGCGTTTCACACTGAATAGACACCGAAACAATAAAAACCCGACTTGTTTTATTGCAATATATTCAATGTGAATATATTTTAAATTGAGTGTCTGATACCGCAATAATTTATCCTAATTCAATATTAATCTAAAAAGGTGACTTGATGAGTGATTTTATAAAGATTCTTACCCACGCCCGACGCCTTCAGGCTGCCGTAAAGGAACTCTCTGTATCTGAACTGGAACAGGTTAGCGATAAACTCGCTGATGTTATTGAGAAAAAGAAACAACAGGAAGCTGAGAAAAGAAGAGAAACGGAAAGGAAGCAAGCAGTAAGAGATGCAATTCTCAGACAAATGCACGAGGCTGGCCTGGATATTAGTGACTTGGGTGGCTCTGCAACATCCGGCAATAAAAAAACCGGGCAGAAAAGACCGATTAAATACCGTTTTGTAGATGACGCAGGCAATGAGCACACCTGGACAGGAATTGGCCGCACACCAAAAGTATTCGCCAAGCTCAAACAGCAAGGCCAACTGGATAAACACAGCGTTTAATTTCTGCAAAATCCAATATTAAAAAGGCCGGCCCCCGGCCTTTTTTGTATCCGGTAAAAAACGGAAGTATCTTTTATACACTCTGGTTATCATCAGGAATACCTCCCCGGCATGTTGTTGTGGCAAAGTAGTGCCAATGTCCTTGAGCCCGGTCGTAATCCAACATCGCGTAAAAGGGCTATTGTTATACTATTAATTTCATAAGCAGGCGGGTAGCGATGCAAGCAAAAATACAACAGGCAGTGAATCAAATCAGTAAAGTGATTCTTGGCAAAGAGCAGGAAATAAAACTGGCCCTCACTTGCCTCCTGGCTGGCGGACACCTGCTCATAGAAGATTTGCCAGGAATGGGTAAAACCACTTTATCAAATGCCCTGGCGAGGGTATTTGGTCTTGGCTTTTCGCGTATTCAATTCACTTCCGATCTACTACCAGCAGATATGTTAGGCGTTAATATTTTTAATACCCAACATCAGGTTTTCAACTTTCATCCGGGGCCGCTGTTTAATCAGGTGGTGCTGGCGGACGAAATAAATCGTGCCAGCCCGAAGACACAAAGCGCGCTGCTTGAGGCGATGGAGGAACACCAGATCAGCCTTGATGGTGAGACCCATGCATTGCCGTCGCCCTTTTTTGTCATCGGCACCCAGAATCCGGAGCATCAGGCCGGTACCTATCCTCTACCTGAATCACAGTTAGACAGATTCCTGATGCGTATTCAGCTGGGGTACCCAAGCTGGCAGGCAGAGAAAGACATGCTCAGGCAACCCCAACAAAAGGAGGTGGAAAAGTTGCAGCCTGTTATCAGCCCCACATCCCTGATTGAACTTCAGCAACAAATCAGTGAGGTTCATGCCTCTGACGATATTCTTGATTATATCCTGCGCCTGGTTACCTATAGCCGGGAATCAGAGAAGTTTCCCAGCGCATTATCCCCCAGGGCCAGCAAAGCACTGTTGCAGGCTGCCAGGAGCTGGGCGATGGTCAACAACCGTGACTATCTTATTCCCGAAGATGTGCAGACAGTGTTACCTGCGGTCGCCGAACACCGCCTGCGCTCAGCATTAGCAGAACATCCTGCACAAACCAGTCTCAGTCAATGGTTACTGGAGCAGGTAGACCCACTGGCCGCCTGAAACCATGTTCAGAAAAACGCTTCAACCCCAAATCAATACCTGGCTGGATAAACGCATCCCGCCCGCAACCGACTTCAGCTTAAATCTGGGTAATATATTTATTTTTCCGTCCCGTTTCGGGATGCTGTACTTAATTTTGTGCGTGGCACTTTTTGTATTAGGCACAAACTATCAGAATAATTTAATATTACTGCTGGGCTTTTTTCTGCTCGCACTGTTTCTTGTCAGTCTGCTCAGCAGTTATCTGAATTTCGCAGGCCTGAAAATCATGGTGGGTAAGGTTGCTCACCCTTTTGCCGGTGACAGTGTCAGCCTGCCCTTATGGATTGATACGTCGGCGCAGAAACATAGCGCTCATGGCCGGCTGCATCTGGGGCTCTACGGCGAGAAAGTTCAATTATCGGTTGATCTCGACAGACTCACCAATCCGGCAGAACTGTCCGTTCCAACTACCCGTCGAGGGCGACTTCCACTCCCCAGGGTCACCCTTAGCAGTTACTTTCCACTGGGGATGTTCCGTTGTTGGACTCACCTGCGTTTTGACCGCAAAGTTCTGGTATACCCCTCACCTTTGCCATGCCCTGTCATTACCTATAGTGCCACCGGAGAAGAAGAGTCTGAGGGCAATGTCGCCACCGGTGAAGGCTATGATGATTTCGACAGCCTGACGGAGTATCAGCTAGGTCAACCTCTTTATCATGTCGCCTGGAAGCAGGTCGCCAAGGGACAAGGGATGATCAGCAAGAAGTTCTCCAGCACCAGCAATAATGAGGTCTGGCTGAGACTGGCATCGAAAACCGATGACGAGCTTGAAAGTCGATTGTCTCACCTGTGTTTTATGATACTGGAAATGGAAAATCGCGGACAACGGTTCGGACTGAAGCTCGGCGATAACACGATTCAACCGGGTAAAAGCAGTGCTCACCGCCACCAATGCCTGACGTCCCTGGCGCTATACAACAATGAGCACAATGATGGTTAGGCTGAATCCTTCTGCTTATAACAAGGCACATCTGTTACTGACACTGGTGCTTTGTATCAGCAGCTTCACGCTGACTGAACCACTGGAAACCTGGATCTTACTAATCGTCTGCTGCGCCACCATTATCCGCTTCAGTCTGTTTATGAATTGGCAAAAACACCAGATCTCATTGCGCACCCTGAATCTGTTAGCAATACTCAGCGCAATTGTGCTGGCAACATTTGGCTGGCAGCTTGGCCTGTTATTAGGCATGCTGAACCTACTGGTATTGGCTTCCAGCCTCAAATTAATGTTGCTGGCCAGTCGCCGGGATTATTTTCAGCTCATCAGTATTCAGTTTTTTCTGATTGGCACAGGTTTGGTATTTAACCAGAATATTGCTTTTAGCCTGTTATATGGCGCACTCACCATGATGCTTCTGCTGAGTCTGGCGTTTCATATCAGTCCCGTTAACACCTGGTCAGGGCAAATTAAACGTACCGGAAAACTCTGTCTGCAAGCAGTCCCGTTATGCATAATGCTGTTTCTTGTCACCCCAAAACTGGGCCCCATGTGGCAAATGCCAGTGGGAAAAGGAGGTGAAACCGGCCTCAGTGACAAAGTCACACCGGGAGATTTATCACAACTTGCACGCTCCTCGGATCTCGCCTTCCGGGTTAACTTTGACGATGATATTCCGGTAATGAGTGAACGCTACTGGAGAGCGCTGGTACTCGAAGATTTCGACGGCAAAAGCTGGCAAGTAGCGCCTTTTCGGGAGCGGATCCGCCAACGTTATCAACGCACTAATCATATATTCACTCCCCGGACATCGGGCCCGGGTATTGCGTATCAGGTACTCAGCGAGCCGAGCAAGAACCCCTGGCTGTTCGGGCTGGATCTGGCTGTTACCCGTGACAACACTATATGGCAAGGACGGGAATACCAGTTGATCAGCCGTTATCCATTGCAATCAGGTATATCCTATAGAGTACGTTCATACACACAGGCTCCACTTTTACCCGATGTCGAGTTATTGGACAGACGACTGAATCTGCAATTGCCTGAACAGGGAAACCCAAGAACCCGCGAATGGGCGGCAAATTTACGCCAACGGCATGATAGCGACAAAGCATTCATCGGCGCTGTCTCCAACTATTTTCAGGAACAGGAATTTCGCTATACGCTGAACCCTTCGCCTATGCCCACCAATGCCATGGATCAATTTCTGTTCGAAGACAGAGCCGGATTTTGTGTTCATTATGCGGGTGCCATGGCGTATGCACTCAGGCTCGGTGGTATTCCAGCTCGCATGGTAACAGGCTATCTGGGCGGCGAAATGCGCGGTGAAGAATATATGAGCGTGTACCAGTATGATGCTCATGCCTGGGTTGAATGGTTGTCAGAAAACGGCTGGCAACGGCTGGATCCTACAGCCCTGGTCTCTCCATTACGTTTGGAGTTCGGCTTACAACGGGCAGTGGAATACGAAGACAGCTTCATGCAGGGCTCAGCATTGAGTCGCTTGCAACAGTTAGCCTGGGTCAACGAACTGAGAATGTTATTAGCCGACATGGATTACCTGTGGAGCCGTTGGATCCTGGGCTTTGATCGTGATAATCAGGAAGACATGCTCAAAGCCCTATTAGGAGAAGTGACCCCTTTAAGGCTCGCTCTCGCCGGAGCTGCACTGGTATTGTTTACTGCATTATTGCTAGCCATTTATCAATATAAACACTGGCTCGTGATCAGACATTCATCACCCGCCTATTACTATCATAAAGGCCTCAGATTGCTGGAACGCAGCGATATAGAGCGCCCCCGCTGGATGGGTCCACAAGATTTCAACAGTCTGGTACAACAACAGCAACCGGCTCATGTTGCCAGACAATTCGATAAAATGACCCGCTGCTACCTGCGTAGCAGTTATGAAACCCGCGATGATGCTGAACAACAGATATTAAAGAAAAGGATGCGGTTTTTACTGGCGAAGCTCAAAAAAGCCCTGAAAAAGAAACCCCCAGCTAAACGCCAGGGGTTTTGACTAACTGTTATGCCTCAATCAGACTCAGCCATTATTTTTCACAGCTCGTAAACGGGGCTCAGCGAGCTTCCTGGCGGAAGACTCGGGATAATCCCGAATTACCTGTTCAAACAACTGTTGAGCCCTGGCAAGATTAGACTGATTTTGCGCAATCATACCCAGCTTCAACAATGAGTCGGCTCTCTTATTTGAACCCGGGTAGTCACTCACTACTGTTTCAAAATGGGTACTGGATTCGGCCCACTCTTGTTTGTTAAACAATAGCTGCCCTAACCAATAATGAGCATTAGCGGCATAAGACGATCCCGGATACTGCTGCAAAAATGCCTTAAATTCAGGGATCGCCTGATCATAACGCTTTTCGCGCAGGATAAGATTAACTGCCCTGTCATAGGCATCATCTTCACCCAGAGAGCTGGAACTGATTTCAGGAGTTCCGGCAGCATCATCGGCGTTTGCCTGCGATGGCATGTTCGCCGGACTACTGAGAGACTGCATACGGTTGTCGATCTCAATATACAGCTCGCGCTGACGTTGCAGAATCTGCTCCAGTTTGTAGCTGTGTTCTTCAACAGAGCCCCGTAGCTCATTAACTTCCTGCTGCATCATAACCAACTGGCGCTGAATATTATGCTGAGCACCGGAACGGGCTTCGACCATACGCTCCAGTGTCGCTATACGGCTCTCAAGACTGCCGGCACTGAGATCAGAGACCGGTGCCGGAGCAGCAATAGCTGTTGCTCCAATGGCTAAACAACTGACAACGGCCAGACCGCGATAAATCATAGGACTCTCTTACCGGTATACCAGTACACCGCGGCGATTCTTGGCAAAAGCCGATTTTGTATTGCTGGTATCCATTGGTTTTTCTTCACCATAAGAAACCACCGATACCTGAGAGGTGCTGACACCAGCATTCTGTAGGTATGTGGCAACAGATTTGGCACGACGCTCACCCAGAGCAATATTGTATTCAGGCGTACCACGGTGGTCTGTGTGACCTTCGATAGTCACAGTTTCACCTGGATTTTTGACAAGAAATGCCGCGTGCTTATCAAGAATGGAATAATACTCAGGTTTGATCGTTGATACATCAAAATCGAAATAGACCATCTGCTCATTTTGCAAGGCTTCAAGCTCTTCACGCTTGATCTCTGCAGGAGACTTCATTTGCTCCGCACTGCCGGTTTGCACCGCTGAATCCTGTTGCTCAGTAGCAGTTTCAGTGGCCTGGTTAGTACTGGCAGTCTGATCATCTACCTGGCTACTGGAGGAGCAAGCCATCAGCGTAATGACAGGCAGTGCCATAACCACGCCCTTGAATACTTTGTTTAATTGCATTCTCGTGTTCCTTATTGTTTTCAAAGGGTTTAACAAATTACATTAAAAACGGCGACCAGCTTGGTGACTTGACCTGTCCGTTAGCCGCGGGCAACCTTGCCTTGAACCGTCCATCCAGCGACACCAGCGACAACACTTGTTTGCGCTGATGTAACGTACTATAAATAATCATACTGCCATTTGGTGCAATGCTGGGCGACTCATCCAGATAGGTTTTAGTCAACACTTGCATCACACCAGAAGACAGATCCTGACGGGCAATGTGATAAGCACCATTAGTGCGATTCACCATTACCAGTTCTTTACCGTCCGGGGTAATCGTTCCCCCGAGGTTCATTTCACCAACAAAAGTCAGGCGACGAACCTTACCTGATGCTAAATTTACGCGATATAACTGAGGTTTACCACCCCGTTCTGACGTAAAGATAATGTTTTGCCCATCAGGAGTCCAGCTTGGTTCGGTGTCAATACTTCGACTGCTCGTCAACCGACGAAGCTTGCGGCTGGCCAAATCCATGATATAGAGATCCGGCTGGCCGTCTTTTGATAACACCATGGCCAGTTGTTTACCATCCGGCGAGAATTGCGGCGCGCTGTTTATTCCCGGGTAATCGGTAACCCGGGTGCGGCTCATCGTATAAATGTCCTGAATAAAGATCTGGGAGCGACGATTTTCGAAGCTCACGTAGGCCAGCTTAGTACCGTCTGGTGACCATACCGGTGACATCAGGGGCTCCTTGGAACGCAACAGCACGGTTTCGTTGTAACCATCATAATCTGCGACGACTAACTGGTAAGGAAACTCTTCTGTTTCTCTGTCGCGAACGATGACATAGGCAATACGGGTTAGAAAAGCGCCTCGCGTGCCGGTTAATTTTTCATATACAATATCGGCAACCCGATGGCCATGCTGTCTGAAACCGCCTCCATCGATAACATGCTGACGACTGGCAAGTACATGGTCTTTACTGTCAATAAGCTTACCATCACTGAGCATCTGGGCTTGCCCACCGGTAATCTGCCCCCGCACAACATCAATTAACTCAAAGCTGACACGGTAACGGTCCACGGTGTCCTGTTCTATTTTTCCTACCAGCACGGCTTCAACACCCGTAGCTGCCCAGGCGGCATAATCCACATCTCGATCCGCAGAAGGCATTTGTGGCATCCGGGCAACATTGACAGGATTAAACTTACCACTGCGTCTGAGATCCGCCGCTATCACATCTGACAACCTTTCAGGCATACTGCCCTGCCCTTCCCATTTGAACGGCACAACGGCTATCGGACGAGCAGTATCAATGCCCTCGGTGATCACAATTTCCAGCGTGGCGCTGACTCTGGCACTGACCATCATCAACAGAATAAAAAGTAAACCTGGTAAAGGGAGCGTTCTGGGCATATCAGTCTCTTTTCACTGTTAAATTAAAATTCAAAAATTGCTGCAATACATCCGGGTCTTTGGGCATTGGTAAGGTTGCCGTTTTATACACCGCAGTTTCAGCGGATTTACAGGTCCTGGGATCACCTTCCAATATTTTCACTGTTTTTACAAAACCATTTGATGCGACGCTGATATTCAGCCTGCAGGACTTGCCGCTCATCGAATCATCGACAATCCAGTTACGCTGAATAGATTGCATAATCAGCGCTCGATATTTGTCTGTTTCAGAGAGGATCTGACGCTGCCTCTGCTTTTGTCTCGCAGCCTGCTCTATCTGCAATTGTTCCTGCATCCGTCGCTCCTGTTCGGCTCTTGCCTGCTCTTCCTTGCGCTTGCGCTCAGCTTCTCTGGCTGCGGCTTCTTGCTTTTTCCGACGCTCTTCAGCTTCCCGGGCCTTTCTCTCAGCCTCTTCCTTCGCTTTCTTTTGCCGTTCCTGTTCGAGTCGTTTTGCCTTTTCCCGTTCCTGTCGCTGTTTTTCCTTTGCTTTTGCCGCAGCCTGAGCCTTACGCTGTTCTTCCTGTACTTTACGTTTCTTTTCTTCTTCTGCCCGTCGCTGCGCATCCCTGCGCTTCTGCTCAGCTTCACGAGCCTGACGTTCTATGTCGGCCAGGCGCTTACGCTCCGCCTCTTTTTGTTGCTCAATTTTCTCGAACTGACGTTCAATCACCGCACTGTCAACAGCAACAGCCTGCACCACGTTCATCTGCGGTTGTACGACTTCTGGTGTAGAACTGAAGTCCACACTAAGCATCAGCATCCCGCCCATAACCAGGTGCAACACCGCTGACCAGGCAATAGCCGGTTTAAGACTTTGCATTCACTACTCCGGCGAATCCGTCATTAACCCCACAGAAGGCACACCGGCACGCTGCAGCAATACCATCAACTGCACCACGTTATCATAAGGAACCCGTCCGTCACCTTTTACCACAACAGGCGTGTCGGGCTCTTTTTGTAAATGCGCTGCCACCAATGTTGCCAGATCAACTGCCGTCAGTGGCTCTTCCTGACTTTCCCCAACATTAAGGAAATACTCTCCATCGGCATTTACCGATGCGATCAGCGGAGGCTTACTGTCTTCAGAGAGAGCTTCAGCTGAGGCCTTAGGGAGTTCGACTTTTACCCCCTGGGTCACCAGAGGAGCTGTCACCATAAAAATAATCAGCAGCACCAGCATCACATCGATATAAGGGACCACATTGATTTCTGACACCGGACGACGGCGCTTTCTTTCGTACATGCTGTCTCCTAAGCGGCGCTGTCTGAGCCGTGGGATTGGCGATGAAGAATACTCGAAAACTCTTCCATAAAGTTCCCGTAACTATTCTCCAGTTTCTCCACCTGATGGCTGAATCGGTTGTAGGCTATTACCGCCGGGATCGCAGCAAACAGGCCCATGGCGGTAGCGATAAGTGCCTCGGCGATACCGGGCGCCACCATTGCCAGGGTCGCCTGTTGCACCTCACCGAGGGCGATAAATGCAGTCATAATCCCCCATACCGTACCAAACAAACCGATATAGGGGCTGATGGAGCCCGCCGTGGCCAGAAACGGCAGATTACTCTCCAGCGCATCCACTTCTCTGGATAAGGACACACGCATGGCGCGATAGGTGCCGTCCATCACCGCCTGAGGCGAAGCGGCTCCGCTTTTACGCAGGCGCGCAAACTCCTTAAAACCCGCGACAAATAAACTGGCCATGCCAGACACATGCTGGCGGGCGGAGATTTCCTGGAACAGGCGATTAAGATCGCCACCTGACCAGAACTTATCCTCAAATTTTCTCACCTCAAGACGGGCATGTTTGAGGGCTTTAACCCGCTGAAAAATAAACGCCCATGACACCACTGAGGTAGCCAGTAACAACAGCATAACGAGTTGGACGAGAAGGCTGGCCTGCAAAAAGAGACCAAAAAACGACATTTCACCTGACACCTGACAACTCCCCTAAAACAAAATCCGGTATAGGCATGGGCCTCATTGCACTGAGATCCACGCAGGCCACTTTGACCCTGGCCTTAACCAATGGTCGATTATTATGATTGTATATACACTGATCAAACATCAGGCTGGTACGCTTGAGTGACGCTAATTGCGACTCTACAACCAGCAACTCATTGAATCGCGCAGCAGACTGATAGTCAATTTCCAGATGTTTGACGACAAAACCCGTGGATTGTTCCAACAAACTATCCTGTTCAACACCCAACTCCCTGAGCCACTCAGTTCTGGCCCTTTCCAGAAATTTCAGGTAGTTGGCATAGTACACTATCCCGCCTGCGTCCGTGTCTTCGTAATACACCCGAATGTTATGCCGATGCATTCTTTATATTCCAGTTTTTATACCATTAATCCGAATACCTTAACAAAGAGTAAATGGCTGATTCGGCACTTTCCGGTGGCTACAGAAAAGGCCGGTCAGTGATCAGCATCCCGGCCCTGTCCACCACACCACAACGATTAGACAAACCTATTATATCCCCTGAGCCGATGGTTACTCTTTGTTTAATGACTAGCATACCAAGCTGGTATCGGCTTATATACCCAACTGCTATCAACTGCCTAATTTTCAGGCTGTTATTCGCCCTGACTCTGGACATCTTCCTCCGGCGTTCAGCTATTTTTTACGTACGGTAAAAAAACCTGCTTTATTGCATCATACCCGGAATCACCTTCTCAATGGCAAATCACAATAGAAATTTTCTTACAGGTTATTTTTTACTCTCTTGTTTTTAGCTATATTTATCAATACATTAAGCTCTACTGTATTAATATTCAGGAAAATACGATAGGAAACATCCTGTTTACACATTAGTTTTATTTATTCAAAAAGAGAAAAAATCTCAATTGTGGCAAGCGCTGAATTCCGTACAATTGTCTGCGTATTCTGCACTAGCGCATGATGTTTCATCTAATTGGTCAGATGCACTTGTCACATCTCCTGTTGACATGTTCCCTGGAAAGTTTTCATTTTCCTTCAACACTTGTTGCTTTGCCCGCCTTAAAGGCGGGCTTTTTTTTGTCTCTGAAAAAGTTCCCCGGTGAAAATACCATCAGAGCACTCTCGAAAAACGCGTATTACCGCATTCGAGGCAAGGCTGGATGACTTCTGCATGCGTCACCTGATGGCGGTTATGGCATTTGCTGCACTCCAGTTCTCCCAATGCCACCGCTTCACCAGCCTGGTAAATCCCATGATGGCGGATATCGCGCCAGGACTCAGTCATTGCCAACTTACTTTTATCTGAGAGGTCCGCCAGTAAGGACCAGAATTTATCTTTAGTCGCCTGCCACCAGGGAGAATTATCCGCGTCACGCTGCCAATGATGGGCAAAGGTCTGCAAATCCCGGGTCAGGGTGTTTTCCAACATGTCCATCTCATCCTTACTAAGATCCTCGGCAGCTTTAAGATAGGCCCGGGCCTGCTGTTCGATTTGCATAAGTGTCAGCACATCCTGCTCTACAGATTGCTTTACCCATTCAGACATTTTATCCAGAAGTTGTTCATAATCGGTTTGATGCTTTGGCACTGGGTTCCCCTCAATATTTAAGTCGCACGTCATTCAGAGTATAAGGGCGAATAGTACAATACCAATGAATTCGCCCTTCGCTATTGTTCCCTGCACAGCCGCTGAGGTATTCTATTGGGTCTTATGCCATTCACCCGACTTGGCAAAAATCACCTCAACAGCCCGGAATTCGAAATTGATGGAAAGACAGTATAATCCTCAGCAGATAGAAAAAAACGTTCAACAACACTGGCAACAAAGTGGTTTGTTTTCAGCCAAGCTGGATGAAAACAAAGAAAAATTCTACTGCCTGTCGATGTTTCCCTATCCCAGTGGTCGTTTGCACATGGGTCATGTGCGCAATTATACCATCGGTGATGTGATCAGCCGTTTTCAGCGCATGCAGGGAAAAAATGTAATGCAACCTATGGGCTGGGATGCGTTCGGATTACCCGCAGAAAACGCCGCCATTGAGAACAAGACTGCACCGGCAAAATGGACCTATGCCAATATCGATTATATGAAAGAACAGCTCCGCTCATTGGGGTTTGGCTATGACTGGGATCGCGAAGTCACCACATGTAAGCCCGACTACTATCAATGGGAACAGTGGTTTTTTACCCGGCTGTATGAAAAAGGCCTGGTTTATAAGAAAAACGCCACGGTTAACTGGGATCCTGTGGATCAGACCGTACTTGCCAATGAGCAGGTTATTGATGGCAGAGGCTGGCGTTCAGGCGCGTTGGTGGAACAAAAAGAAATCCCTCAGTGGTTTATAAAAATCACTGATTATGCTGAACAACTGCTTACGGACCTGGAGAAGCTGGAAGACTGGCCGGATCAGGTCAGAGCCATGCAACGCAACTGGATTGGCCGCTCTGAAGGGGTTGAATTAAACTTTTCTTTGGCAGATGGGTCCGCCAGCTTCGACGTTTACACAACCCGCCCTGACACCCTGATGGGTGTCAGCTACGTGGCCCTCGCTGCGCAGCATCCACTGGCTGTTGAAGCAGCGGAAAACAATCCGTCTCTCAGCGCCTTTATTGAGGATTGCAAAAACAGCAAGGTGGCTGAAGCCGATATCGCTACAATGGAGAAAAAAGGCTGCAATACCGGTTTGTTTGCCGTCCATCCCCTGACCGGTAAGCAGGTGCCCGTTTGGGTCGCTAATTTTGTGCTGATGGATTATGGCTCAGGCGCGGTTATGGCAGTACCCGGACATGACCAACGGGATTGGGAGTTTGCTCACAAATACAATATTGATATCAGGCAGGTCATCAAACCGGCCGACGGTACGGATTGTGATATCAGTCAGGGTGCCTACACAGACAAAGGCGTTCTGATCAATTCAGGTGAATTTGACGGCATGAGTTCAGAGCAAGCCTTTGACGCCATCGCTGAGAAGCTAGCATCGCTGGGCAAAGGTAAGCGCACAGTAAATTATCGTTTACGCGATTGGGGCGTCTCCCGACAGCGCTACTGGGGTGCACCTATCCCTATGTTAAACCTGGAAAATGGCGAATCAGTTCCTGTGCCGGCTGATCAACTGCCGGTGAAGCTGCCTGAAGATGTGGTGATGGATGGGGTGACGTCACCAATCAAAGGTAACAGCGACTGGTCTGCAGCAGAATATCAGGGCCAGCCAGCCAGACGTGAAACAGACACGTTTGACACCTTTATGGAATCCTCCTGGTACTATGCGCGCTATTGCAGTGCACAGTATCAACAGGGCATGCTGGATCCCAAAGAAGCCAACTACTGGCTGCCGGTGGATCAGTACATTGGTGGTATTGAACATGCCATATTGCACCTTTTGTACTCGCGTTTTTTCCACAAATTACTGCGTGACGAAGGCCTGGTGGACTCCGATGAGCCCTATAAGCGGTTACTGTGTCAGGGCATGGTACTGGCCGACTCCTATTATCGCGAAGACAGCAAAGGCGCGAAAACCTGGTACAACCCTGCCGATGTGGATGTGGAAAAGGACGAAAAAGGCCGCATTGTTAAAGCGGTGCTGCGCAGCGATGGGCAGAAAGTGATCCATGGCGGCATGACCAAGATGTCCAAGTCCAAAAACAACGGCATCAATCCACAACAGGTCATTGATCAGTATGGTGCCGATACCATTCGGCTGTTTACCATGTTCGCGGCGCCGCCAGAGCAAACCCTTGAATGGCTGGATTCAGGGGTAGATGGTGCCCACCGTTTCCTCAAACGTTTGTGGAAACTGGTACAGGATCACCTGCTTGCCGGTGATGTACCAGCACTGGACAAAGCTGTATTGAATCCGGGGCAAAAATCGCTCCGCCGGGAAGTGCACAAAACCCTGGCCAAAGTCACCGATGACCTGGGCCGCAGACAAACCTTCAATACCGCAATTGCTGCGGTGATGGAACTGATGAATCATCTGCAAAAAGCATCGCAGGAACACCCCACAGACCGTGCAGTAATGCGCGAAGCTATTGAAATCGTGGTGGCGTTGCTGAATCCCATAACTCCGCATATTTGCCATGAGTTGTGGCAACAGCTTGGCAAAGATTCAGAGATTGAATTCAGCGGCTGGCCGCAAGTGGATGACACAGCACTGGTGGAAGACGAAAAACTCATAGTTATACAGGTAAATGGCAAGGTTCGGGCGAAAATGACCGTGCCTGCTGATGCCGATCAACAACAGGTTCAGGAACTCGCTATGGCGCAGAGTAATGTCAGCCAGCACACTGAAGGTAAAACGCTGCGTAAAGTCATTTACGTACCGGGAAAACTGCTTAATATTGTGGCCAGCTAATGAGACGTCTGTCGGTTCTGTTGATCTCCATGTTGCTGAGTCTGGTGCTCAGCAGTTGTGGCTTTACCCTGCGTGGCACCGATCCCATAGGTAACCAGTTCAGGGAGTTACATCTTACCGGCAGCAATCCACATGCACCTCTGGTTCGGGCAATGAAAGAGAGACTGGAACGCTATTCGGTTTCCCTGTTGTCCCAACCTCAGAGCTCCGCAGCGGTACTTTACCTCTACCCCGAAAAACTCGATCGGGCACTATTGTCGCTATTCAGAACCGGCCAGGTCGCCGAATATGAATTGATTTATCAGGTTCGCTACGAAATACAGGCCCCCGGGCAAGTACCTCAGCTTTTCACCTTCGATCTCAGCCGGGAATATCAGGATGATCCCAATGCGGTATTGGCCAAATCCCGGGAGCTGAATCTTATTCTGGATGAATTACGAAAACTTGCTTCAGAGCGTATTGTTCGCCAGCTGAGCCGGCTAAGCAACCAGGCTCCCTGATGCAGCTCTATCCGAATCGTTTGGCAGATAGTCTGAATAAGGGCTTGCAGGCTTTTTACCTGATATTCGGTGATGAGCCTCAGCAACAAATGGAATGTATTCAGGCCATTCGTGACCAGGCAAAAGCGATGGAATTTGATGAGCGACAGAGTCTGACTGTTGACACGGGTTTTAACTGGAACCGCCTGGTTGAAGCCAGTCAAACCCTTTCATTGTTCAGCAGCCGGCAAATGATTGAACTGGAACTCCCCACAGGAAAGCCCGGAGCTGAAGGCGCGAAAGTGTTGCAGTCCTTGGCTCAGTCACCCAACCCCGATGTGCTGATTCTGCTCCATGGGGGCCGTATTGGCAAAGATGTTCAAAATACCAAATGGTTTAAGAGCTTAGATAAGCAAGGGGTATACATTCCCTGCTACCCTCTTGAGGGGCAGCACCTGAACCGCTGGATCTCAGAAAGACTCAATCATTTAGGTATTCAGGCTTTTCCCGAGCTGGTCAGACTGTTAAGTGACTATTGTGAAGGCAATCTGCTCGCGGCAAGACAAGAAATAGAAAAGCTGGCTCTGATTTATCCGTCTGGCCAGTTAACCCTTGAGCAAGCCGAAAAAGCCATAGTCGATCAGTCGCGCTTCACGGTCTTTCAGTTAATTGACGTCTTGCTTGAAGGGAACCCGCAACGGGCAGTCAAAATGCTCTATCGCCTGGAAACAGAAGGTATCGAACCCACCATTGTATTGTGGGCGCTGGTCAGAGAGTGGCAGACTCTGAAAAGCCTCCAGCATGCAGTCAGTCAGGGGATATCGTTGCAGTCTCTGTGGAACAAACACAGAATATGGCGTAATCGTCAATCTCTGTACCAGCAGGCATTGCAACGCCTGAACAATGATCAGCTGTCACAAATGGCTGATAAACTGAGTCACTTTGATCAGGCCATCAAGCAATCCAGCGTGCCACGCCCCTATGTTGAACTCTGCCATTTGTGTCTGATGTTTATCCCCATGCCCCTGGATTCAATGGCTCTGGACTATAACTGATGTCTGTTATGAGCGCCGATACGACCAAAACCATGCTGGGGATCTTCGGCGGTACCTTTGATCCCGTTCATATAGGTCACCTGCAGCCGGTCGCTGAAGCCGCACAGGAATTAGGACTCGAACAAGTGCGTCTTCTGCCCTGTCATATTCCACCCCACAAACAAGCTCCACAAAGCAGTCCTGAGCACCGATTAGCGATGCTGGAGCTGGCCTGTCAACAATGGCCCCTTTTCATTATCGACAATCGTGAGCTGATGTGGGACAAGCCCTCTTACAGCATTGATACGTTAAAAGACTTTCGACGCGAATTTGCCAACCGGCCCGTCCTGTTTTTTATTGGCATGGACTCACTGTGCCATCTGGACAGCTGGTACAAGTGGCAATCAATATGCAAGTATTGTCATCTGGTAGTGTGTCAGCGCGGGGATTTTTTACCTGAATTTAATGTCAATATAACCAGACTGCTGAATGAGCGCAGAACAACGGATGTCAAACAACTGGAACAGCACTCTGGTGGATACATCTATCTGGCCAAAACCAGTCAGATACCGGTATCATCTACCACTATCAGGGCTGCACTGAGTCACGGAGATGTCGAACCCTCCTGGCTTCCTGAAAAGGTACAGGACTATATTGAGAGGCACCAACTTTACCGACAGTGCGAATGATCGCCTTGTTTTATTAATCAGGAGCTTTTTTGGATACCATACAACTTAAAGACCTCGTTCTGGATAAACTTGAAGACGCCAAAAGCAGGGACATTGTCATTCTGGATGTGACCGGTAAGTCGAGTATTACCGATATGATGCTGGTTTGCTCCGGCAACTCTAAGCGTCACGTTAATTCGATAGCCGAAAAGGTAGTCGAAGCCACAAAATCGGCCAACCACTCTCCTTTGAGCATTGAGGGACAGGATACCGGTGAGTGGGTGCTGGTTGATCTTGGGGATATTATTGTCCATGTAATGCAGGAAGAAGCCCGGGATTTTTATCAGTTGGAAAAACTCTGGGGGTAATTTGCGCATTCAGTTAATTGCTGTGGGCAGTAAAATGCCAGACTGGGTTGAGCAAGGCTTCAGCGAATATGTCCGTCGCTTTCCTCCTGACACGCCTGTGCAACTGACCGAGATAACGGCAGGAAAACGTGGTAAGAACGCGGACATAGGCCGCATTCTTAAAAAAGAAGGGGAGTCCATGCTGGCTGCGATCCCCAAAGGCAACAGGATTGTCACCTTAGAGGTAACAGGTAAACCCTGGAGCACCGACAATCTTGCAGAGCAAATGCGGCGCTGGCAGATGGACGGGCGGGATGTCAGTCTGTTAGTGGGTGGCCCTGAAGGGCTTGCCGAAGAATGTATTGCGGCCTCTGAGCAACGCTGGTCATTGTCGGCTTTAACCCTGCCACATCCGCTGGTCAGAATACTGCTGGCTGAGAGCCTTTACCGGGCATGGTCACTGAACAATAACCATCCGTACCACAGAGAGTAACGTGCCGCCAAAACGCATTACCATCAGAGATCACACATCAGAAGCAAACCTGTTTGCACGCCGGACAGTCATTGCCCTGCTTGGTATCGCCGCATTGATTGTAACGCTGGTGAGTAATCTCTACTACCTTCAGGTTACCAAATATACGGACTATCAGACCCGCTCCAATGGCAACCGGATAAAAGTCTTACCAGTGGCACCAAACCGGGGCCTGATATATGACAGAAACGGACTGTTACTGGCAGAGAACCGGCCCACCTTCAGTCTGGAAGTGATTCCTGAACAAGTGGCGAATCTGGATGCCAGTCTGGAGAGTTTGCAACAATTACTGAGTCTGTCTGACGACGATATCAGTGATTTTCGCGACGAACTGAAAAGTCAGCGCCGCTTCCGGCCCGTCAACCTCAAGGCCCGTCTGAGCCATGAGGAAGTGGCATTGTTTTCCGCTCATCAGCATAAGTACCCCGGCATCTCGGTAGAAGCCCGTCTGACCCGTCACTACCCCTATGGCGATACCCTCACTCACCTGCTTGGTTATGTCTCAAGAATCAACAAAAAAGACCTGCAAAAGCTGAATGAAGCGGGACAAGCCGACAACTACGCCGCCACTTACAATATTGGCAAGCTGGGCGTAGAGAAATTCCATGAAAGCAAATTACATGGTCAGGTGGGCTATCAGGAAGTGGAAGTGAACAACCAGGGGCGTATTATCCGCACACTGAAATTCCAGCCGCCGGTACCCGGAGACGATCTGGTACTGAACGTGGATGTCAGACTGCAGCAGGTTATCCAGCAATCTCTCCAGGGATATCGCGGCTCAGTCGTGGCCATTGATCCGAGAAATGGTGGCGTGCTGGCGTTGTACAGTAACCCCAGTTATAACCCCAATTTATTTGTTCATGGCATCAGCAGTAAAGAGTATCAAAAGTTATTGCAATCCAGAGACAGGCCTCTGATTAACCGGGCGACACAGGGTCAGTATCCCCCGGCTTCGACGGTCAAACCGCATCTTGCATTGCTGGGGCTGGAGCTGGGTGTCATTACCGAAGAGACCCGTATGTTTGACCGCGGTACTTATAAGCTAAAGAATGTTGAACGCCCCTGGCGTGACTGGAAAAAGTGGGGCCATGGGTGGGTTGATGTAAGAAAATCCATTGAAGTGTCCTGTGATGTTTTCTTCTACGACCTGGCTTATAAAACAGGTATCGACAACATCAGTGACATGATGAGCCAGTTTGGCTTCGGTGATTACACCGGTATCGACCTGTATGAAGAATCTGCAGCCAACATGCCCAGCCGGGGATGGAAAAGGGCCCGATATAACGAGCCCTGGTATATCGGTGATACCATTTCAGTTGGCATAGGTCAGAGTTACTGGACTACAACTCCACTGCAACTGGCGAAATCAGTAACCACATTGGTCAATCGCGGAGTACGCTTTGTGCCACAGATATTACGTGGTCACTATATCGATAATAAATTACACCAGGCTGCGCCAAAAGAGCTACAACCTATTACACTGAACTCACCCCGGAACTGGCAGGTGGTGCTGGACGCAATGTACGGTACTGTCAATAATCCAGAGCATGGTACAGCAAGGCATGCATTTAAGGACACCAGTTATACCTCTGCCGGTAAAACCGGTACGGCACAGGTCATCAGCATCGCTATGGATGAAGAATACGACGAAGAAACCATTGCCGACCATCACAAGGACAATGCCATGTACATTGGGTATGCCCCCTATGATGCCCCGGAAATTGTGGTCACGGTAGCCATGGAGAACGCCGGTGGAGGAAGTTCTCAGGCGGCACCCATTGCCAGAAAAGTCATGGACTATTATTTCGCCAACAAAGAAAATGGTAACTATGCTGCGCAGTAAGCTTGAAGCCAACCCCAACAGTATCTGGCAACGGATGCACATTGATCTGCCGCTGTTATTGGGTCTGTTACTGCTTATGGGAACCGGGCTGGTGGTAATATACAGTGCCGGAGGGAAAGATATGGATCTCATTATCCGCCAGGGCATCAGACTTGTTGTCGCCCTGGGGGTAATGATTTTGCTGGCGCAAATCCCGCCCCTGGCCTACCGTCGTCTGTCCATCCATTTTTATGTAATAGGTGTACTGATGCTGGTCGCCGTATTATTGGTCGGTACTGTCGGTAAAGGTGCACAGCGATGGCTGGATCTGGGGTTTATGCAATTTCAACCCTCTGAAGTCATGAAGCTGGCAGTACCCATGATGGTGGCCTGGTACATCAGTCGGTTTAATCTTCCCCCCAGGATACTGCATATCGTGGCGGGTTTTGGGTTAATGGCTGTGCCGACATTGCTGGTTGCCAAGCAACCGGACCTGGGTACCTCATTGTTGCTGGCCAGTGCCGGGCTGTTTGTGCTGTTTCTCGCCGGTACCAGCTGGAAAATTATCGGCACTATCGCCGCACTGGGCTCTGCATTTGCTCCGATAATGTGGATGTTCCTGATGAAAGACTATCAAAAGCAGCGGGTACTGACCTTTCTGAACCCGGAATCCGACCCTCTTGGTGCGGGTTACCACATTATCCAGTCAAAAATCGCTATTGGCTCGGGGGGCATCCCCGGCAAAGGCTGGCTGCAGGGTACACAGTCACAGCTGGAGTTTTTACCAGAACGCCATACAGACTTTATTTTTTCGGTATTCAGTGAAGAGTTTGGTTTTACCGGTATTGTGTTGTTACTGACCCTTTACGCCTTCATTGTGGTCAGAGGGATGATCATCGCGATGCGTGCACAGGAAGCCTATAGCAAGCTTCTTGCGGGAAGTATTACACTGACCTTTTTTATCTATGTATTTGTGAATATGGGCATGGTCTCGGGTTTATTACCTGTGGTTGGCGTTCCGCTTCCACTGATCAGCTATGGCGGAACTTCCATGGTGACATTGCTCGCAGGGTTTGGCATTCTGATGGGTATAGGAACGCAGAAACGTTTGCTATCGAGAGAATAACAATACGATGAAACTGCTCACATATGCGCTTGTACTGATTTTAGCTGGCTGTGCCACACAACATGGCCGGTATAGTCAACGTAACGACTCGGCGCCAGCCCGTCCGCCTTCCGCTATCCGACTGGCTGATGCACAGCCTGTCTATGTCCCTTATACCCCCAGAGGTAATGCGCCTTATAAGGTATTCGGCAGAGCCTATCAGCCCATGCAAAGTGCACGGGACTATAGTGAGACTGGCGAGGCGTCCTGGTACGGCCAGAAATTCCACGGTCATCTTACTTCCAATGGTGAGGTATACGATATGTATGCCATGACTGCCGCCCATAAGACACTCCCTCTGCCGTCGTTTGTCAGAGTTACTAATCAGGTAAACAACAAGCAGGTCATCGTGCGGGTTAATGACAGAGGCCCATTTCACGGAAACCGTGTTATTGACTTGTCCTATGCTGCGGCCCTGAAACTGGACATGCTTAAAACCGGCACAGCAAAAGTACGGATTGACAGTATTTACGTCGATGAAAACGGCAGTATGATGATCGCTGGTGAACCTTCTTTACCCCCGGAACAACAAGAGGCTGCAAAGGCACTGTTTGTACAGGTTGCCGCACTGAGTGATGAAAGCAAAGTCAGGCAGTTAGCCCGCGGTCTGGAAAATCTTTATCAGTTGCCCACGCAATTATTAGCTTTTAATGGTGTCTACAGGCTGAGGCTGGGACCCATTGAAGACAAAAATGCTGCCACTGACCTGGTGGAAGAGCTAAAACGCAGTGGATATCAGGGTGCCTATCAACTCTATGCACCCCATTAGTTTCGGTTAGCAGCTGTGGTGTAATATGCCTCAGCAAAGCCACACAGCTAGGGTTTTTAATGTTATATTGGCCCCCTGTGGCACAACAGCGAATTTGGTGCGTAACACTGCCGGTGAGTCGCTGCCTGCGCAGGTAAAACAATAATCACATATTCAGTTAACAACAATTTAGTGGAAGGGTAATGCAAGCAATAACAGGCTTTTCTGTCAGACTTATATTCAGCATCTTTTTCTCGTTCGTCTCCGTCACGGCGACCGCCGCAGTAGTGATACCCAGCGCACCGGAAGTAGCCGCTAAAGGTTATGTACTGATGGATTATCAGACGGGTAAACTCATCGCTTCAAAAAATGCGGATATGCGCCTGGCGCCCGCCAGCCTGACCAAAATAATGACGGCATACGTTATTGGGCAAGAGCTCAAAAGCGGTGCCATTACCATGCAGGATATGGTGACCGTATCAGAAAATGCCTGGGCTAAAAATTTTCCTGAATCTTCAAAAATGTTTATTGAAGTCGGCAAGCAAATCAGTGTCAGTGATCTACTGCGAGGTATTATCGTGCAGTCAGGAAACGATGCTTGTGTCGCTATGGCGGAACACATTGCCGGTAGCGAAGATGCGTTTGCCAGTATGATGAATTCCTATGCCGAGAAACTGGGAATGACCTCGACCCATTTTGCTAACAGTCATGGTCTGGATAACCCTGAACAGTTTACTTCACCAAGAGATATGGGCATTCTTTCTGCGGCACTGATCAATGACGTTCCACAGGTTTATGCGATCTACTCAGAGAAAGAGTTTACCTTTAACGGCATCAAACAATATAACCGCAACAGTTTGCTGTGGGATCGCAGTCTTAACGTAGACGGAGTGAAAACAGGCCATACTTCTGAAGCGGGTTACAGCCTGATTACGTCTGCGATACAGGACGATATGCGCTTAATCTCTGCGGTAATGGGTACCGAAAGTGAGAGGTCGCGCAAAGAAGAAAACCGTAAACTACTCAAATATGGTTTTCGTTTCTTCGAGACCATTGTGCCCTACCAGGCTGGTGAAAGTTTTGTGGCCCACAAAATTTATATGGGTGACAGAGATACCGTAGATCTCGGTATTATGCAGGATACGCCTATTACGATTCCCCGCGGGCAGAGTAAAAATCTGCAGGCCAACTTTGAACTGGACAAGAAACTTGAGGCACCACTTGAGAAAGGTCAGGTTGTTGGTACGCTATACCTGCAACTGGACGGTGAAGATGTAGCCAATTACCCTTTGGTAACCCTGCAACAAGTCAATGAGGGTGGAATATTTAAACGCCTTATGGATTACGCCAAACTCAAACTGGGATTTGAGGGCTAAACCTCTACTCAACAGAGGTTGTGGGCTGGTGCCAAAGCGCTTCCCTGTCAAGTGGCGTCGCCACCGGTAAATTCGGATTGTCGAGGCGAAAAATTCGCCTCGTAGCTAAATCAGCTTTGGCCAGACTCTGTTGGTGAGCGTCAAGAAAAAGCTGCTCAAACTCTCCCGAGGCAATCAGTTTTTCCAGACCACTTTCAATCAGACGAGCCAACGTCTGATTCTTTTTATTCACAAAAAAGTATACTGCCGTCGGATAGTACAGAGCGATATGAGGCTCTGTAATCAGCTCATTCCCCTTCCCCGTTTCTGCCCATATCTCAACCACAGAGCGCGGCAAAAAATCGGCCTGGCCGGCGGCCAGCTGATCAAACAATCCTTCATAGTTTTCATCTGTTTCTACGGCAAAACCGTTAGCCTGGAGTATCTTGGTATCAGGCCAGTCTCGTCCTGATAAAGGACTAAAAAGATTGAGCTTTTTCATGCTCCGCACATACTTGAACACATCCCGATCCGCTTTTCTTACCAGCGCTATTCTCAGCCCGATCAATCCCTTGTACACAGGGATACGAATCGGTAAAAGATCCTGCTCACGTTGTTCATTGGTCATGCTCCAGACGACACTCACGTCACGATTACCCTGAAGTTGTTGCAGCGCTTTGCTCTGTAACAGAATTTTATCAGTCGGCGCCAGATGGTAATTGACCCCTGTTTTCTCAAGCGCTTTTTCCAGCAGCTGAAGTGGATAATCATGCCGGCTGTCAGTATCCGACATAGGGCGGGGAAATCGGATATTCCAGGTTGCTGACAGGGCCGGAATAGTCACTGTCAAACCGATTAAAAGTATCAGCAATCTCATCGAATAGGTTCTCCCACCTGTAATGCTAATACAGTAGCGAATCAACTCTGCACTCACAAGCTGATTCAGTCTATTGCTAATCAATGCCGATAAATTTATGGGTTTGTAATGACAATCGCCAGTTTCTGTTGATGCAGGTGTTCACGGCGAGCTCGGTGGCCCGTCGTTGCTGACTGATAGGTTGCAGATACACCATCGCTTCTGGGTTGGTCACGGGTCTGGCCAGCAAGGTATCCAGCTCGTCGATATGTTTTTGCATCGCCACCGGATGCTTGATTTCATTAGCCAGTTTCAACGGTTGATCCAGTACGTCATATCCTCCTTTCATATCCACTTTTGGAGACAGTGTAACCCAGGTATCAGGGTGAGCCTGGATCTCAAAGGTACCGCTGGTTTCGATTTGCACGCAATAGCCCTTGTCAATCAGCAACGAGGTTAACGGGATCAGATCGTACATGGCAGGCTCGCCACCGGTGATCACCACATGCCTGGCATGATACTGCTGCTGCTCAAACAAGCTCAGCAGTTTATGCTCATCGGCACTGAAATATTGCTCCGAGTCTGAGGTTTTCGCCAGCACCTGCTGCGTATCGGTCTGAAAGGCCGGATCGAGGGTCCAGGTGTGTTTGGTATCACACCAGGGGCAGCCCACAGGACAGCCCTGCAAGCGGATAAAAATCGCTGGCAGCCCGGTATAGAAGCCCTCCCCCTGGATGGTTTCAAACATTTCATTGACCTTTAGCACACTCACGTAGGGATTTTCCTTTCAGGCTGGTAAAATTAGTGCAAGCAACGATTATAAAGGCGCAACAGATATGACACAAAGAGCAGTAGTGATCTTTTCCGGCGGTATGGACTCTTTTACCGTCCTTAACAAAGCACATCGACAAGGACTGGAGCTCTACGCCCTGTCATTCGACTATGGTCAGCGCCATCGCAAAGAGCTGGATTATGCCAAAGCCGTCTGCCAGGAGTTAGGGATCGCCCACAAAATTGTGGATATCAGCGCCATCAACAGCCTGATCGGCGGTTCATCCCTGACCGATGATATGGAGGTGGCTGAAGGTCATTACGCTGCCGAGAACATGAAAAACACCGTAGTTCCCAATCGCAATATGATCTTACTCTCAATGGCTGTGGGCTACGCCGTTTCTCTTGATGCCTCACAGGTATTCTATGGCGCCCACTCAGGGGATCATGCCATTTACCCCGATTGCCGTCCCGAGTTTGTGCATAAGATGAATGATGTTTGCGCCATTGCCAACTATGAGCCGGTTGAGATCGCCTGCCCTTATCTGGACGTCAGCAAAACCGACATTCTTACCGATGGCCTGGCCATGGGGCTGGACTACAGTAAGACCTGGACCTGCTATAACGGCAGAGAAAAAGCCTGTGGGAAATGCGGCGCCTGCAATGAACGGCTGGAAGCTTTTGCCGAGAATGGGGCAACGGATCCGCTGGAGTATGAGTAGGCTCTTTTTACAAGAGGAAAACGCGAATTCCAGCCATTAAAAAGCCCGGCAATTGCCGGGCTTTTTGGTAAGTAATGTCAACGGGAAAATTTATCTTAGTTAAGCTTCTCTTTGATACGTGCAGACTTACCGCTACGCTCGCGCAGATAGTACAGTTTGGCGCGACGAACAGCACCACGACGCTTGACTTCAATTGAAGCCACCGCAGGGCTGTGAGTCTGGAACACACGTTCAACGCCTTCACCGCTGGAAATTTTCCGTACGGTAAATGCAGAGTGCAGGCCACGGTTACGCTTGGCGATTACAACACCTTCGTAAGCCTGAAGACGCTCTTTCTCGCCTTCTTTAACCCGTACCTGAACGACTACGGTATCACCGGGGCCAAATTCAGGAACGTCTTTTTTCAACTGTTCTTCTTCAATACGCTTGATGATATCTTGATTGACTTTGCTCATCATAACCTCTCATCCTGGATTAACTGTCATCTAGCCACAGGGTTTGCTGGTGTCATTCTCATTTAAGATTTCATTCTCATCTAAGAACTCTCGCAGCAAACGTTCCTGCTCCTCAGTCAGAGCCAGGTCGTTTAACAATTCAGGGCGTCGTTGCAGGGTTTTACCCAGCATCTGTTTTAACCGCCACTGCCTGATTTTTTCATGGTTCCCTGATAACAACACCTCAGGAACCAGGCGACCGTCGAGGTTTTCCGGACGCGTATAGTGCGGACAATCCAGCAGACCTTCGGTAAAGGAGTCCTGCTCGGCGGATTGTTCGTGACCCAGTACACCGGGCACAAAACGCGCTATCGCATCCATCAGCACCATGGCAGGTAACTCCCCACCACTTAAGACATAATCACCGATAGACCATTCTTCATCTATCTCGGCTTGTATGACTCGCTCGTCGATGCCTTCATAGCGACCTGCAACCAGGATCAGGCTGTCCTGTTCAGACAATGCCCTGACCCCTTGCTGATCAAGTTTCTTGCCCTGAGGAGATAAATAAATCACCTTCGGGCGTTCTCCGGCTGCCAGTCTGGCAGCATGGATAGCGTCTGTGAGCGGCTGCACCATCATCAGCATACCGGGACCACCACCATAAGGCCGGTCGTCCACGGTACGGTGTTTATCCTGAGTAAAATCTCTTGGATTAAAACACGCTACTTCCAGCAGACCGGATTTTACCGCCCGACCGAATACACCCTGCTGGGTGAAACTGTCGAACATCTGCGGAAACAAACTGACTACCCCAAACCAGCGGGTCATCAGAAGTCCGGTTCCCAGTCTACCTTTATGGTACGGGTCGCCCGATCCACTTGCTTTATTACCTGTTCAGGCAAGTAAGGGATCATGCGTTCTTTCTTGGCAAAAGCATCTTTAAGATTGGCCTGTACGATCATTACATCGTTTGAACCTGTCTCAAATAACTCGCGGACCACACCCAGGTCATAGCCTTTTTCGGTTACCACCTGCATGCCCACCAGCTCACGCCAGTAAAACTCACCGGCTTCAAGTTCTGGCAGTTGCTCACTCAGGATGCTGATCTCCAGATTCTTCAGTCTGTCGACCTGATCTCTGTCTTCAACACCCACCAGTTTGGCCACCAGGCCTTTACTTTGCTGACGCCATTGCTCCACCTGAATTTCGACTTGCTTACCATCCTGACAAATCAGCCAGGGCGAATAATCAAATATCCCTTCAGGGGTATCAGTATAGGCAGTGATCCTGGCCCAACCTTTAACGCCATAGGGCGCTCCGATTTTGCCGACCACCAGAGTTTCAGACGCGTCACTCATCCTATACCTCAGTTATGCAGCTTATGCTGCAGCTTTTGCATCTTTGACCAGGCGAGTAACGCGGTCAGACAGACTTGCGCCATGCCCTGTCCAGTACTCAACACGGTCCAGATCCAGGCGCAATTTTTCTTCCTGACCTTGTGCAGTCGGGTTGAAAAAGCCGATGTTTTCAATGAAACGGCCATCGCGCGCACGGCGGCTGTCAGCCACCACGACCTGATAAAATGGACGCTTTTTTGCGCCACTACGCTGTAAACGAATAGTAACCATATGTGCCTCAAACTCGTTAAGCGTTGACATTAACTTACTTACCCTTTCAACCAGCAGGTCGAAGGGCCGCAGCATTGTACGGATCTGGGCTGTAAATGCAAGGGAATAATTGCCGTGAGGAGTGAACCGAATGATGAATAATGAATAAAATGCTAAATCATTGCATATCACTGCCAAACCACAGGAAAAGCCCTGAAAAGCTATTCACCACAGAGGCACAGAGAACACAGAGGTATCAACGGCGTCCCCCCTTCACTTCTTTGTGCCCTCTGTGCCTCCGTGGTGAATATTTCTTTTGTTCGTGCTTTTGGTGTTGGTTCGTGGTCTGTTTTTTCTCGCGCTTCGTGGTGGTTAGTATAAAAATTGAGAGGGAGGTGCAGTTTGACCTCACTCTTCGCTCCTCTCGCCTCACTGCGCTCAGCGTGGGAACATAAAAATGAGGGCTGCTCCTTAAATACCAGGGCTACAACACATTAATCCGCATAGTTTTACGCTCGCAGTTGCGATGTGTTTTTTGATTTCAGCAAGGTACAATCAGGGTTAACTGCAATAAAAATAAACAAGATGATAATGAATAAGGAATTGCTATTAGCAGTTCAGTTTTTACTGGTGGTTGGAACACCCATCGCCCATGCTCAGGTGGGCGAACCTGTTGATGGATTTATTGAACGGACTAAAACCGTTACCTACGACTGTCCAAATCCGGACGACTTTGCCGGACTTGAAAATCACTTAGTATCCAATAACCTGACTCAGTCACAAAAGTTTGCGCTGCTTGTGGAAAAATCTCATTTTCTTATTTGTGACGGTAAAGCATCCGATGCGCAAAGGCTTTTGTTTGAAATTACCCGCTGGGACGATATCGATAAACAAAGCTATTTTTACGCCTCGGCGATTTATCAGATTGGGTTTACCTACGATCTTAAAGAACAGCCACAACGCTGTGAGTATTATGAGCAGGCACAATCACTGGCTACTGAGAGGTACAGTGACATATACCTGAGTGCTACCCTTGGTCTGATCACAAACTGTCGTATGGATCTGTCGGTAGGTGAACGTCTGGGCATGATGTTTAATGTTCTCGAACGGTATTCGAAAACCAATAACTATCAGGCCCTGGCTCACATTCATAACAGTATCGGTCTTATCTATGGCAACCTGCAGCAACATGTACTTGCCGCTGAACAATATCTTAAAGCTCACGAAATGGGGCTCAAAGTCTACACCGGAAGTAATCAGTTAACGATTTTAATCAGTGCCATCAGCTCTTTGCTGGCAAGTGGTCAGTACGAGCGAGCCCTGGAATCCATCAATGAGTTTGAGCGGATTAATCGCGATGTTGGTACCCCTCTGACCAATTACTTTTACTATCATGCTCTGACGGGCTACTACTATCGAATCGGTGATATTGAAAACCTAAAAGCCGAGCTACCCGCGCTGGAAAGGGCCGTGGAACCCTTATCTAACCCAATTTATAAAGCGATGGTGATGTGGTATCAGGTGGTGCCATGCGTGTACGAACGAGATCAGGAGTGCATAGCAGATTATTTTCAGTCACCAGAGTCTGTGCATCCTGCTGTAAAACGCCATCTGGAAAGTAATCTCGACTATCTGAAGCTGATGGTTGATATGCAGATGGTGTTGAGAGACTGGCCACAGGCCGAAAAAGCCTTTGATAAATACGCAAACCGAAGTAGCGCTAACAATAAACACAGCCAGTCTTCGGCCAGTATTCTGGGGGTCGCCAACCTTTATTCCAGGATTTCCTCTCTGGAATCTGAGATTGAACGCGCCCGGCGCATCAAGCGCACCATTGTTGGCGTCGGTATTGCGGTATTTCTGCTCTTCACGCTGACAATAACCTATTACCTGCGTAAAAAGCACCAGGCGAAGTTAACCATTGACCCTGCTACAGGCTTATTAAACAGCGATGTTGCAGTGAGCCGGATTCAAAGAGTCCAGGCACCGGAAAAAGGCAAAACCAATGCGCTGGCACTGCTTGATCTTAGTAATTTCCGGGAACTCAACATGGCAGTCGGCCTTGCAAAAGGTAACGAGATACTAAGAAATATCTCAAAGACCTTACAAAAAGTCACCCGGGATACCGACATTCTGGGCAGGTACGGGCCTGAGCAGTTTCTGTTATGTCTTCCTGATATTGAAGAGCAGAGTGCGATGCGGTTTTTTGACCGGTTGCAAAGGGAACTGGATGAAACCCGTATGGGGCCACCAAGCCATGACACGATAAATGTCCGCTCCAGTATGAGTATCTTTATTGCAACCGAGAGATTGTCAGATATGCAAAGCGTTCTGGATGAGTTGCTTCTGTCTATTAATATAAAATCCGATCATTAACCGGACAGATTTTGTTTGAACAGGTCCCGATTTTTATCAGGACGACGAGCTCGAGCTTGTGACGAACAACCCTTCCTTCTGCCATCTTCGTGCTCTTCGCGTCCTTCGTGGTTGGAG
>NZ_NISX01000022.1 GCF_002591895.1 Lacimicrobium alkaliphilum
GCGGAATTGTTCTTCCAGGTAATTATTCCTGGCCTGCAGTTGTGCTACCTGGGCTTCCAGTTCCTGAATGCGTTGGTGTAATTGAGGTGTCGTCATCGGTATCTATTTTACCGCAACATGCTCTTAACTCACTGTATTTATTTAGATTATTGGGTGATCGTTAAAGTTTTTTTATGATCACCGGTTATAAGGACTTAGCAGGCATGATAGTGATAGGTTAACGCTGGATGAGCCTTATCTTGCACCAGGGGTAAGCCTTCCAACAGCCAGTTCAGTTGACGGGCAGAGATGGTCAAAGCCAGTTCGTCATCTTCAATGCCCGGCCATTGGAAGGTGCCTTTTTCTAAACGTTTGTAGTACAGCCAGAAGCCGTTATTGACCCACTGCAGAATTTTAATTTTATCGCGGCGGCGGCCACAGAACACAAAGAGTTGTTCCGAGCAGGGCTCCTGCTCCAGGTCATAGGCAACAATATTGCTCAGGCCATCAATGGCTTTGCGCATATCAGTGGGGCCACAAATCAGAGTGACCTTAAGCTGACTGGATACCGGGAACATAATGACAACTCCTGTAATTATCAGAAGATGCCAGTTTGGTGGTTCAGTTTATTGAAATGAAGGTGGGGTTTACCGGACGGTTACATATAGAGCGACTCTCTGCCAGCGATTGTGTTTGTTTGAAATCGGTACCAAAAGAAACTTTTTCCACTGCGAGTCCGCTTTCCCAAGTTTGGCTTGTAGTGTAAACCCCTGTGCTACAAGCGGCGTCAATTTAGGTTAATTCTGGCCTATTTTGATTAAAGTGGTAAATTGCAATGGGTAGGCTGAAAGCCTTTATTGATAAGGGTTTAGGTGGTTTTTGGTTAATCAGGATTATGCGGGATTTGTGAAATGGCGTCCCCACCAGGAATCGAACCTGGATCTAAGCCTTAGGAGGGCCTTGTTTTATCCATTAAACTACGGGGACTTTACTGTAGCTCAGTGACGGCAATCTGCCGACGGGCGGGCATTATTACCCAAGCCCCCCATAATTTAAAGTCCTGCTGCATACGACCGGGTAAATAATCGCCTGCATACCTCTTTTGGACAAAGTGCTTTAGCGCCGTGATACAAAGTCGTTGGGCTGGATATTTGCCAGTGGCACTCCGTTCACTGATTCCACCACAGAGGAGCTTAGCGAGATACGGGTTACCTGTACTTCCACGGGATGCACCTGATACTGGTAATGACTGTTGCCCATGGGATCGTAAAACTGATTGAGTTTAAATACCTTTAATCGATCACCCAGGCTGACGCCATGCTCTTTGCCGATATCGATGGAGAGCTGCTGGTGAGTGCTTTGCAGCACCCGGCCGTGGGCCGGTAAACAGGCGATTTCATCGTCAATACGTTGCGCCACATCGTCAAGTTGTTGCCTTATCGCCATCCCATAGCTGGATTGCCAGAAGGTATTGCTGGCCGTATCAACACTTTTATGCGGGTCAAAAGGCCAGCTAGCGCGGGTTCGAAAGGGTTTCGAGATAAGTACTTCGCCGGTCATACCATTTATCAGATGCACATCAAGAGAAAAGTTACGGCTAATTTGTGGCTCTTTCCAGAAGGCGAGCATGGAAGGTGAAGTCTGCTCGTCACTGATATCGGTAATTTCCGCCAGCAATACAAACTGACCTCCGGCTTTGCGAGCCAGGGATGTGGCCTGACGACTCAGATCATTACCGGGCGTAACATAAAAGTTCTCTACAGAGTGAATACTGGTATGTTGACTGGCAGTTGAAAACGCGCGATGCAATTGGCGTGGTAAGTCTTTACCAATATTGTAGAGTTGCCCCAGACTTGCCTGTTGCTTGTTTCTGATGGGGAACCAGGTGGTGACGAGACTCTTCTGATAATCAGAAGCCCGGCACTGGGTTTCCTGCGGGAAGATGTCAGCACGAATGGCCACGGTAACAATATCGCCCTGATAGTCTTCATTGATCAGCTCGACCTTGTTAACTTCACCACCGGATCGGACTTCGAGACGATCATCCTGTAATAATCCGTCGGCAAGGTGTTGCACACTGTTGACCCTGGCACCGGCAAACATCAGAGCTTGTTTTAGCGCTTCCTGAGTTGCCATTTTTCTGGCGTGGCGTTTATCACCGTTGTGGACAACAGCCTGGCCACTGGCTTCAAACCAGATTGCCTGAGCCTGAAAGCTGGATAACATTATAAATATCAGAACAAACAACTTATTCACAGGCATAACCTTCTATTTCCCCTGTTTGGCCCCTTGCACAAAATATACCGTTTTTAAGTTGGTTTGTTGACGCTATCCTCAGAATGGATAAAACAGGTATACAAATTGCTTACTTTTAATCAGTTGAAAAGTGAGTTCCATTATTCTTAACCAACAACATCACCAGTCCATTTTATGACTGAGATTGTTGATTTGGCTTCCGGCGAATACGCCGGTTTTATTCCGAGGTGGCAAATGAAAAGACTCTATTCCGTAATTGTGCTGGCATTTGCATTAGCCGGATGCTCGGTACTGTATGACAAGCATGTGGAGTGGGAGTATGTGGAACCCGATAACTATCCGGTTCTGACGGCCGTTGGTTATGCGCCCATTGACGAGCAGTCCGGCAACTCCGCATCATTAAAAATGCTACAAGCCGTTAAAGCGTCAAAACTGGATGCCTATCGTGAGTTGGCCGAGCAGGTGTACGGTCACAGAGTCAATGCAGAGCAATCATTGGAAAACATGCTTCTGGAGAATGAGCAACTGCAAAGTTCGGTGCAAGGCGTAATCAGAGGGGCAAGAGTACTCAGAACCTATGCGGTAGGTGATAACACCTATGCCACTGAGCTTGAGCTGGATATGCAGAAGGTGTACGACATTTATTTGTCGGTGGCCAAACCAAGACGGATTAAAGAAGTGAAATATTACTGACAAGCCGTCAGTCATCAGCTTGCAGCGATCAGATACAAAGACAAATCAGATTAAACAGGAATGTTCTGGCTGGGAAGTGGGATGTTTCTTTAAAACTAAAAACTAGGCTGTTACACCGCCGCCCTTGGGGCCGGCTTTTTTCTTTCCCGCTTTGTCATAGGTGAGGCTTTCTTTTGCTCTGACTTCCATAATCAGATTGCGCAGATGTTCGAGCCTGAGCTGGCCCTGTTCAACTGCTGTGGCATTGATTTGAGTGCGATATTGACAGTCTTCCACCAGCCGCTGGATCTTTTCTTTGGCGGCTACAAATTCAGGTTCATCAGGTGAGGTAGTGGCATAGAGGCTGGCTATTTTCTGATCCTGCTGTTGAATTTCATCCAGCAGAGTTTCTTTTTCATTGACCAGATTAATCAGAGCTTCGGCATCCCTGGAGCTTATAAGCTGTAATTCGCTGTCCAGTAATAACTGCAAATTGCTGAGCAGTTCCTGTTGATGCGTCATTGCCTCAATAATCTGGCTCATATATTCAGGACTTCACCCCGAAAAGCTCGGCTTCAAGTTTGGCAATTTTGTTCGCCAGAACTTCTGGATTCACCCGGTACTCGCCGGATTGCACTGCTTTTTTCAGGCGATCGACTTTTTCCTGACTAACAGGCGCATCAGTGCCTTTCTTTTGCATCTGTGCCAGTTGCTGAGCTGACTGGGTCAGCGACACTGAATCCTGCCTTGGAGCGGCAGCGGCCTGAGCGCTGGCTTTATCTGCCTGAGACGAGGCCTGATTCTGCGTCTGCTGGTTCAGCTTCTGGTTGTCAACCTGCGTTTTATTCAGGTTGCCGCTATTGCTGTTAATATTGTTAACTGACATGGTTAATTCCCACTACCTATTTTACCTCTGCTTTGGTTATCGGCAGGCCCTGGTACATCTTTAGCAATCTTTTACCAATATTGGCGAATATGTTAGCAAATAATTTACCAACACTCACTCTTTGCCTGTCGCTATCTTATCGGCCTTTTATACCAAGGCTTTAGATACCCACGGTGACTTCTGATGCACTGACTACTGTGGCGTCAATCTGACGTCGACTGGAAGTATTCTCTACGCGAATAGTATCACCAATATTGCCGTCCTGTTCAGCAACACCGGAGGCTTTGATCTGTAAACCAGCAACATCGGCTGAAATCACTACGCTGTCACCTTTGCAGACATAGCAAAGCAGTGAAGGCTCAATAGGTTGTCCGGCTCTCAGCCGGCGCTTGCTGCGTGCCCCGGCAAGGCTTTCGATGGTGGAATAGGTGCTGCCACGAAGCTGGTTAATATCCAGCCGGATGACCTCCAGTTGTTCTTCAGATAACAGCTCTCCCGGCGACACGGCCTGCCTGGCGACGACCACTTGTTGCATTTGCTGAACATTGACCATCACGTATAAAAACCAGTTCGAACCGGGGCAGGCCACCCGCACAGTAACATTGCTTTGAGTCAGACTATTTTCACTGGCGCTGGCTTCAAAAGGCACCTCACAGGAAGGAACCTTAATGCGCTGGTCTACTTTTCCTGCACTGACCTGCGTACTGATATTGCTGCTGTTGTCAGTGATAACCCGTGTTTTTACAAAGTCTGCAGCGATAGTCCGGATTCGCTCATGGGGTGAGTTTTTACCCTGTGCCGGGCACTGTAACGCCACAAAAAGCGTAAAAAAGGTCAGTGTTCTCAGGAAACTAGCAAAATTTTTCATATTTACTTTTTGCCAGTTTGTCTATGCTTAAGGACAAAATCTTGTAACATGGTAAAGACATAATGCTTTTTCACTCGTTCAGGATTAATGTTACCGCCACTGTTTGCGATAACGAAAAACAACGCACAGGCTTTATGTATGCCGAAATCAGTGTTCGTTGCTGTTGTCGGTTTAATCTGACGTGTATCGGGTGTCAAATTACTGTCGATACAGACTAATATTATTTAGTGGTGGCAATTTCTGTGCCTAAACTGAAATAGCTTTGGGGTGATATATGGCTGGGATCCTTGATTCGGTTAATCAACGCACACAGTTGGTCGGGCAAAACCGGCTGGAGTTACTATTATTTAAGTTGCAGGGCAATCAGCGCTTCGGAATCAATGTGTTTAAAGTGCGTGAGGTTTTACAATGCCCGCCCCTCACATCCATGCCCAGGTTAAACCCTTTCGTCAGAGGGGTTGCACACATCCGTGGTCAGACTATCTCTGTTATCGATCTGAGTATGGCGACAGGTGGCAAGATGATCGATGACGTCACCAAACGTTTTATTATTATTGCCGAATACAACAGATCGGTGCAGGGTTTTTTGGTGGGCTCGGTGGAGCGCATTATCAATATCAACTGGGATTCTATTTTACCACCGCCTAAGGGCACTGGCAGAGCCAGTTATCTTACCGCCGTTACAGAAATTGATAACGAACTGGTAGAGATTCTTGATGTAGAAAAAATTCTGAATGAAATTACGCCGCTGGGAACCGACGTCAGTGCATCGGTGACCGAAGGGTTGGATATTTCAGCGATTAAAGACAAGATTATCTATATCGCCGATGACTCATCGGTTGCCAGAAAACAGGTTATTAAGGCCCTGACCAGTCTGGGGCTCAAAATTGAGGCGGCTAAAAACGGTGCAGAGGCTCTCAAAGGGTTATTAGCCTTTGCTGAAGAAACCGGTGATGTGACCGACAAAGTCGGGGTGCTGGTGTCAGATATCGAAATGCCGGAAATGGACGGTTATACTCTGACCGCAGAAATTAAAAATAATCCTAAACTGAAAAATCTGCATGTTATCCTGCACACCTCTTTAAGTGGCGTGTTCAATCAGGCGATGGTAAAGAAAGTAGGAGCCGATGACTTTATTGCTAAATTTCACCCCGATGAACTGGCAAATTCAGTGAAGAAGTGGCTAGGTCTTGAAACATAATCAGAGTGCAGTCCGTGTCTGATAGAGAAATTGGCGATCAGGATTATCAGTTGTTCCGGGGGTACCTGGAAAAACAGTGCGGTATCGTATTGGGTGATAACAAGCAGTACCTGGTGCGTAGCCGACTCTCACCATTGTTGCGCAAATTCAATATAGAAAGCCTGCCCCAATTAGTGGGTAAAGTGGTCAACAGCCATGACAGAGGCCTGCGTGAGGCCGTGATTGATGCCATGACCACCAATGAGACACTCTGGTTTCGCGATAATTATCCCTTTGAACTGCTTAAGTCGCAGTTGCTGAGCAAGTTTCGCGGCAAAACATCGCCACTGCGGATATGGTCTGCGGCCTGCTCTTCCGGGCAGGAGCCTTATTCTATTGCGATGAGCATACAGGAATACCTGCAACGCAACCCTGGCGCGTTCCCCGGAGGAGTGCAGATACTTGGCACCGACATTTCAGTAGACATGCTGAATCGCTGTAAACTGGCCGAATACGATAATCTGTCCTTATCACGAGGATTATCAGAAGAGCGTAAGCGACAGTTTTTCCAGCCAACCGCTAACGGAACCCTCAAACTGAAACCTCAGGTTACCAATATGGTGTCATTCAGACCCATAAACCTGCTGGATTCTTATGCCTCAATGGGCAAGTTTGACCTGGTATTCTGTCGCAATGTGTTGATCTACTTTTCACCAATGAGCAAAACCAAGATACTGCAACAGATTGCCGCCAGCCTGCAAAGTGAGGGAGTATTATTCCTTGGCGCGTCGGAATCCATGTCCGGATTATCTGATGCCTTTAATATGGTGCGTTGCAGTCCCGGCCTGTATTACGTTAAAAAATAACGTTTTTTTTTATCCTCTGACAATTCCTTCCTAACGATACCAGTATATGGCACACGCCTTGCTTTGTTTTCTGCAGTGAAATTTTTTGCAGGACCAGAGCATGGCAATCAGCCTCGACAAATTGGTTGGCTTCCACCATAAGGCGCTGACCCTTCGTGATCAGAAAATGGAGACCATCGCCGGCAATATTGCCAATGCTAATACACCGGGTTACAAGGCCCGCGACATTGACTTTAAAGCCGCGATGCAGGCCGCTCAGACAGAACAAAAACAGGCTCTGAGCCGCACACATGAAAAGCATTTTAATGTGCAGATACGTAACACCCAGGACCTGTTGTACCGGGTTCCGATGCAACCGGATACCGGAGACGGCAATACGGTAGAAATGCAAAAGGAAAGAAACGAGTTTCTCGACACCGGAATGCGTTATCAGTCCGGACTGGAATTTCTTAAAGGTAAATTTAAGGGCATGAAAACCGCCCTGAAAGGAGGGCAAGCCTGATGAGTCTGTTTAATGTAATGAATATTGCCACTACCGGTATTACTGCTGAAGGCGTTCGACTCAACACTACCGCCAGTAATATTGCCAATGCGAACAGTGTCAGTAGCAGTTATGAGGACACGTACCGTGCCCGTAAGCCAGTATTCGCAGCGGCTATGGACCAGGCAATGAACAATCAGAATGCCACTCCCGGGGTTAAGGTTGAAGGCATTGTAGAGAGTAATAAGCCGCTTCAGATTGAGCATAACCCTGACCATCCCATGGCCGATGCAGAAGGTTATATCTACAAACCGAATGTGAACGTGGTGGAAGAAATGGCAGATATGCTGTCGGCGTCCAAGGCCTATGAAACCAATGTTCAGCTGGCAGATACCACCAAGCGGATTTTCCGCCGGGTGTTAATGCTTGGCCGGGCTTGATAGCAGGAGCCGATGATGGATAACGTTACCAACAACAAAGATATCCGTGACCTGTACTGGAAGGATGAGAGCAAAGTGCCTGAGCCTGATGATGGCAAACTGACACAGGAAGATTTCTTTTCTTTGCTGACAGAACAGCTGGCCATGCAGGATCCCACCAAACCGGTGGATAACGACCAGATGATCGCGCAGATGACCAATTTCACCATGGCCGACAGTCTTAACAAACTGAACGTCAACTTCGAAGATTTTGCCGCCAATATGAATTCCAGTCAGGCCCTGCAGGCCTCCAGCCTGATTGGTCAGGATGTACTGGTAATGGGTAATAAAGCGGCGCTGGGTGCCGAGGGCAATGTCTCAGGAGTGATCATCAACGAACAGTCCGTGCAGGATATGAAGATCACCATAGAAGATCAGTTTGGCCAGACAGTGAGAACCATGAATCTTGGCACGAATCCGGCCGGTAATATTGAATTCGGCTGGGATGGTACCGACAGTAACGGCAATATGTTGCCGCCCGGCAATTACAAGATTTCAGCCAGTGGCAAAGTGGGTGAGGATACCGAAGATCTGCCCACCGCCATCAATCGCCATGTTAACAGTGTCAGTCTTGCCTCGAGCAGCCAGGGCGTGATCCTGAATCTGGCCGGTGAAGAGAGCGTCAAGATTGGCGATGTGCTTCAAATTGGTAAAAGTTAATTAAGTGCCTCTGGCGCAGTTGGTTCCCGTCAGGAAACCTTATAGGAGAGAGTGACCATGTCTTTTAATATTGCTTTAAGTGGCGTTAATGCCTCACAAAAAGACCTTGATACCACGGCGAATAATATCGCCAACGTTAACACCGTGGGTTTTAAAGAGTCCCGCGCCGAATTTGTCGATGTGTATGCCGCATCGTTACTGGCGGGCGGTAAAACCAAAGTCGGTGACGGTGTACTGACCTCTGAAGTGGCTCAGCAGTTCAGCCAGGGCAGCCTGCAATTTACCAATAATGCACTGGATCTGGCGATTACCGGCAATGGTTTCTTTGCCACCATTCCTGAACAGGGCTCGCAGGATTATTCCTATACCCGGGCGGGTATGTTTAAACTCAACTCCGAAAACTTTATGGTGAACTCAAACGGCGATCATCTGATGGGCTTTCCGGTTAACCCTGATGGCTCGTCAGCCTCAGTGGCCTTAAGTACCACTCAGCCTGTACGTGTACCTGATTCATCTGGTACGCCACAGCCTACCAGTGAAGTGGATTTAAAAATGAACCTGCCGGCTAATGACGGTGCGGTTGATCCGGCAGACTTCGACCCCACCGATCCGCTGACCTATAATGCAGCCACTTCAGTGACCATTTATGACTCTTTGGGCGACAGCCATGTGCAGACTTTTTATTTTATGAAAGACTCCACCGCAGGTGTTGGTGCCAATGAATGGGTGATGGTGACCTCGGTTGATGATCAACTGGTTAACCAAACAGCGAGTGATGGAGTCACAGTTCCACCGTTGCCGCCAGCTGCTGGTGCTGCAACAAATTTTGCCGGTACTAACACAGGCAACGGTGTTACAGCTTCCAGGCTGCTGTTTTCCTCTGGCGGCGACTTTATTGGCATTGAGTCGGCCGATGGTGCAAATCAGGCGGATAATAAATTAACGACCGAAGCACTGGGTGTGGGTATTCTTACCAACGGTTCTGACCCTGCCCAGGATCTCAGTATCGATTTTAATTTAAATACTGCCACGGCAACGCCCAATGAACCCACTCAGTTTGCTGCAGGGTTTGAAGTTACTGCGCTGGAGCAGGATGGGCTGGCAGTAGGGCGTCTTACCGGTGTGGATATCGGCCCCGACGGATTAGTAAGGGCGACCTATTCTAATGGTACTTCCGAGCCCCTTAGCCGGGTGGCGCTGGTGCGGTTTGCTAATGATCAGGGTCTGACCCAAATGGGTAATTCTCAGTGGCAGGAGAGTATTCTGTCCGGTGAGGCGCTGGCCGGTGAAGCTACTACCGGCACCTTTGGTGAGATTAATTCTTCGGCACTGGAGCAGGCCAACGTTAACCTGACCACAGAGCTAATCGATATGATTATCGCCCAGCGTAACTTTCAGGCCAACTCCAGAGCCCTGGAAGTGAATAATCAGCTGAATCAGACCGTACTGAATATCAGGTAGTAAACAGTTAGGAGAGAAGCGTAAGGGGTGAGGAGGGAAACCATTTCACCCTTTTTTTGTGCTCTTTTTGTAGTAAATATTGCTCTTCTAAAAGGTCACTGGATGCCCGACAACAGCACTCGGGCATGACAGACTGTCGTTCCCGCGGCAGTTGGCGGGAACCCAGTGTCTTCTCGGCCTCTGGGTCATCCTGAGCCTGCCTCAGGATCTTTTTCAGCGCGCAGGGAGATAGATTGCCCTTCACAGTCGCCGCCAAAAACCGTCATATGAGAGAGTGATACTTAGACTTAATCGATAACTTTCTGTAAAAGCTGACCTGTATGGACAAAGGTATATTAAGGTAGTTGTTTGTATAGAAAGGGATACTTGTATTATTAAATGGTTCTGGCCAGTATGAAATCGTTAAATGGGCTAAACTATTTTAGGCCAGTTAACATAGTCGCACTAAGGATGGTACCGATGGAATCCATCTTTGGCGTCCAGCCAAGTTCCAACTACAAGGAATATAAGTAATGAGACACTTCTTTAAGATTTTTATATCGCTATTATTCATACAATTAAACTATTCGCCTTTGGCTTGGGCAATTGAGCCAGAAGGGTTGGCATTTCAAGCCAATACGACCACGGTCTACAGACAGGAACATCCTGCAGTAGGATCCCTAACTGGTGGGGGCTTTGTTGTTGTGTGGGAGTCAGATAATCAGGATGGCTCGGAAGATGGTATTTATGCTCAACAATACAGCGCCGGTGGTGTACCTGTTGGCTCAGAATTTCGGGTAAATACTCATACTGATCAGTACCAACAGAAACCCGCAGTAGTTGGCCTTGATGATGGGGGCTATATAGTTGTATGGTCGAGCTCAGGAACATACTCAGGGGTTTATGGTCAGCGTTATGATGCCAGCGGTACTCCAGTTGGGGCACAGTTTATGGTGCATACGCAGTGGGGGCAATCCGGTAACGGTAGTGATCCTGCCATTGCCTCACTTAAAGATGGTGGCTTTGTGGTTACCTGGTCTGGGGTACACTACGATGGTTCTGTAAATGCGGTAGTAGGACGACGTTTTCAAGCTAACGGGGATCCCATTAGCGGGGAGTTTGTAATAAACACGTATACCCACAATAATCAGTATAGGTCATCGGTATCAGCATTAAATGATGGTGGATTTGCAGTGGTTTGGGAGTCTGCGTATCAGGATGGTTCATCATCTGGCGTTTATGGTCAACTTTATGACGCAACAAATAATCCAGTGGGTGAAGAGTTCAGAGTTAATACCGATACCTATGCAAGCCAAGGCTTTCCGAGTATATCAACCTTAGAGAATGGCGAAATTGTAGTTATATATGAATCATCGGCACACGACACTACGGGCGTTTATCTTCAGTCTTATGATTATGATGGGGAACCAATAGGTGTAGAAACGCGTATCAATGCTCCTGATGAGAGGGGGTCTATGTCTTCAGTAGCTAGCTTAGAAGATGGTGGCTTTTTTGTTGGCTGGACTTATATGTCTGACGATGGAACAGAAATTGGACTAAGAGGGCAAAAGTTCTCCGCATTTTTTGAACCTGTGGGAGAGGAACTTAATATTGCACCAACTGACCAACTATCGAAGAGGAATGGAAATGTTGCAGCCCTTATGGATGGCGGGTTTTTGGTGGTATGGGCAATAACTTACACTAATCAACAAGGAATTACTGATCGTGAAATTTTTGGCCAAAGGTACAATCAATTTAGCGAACCTGTAGAGCTATTAGTTCCTGATGTAAATCTCAATTTTACTAAGACACTTTCCGTAATTCATGATCAAGATAGCGATGGTAACGCGGATAAAGCTGTAGTGTTTGTACCTCAAGTCTATGACTATCGCTTATCATTGGATGATCTTAACGGCAATTTGATTGACGATGAAGTTCGGGTCACGGACACGTTCGACGGTTGGTCTATGGTTTATGCCACTCCCTCTATAGGTGCTGCTGTTGTTGAGGTAGTTGATGGCAAAACGCAACTGGTGTGGGACTTACTGGGGCTGGATATCAACACACAAGGAAATGCCTTTGTGGATATCCGAGTTCAGGAGAGTTGTGGCGCCAAATACATCGGTGGTGAGGCGATGTTTCAGCGTAAACCAGATACAGTCGGCCACTTCATTACAGAAGATGTCGAACGTCCTAAGTTATGTGTGGTTAGACTATTCGATGCCAATAATGACGGCACAGTAAAATTAGACGGCACTGGTGATGAAAATGATAACGGCATCAGTGATTATGTTGAAGCCTGCGAAATGAGCCAGGATCCTTGCTTATAATAAAAACAATGTTTGAGTAAAAATAACAGGGTGAGGTGGGATACCATCTCACCCCTTTTTTTTGCTCTTCTCTGCGGCCTCTGCGTCTTTGCGAGACCAAAGAGAAAAGACTAATGATCTCGCAGAGGCGCCAAGACGCAGAGGATTAAAAGAGGTTAAAGTTCAAATCTCTGCGATCTCAGCGTCTCTGCGGTGAATAGCTTTTTGTACTGTTGTGTGATGGCAAACAGAGAGTTGGTTTTCTATTCATCATTCGCAAGTCCCCCAACCTGGCACCCAACTTGCAGTATTAACTGCAAGGTTTAACAGTCAAGAAAGTGTCATGGACAAGTTGCTCTATATCGCGGCCAGCGGCGCCAAGCAGGATTTGTTGGGCACCGCGGTACGCGCCAATAATCTGGCAAACGCCCAGACCACAGGATTCAAGGCTCAGCTTCAACAGGCCAGAGCCATGCCCGCCTTTGGAGAAGGAATGCCGAGCCGGGTTTTCGCCATGACGGAAAGTCCGAGCCATAAATACGAAAACGGCGCTATGATTCAGACCGGTCGCGAACTGGATGTTGCCATTCAGGGCCGGGGCTGGCTGAGTGTTCAGGATGCTCAGGGCAATGAAGCGTACACCCGTGCAGGTAACCTGCAGGTGGGTGCTGATGGCTTGCTGGAAGATGGCCATGGCAATCTGGTGATCGGTGATGCAGGCCCGATAGCTTTGCCTCTGCCACTTTCAAAAATCGATATCGCTGCCGATGGCACGCTTTCCATCAGGCCTCAGGGTGCCCCGGCTGAAGTGCTTGCAGAAGTGGGGCAGTTAAAACTGGTTAACCCACAACTGGATCAAATGCAAAAGGGCACCGATGGCTTATTCCGACTTAAAGACGGCACGGCGGCTGCCCAGGACATCGATGTCAGGTTGATGAATGGCATGCTTGAAGGCAGCAATGTTAATCCAATTGAAGAAATGGTCAGCATGATCGAGCTGCAGCGTCATTATGAACTGCAGGTGAAAATGATGAAAAAAGCTGACGAGCTGGATATGCGCGGCAATATGCTGTTACGCATCATCTGATTGAAGTTTGAACGATTAGTGGAGACAAATTATGCACCCGGCATTGTGGATCAGTAAAACCGGCCTGGATGCGGCCCAGACCGATGTATCGGTGGTTTCCAACAACCTGGCGAACGCCAGTACCGTTGGCTTTAAGAAAAGCCGCGCTATTTTTGAAGACTTGTTGTATCAGAATATTAATCAGCCAGGCGGGCGCTCATCTGCTGATACCGAAATGCCTTCCGGGTTGATGTTGGGCGCCGGCTCTAAAGTCGTGGCGACGCAGAAAGCCTTTACACAGGGCAACCTGTTAACCACCGAGAACGCACTGGATCTTTCTATTCAGGGGCGGGGCTTCTTCGAAATTCTGCAGCCTGATGGCACCCTTGCCTATACCCGTAATGGGCAGTTTACCCTTAATGAAGATGGCGAAATGGTCACACCCGGTGCCGGATTCCAGCTACAGCCCGCGATTGCGGTGCCTGAAGATGCCCAGCAGATCACTATCTCACAGGATGGTGAAGTGTCTGCCACGATTCGTGGGCAGGCAGAGCCTGTAGTGCTGGGGCAGCTAAACCTGACCGACTTTATTAATCCCACCGGATTACAACCTATCGGCCAGAACCTGTATGTGGAAACCGCTGTCAGTGGTGCGCCATTGCAGGGCGTTCCGGGGCTGGAAGGACTCGGTTCACTGAATCAGGGTTCACTGGAGACCTCTAACGTGAACGTGACCGAGGAATTGGTCAATCTGATCGAGAGTCAGCGACTGTATGAGATGAATTCAAAAGTGATTTCCTCAGTGGATCAGATGCTGGGGCAGGTCATCCAGCAGCTTTAATCAATGGGTAATATCATGAAAGTGCTTGTTTTGTTCGTTATTTTGTTGGGGCTTAGTGGCTGTGCCAGTACCCCGCCAAGAGGACCCGCACCCGGCGATCCGTTCTTTGCGCCGGTGATGCCTGATGCGCCGGAAGAAAAGCTCGAAGAAGACGGCTCCATATATAAACAAAACTTTGCCAACAGCCTGTATTCCGATGTTAAAGCCCGGCGCGTGGGTGACATTATTACGGTGGCGCTGCGGGAAAATACCAATGCCAGTAAATCTGCCGGCACCAATACCAGCAAGGAATCTGAAGTAGATGTCTTGCCGATCACAGGCCTGGGCGGCAATAACATTAATATTGGTGGTCAGTCAGTGCAGTTTGGCCTGGACTCATCCAATGAATTTTCCGGTAACGCCACGGCTAATCAGAGCAACAGCCTGAATGGGAATATCTCGGTGACTGTGACCCGGGTGTTACCCAACCAGAACCTGGCGGTGCGGGGCGAAAAGTGGCTGACACTGAATAACGGTGATGAATATATCCGCCTGACGGGTATCGTGCGTGCTGCTGACATCAGTCCTGAAAACCAGGTGGACTCCTCAAAAATTGCTAATGCCCGTATTCAGTACAGCGGTACAGGTAGCTTTGCCCGGGCTCAGGAAAAAGGCTGGCTGACCCGTTTCTTTTCATCCCAGTGGTGGCCTTTCTAGGAGTTGATATGCGTACTTTAGTCCTGTTACTAAGTGTGGTGCTGTCTGCCTCTCCTGTGGTGGAGGCGGCTCAGAGAATCAAAGATCTGGCTTCCATTCAGGGGGTGCGCAGCAATCAGTTGGTGGGTTATGGACTCGTGGTGGGGTTACCGGGAACCGGTGAGCAGAGCCCGTTTACCGAGCAAAGCTTCAGAACCATGTTGTCCAATTTCGGCATCATGATGCCGAGTGATCTGAAACCAAAAATCAAAAATGTGGCTGCAGTTGCAGTACATGCGGAGCTGCCACCATTCATCAAGCCCGGACAGACGATCGATGTCACTGTGTCTTCTATCGGTGAGGCCGACAGTCTGCGCGGTGGAACCCTACTACAGACCTTTCTTAAGGGGCTGGATGGCAATGTGTATGCCGTAGCTCAGGGGAGTATGGTGGTCAGCGGCTTTGGTGCACAGGGCGCAGACGGATCCAGAATCGTGTCGAATACCCCTACTGTGGGCAGCATTGTTAATGGTGCAATTGTAGAGCGGGCGGTGCCCAGTGGTCTGATGCAGAACGACTATCTGACCCTGAATCTTAATTATCCTGATTTTTCTACGGCGCAGGCCCTGGCCGATGCAATCAATGAACAACTGGGAGCCGATCCGACGAAAGGACAGGCTGTTGCAACCCCTATTGATGCCGCTTCAGTCAGAGTCTCAGCCCCGCGTGATGTAGGCCAGCGTGTCGGTTTTCTGGCCACGCTGGAAAATTTCGAGTTTGAACCGGCTGAAGCGTCCGCCAGGGTTATCGTTAACAGCCGCACCGGAACTATTGTAATAGGGGAAAATGTCCGGCTCAGACCCGCAGCCATTACCCATGGCGGTTTGACGGTGACAATTTCAGAAAATTTTCAGGTGGATCAGCCCAACGCACTTGCTGAGGGTGAGACTGTAGTAACGCCGCGCTCAATTGTCGATGTGGATATGGAAGACAGTCGAATGTTCAAATTTGAGCCCGGTGTGACGCTGGACCAACTGGTGCGGGCGGTGAATGAAGTCGGTGCTGCGCCAGGCGATCTGATGGCGATCCTGGAAGCCCTGCGAAAAGCCGGTGCGTTACAGGGCCAGTTGATTGTGATTTGAGTCTGAGAGTGGATTATGGAACAGCGCTATTCAATTGAGCAACTTCAGCAGTCCAGAAATGTTCATGACTTAAAAGGTCTGGATACGCTGCGAAAGGCGGCAGTTTCCGGTGATAAAAATGCACTGGAGGAAGCGGCAAAGCAGTTCGAAGGAATTTTTGTCCGCATGATGCTCAAATCTATGCGTGATGCTCAGGATGTTCTCTCTGATGAAGACAGCCCGTTTAATTCTGAGCAGGTGAAATTCTACCGCGATATGCATGATCAGCAACTGGCTACCGATATCAGTGCGTCTGGCACCATGGGCCTGGCCGATCTGATCATTAAGCAACTGGGGCAGAATGTTGAAGGGTATCAGCCTGCACAGCTCTTGCGAAACGATGGCAATTTGTCATCTATTAACCGCCAACGCCTGCAAAATACTGACACAGCACAGCAACAGGTGTTGGGGGGCGATTCCATAACGGGTAATAAGTTGCCGGGCTTTAATGATGCTAAGGCCTTCGTTGACAGTTTATTGCCGCACGCCCAGCGAATTGGCGGGCAGATCGGACTGGATGGCCGGGCCCTGGTGGCCCAGGCTGCTCTGGAAACAGGATGGGGACAGCAAATGATACATCTTCCCTCGGGTCAGAACAGTCACAACCTGTTTGGTATCAAAGCGTCGAAGGGATGGCAGGGAGACAAGGCACTGGTTGATACGCTGGAATACCGGGACGGGTTGCCTAAATCTGAAAAAGCCCCCTTCAGAGCTTATGAGTCTTTTGCTGATTCGATGCAGGACTATGTGGATTTTGTACGAGACAACCCCAGGTATGCTCAGGCCATGCAAAAAACCGATGACCCTGAAACCTACTTCAGGACCCTGCAACAATCTGGTTACGCCACAGACCCTCAGTATGCCGATAAGGTACTCAAATTACTGAACGGTGATTTGCTTGGTCAAAGCCACCAGGCGCAGAATTTGCATTCCGATACTGACCAGGCTGCCGTTACAGATACCAGTCAGCATCAAAGAACTGGTTTCAGTGCAGGCAATGAGTGACAGGTACCAGACCTGTGACCAAGACACCAGGATAGTTAAATGACCATTCGTACTGCCGATTTATTCTCCATTGCTAACAGCGGAATCCGTTCCAGTAACACCTTGTTGCGAACGACCGGTCATAACATCTCCAATGTGAATACAGAAGGCTTTGTGCGTGAGCGCACCAACTTTGTGTCACAACTGACCGGAGGCGTTGGGCAGGGCACCACTGAACGGGTCATTAATCAGTTCGCGCAGAATCAGTTGCGCAGAGACACCACAAGGTTAGGCGAAGCCGAGGCGTTTTTTCAGCGAATTTCTCAGCTGGATAATATTCTGGCCAGTGAAGCAAACAGTATTTCCGGCAGCCTGAGTCGTTTTTTCTCAGCGTTGCAGACGTCCATTGACGAGCCTGGCAATGTGGCAGCCCGTGAGCTCGTGCTGGGGCAGGCGGGTTCTAACCTGGAGCGTATGAGCAGTCTGTCGGCGTACATGAATCAGACCGAGACCGATCTGAATCAGGAACTTGGCAATATAACCACTGAGGCCAATGATCTGATTAAAAATATTTCCGAACTGAATACCCAAATCAGAGACGTGCAGTCTAACAACCGCAATGAAGAGCCCGGTGTGCTCAAGAATGAGCGGGATATGGCAATACAGCAACTGGCTGAGATTGTTTCAATTGAAACCCGCCAGCAGGATGATGGTACCACTCTGGTGAACCTTACTGCCGGACAGTCACTGGTACTGGAAGCCGGGGTGTTCAATGTGTTTCAGGTCAGCGGTGACCCGGATATCACCCGCAAAAGCCTGCAATTGCAAAGTTCTAACACGCCTGCGCTCATCAATGTGGCGGAAACCGAACTGGGTGGCAAAATGGGAGGCCTGTTTTCCTTTCGTGATGAAGTACTGGCACCCGCCCAGCGAGAGCTGGGCCAATTGGCACTGGGATTTGCCGATGCCATGAATGAACAGAATCGGCTGGGTATGGATTATGACGGCCAGCTGGGTGTGGATATTTTTAATCTTCCCAGTGTTCAGGCACTAAACTATGCCGATAACTCTTCAGCAAATCTTGCAATAAATGGCCGGATTCAGGAAGGTCAGGCTGAAAACCTCACCACCTCAGATTACAAGATTACTATTGATGCAGTAACAGCAGGCGCGCCTGACACGGTGGATATTACGGTTGAATTGCTCAACGCCGACGGTACGCCATCACTGGATACCGACGGGAATCCTATTACTTACTCGGACACCGGGCTCGAAGCAACACCAGGTAGCTGGGTGCCAATTCTGGATGGACTGGAGCTGGAGTTTCCTGACGGTGCGACATATGCGGCGGGTGACGAGTTTTTATTACAGCCAACCCGCTATACCGCATCCCAGGTGAATCTGGATATTGTGCGCGGAGAAGATCTTGCGTTTGCCTCGCCTATTAAAGCGCAAGGCGATATTGATAATCTCGGCGGTGCTCAGGTGGTGTCTACATCTGTTACCAATACCACAGTGGATAATACGTTTGCCGACAGTGGTGCCTCTGGGTTTAATGGCTCAGGCGGCATTCATGGTCCGGGGGCTGCACCTGGCGGTGGCGTAGGTGCACCAGCGGAGATAGTGTTTACGGCCAGTGATTCCTATCAGGTTCTCGACAGTGCCGGTACGGTGATCACCGAAGTCACTAATGCGCCTGATCTGAAAAATCTGCTGGCTCAGGGTGAGAGTATAGGTGCAGGTCCGGCCTGGCCCGGGGCGTTCTCCGCGCTGGATAACTATCCCGGTTATGATATTAGTCTGGAAGGTGTGCCCAAAGCCGGGGATAGCTTCAGCATCAGCTTTAATACCAATGGTGTAGATGATAATCGTAATGGCCTGGAACTGGCCGGGCTGCAGGATGTCAACACTATCCGACGTAATGTGAGCACCGGATTCAGCGACCAGAATGGTGCAACCTTTCATGGTGCCTATGCTGATACGGTCAGCAGTGTTGGTGAAAAGGCCGCCACTGCCGATATAGAGTTTAAGGCGGCACAGGCGATGGAGCAGCAGTCCAGCGACTGGTTTCAGTCTGTTTCCGGTGTCAGCCTCGATGAGGAAGCGTCCAATCTGATCCGTTTTCAGCAGGCTTATGCCGCTTCGGCCAGAGTGTTGGGTACAGCCCAGACGTTGTTTGATACTATACTCGGTGCTGTACGATAAAAGGTAATTTCATGCGAATCTCCACTAATCAATTATTTGATCGCAGCATTCAGAGCATCCTCAATAATCAGGGGAACCTGTCTGATTTGCAGCAGCAGCTGGCCTCCGGTAAGAAGCTGCTGCGGCCATCAGATGATCCTGTCGGCGCGTCGAAAGTCATACGTCTGACCGAGGAGCTCGAGCAGATTAAGCAGTTTCAGCGCAATAATGATGTGCTAACCAGTGCACTGAAGGAGCAGGAAGCGGTAATGCGCAATATCACCAGCTCTGTGCAGCGGGCCCGGCAGCTGGCGGTGCAATCCGGCAATGGCATCATGGCGGCGGAAGACAAAGCGGCGCTGGCAGTGGAAATTGGCGCGATCCGGGATGAAGTGTTTGATCTGATGAATTCGCGGGACGCCTCCGGCGAGTATATCTTCGCCGGATATCAGTCCAAATCACCGGCCTTTATTTTTGATCCCGCAGCAACAGGCAATAAATATCAGTTTCAGGGTGATGAGGGCACGAACGATCTTCAGGTATCCCCGGCGGTGAGGTTACAGGCCGCTGACTCAGGTAAAACCGTATTTGAAGACGTATTTGCCCGATTCAAATCCAGTATTACCGGCGGCACTGCAGCCGATTCATCACTTAATATCACTCTGCAGAAAGATCTCGATACCTTTCATCAGCAGAATTATGACGCAGTGACCCCGGCCAATAATGCCTTTGAAATTCAGGTGAACGGTGCCGGAGATCAGGTGACCGTGACGAACACCGGCACAGGCGCGAACTTAGGCACGTTCAATTTCACATCGGGTGAGCCGTTTACTTTTAATGGTATGGAATTCACCATAGAGGGTGGCCCGGGTGATACGGTTCAGTTTGAATTGGATCCGCCGCAGAAAAAAAATCTGGCACAGACTCTGGATGACTTTTTTGTCGCGTTAAATGACCCTGATATCTCGCAGCAGGGGTTCCAGAATGGCCTTAATGACGCCCTGATTGGCATGGACAATGGCCTTGAACGTTTGGGAGCGGCTACAGCTGGTGTCGGCGGCCGGCTTAATGTGGCCGAGTCAATCTATGAGTCGAATCTGGACCTGGAAATTGCACATAAATCAACCCGGTCTGATATTGAGGATGTTGATTATGCAAAGGCGGTTTCCGATCTGAGCCGTCAGGAAACGGCATTACAGGCTGCTCAGTCGACTTTCTCCCGGGTGACCGGCTTATCCCTGTTTGACTTTATTTAGAACAGTTTTCAGAAATCAGCTATCAGTACTGACAACTGAGAGCTGATAACTGACGATTTAAATTATGAACCTCGGTGTTCTTTGTCTAGGGACCGCAGATTCCCGCTGCGTCTTGGCGCCTCTGCGTGATCATTAGCCTTTTTTCTTTGATCTCGCAAAGACGCAGAGAGCGCTGAGAAGAGCAATCTTATGTAGGGGCCAATTTATTGGACTGCCTCACAATATTTGTCGAATAAATTCCAATCTTAGAGCCTGGAGGTCATTCCGGCGTGTTGTTAGCCGGAATCTTTAACTGAGGGCTAAGATGTTTACCTTTAACTACTCAGCCGTCGGCAGGAGATCCTGATTTGTATCAGGATGACAGGTAAATTCATTATTCAGCATTCCATTCCCGCTGCGTCTTGGCGCCTCTGTGGTTAATCTTGCTCTTCTTAAAGGTCACTGGATGCCCGATAACAGCATTCGGGCATGACGGGCGGTTCAGGTAATTACTATTAACTGCTTAGTAGTCAGCTGGAGATCCTGATTTACATCAGGATGACGGGGTAGATTCACTCTTTTGTATTCCTGATTCAACATTTTTCAGTCTGGTCAGATACACCATGGTCTTACGTTCGTGAGTGGAGTAATAGCTGATATACAATCCTTGCTGATTAAAAACCATACCGGGGTAGCTGTTGTCTCCTGCAGATGGCAGAAATTGCAAAAGTTCAGGGCGTTTACCGGCCAAATCCATTTTCAGTAGTGCGGTTTTCGGGCCTTGCTCTGTCCATACCCGGCCACACACCAATGCTCTGCTGTTATCTATGGCTAATATTGCCGGGCCGCCGATATACACACCGAGATCCGTCCATTGCCATCTTTTGTATGGTGCATCGGCTACTCCCAGCTGTGCAGTGCAGGTGTCAGCGTCCCTGCGCAACAGCACATACATTCTTCCATCATTGTCAAAAAACATGTCTGATTCATTGGGGTAGCCTTTGCCATGGGTCGACAGACTAAATAAGTCCGGGTAGATGCACTCAAATGTCCGTCGGGGATTACCGGCGTATAGCGAGACGCGCTGTGCCTTTCTGCTGTATGCGATACCGTAAGCAACGCCCTGGTGCCACCTGAGCCGCCACAACCACCAGTTCCTGTCTCCGAGTGCTCGCGGAGATGACCAGCTGTGTCCATCGCCGGAGAACCAGGTCATTGGCTGAGAATAGCGTCCCTCTTTAACGTAAATACGTCCATAAGCCAGCAACAACAGCTTACCATCCGCGGTAATGCTGAGCTTTGGATCTCTGAGATCAGTCTTTGGCATGCGGATACGATGTACAGCCTGTACCTCTCCTTGCCAATTAAGTCGTAAAATACAAATCAGACCATCACTGCTGACATGATCAGAGGCCTCTCTGAAACAACAATAGAGCTCCTGATTAAACTGACACAAATCTGTAAAAGCGCTGTGAGCTGCCTGTGAGGCGATACATTTTTGCCACATGACTGACATTTTTTTAACCAGCAATCCTCTCGTTAAGCCATTGAATCTCAAATGCTTAGAGAATGCAAAGCGGCAAAGCCTTGCCGTTTTTTTTGCCGGGCGGCAAGTTTTTACTAAAGGACTTTTCCGGACCGTCGATAAACTTAATCGAGAGAGCCAGTAACATTAACTTTTTTCAAAAAGTTCTTGTTCCTTAAGTGTTATTAAACCTTCGGTGAAAGCCGGATGCCAGCAGACCGCTGGACTGAGAGTGTAGGAGAGACTTATGTCTTTATTTGTAAATACCAACGTTTCGTCATTGAATGCGCAACGTCAATTGATGGATTCTTCAAACGCATTATCGACCTCGTTTGAAAGGCTGTCATCCGGCTTCCGCATTAACCGTGCCGCCGATGATGCTGCAGGCTTGCAGATCTCGGATCGCATGACTTCACAAATCCAGGGGCTGAATCAGGCCGTCCGTAACGCCAATGATGCCATATCTCTGACTCAGACGGCTGAAGGTGCAATGGGAGAGATCACTAACTCTCTTCAACGTATCCGTCAGTTGGCTGTACAGTCACAAAACGGTATCAACTCATCAACAGACCGTGCTGCTTTACAAAAAGAAGTGTCAGCCCTTAAAGCGGAAATCAGCCGTATCGGACAGACTACGCAGTTTGCCGGTGTAGATTTGCTGAAAGGGGATTACTCAGCCTCCTTTTTAGTGGGTGCCAACGGTGGTCAGAACATTGAAGTTACACTTAAACTAAGTGGTGGCTATGGTGCGTCGGGTCTGAACCTGGCAGATACAACTGTTGCTACAACCGCTGAAGCATCAGCCGCGCTGACAGCAATTGATAATGCGATTTCCACTATAGGCGGGGCGCGTGCCGATTTAGGTGCTTTGCAGAACCGGTTCCAGTCGACTATCCGTAACCTGAGTAATATCGTTGAGAATGTATCAGGTGCCCGTTCACAAATCCGTGATACTGACTTTGCTCAGGAAACGGCTGAACTGACACGTAACCAGATCATTCAGCAGGCCAGCACCACCGTGTTGAGCCAGGCGAATCAGCGTCCACAGGCTGCACTGCAGTTACTGGGATAAACGATTAATCGTTTGGGAACTGACGCCAGGAGGTGGTAGAGGTTTGAGAAACCAAACGGTAAGAGTTTCGCTCACTCTCTCCTAACGAAGAGCGATTGGCCGGGGGCAACCCCGGTCATTTTTAAACCAAAATCTATATTTATATGCCCGAGTAAGATATTGAATCTTCTTGGGTTTTTGTGTTGCTTTAAAAATTCTCTAAAGCTTTCTCTGATTTGGTTCGATAACTATTTCAAAGGCAGTGAGTATTAAAAAAACAATAAACTCATGCCAGACAGAGCCCGCTAAAAACAACAATATGGGCCTGTTAACACCAAGCAAAGCTATAAAAATAATAAGCCTGGTGCCAAATTTGTTTCAGTTAGGAGAAAATCATGAGTTTATACGTCAACACAAATGTGTCTTCGTTAAACGCGACACGTCAATTATTCACCTCGAATAATCAGTTAAGTACGTCGTTTGAGCGTCTGTCTTCAGGCTTCAGAATTAATGGTGCCAAAGATGATGCTGCAGGGCTGCAAATCTCCGACCGTATGACGGCCCAGATACAGGGTCTGAATATGGCGGTCAGAAATGCGAACGATGGTATTTCTCTGGCCCAGACCGCAGAAGGTGCGATGCAGGAAATCACTAATGCCTTGCAGCGCATCCGGGTACTGGCCGTGCAGTCACAGAACGGGATTAACAGCTCTGCTGACCGTCTGGCACTGCAAAAAGAAGTCTCTGCACTGAAATCGGAAATGAGCCGTATTGCCTCCACTTCTCAGTTTGGTGGCGTCAATATTCTTGATGGTAGGTATTCGGCGGTGTTTTTAGTCGGTGCCAATGCGGGTCAGACGATCAGCGTAAATATCTCTCGCCAGGGGGGCTTTGGGTCATCGGGCCTGTTTAATGGGGTCGATGTGTCGGTAGCGACTGCGCAGGACGCTTCGGCAGCCATGACGCTGGTGGATACCGCGATTTCAATTATCGGCGGTGCCAGGGCAGATCTGGGTGCGATTCAGAACCGTTTCCAGTCCACGATAAGAAACCTCAGCAATATTTCGGAAAATGTATCGGCGGCAAGGTCGCGCATCAAGGATACAGACTTTGCCGTGGAAACGGCAGAACTTACCCGTTGGCAGATTATTCAGCAAGCCAGCATCACTGTTCTGGGGCAGGCTAACCAGCGTCCACAGGCAGCACTGTCACTGCTGCAAGGATAATGACTATGCGCATCAGTGATATTGCAATGCGGGGGCAAGCTGCAATAACTGAAGACAGATAAGCTTTTTGGCCTGAACAGGCTGAAAAGATAAGAAAAAGGCCGGTTTGCAAATTGTGGGGCAAGCTGCAACCGACCTGAAGACAGAGAAACTTCACCGGATTACAGCCTTAAAAATAAAGTGCCAGCTCACAGCTAAAGGCGAGGCCTTTGTTGTAAGCGGCCGACTGACAGGAACGACGCCAGGAGGTAGTAGAGGTTTGAGGTTTGGCCATCAAACCCGTCAGTGCGACCAGAGCTTGCGCTCACTTTTTTGCATTTATCTTTACAGGCTAGGTAACCGGTAAAGCGTCCATCAGAAAACTGACAGACAAACAAAGCGAAGCACGTAGTGTGCCAAAATTTAATTTAATGTTACCCACAAGGTGAAGATGCCATAAAAACAATAATGTCATCACCGGGTTAGGAGAGAGTTATGAGCTTGTATGTCAATACCAATGTGTCGTCGATAAATGCGACCCGTCAGTTATTTACCTCGAATAATCAGTTAAGTACGTCTTTCGAACGCCTTTCTTCTGGCTTTCGAATCAACGGCGCCAAAGATGATGCCGCAGGACTGCAAATATCCGATCGTATGACGTCACAGATCCAGGGCCTGAACATGGCTGTGCGAAACGCCAATGATGGTATTTCCCTGGCCCAGACCGCAGAGGGAGCGATGCAGGAGATTACCACTGCACTGCAGAGAATCCGGGTGCTGGCGGTACAATCGCAGAACGGAATTAACAGTTCCACCGACCGCCTGGCACTGCAAAAAGAAGTGTCTGCACTGAAATCGGAAATGAGCCGTATCGCGTCCACGTCTCAGTTTGGTGGAGTGAATATACTGGATGGAAAATACTCTGCTACTTTTTTGGTCGGTGCTAATGCGGGGCAGACAATCAGCGTGAATATTTCACGCCAGGGCGGCTTTGGGTCGTCGGGCCTGTTCAACGGTGTTGATCTGTCGGTAGCAACGGCTGCAAATGCGTCGGCGGCAATGGCGGCGGTGGATACCGCAATATCGATTATCGGTGGTGCTCGAGCAGACCTTGGTGCTATTCAAAACCGGTTCCAGTCGACTATTCGTAACCTGAGCAATATATCTGAGAATGTCTCGGCGGCAAGATCGCGCATCAGAGATACAGATTTTGCCGTGGAAACGGCAGAACTGACCCGCTGGCAGATTATTCAGCAAGCCAGTATCACTGTTCTTGGGCAGGCGAATCAACGGCCCCAGGCAGCATTGCAGTTACTTGGAGGTTAATGAGTAGGCAAGACGTTATCACTTGAAGTAAACATAAATCAAAGAGGGTGGAAGTGAGAGGCCGCCGGCCATGTTAACAGCATGGCATCAGGGACTTACCGCAATTCAGCAGGACTGAGAGGGGTAAAGACCACCCGGGGATTCCCGGGTGGTTAAGGGATAAAACGCCGACCGGCAGGACTGAGAGTGTAGAAGTGGTTGAGAGGCCAGTTTCATTCTCAAAACCTGCAAGCCGGACAGAAACCTTATTTGCTCGTTCTCCTAACGTGAGCAAGTTGGCCAGGTCATTTGACCTGGCTTTTTTTATATAGATAGCAAATTCCATGTCAATATGGCAAATAAAAAGCAAAGGGCGTGCCAGAACAACTATCATTACCAGGATATTTTCCTAAGTCACCGCAAGAGTCATCAGCTTTCACTTATCAGTGGTCAGTAAAACAATAATTCCTCACGAAAAGACGCTTCACCGCAAAGGCGCTGGGATCGCAAAGATTTGGTCTTTTAACCTCTTTTAATCCTCTGCGTCTTGGCGCCTCTGCGTGATCATTAGTCTTTTTTCTTTGATCTCGCAAAGACGCAGAGGAACAACGGAAGGGGCTGTTGGTATCACTGCGTCGCGAGAGTGTTTTTGGTGGTAATACCCCTGTGACTAAAACCAGCTGTTTATGTCGTGGCAGTACTTGCCGGCAGGAGGATTCATTGCTGATACCACTCCATATAGATAGTTGCCCGCTCAGTGAGACTAAAATGTTCTCTGGCAATAGATGGCCCTGAAAATCTGACAGGGCTTAATAAAGAGCCTAATAAACAATGCCTTAAGTTTTTTATTAAAAAAATTTAAAAAAAACCTAAAGAGGCTCAATTTGCGGTCGATACCGTTAGTCGAGGGGTAATTTAAGTTTTGGATTTTGGCCTTGCGCCGGATTCCAATTATGAGGCAACTCAGCAATGAGTTGAAATGAGGCAAGCCAACGTTGATATGAGGGTATCAGGGGCGGCTTTCAGGAGGTAACTCTTATGAGTTTATTTGTAAACACTAACGTATCGTCGCTGAACGCTCAGCGTCAGTTGCAAAGTTCCGGAAATGCACTGTCTACATCCTTTGAAAGGTTGTCTTCAGGTTTCCGTATTAATCGTGCGGCGGATGACGCAGCAGGCCTGCAGATTTCTGATCGTATGACATCGCAAATTCAGGGCCTGAATCAGGCTGTCCGGAATGCTAATGATGCCATTTCATTGACGCAGACAGCTGAAGGCGCAATGGGAGAGATTACAAACTCTTTGCAGCGTATTCGCCAGTTGGCCGTACAATCGCAGAACGGGATTAACTCATCCACAGACCGTGCGGCACTGCAAAAAGAAGTATCGGCCCTTAAGGCTGAAATCAGCCGTATTGGGCAGAATACTCAGTTTGCCGGTGTGGATTTGCTCAAAGGCGACTATTCAGCCTCCTTTTTGGTGGGTGCAAATGGTGGTCAGAATATCGAGGTTACATTGAAACAGAGTGGTGGCTATGGTGCGTCTGGGCTCAGCCTTGCAGACACTACAATTGCCACAGCCGCTGAAGCATCAGCAGCGTTGACAGCAATTGACAATGCCATATCCACCATCGGTGGTGCCCGGGCCGACTTGGGTGCCTTGCAGAACCGGTTCCAGTCGACAATCCGTAATTTGAGTAATATTGTTGAGAACGTATCAGGCGCCCGTTCGCAAATCCGTGACACGGATTTTGCCCAGGAAACGGCCGAACTGACACGTAATCAGATTATTCAGCAGGCTTCTTTGTCTGTACTGAGTCAGGCGAATCAGCGGCCACAAGCTGCACTATCGCTACTGGGATAAACCAGCCAGGATCACTATACTATTATAGTGATCCGCGCTTTTCCTAATTGGGAGGTGGAAAATGGACGTAAATTTTTCACAAAGTGTGCAAAATGCCGATAGATTCCTGTCTGAGCGAACTGTAAAAGCTGAGGAGGCAAAGTCTCCCGCTGAAACCGGGGAGAATAACGCCTCTGCTATACCATCAACTGAACCAGCTAACTTAGAGGACATTAAAGCTCAGCAGCAAAGTGCCGATAAAGATAAGCAGAAAGAGGAGAGCGAGCAGGGAATTGAAGCGGCAATTGAAGAGATTCGGGAGTTTGCCAACATTCAGAACCGCCAGCTCGACTTTAGTATTGATGAAGACAGTCAACGGCGCGTAATACGGGTGCTGGATGCAGAAAGCGGCGATATGATTCGCCAGATACCTACTGATGAAGTATTACAACTGGCTGAGAGGATCAAAGAGCTACAGACTGAGGTAGGTGCTGCCGTCGGTGTGTTTTTTAACAAGGCTGTGTAGGTTTACAGGTTTTATAGATAGAGGTATAAAATGGCAATTCAATCATTAGGGGTTGGTTCAGGATTGGCTCTTGACGATTTGGTCAAGCAGTTAATTGCGGCTGAACGTAAACCCAGGCAAGACCGGTTGGATAAACGCGAAGAGTCACTCGACGCGGTCATTTCTGGTATTGGCCAGTTAAAGTCCAAAATGGACGCCTTTAAAGAATCTGTCGATGCTCTGCGCAGAGACAATCAGTTACAGAGTCGCTCTGCTACAACAACCCATCCGGGTATTACCAGCGAAGAAGGCAGCGGCCCTTTTACTGCCGAGGCTTCTAACAGTGCTGTTACCGGTTCGTATAAAATTGCCATAACCCAATTGGCAGAAGGCAGTCGTATTGAGACTGCCGATGCCGTTGATGGCGGTTTCTCCAGTAAAACTGATTCCGTGAGTGGTACCGCCGGATCGCTGACATTTAAAGTGGGATCTGAGAGTTTCGATGTCAATGTGACTGCTGGCATGACAATGGAACAGTTGCGAAATAAAATTAATGCCAATGCGGACAATTTTGGGGTTAATGCCAGTATCATCAGTACCGGCACCGCAGATGGCGGAGCCAAGCTGGTGTTCAGTTCAGACAAAACCGGGGCTGGTAATGACCTGCAAATTGTAAATAACAACAACATTGCTGACCTTAATCGGGTATCGACAACGGATTCAGCAGAGACAGCTACCTATCTGACACCGGTTAAATCTGCTACCAATGCTCAGGCAACCGTCGACGGCATTCTGGTTGAAAGTGAAACCAACCGGTTTGAAAATGTAATCGACAATGTCGCGTTTTCTGCGACCGAATTATCTACAAAAAATGCGTCAGACGAATTCCAGACGTCGACGCTCAATATTGGCTTAGATAAAAAAGGCACGGAAAAGAAAGTCCGCGATTTTGTGGATGATTATAATTCTTTGATGTCTGAAATCGGTACGCTGACAAAATATGGTGGCTCAGAGCTTGAAGATGATGGGGCTTTGGCAGGTGATTTTATGGCCAGAGGCATATCCTCTGGTCTGGCTAATATTGCGTCGGGCACCGTCAGTACTTCAGAGTTGGGTAGCTTGTTCCAGATTGGCATTGCATTTGATGAAGACGGCAAGCTGGAAATATCTGACGTCGATGAATTTGGTTTTGGTAGTGGTGAAGACCGACTGAATGAGGCATTGGACAGTAATTTTGATGAGTTCGCAAAGCTGTTTACCGATGAGAAAGAGGGTATCGCCAGTCGTATGTACGACTATCTGCGCGAATACACCACTTTTGATGGCTTGCTCAGAACCCGTGAACAGTCTGTAAAAGATGAAAAAGATCAATTGGGTAAAGAGCGGGAGCGTTTCGAGTTGCAAATGCTTAATTTTGAAGATATTCAGCGCAAAAAGTATTTAGCTCTGGACCAAACGGTTTCTCAGCTTAACCGAACCGGCAATGCCCTGTTGACGGCGTTGAATTCCACCGGATTTTAAGGAGTAGCTATGTCTCTTAAAGGTATTAATGCCTATAAAAAGGGTAATCTTAAGCAGGATATCACTCATGCAGATCCGCATAAGTTGACCCTGATGTTGATGCAGGGCGCATTAGATAGAATGGCCTTTGCCAAAGGCTGCATTGAACGAAAAGAATATGAGGCCAAGTCTGAGCACTTATCCCGCGCCAGCGCGATTGTGATGAACTTGCGCGACAGCCTGGATATGTCGCTCAAATCCGAAGTCGGTGACAACCTTTATGCGTTGTATGACTACATGCTGGAACGCCTGGTAGATGCTAACGTGCAGAATAGCTTGAAGATTATGGATGAAATCATTAGTCTGATGGTACCCATAAAGTCAGCCTGGATGGAGATTCCTGAACATGCCAAGCAGGAAGCCTATGAAACCAGGCGACAAAAACAACAAGCGGTCGTGTGAAAAAACTGACACTTCATCATTCCCTGACGTTTCCAGAGCTTGATGCCAAGAATGAAGCCCTTTGCGGGCTTCTTTGCGTTCAGGAACCTGATATCGAACAGCTCCGCCAACTGGTGATTGAGCGTGATCAACTCGTCCTTTCCCATTTAGAAAACCTTGAAGAAGAGAGTAAGAAGTCTTTTGCTGAAGCGGAGTTGGCATGCAATAAGCAGCTAATAGACGTTATCCAACCCATGCTGGATGAAACTGAGACCTCTTTGACCAGTTTTCTGCGCAGCAGAAAAGCGATTCGCAATTATCAGAAGTAGCTATGCTAAAAAATATTCGCCTCCACTTGCAGCAAGACGAAGAACAACAAAAGCATCAGGAAGAGCATTTGGCGGAGCATATCGCCCGCATCAGTCACAAAAATATTAATGCCTTTCAACGTCATATTCCCTCGCTGTTAGCCTATATAAAACAACAGAGCCAGAATATCTCGGTATTTTGCAATAAATACGGTGATTACAATCTGGTGGATTATGGTACCGGCAGAACATTTTACGGACTTCATCCACAACGGGAAATTCAGACTCATCTGAATAGCTTTACGGACCATGCGCCCTACATTTCATTTGAACAGGCATCTTCTGCGCTAGAGAATACACCAGATGTAACTGATATCACTGAGCTGACAGAATTGCCAGAATACCGGCAACGCCTTAGTGCTCCGCCACTTCCCGATTCATCTGAATTAGTTGTAGTGCTGGGGATAGGTCTTGGCTTTCATATTCAAGAGCTCATAGAGAAGTATCAGGTTTCTCATTTGCTGATTTATGAGCCAGAACCCCAGTATTTTAAAGCGTCCACCATGCTGGTTGACTGGCAGCATATTCTGCAGCTGGCGAAAGATAAAGGTACTGCACTGTATCTGCAGATTGAAAAGGATGGCCGCGACTTTATCAATAATGTACAGGAGCTGCGGGAACACGTTGATATCAGTGGGGCCTATCTTTATCAACACTATAACCACCCGGTTTTTGATGCGTTGTATCAGCAGCTGACAAACCACCCCTGGAATAAACTGGTTGAACAGGGACTAAACTTCCGTTTCCGTCAGGGGGCTGATGAATATTGTCCGATCTGGACAACGGCCTCCCAGCCTGAAAACTGGACTAATGTAGACCCGGAGTCTGAACGTTTCAGCAAAAATCTGGCCGCATTCAAGCACTATTTTCCTGACGTATACAAAGAGTTTAAAGACTATCAGCCCAGACGATGGCTGCCGGTGCAACAGGACAATGGAGAGATCAATATTGTTGATAAGCACCGGCTGGTACCCTGGTATGGTGAGGATCCGGCACAGGAGAGTCGGATTAACCTGAAGGGTTTTTCTGAGCATCCGCACAAAGACGGTCTGGTGCTGGGGTATAACGGCACAAAATTAAAGCATTACCTGCATTATCAGTTTGTGGAGAAAACCGAAGCCATTCTGGAGCAGCTGGAAGAAGAGCAGGGCATGTTGCCTGAAACCATAAAGTCGATGATCCTGTTTGGTCTGGGTTGTGGTTACCAGTTAGAAACGCTGTTTGATAACCATCAGGTTGAAAAGCTGTTTATCTGTGAGCCAAACCGCGACTTTTTCTATGCCTCGCTGTTTGCCATCGACTGGGCATCGATACTGAAAACTGTCGATGAATCCGATGGTCGTCTTTACCTGAATATCGGTGATGATGGGACTAATTTGTTTCGTGACTTATTGAATCAGTTTTATGCCATCGGCCCCTACATGCTTAACAGTACCTATTTTTATCAGGGCTATTACAACGGAGCACTGAATCAGGCCATAGCCCAATTAAGAGAACAGTTGCAGGTTGTGATCTCAATGGGCGAGTATTTTGATCACGCCTACTATGGTATTGCTCATACCAAAGAAGCGCTTCGCCGTGAATATCCCTTTTTAAAAAAGGATGCGGCAAAACAGATTGCCGCTGAGTATCAGGAAGTGCCGGTATTTCTGGTGGGAAACGGACCGTCACTGGATTTTTCCATCGATGCCATTAAAGAGTGGCAGGATAAAGCCATTATCGTTTCCTGTGGGACATCACTACAGGTGCTGCACCGCAACGGTATCGTGCCCGATTTTCATGCCGAGATTGAACAGAATCGTTCTACCTTTGACTGGGCCAGCAGAGTGGGGGACTTTGACTACTTAAAGAAAATCACCCTGATATCCTGTAACGGTATTCACCCCGACACCTGCGATCTCTACAAAGATGTGTATCTTGCTTTTAAAGAGGGAGAATCCTCCTCGGTCTCTACCTTGCAGGTACTGGGTGAGGAAAACTACCAGATCCTTAAATTCGCCTTTCCCACGGTAACTAACTTTGCGATGAATTTTATTGCCGGGATGGGTATGAAGCAGGTGTATCTGCTGGGTGTGGATCTGGGTTTTGCGGAACAGACTCATCATCACTCTAAACAGTCAGGTTACTATAAAGAAGATGGTGAAGAGCTCTACGATTATTCACAGAAAAATAATACCGCCATCGTTGTACCGGGTAATTTCCGTAAAAGCGTGTATACGAAACATGAATTTAAGGTTGCCAAGATGCTGCTGGAGCAGTCTCTGGCCAACACTAAGATGGATTGTTATAACTGTTCAGATGGTGCAAAGGTTCTTGGTGCGACGTCACTTCAGCTGCAGAATATTTTGATTACAAAGGGCTCAGATGATAAGTGTCAGAGTTTAACCCTCCTGAAAGAGAAAGGTTTTGTTTCACAGTCTGCGGGTGAATTTGAACAACGTTTTAATGATAAGTTTTCTTACCATGCCCTGCAGAGAGAGCTTCAGGTTTTTTGTGACAATGCTAAGGCAGATATGGCTTCTTTTGATGACGCAGAAGCCCTTATTGAGTCACAGAAAAAACTGCTGTTTCTTTCTTATCAGCAGGGAGACTCATTGTTGTTTTATTTTTTGTATGGCACGACAAATTATGCAAACTCAGTGTTGACTAAGATTCTTTACTCATCAAAACGCGAGATCGAAGTTATAGATAGGTTTAACCAGGTTTTGAACATGTGGAAAAAATGTCTGATGCAAATCAAAGAACGTCTGGTATTGCCATTCATTCTCTTTGACGTATCTGGAAGTTTTTCTACTAAGCGTTATGCCTCTAATATAAGAAGGGTGAGCAGAGAATTTGATGTCTTATTGCTGAGCACTTCCGAACGTTTTGTTAAAGCTGCAAAAACCTGGAACACAGAGCAACACCTAGGATTCAATCTTGAGTGTTTTAATTCTCCTGATCACGTTCCTCAGGAGTTATTAGAAAGTCGAAAGTATAAACTAATACTGTTGTATTGTAATCCCTATCCGGAAGGTCAGCCTGGTTGGTTGGATATTATGGCTCAAAGCGATACTCGATTAGTTGTGTTTGTAAATGACCAAAGATACCTACCTCCATTAGATAGTATTTCTGATAATGTTACGATCATTTATCTTCCGGGAGATGTGAGTGAACCGGCAGGTCTTGTCCAGGCTCATGATCTTAAAAGATTTATGTTGTTATGTAGCTTTTTGGCTAACACAAAGCATTACCGATTAATTATTCCCAGAATGATCGTGGATGACGAATCAGCTTTGCTTCCCTTTTGCGTTGACATACCCACAGAGCGCTATTTTTTGTATGCATTTCATGACGCAATTTGTGTGAGTGATCATCGTCTGGAAATGAGTGAGATGCAGGCCAGTTCAGGAAATCGGGGAGATTATGTTGTTGCGCGTGATTTGACTCCCGAGATGTTGATAATCAGAAAAGAGGATCCGGATAGGTTGGCTGAGTACAGACATTCACTTTTTAAGAACTATCCTTTTCTCATTAAAGAAGACCAAGATTATGTTCAATAATAAAATGATCCTGATTACAGGTGGAACCGGGTCCTTTGGGCAACGTTTTATCGCCAGTATCCTTAAAGACTATTCGCCGAAGAAGCTGATCGTTTACTCCCGGGATGAGCTGAAGCAATTTGAAATGCAGCAGAGGTTTGACGCCCCTTGTATGCGTTATTTTCTCGGGGATGTCAGGGATAAACATCGTCTGCAAACCGCGATGCGGGATGTGGATTTTGTGGTGCATGCCGCTGCCCTTAAGCAGGTGCCTGCGGCTGAATACAACCCCATGGAGTGCATCAAGACCAATATAATGGGCGCTCAAAATGTCATTGAGGCGGCCATTGAATCAGAAGTAAGCAGGGTGATTGCCCTGTCCACCGACAAAGCGGCAAACCCGGTTAATCTCTATGGTGCCACCAAGCTGGCCTCAGATAAGTTGTTTGTGGCCGGTAATAATATCTCCGGCGCTAACAGTACCCGTTTTGCCGTAGTGCGATATGGCAATGTGGTGGGCTCCCGTGGCTCAGTGGTACCTTTCTATCAGAATCTTATTACTCAGGGTAAAAACACGCTGCCGGTGACCCATGAGCAGATGACTCGCTTCTGGATCACTCTGGATCAGGGGGTGGACTTTGTGCAGAAAAACTTTCAGCGGATGCAAGGTGGTGAGATCTTTGTGCCCAAGATCCCCTCGGTACGCATTCTGGACCTGGTTGAAGCCATAAGCGGTAAACGTGATTATGAAGTAGTAGGTATTCGACCCGGCGAGAAAATCCATGAAATTATGGTACCCGAGGAAGTGGCCCACCATAGCCTGGAGTTTGATGATCATTATGTGATCACCCCGCCTATAACTTTTTTCGAGAAGAATATTAACTATCATAAAAATAAGTTGGGTGAGAAGGGAACGGATGTGTCAGATCGTTTTGAATATAACTCTGGCACCAATCCACAGTTTCTGTCAGTGGAGGAATTGCGTCAGCTGAATGAGTCCATTCTGTGATCCCTTACGGTAAGCATCATATTGACAGGGCTGATATTCAGGCTGTTATCGATGTGCTGGAAAACCAGTTTCTGACTCAGGGGCAGCAGGTGCCGGCTTTTGAGCGGGCTCTGGCTGATTACTGCACAGCAAAGTACGCAGTTGCTGTAAACAGTGGCACATCGGCCTTGCATATTGCCTGCCTGAGCTTAGGTGTTGGCCCTGACGATAGCGTCTGGACTTCGCCGTTGTCTTTTGTGGCTTCTGCAAACTGTGCCCGATATTGCGGTGCCGATGTCGACTTTGTGGATATCGATCCTGTCAGCCGTAATATCTGTATTCAGGCGCTGGCGATAAAACTGCAACAAGCCAAAGCCAGCAATAGTCTGCCAAAAGCCTTAGTGGTGGTGCATTACGCGGGTTTAAGCTGTGATATGCAAGGTATCAGAGAGCTCACCCAACCTCTGGGGATTGCGCTTATCGAGGATGCCAGCCATGCACTCGGTGGCAGCTATCAACAAAAGCCGGTAGGAAGCTGTGAATACTCTGATGCCTGTGTGATGAGTTTCCACCCGGTGAAATCTATTACCAGCGCAGAAGGCGGCGCAGTGCTGACGAATAGTTCAGAGCTGGAGCGGAAGCTGAGGCTGTTTGCCAGCCATGGTATTACCCGGGAACCATCACAGATGCAGGGTAAATCAGATGGTCTCTGGTATTATCAGCAGGTGGAGCTCGGATATAACTACAGGCTTAGTGATTTACATGCCGCGCTGGGGCTTTCACAATTAAAAAAGCTCACCGGTTTTGTTAAGGCCCGAAAAGAAAAAGCCCGGCGTTATACCCAAGCCTTTCAAGACTTAGCCATTGAACTTCCTGTAGAAAGTGAAATGGCAGAAAGTGCCTGGCACCTTTATGCCATAGCGCTGCGGGAACATAACAGAAGTGAAATCTTTAGCAGACTGCAGGAGGCGGGGATTGGCGTGAATGTGCACTATATTCCGATTCATCTGCAGCCTTATTACCAAAAGCTCGGCTTTAGGCCAGGCGATTTTCCCAATGCCGAGGGGTTTTACCAGCGAGCGCTGACCTTACCTCTATATCCTGATCTGACTGCCGATAACCAACAACAAGTGATTGATGCCGTTATCAGTATCCTGAGATAAAAATACTATTAACCACAGAGGCGCAGAGATCACAGAGGGTTGTAGGTGTTTTAGGGATGAATTTATTCGGTGTAGGGTCGAATTCATTCGACCAACAAAGGCGGAAATAAACAGATAGCCTAATGAACTGGCCCTACAAAAGAATTAAAAGAGCTAAACAGGTACAGAGCACCAAGGATTTCAGGATCTATATTCTTACTTTCTCTGTGCCCTCTGTGACTCTGTGGTTAGAAGCGCTTTTTGGTTTTCTGTTTTTTTAACAATGAGTGGTAAATGCAAAAGATAGCGATCATTCCGGCCCGGGGAGGCAGTAAACGTATCCCCGATAAAAATATCAGAGACTTTTGCGGTAAACCGCTTATCGCCTATTCAATTCAGGCGGCACTGAAGGCCGACCTTTTTGATAAGGTCATCGTCTCTACCGACAGTGAGAAAGTGGCAAACGTAGCCCTGGGTCATGGCGCCGAAGTGCCCTTTATACGTCCGGCAGAGCTTTCGGATGATTATACCGGCACCAGTGCGGTGGTGGTGCACGCTATACAAGAGTGTCAGAGAATGGGACTAAGCCCTGAGCTGGTGTGTTGCATCTATGCTACAGCTCCTTTGATTCAACAACAATATTTGCAACGGGGTTTTAAGGCTCTCAGAACTCAGGCTGAAAAGCACTATGCGTTTTCAGTTACTGAGTTTGCTTTTCCGGTGCAGCGGGCGCTGATACAAAGCGATAATGGCGGCATACAGCCTATGTTCCCTGAGTATATCGGCAAGCGTTCTCAGGATTTGCCTGTGGCCTTACATGATGCCGGGCAGTTTTACTGGGGCAGGAGCGAGGCATTTTTAGCCAGCAAAAAGGTCTTTGCTCCCCATAGTGTTCCAATTATATTGCCCCATTATCTGGTGCAGGATATTGACACACTCGATGACTGGCAGCGCGCTGAGTTACTCTACCGGGCGTATTACCAACACAGTAGTGAGGATAAAAAATGAATCAGGAAAAGGTACTGCTGATCCGCATGCAACAGTCAGGTGAAGTGGCTGCCATTGGTATACCCGCATTGCGTTACTTTCGTCAGCGTTTACCGGAAGCAAGCATTGAGATGCTCAGTTATGCAAAGGGTATAGAGCTGATTCGTCTTGCTGAACCAGATATCAGAGTATTCGGACTCGGGCAGCAAGAATGGCCGGACAATATTATTCCGGCGATGGAGACGTTTTTAGGTCTGGCCGAAAAAATAGTTGCACAGGGTTATGATCAGATCGTCAATCTGGATACCGGCTTTATGCCCTGTTTCCTGGCACGGTTTTTAAAAGATGCCGGCGAGCCTGTGGTAGGTAACTTTATGAATATTACGGTGCAGGAGTTGCTGGAGCAATTCCAGACCCAGCAGCTCTCTCCTGAATATGTTAATCAGCCGCAAAACTATATGAGCAGTACATTTCTGTCTATGGCTCGCTGGCACAGCCCATGGTGGCAAGGAGATCTGTTGCCGGATAACGGTTATCCGGAGTTTTATCTGCGCAGTTGTTGTGGTTTTGATGATCTTGAAATGGAGTTGAATATCGACGTGCCTGCAGATAAGGCCCTTAAAAATCAATCAAAAACAAAAAAAGTCATTGCTCTGCAATGTGAGGCTACAGAGGCGAAGCTGAGTTATCCTTTTAAGACTGAAATGGAGAAGCTGTTACGTGAGCAGGGCTTTTATGTCTGGACTGTTGAGAGCGCACAGAATACCCGCAATCAGCTGATGCAGTTAAAAGCCTCTGATTTATTGGTAACGGTTCCGGGAGACAGCCAGTGGCTTGCCTCGACTGTGAGCTGCCCCAGTCTGGTAATTTGTGGTGATGTGGATCCGCGTATGCTGATGCCAGACTACGCCACCGACCCTGTTACTGCTGATAATCCACAGCCTATTGCTGCAGCAGAACTGGCCGAGAGTATTACCTCTGTTTTTGAGCAAGAGAACGATAATGCAGATAGGTAAAAGAAAGATCGGCCCCGATCAGCCGCCTTTTATTATTGCGGAGCTTAGTGGCAACCATAATCAGCAGCTGGATCTGGCGTTGAATATGGTTGAAGAAGCTGCCAGGGCAGGTGCTGATGCAATTAAATTGCAAACCTTTACCGCAGACAGCATGACCCTGGATGTGGATAAGCCAGGATTTGTGATAGCCGAACAGGACAGCCTGTGGGCCGGCGAAAAACTGCATAGCCTGTATCATAAAGCGGCAACGCCCTATGACTGGCATCAGATCTTGTTTGATAAAGCCAGAGAACTGGGTATGCAGGCTTTTAGTTCCCCTTTTGATGAACAGGCGGTGGATTTTCTCGACAGCCTCGATGTGCCCTGCTTTAAGATTGCCTCGTTTGAACTTACTGATCTTCCGCTGATAAAAGCTGCCGCCCTAAAGGGTAAACCGTTGATTTTGTCCACCGGAATGGCGACCCTTGCCGAAATAGAAGAGGCGGTGAATACGGCCAGAAAAGCAGGTTGTAAGGATATTATCCTGCTTAAATGCACCAGCACCTATCCCGCCGAGGCCAGTAATACCAATTTACTCACCATCCCTCACCTGCGTGATGCTTTTGGTGTAACAGTGGGCCTGAGCGACCATACCGCTGGTATAGGCGCGGCGGTGGCGTCGGTAGCGCTGGGTGCACAGGTGATTGAAAAACATTTTGTACTGGACAGAAGCGCAGGCGGTGTGGATGCAGCCTTTTCCCTTGAGCCTGATGAATTAGCGGTCTTAGTAACAGAAACCAGGCGTGCCTGGCAGGCACTGGGGCAGGTGCGTTATGGCGGGTCTGAAGCCGAGGCCAAGGCGAAACAATATCGCCGTTCTATTTATGTGGCTAAAGATATTCATGCCGGAGAAAAACTCGGACCTGATAATCTGCGCATAGTACGTCCGGCTTTTGGTCTGGCACCCAAACACTGGGAACAGGTACAGGGCAAAATCGCCAAACAGGATCTGCCCAAAGGCACCCCCCTGAACTGGGAATTTATTGCGTAAACCGGGACAGTGAAGCGCTATGGAAAAGAATATATCCGACCACGAAAAACACGAAAGGCACGAAAAACTGCTGCTGAAAGAAGAGTGTTATCGGATTCAAGGCGCAGTTTACGAAGTTTATCGGGTAATGGGGTGTGGTTTTCTGGAATCAGTGTATCAGGAATGTCTGGAAAGAGAGTTGCGAAGGCAGAACATACCCTTTGTAGCCCAGCAGGAACTGGCCTTGAGGTATAAAGGGGAGCCGTTGGTGCAGACTTACAGGCCGGATCTTATATGTTTTGACAATGTGATTGTTGAGCTCAAGGCCGTTAAAGAAATCGACGCAAAGCACAAAGCTCAGGTTATCAATTATTTAAAAGCTACCGGTAAAAAGCTCGGGTTGCTTGTGAATTTTGGTGAGTATCCTAAGGCATCGGTAACCAGGCTCGTTCTGTGAACCGCTTTTGCTATGTCTGTTGTTCGTGCTTTTAGTGTTTTTCGTGGTTGAAGGCTTTTTAACCACGAACCACACGAAAGGCACGAAAAGGTGAAAAAAGCAGAGGGATAGCAGGCTGAACCGCTTTTGCTCTGTCTGTTGTTCGTGCTTTTAGTGTTTTTCGGGGGTGAGGCTTTTTAACCACGAACCACACGAAAGGCACGAAAAGGTGAGAAAAGCAGAGGGATAGCAGGCTGAACCGCATTTGCTCTGTCTATTGTTCGTGTTTTTAGTGTTTTTCGTGGTTGAAGGCTTTTAGTGGTAAATGGTGAATGAATAAAGTTCTGTTTCGCACCGATGGCAATACGCAGATGGGCCTGGGTCATCTGATGCGCTGTCTGGCATTGGCCCAGCAACTGGATGCGGGTAAGGTAGAAGTGATTTTCGCTGTCAGGCAAGCCACAGTAGCTTTTTGCCTCTCCCGCCATGACTGGGTGGGTAGTGTCATTATCGTGCCTGATTGTTCGCTTCAGCAGGAAGTACTTTGGTTACAACAACAGCCAGAATTTAATCAGGCAGACTGGCTGATACTGGATGGTTATCAGTTTGATTCAGACTATCGGCAGGCCTTGAAAGCCACAGCCAAGCCGCTGGCGCTATTCGATGACAATAATAACTCCGGGCCGTTATATGCGGATCTGGTGATTAATGGTGCCAGTCATGCGTTACAACTTGGTTACACAGAAACAGCTCCCGGTGCCACCTATTGTCTCGGTGAGCAATACCGGGTGCTCAGGCGTGAATTCAGCCTGGTTGAACCTTTGCCCTTTAGTGAACGCAAAGATTTAGTTATCAGTTTTGGTGGCAGCGATCCGTTGGATATCACATTAAGGCTGTTGAAAGAAGTGGAGCAACTGAAAGCGGATATGCCCATTCGGGTGATAACAGGAGCGGCGTACGACAGGCTTGAAGAGCTTGAAGTGTATCTGCAACACACTGTATTAAATATTCAGCACTTACATAACCATCAGCAAATGGCAGATTGTTTTGGCTGGGCAAGATTAGCTATATCGGCAGCAGGTGGCAGTCAGTTTGAACTACTCGCCTGCGCCACGCCTTCCCTTTTGGTTATTGTGGCTGAAAATCAACGTCAGGCGAGCCTGCAGGCCAGTCAACAGGGGTGGTGTCAGGTAACAGATATGACCAGGGAACAGGACATAAGTAGTCTGGCAAAAATGGCACTGGAGCTGTGGCATCAGCCGCAGAAGCTGCTAGCTAAGCATCAAAAAGCAGCACAAATTGCCGATACTAATGGAAGTATGCGAGTCTGTGAACAAATGGCAGATCAGCTTAAGCGCATTACCAGCAGTAAAAAGGAAGCCTGATTTTGGTTAAATCCTACCCGGTAACAGAGTTCAGATTGATTGAACAGGATCAGCTTGAGCGGGTATGGCAATGGCGAAACCAACCCCATATCCGTACCAATATGCATCATCCTGAGCCCATTAGCTGGGCGGAGCATCAGAACTGGTTCAGGAGTTTGCAACAGGATAATACCAGGCGTTTTTTTGTGTTTTACCAGGATAACCGGCCCATCGGTGTGCTTAATTTCAGCGCCCTTGATACCGATATGCCTGAGTGGGGCTGTTATCTGGGCGAGTCAGATATCTGGCCCGGTAGTGGTTTGTTACTGGAAGTTGCAGCATTGGATTATGCCGCGGCATTTACCACCGCCGAGGCCCTTTATGCAGAGGTACTGAGTTTTAACCTGGGCGTACTCAAGCTGCACCGTTTGTTTGAGTATGAGCCGCTTCAATCCCGAAAAGGCGGCCAGCGTGAGGGTCAAGCCTTTGATGTACTGAGGTTTCGTTATGCTTTAGAGAATTGGCGTTGCCGCCGACAAAAAATATTGAGTAAGCTGCCGGCACAGATTCGTGCCGCCACAGACTATATTAGTTTTAAACAGGAGTCACAGTGACCGCTAATATGACCATAGAACAGCAAGTTCGTGATGCCATGATCCAGGTAGCTGAAATCAGTGACTGCCAACTGGTAAGTGAGATAAATAACGACACCGTATTGTTGCAAAGTGGCCTGGACTCACTGGGTTTTGCCATGCTGGTGGCACAACTGGAAGAAGATCTGGGTTTTGATCCTTTTACGCAAATGGCGATTGCCGTTTATCCCAGCACCTTTGGCGACTTCGTCAGTATTTATCAGCAGTATGCCGATCAACAACAGGACGGGCAGTGACACTCTCGGAGGCGCTCGCACAACAACTCTCAGAGTCACAGGCTGGTGCCTTGCTGACAATGGCACCTGAACACCCTGAGCAAGCCAGCAATGCGGATTTAACCGAAACCCCCTATACACAATTGCTTGAATCTGCCAACCAGCTCCGTGCCCTGCATACGGGGTTACTAGGCAAAGCGCTGGCAATCAGATACACAAGTCTTTGTGATTTTGTGACGGCGCTGCTGGCATTTGATGGCTGGTGCAGTGCACTTTATTTGCTGCCCAATGATAGTTGTCCGTCACTGCCGCCGGATTGTATGTATTTGTCTGATACAGAAACCGGCAACAACCAGCAGATGATTAAGCCAACAAAGCCCGTTCATACCCGCTGGTATCTGGCCACATCCGGCACCACAGATAAGCCAAGATGGATAGGTCATAATCTGGCTGGCCTGACTCATTCAATTAAACACAGTGACCGTTTGTCTGGTTTGGTGTGGGGATTGGTGTATCAGCCCTTTCGTTTCGCAGGCTTGCAGGTGCTGTTGCAGGCGCTTTTAACCCAAACCCGACTGGTGGATGCCAGTTCGGGCGATATCAGTGCGCGTTTGCAGCGCTTACAAAAGGGCAGGGTGACGGCCATCTCCGCTACCCCGACTCTGTGGCGCCAGTTACTTGTAAGTGGCCAGTTATCTTCTCTTCAATTAACACAGTTGACACTGGGCGGTGAGATTGCCGATCAGGGCATCCTTGATGCCCTGGCTGATGTTTTCCCACAGGCTCGTATCCGGCATATTTATGCCTCAACTGAGGCCGGTGTGGGCTTTGCCGTCAGTGACGGTAAGGCCGGATTTCCTAAGGCCTGGCTTGACCAAGGCTATGACAATATCAGGTTTAAAGTGGATCAACATCAGCACCTTTGGATAAAACCGGCTACCCTGGCACAAAGCGGTATTTCAGGCAGAGTGGATCAGCAGGGGTATCTGGATAGCGAGGATCTGGTAGAAATCAAAGCCGACAGAGTGCTGTTTTTAGGCCGTGCTACCGGGGCCATCAATGTGGGTGGTAATAAGGTGCATCCACAGCAGGTGGAACAGGTACTGCTGACCCTGCCCGATGTGATGCAGGCCAGAGTCTATGGCCAATCCAGCAGTGTGATCGGGCAGCTTGTGGCAGCACAGATTGTGGCGGCACAGGGCGTGGATACCAGTGCACTAAAAAAACAGCTGCTAAAGCATTGTATGCAACGGTTGCAGCGCCATCAGATTCCGGCACGGGTCCAGTTTGTTGATAAAATTGACAGCAACGCCGCAGGTAAGATCAGCAGGAGTAGTACAAATGAGTAAATTGGTAGTACTTACCGGCGCAAGCCGCGGTCTGGGGCTGGCGATTGCGGAGCAATTATTGCAACAAGGGTATCAGATACTGGCCATTGCCCGAAGCCCGTCTGAGGGGTTAACAAAATTGCAGCAAGAAGCCCCTGAACAATTGGTTTTTATGCCCGCAGATTTAAGTCAGCTGGATACCTTGCCGGAGCTCTGCCACGCCATCATCAAGCAATACGGCCGCCCCTACGCACTGATCAATAATGCGGCAGTGGGTCATGACGGGATATTGGCAACACTACATAACAGCCAGATCAATGAGTTACTCAACCTTAACCTGCAGGCGCCGATATTAATGAGTAAGTATCTGCTGCGCTCTATGCTGCTCAATCGCAGCGGGCGCATTGTGAATATATCGTCTATCGTGGCCAGCACCGGCTATAACGGGTTGAGTGTTTACGCGGCAAGCAAGGCCGGACTGGAAGGTTTCAGTCGGTCACTGGCACGGGAGGCCGGAAAAGGCGGGATTACGGTCAACTGTGTGGCACCGGGGTATATGGAAACGGAGATGACCAGCGCCTTACAGGGTGAAAAGCTGGAAAGTGTAAAACGCCGCAGTGCCATTGGCAGATTGGCCACCCCAGCGGATGCCGCTGCCATGGTAATGTATCTGCTCAGTGAGCAGGCCAGTGCCATTACCGGCACAGTAATGACGGTGGATGGTGGCAGTACTGCATGAGCACGCTAATATTGGGCGTAGCCCCGTTATTGACGTAAAAAAGGTGAGAGTGGGTGTCACAGAATCTGGAAACATTACGGGATAAAGCCTTGTATGTGGCACCGGCAAACCCTGCCGGCAGAGCCTTGCAGAACCGCTTATCTAATATAGGAGCCCGTGTGTTAGGGCTGGCGGATAACCTTAAACAGGGCACTGATATCATCAATGATGCTAAACAGGCACAACCTTTTGATGCTGTAGTGGTGGCAACCGGTGCGTTTCAGAATGCAATATGCCTGGGGTTGTTGGCGCGAGGGTTTTCTGCCGATTCAATCTATTGTCAGCAGGAAAATGCCAACCAGATAAGACGCTTCAGAATAACCTTTGCTATGCAGATGCAAAGGCTCAGAAACCAACTGGTATCTTTAGTTATCGGTGCTGGCTGCTGGTTATTGCCAAAAGGGAAAGTGGTTTATTACGCCGAAGAATTTATTGATACCAATGTGTTGCTGGCCTGGTATCAGCATTTTCAAATCAGTGCCGATGATGCCGTATTGATTGCCATGTCACTAAAGGGACAGCCGCTGGATGCACTGCCTGGAAAAGTACTTATTAATTCGCCCTTGCGGGCCTGGTGGCATTTACTGCGGGCGAAGGTTTTAGTGCTGGATCATGAATACACAGGTTTTGCTTTTACGGAGCTACGTAAGCATAAGAAGGTAATACAACTCTGGCATGGACTTCCCTATAAGGCTCTCTCCGGAAACCATCATTTTACGGAAATCTGCGATCAGGCTTTTGTTTCCAGCTCAGAATGGTTTAACCAGCATATTTTCCCGGAGATATTCAGGGCCAGAGAATATCTGAGCCTGGGCTATCCCCGCTGTGATGCGTTATTGCAAAAGCCTGAAGAGCGGGTGTGGCTTAATGCTGTGCCGCGGGAGAGACTAAACCAGTTAATGAGTGATATTGGCCCGGTATGGATCTATATGCCCACTTACCGGGATAGTGGTGATAACAGCTATGAGCTTGACCTTAAAACGCTGAATGCCTTTTGCCAACAAGCCGGCCGTGCATTGGTACTGAAATTTCACCCCTTTATTTCGCGTAAATTCAGCGATGCTATGGACTTGAGCGCTGACTCATCAGAACTACAGCCGTTACCGGAGCTGCCTAACCTTTATCTGTACCCCAGTGCCATGAATATATACCCCTTGCTTGCCGATGCTGAAGCCTTGATCACTGATTATTCGTCAGTGGCTTTTGATTTTCTGGTGACCGATAAGCCAATTATCTATTATCAGTATGATAAAACCCGCTATCAGGCTATCCGTGGGAACGCACTGGTGGAGGATAAGGACTTTATCGCCGGTCCGCTGGTGCAAAACCAACAAGAGTTGCATCAGGCACTGCAGAAAGTGTCTGATGGTGAGGATGCATTTTCCCAAAAGCGGGCAGAGCTTGTCGGTAAGTTCGCCATCCGCTACCAGCCATCTGCCCCTGCCATCGCCAATTATGTGGCGAGCATTACGTAATAGCTTTGAGCAGTGGTTAACTATTTATCAACTGTTCGATCAGTTTGGCAACACGCTGGCTCGATTGATCGTCCTGAAAATGATGCACGATATCACGGATCTGACGCCTTTGGATGGCGCCATCATCAGGGGCATTCAGTTGTTTTAATAATGTTTTCTGCAGGGTTTCCTGATCAGTGACTTTGGGCCCTGGTGCCCAGAAATCATAGGGTTCAAGTAGCATTCCCCGGTTTTGTTGGTACTGGGTGAGATCTCCCGGTGTGAAAAGTATGGGTCTATCCATTAGCAAATAATCAAAATAGACTGAGGAGTAGTCGGTAATCAGCATCTCTGCTGCGCCTAACACTTCATACAGATCCAGCCCGGATTCGCAAAACATATGTTCTGTCAGCACTTCCACCTGTTTTGGAAGCTGGCCAGGTTCTCCCATGCCAAAGTCCTCTTCCTGATAGGGGTGGGGTTTTACTACCAGTAAAATTTTATGTTTAGCTAACAGATCGATAAAGGCCTGCAGCTCAAAGCCGGGAACGCCAAACAAATCTGATGATGGTGCACCGTTCACCTGCCCGAACTGATCTTTTCGAAAAGTCGGTAAATAAAAAATAATATGCCAGTCATCGAGGTTTCTGCCTAATAATTTGCACAGGTTCTCTGTGGCTGGAGCACTCAGCAAGGCATCATTTCTGGGCATGCCTGTTATTTGGTATTGCTCTGCGTTGGCGCCATAGCAGGCATTCATCAAAGTGGAGTAGGTGTGAGAATAGGAGCCAATGGCCCGGTATTGCTGCCAGTATTGGCAAACCTTATTCCTGGTGTTGTTGTCTGTCGCCAGGCTCATGCGGTTCAGCCCTTTTAGAGGGAATCCATGCCATAGTTGAATTGCGCGGGTCTGAGGGCGGATAACGGTCTCATGGGTGGTGACGATAACGTCACTGGTGAGGATTTGCTGTAAATAGCGCTGATCTTTTTGATAGTCCAGAGCCCTTTGTGCCTGCAAACCAACCTGTTCTAGTGCGCCACTTTTGGCTAAAGCCAGGGTGTTGGAGCCTGAATGGTTATGTACCAGTAAGGTTACTTTGCCCGGTTCAATGCTGTCTTCAGCATTGGTGTCAAACCAGCGCAGTGGTGGGGCTTCTGTGCGCATTCCTTTGTACTGAGGATCGTAAATGGCAAAGTGAGATATACCTGAATGAATCAATTGCTCACAGATTTCAACGGCAAATTGAGAAGCGATCACAATATTCATATCCGGAAAATGTCTTCTCGCCTGTTCCAGACTGAATATTGGTAAATCACAGAAGCTTGATCCCTGGCGTTTTTGATCATTGTCGATAAAACCTGAGATCTCAAAATCTGAAGCCAGGGCTCTTTTGGCCATCTGACCTTTCCTGGATGCGCCAAAAATCAGTACATTGCTCATAAATAATCCACTATTTGCTTTTCTCCATGAAAGGTATCGGCCCCATGGTGAGGTTACTTGGGTAAATTTTGCTTATGATTCGCGTAACAGTTACTTTATGTCAATACACTAAAGAGGCTGGTTACAGAGACGATAGTTGATATATATTCCGTTTAATAATCAATGTGTAATGACTATTAGAGAGTAAGGAAGGGGTAAATGCAAAAAAGCGCGGTGCTCTTTCTTGATCGGCCTCATGCCAATGGTATGGTGCACATCTGGTTAAGGGAATATTTCTTTGAGGCTGGTTATCATCTTATTGATCTGCCCATGCCAGTCTGGAAAAGTTCTGTATTGGCCAACGTGGAGCAACACCACCCGGATAATTACTTATCTGACCTCGATTGGGATGAGATGGCCAGGCATACGTTCGCTCGCCTGAGTGGCATGTATGACTATGGGGCCATTGACAAGGACAAGAAACAAGCCCTGATAGGAGCATTTCGCAACTTCGCCTGGCAACTGGAGCAGCATTTTATAAATGGCAATGTTGCCTTTGTGGTGGCCTTCGGCAATTACCGTATTGAGTCAAAATTAGGTGGGCTCTTCGCAGACAAGTATGTCAGCCAGGTGATTACGCTGGAGACTTTTTTTCTGCAGCAATATTATTATCTGGAATTTTTTGCCCGCCAGGTATGCAATCATCATGGATACCGCCTGCGCTGGCAACAACAGCGGCTGCATAAATTGCCTGAAGAAGCACATGTTATCCTTGATGAGCTGGTTTATTCCAGAAACACAGGTGCGTTGATGGATGGCTATATCAGCCAGCCATGTCCGGACAGTGGTGCGGAACACATTGCTGAGCGACTGGCTTCTCATCAGGGTAAAATTGCGTTGCTGTTAGGACAAGTGGCACACGACGCTGTGATCGTTAATGATCTGAAAAATTTTGCCGATCAGAAAGACTTTTTGAGTGCAGCTATCGACAGCTTCCTGGAGCAAAGCGACAAGGATTGGTTAATGGTTTGCCGGCTGCATCCTCTGGAGCAACGTTATGGTGATCAGACGTTGGCCCACTTGGAACAGCGCTATGCCAGTCACCCCAGAGTATTACTGATATCGGGTCAGCAGTTTAATACCTATAAACTGATGCAACTGGCCAGTTTTGGTATTGTGGCCAACAGCCAGAGCGGCTTAGAGATGGCATACAGAGGAAAGGCGGTGCTGGTTTGCGCAAAGCCTTACTACGCCGATAGCGGCTGTTTTCTCGAAGCCACTGACAGGGAGACACTTGCAGTTCAGATGGCCAGATTAGTGGATGGATGGAAGCCGGATCAACAGGCCGGTGTTGTGCTGAAAAATTACTTATATGGATTGGTAAATGGCTATTTATGCCGACGCAGTCGCTCGGCAACCTATGCCCGCCTCAGTGCGCAGAATATTAGTTCCAAAAAAGATGCCTTGTTATGCAAGTTGGTATCAGGCTATAGACGCATTAAATCACGTTTAGTGAGAGGCTATGGCTATTTCCATAGTAAGTATTTGCTTTGTGACTATGGTATTCAGGCTGATGGTACGCCGGGGTGGAGTTTTGTCAGTGGCTCCAAAGTCGAATTAGCTAAAGGAAAAATCCTGTTGTTCGGGGTAGGCACTCTGACCCATCTGTTGGTAAAACACAATAGTGAACGTTTCATCCTTTGTTCAGATAATATGGCCGATATCGGACAGGATATTTTCGGGCAGCAGGTTCGTTTATTCGATACATCTTTATTGAAAAACTTCTCGGGTATGATCATTTTCACCTGCCCCAGGGCTAAAGCGAAGGTGCTGGCCAGTAAAGCTTTGCAACACAATTCCGATATAGAAGCATATCGGGCGAAAAAGGTTCAGCTTGCAGATAAGCTGCACTATGTCCTCCATCCTCTGCATTAAATGTTGGTGATTTATTGTCAATAGCTGAGCTGAAGGATTGAGGACATTACAGGAGAAGTTAGTTGAAAGCAGCGCATGTAGTTCATCACAAAAGTGGTGAAGTTTCGATTTGTATTGATGAGCAAGTTACATCCATCACCCCTCCATGGAAGCTGTCGGAAACGTGTTCAGGATTACAACGCATAGTCAGCGATAACCATCTGCAATATCTGAGCAGTATGGAAGCGGAGGCGGCCATGCTGGATTGGTACAATGCTCTTGATATTGAGGGGAAATTGGAAATCATTCTGCCGGATCTGGATTACTATCTGCAATTATGGCAAAAGGCCGTCTGGGATGAGAAAAATCTGCGTGATATGGACTCAGAAGCACGTTTAGCGTTTGCAGGTTTATTTGGTGCGCAGATAGATGCCAACCCAAGGTCGGATAAATACAGCGGCTTATACCATGATTGTCACAAGTCAGGTTATAACAAGGCGCGCCTGAATTTTCTTATGCAAAGAGCCGGATTTGTCCGCGTTTCTGTTGCGCAGGAGGCAGGCAGGCTGATTGCAAAGGGTGTGAAAACCATGCATAAGGGCGAGCGTCAGGTCACTCCGAGCTATGAGAACATTCGTCAGGACCATAAAGAACGATATCAGTTTGCCTGTGAACAGCTAAAGCCCTTGAAACCTAATAGTATCCTGGATCTGGCTTGTGGTATTGGCTACGGTTCGCTGATGCTGAATGAGCAAACTGGTAGTGAGGTAATAGGAGTCGATATTGACAAAGGTGCTATCGACTATGCCAATACTTATTATTCAGGCGAGCGCACCCGCTTCATATGCCAGGATGCCCGTAAATTAGAAATTCCTGAAGGCAAGATGGATGCAGTGGTCTCCTTTGAGACTATTGAGCATATAGACTTCGACAGGCAGTTATTATCAGTGTTCTATTCATGTCTCAGACCTGGTGGTGTACTAATTTGTTCCACTCCTAATCAGGATGTTATGCCATTTGATAAAAATAGATTTGCCTTTCATATCAAACACTACACTGTGAGTGAAGTGGTCGACCTGTTGCAGTCTTGCGGATTCTCAGATATCAGGCTATTCAAGCAGGAAGATGCTAAAGCGGCACCTGTGACGCCGGGTAACGATGGCTGCTTTACGATTGCAGTAGCGAGGCGCTGATGCGCTTTTCAGTTGTTATTCCTGTTTACAATAGGGTTGAGCCTCTGGAGCGAGCGCTAAGTTCTGTTTTGAGGCAAACTTGCCAGGACTTTGAAGTATACGTTGTGGATGATGGCTCTGAAGCTGATATAGCGAAGCAGATCAGGCAATTAATTACGGAATTAAATGATCAACGTATTCAGCTTCTGGTGCATCCATCTAATAAGAATGGTGCCGCTGCGAGAAATACAGGAATCCGAGCAGCCAGGGGCGACTATATTTGTTTTCTTGATTCTGATGATGAATGGTTGCCTGAGAAGTTACAGCGGGTAAGTGAGGTTTTAGACACTCAGGTTAGAAGTAGATTGCCTATTCTGCTTCATCACCAATATCAGAATGTTGATAATGGTATAAAAAGGTCAGCGCTGCCAAAACAGGCGAAAAGCAACGCTGAAAGCGTTGCTCACTATTCTTTTGTGACCAATAATGTCGGAGGGATCCAGTCCAGCACAATTACCGTGAGTCGGGAACTGGCTAGTCAAACTCTGTTTAATGAAAAGCTTAAAGGTCATCAGGACTGGGATTTTTGTCTGCGAGTCGGTGAGGTTTGCGAAAATTTTGAATTTATTTCTTTGCCCCTGGCCTTGCGTTATAGAGATTCAGACAGTGGTGTAGCCAAGAGTTTAGATTGGCGGTTTTCTTTAAACTTTCTTCGTGAATACAGATGTTACTTTGATCCTAGAACTAAAAATAGCTATTTGCAGCGCGTAGTTATTAAAAAAGCAGCTCAGCAGGATGAGTTGATGCGGTTGTTTTTTATTCTAATGTGTTGGCCAAAAATATTTTTCAGTATTTCTTCGCAAAGGACTCTAATTGGGAGTTGCCTGAATAGAAAAAGATTAAAAGCTCGCTACCGCCGCTTGTTAGATTATTTTAACAAAAATAACGTAAAACGAGTAATCCTGTGGGGAGCGAACAACTATACTTTGCATTATTTTTCAATGGAAGACTCGTCATCAGAAGTGATATGTATTTTAGATCAATGCGCACCAGAACATGGGGTTTTATTTTCCAGCATTCCGCTAAGATCAGTTCAGAGTGTTGAAGCTAAGTTGCTTAGGGAAGCAGAGGCAATAGTATTGATGACTGATCGGCATCAGCAACAGATGCAGAGGCAATTGGCAGAGAGAATGCCGGAAGCTTGTTCAAAGGTGTTAATATTCTGAAGGCCAACCGATTGGTAAATATATACCAACACCATCAATATAAACTTTATAAGAAGTAATATGAAAAAGATTATAGTGGGCATAATTCGACATTATAGAAGTGGTGGTTTACGTAAAGCCATTTGGTATGTTCGCTCACGCTTCTATCATGATGTGATTAAAAAGATAAAGTTCGGGGATTTTCACTATTGGTTGAATCCTGAGCGGGTTCTGGCAAAGCGTTTCGAACTTCAGTTACCCGCAGTCGATAACGAGGAGTTTGTTTCTCTGGGGAATTACTGTGTCAGCAGGAAGATTCCCTTGTGTGAAAAGAGTACGATATACTCACTCGGGGTGCTTAATGATACTAGTTTTGACGAACAAGTATCTACAGCTTATAACTGCAATGTTTATCTGTTTGATCCGTCGATTATTGCCACCAGGCATATCAATAAAAAGAATAACAAACTATTTAAATTCCAACAGGTTGGTGTGTGGAAAGATTCTGGTGAAATAAAATTTTATACGCCAATGTATGGTGGCTCGCCTTCAATGGTATTTGAGCATGCAGGGCAAGAGTTTTCAGCTCCCTGTAAAACCTTGCCTGTACTAATGCAGGAGTATGGTCACACATCAATAGATCTGATTAAGCTGGACATTGAGGGTGCTGCGATGGGAGTTCTCAATCATATGTTGGATGAAAAAATATATCCGGGTCAGGTTATTGTAGAATTTGAACGGCCAAACAAAAAGGATGCTATGGAATTTTTTCAGTTTTACAGAGAATTGTTAAATCTGCTAGAACGCTTTGATTCACTTTCTTATAAAGCTTATGTGATACCGCGTGAGAGGTATAAGTATTTTTCAATTGAGATGATTTTAGTCAGAAATCCGGAAGTGGGGTGATCTTCTGAAGGTAAATTTTACCCAGTGTCCACTATCTTAAAGGATATAGCACGATTGCCGATAACATAGTAATTCTTGAGAGTATGAACAATCTGTGTCTGTTGCCACAGACGTGATTCGGATGTTGTGTTGACCACTTGATGTTTTGGAGGATGCAATGCACGGCACAGTCGATTATATACTGACTGATCTAAGAAGGCGAAGTTTGCCAGACGCTGTGGAAGCAGTACTGGAGCGCGTCAGGTATTTTGGTCTGTGCATGATACCTGAGTATTACTCTCATCAGTTCTGCGAGCAGGCTGTCGGAATTATTCGCGCACATGAGGCTAACAGGGATGTAGATATCTGGCGGGACGCACAAGGTTCTGACACGCGCATAATGGGTATCGAGGCGTTCCAGTCTGAACTGGATATTCGCAAGGATGTTTTAGTCGGGCGCGTTATCGCTTCGCTCTACGGCCAACCGCCTGGAAGTGGCTTTATTACCAGTGGTCATCTACTTTTTAGGCCCGGAAACCTGGGCTCTGGGGGAGGATGGCACCGAGACTCTGTGCACAGTGATCAATTTAAGGCACTGGTGTATCTTACCGATGTTAACTCCGATAATGGCCCTTTTCAGTATTACCTGAACACTTCAAGTGAGAACAGCCTCGCTGAATTGGAAGAGCATTACGACATACCTGTTACAGAGAACCGTATCTCCTGCGATCCTACATCTGTGCTACCGGTGGATCGTCTGGTTGAAGTGTGTGGACCCGCAGGAAGTCTGATTATTTCCAATACGAGGGGCATTCACCGGGGCAAGCCGATACAAAGCAATGAGCGATTCTCATTAACCAGTTATCACTGGAAAGGTGGCATTCCGGCTCATATTGATAAGTTAGTGAACAAGAGTTGTCTGGCCTGATGGCGAATACTCAAAATGGAGGAGAAGTTTTGGTATTAGTGACTTCACCCTTCCAGTATTTGTGTGCGCTTGAGCTAATTCAACAGAGATATCAAGGGGCTTCAGTCACGGTAATAGATGGGTCTGAGAGGTGTGCAAATTCTGCGAATCAGTTGCAATCCTTATATGCTCAGTATCCACCCGAACGTATTGTTCCTGTGAATATTCTGAAAAAGGGTGATTTGGCCCAGCGTATTGCCTCATATTCCTGGTTAGCCGTCAAAGAAGAAAACAAACACTATACCGCAATCCTGATTGGGGATTTACGTCATCAATGGATGCAGGATCTGGCATGTTCGATTAAAAGTAATAACATTTATCTGGTAGATGATGGTGCCGTTACAGTGCTATTGTACAATTTTGTATTGAAGCCCGCAGATTTTACTATTCCCATATCAATGACAGTTTCCAGCCCCGAAAGGCAGGAAATGGCCAGGCAACTGAAGTTATCGCTGGGTATGGAAGTAAAAAACAAAAAGATCGAGGTTTTTTCAATATACCCATTAGGTGGTGACAAGGTGTTAACTAACACGCTGTCGGTTTTACGTAACGCATTTCCTCCCAACGTCAGAATGAACAAGGAATGGCACTTTATCGGCGCTCCTGTTTCTGAAAAAGGATTATTATCGGAGCAGCGTTACTTTGATCTGTTAGCCGATGCGATGGCCAATTACAAAGGATACGGTCGTGCCGTATATTTTTCCCATCGGGCCGAAGACATCTCAGGCAAACAGGGGATGCTGGCAGAGCTGGGATTTAGTGTCGAAGTCAACAATGCGCCGTATGAGCTAATACTAACTCAGCAAGGCAGGAGGCCGAAAGCCGTAGTCGGCATGCATTCTACCTCATTAACTAACGTTAAAATCCTGTTCCAGGGTAAGGTGCCGGTAACCTGTTACAGGATACCCGAAGCAGATCTGGAAGCTCTGAAATCCCAAAATGTAATGACCAATTTGTACAGTCTCTATGATGCTCTGATGTGCTTTTATTCGAAGCTGCCTGAGCTGGGTATAAACAGCAAAGTCCTGGCTGATCAGGATTGTCCGCAGTTGGCACAGTAATGATGGATATACGTGAGCTGAAAAGGCGCCCCGCGGCCTTCAAACGACAAACCAGGGATATAGAGCTGAATCTGGATAATCTGGCTCCAGGGTTACAGCAAACCGATGAACTGTTGATCTTTGATGATGGTGAAAGGGTCAAAATATTCGACCGCATCTGCGATCACAATGGGGGGCGTTTGTTTGTGCGCGATAAAGTCGCCAGTTGCCCACTTCATGGCTGGACGTTAAACCCCGAGACGAGTCAGTACATGGATGTAAAATGTACTAAAAAGCCGTTAATGGTGGTTGATAAGCATGAGTTGGACTCTCCCGTGATCTGTGTTGAAAGCGCAGAGAACAGAAGAGAGCTGTCAGGTTTTACCCGCCATTATGAGACTCAGGTCGAATTTATTAATCATGCCTGTTTACTGTTCAATGTTGATGGTTTGCTGAGTTTTGCCACCGACCCCTGGGTGGTAGGTCCGGCATTTTGCAATGGTTGGTGGTTGTCCAGACCTTCGCCTGCCGACGTGTTCCAGAGGTTAAATGAATGTGACTTCATTTATATTTCGCACAATCATCCGGATCACCTACACCCTGAGTCCCTGTCATACCTGCGTAAAGATATCCCCATTCTCACTGCCCCTTTCGTTAGTGGGTCAACGGTCAGATATCTGACCAGTCTGGGTTTTTCCAACATCCTGACGTGTGGATTTAATGAAGAGTTATATTCAGATGAACAGCAAATTGCGTTTTCGGTGTTAAAAAGTGGTGATTTCAGAGATGACTCAGGCTTATTGATTCAGCTTGGGAGATTCACTGCTTTATTGACTGTGGATAGTAACTTTATTGATTTCGGGCGTATACCTGAAAAGGTTGACTTGCTTTGTAGCTCTTTCGCCGGCGGGGCTTCCGGATTTCCGCTTTGTTTTGAACTCTATTCAGAACAGGAAAAAGCCAGACTGATTCAGAGAAACAGAGGGGCCATCAGGGCGACTAACAAGCAGGCTATGGCGCGTTGCAGTCCTGATTATTTTTTACCTTATGCCGGTTTTTTTACCGAGGCCGCCCCACGGGACAGCTACATTAAGCGTCTGAATAATAAAAACAGCATAGAAGATTACCGCAGTATCGCTGCGCAACTGGATTGCCAGTTGCTCAGCGTCGAACAGGCTAATCTGTTCAGGTTTCACGGAGGTGAGCTGCAGGAGAACCGTTGGATCGATTACCCGGCTCTACAGGAAAAACCTGTTGATCAGTACATGCAGGAGACAGCGCTGAGTGTTGGCGAATATACCAGAGAACAAATTTGCCAGTATTTTATGCACTCAGGCTTTCACGGTAATCTGGTATTGTTGTTGGTGCTATGTGATGACGAGTTCCAGGTTCAGGCAGAGCCGATTGGTATTGAGTTTGATTTACGTCGGCCGCCAATGCTGATGCCTGATGCGGAAAATGCTAAAGATCTGGCAACAACAACGGGCAAGAACTACCTGCGTATAAAGGTTCGCCAGAATGAAATAAAGAGTGTGTGTCAGCAGGGGTTACCCTGGGAAGATCTGAGTATAGGGTTTCAATGCAGCATCGATCGTGAGCCAAATATTTACAACAGTGATTTTTGGTATCACTTCACCAACATATATATTCATGATGCGGTCGCAAAAGTTGGATCTATCAATGCTAATGAAGACCAGTCATGCAGTCAGTGAGAATGAGCAGGTTATGAATACAGTCACAAAAAACTCGAATCGTGAACTAAGTGGTAAGAGTCATCAAGAAACCCAGGCAATGGAGAGCCTTCTCGCCATTCATCAGAATCTGCTCAGTGAACTGGGTACCAACTGGAGTAGTCACTCTTTGGTGACGATGACCCGCCAGAGTCTAAGTCGTATTTTATATTACGCGGATCTTTACCAGAAACTGCTAAATGTACCGGGCGTTATTTGCGAATTCGGTGTGCAGTGGGGGGCCACGCTTTCACAGCTCATTTCCCTGCGAGGAATACACGAACCTTATAACTACAGTCGGGTGATCTATGGCTTCGATACCTTTGAAGGCTTTAGTCAGGTTGATGATGTAAGGGATGGAGTCCATCTTGAGGCGGGGGACTATTCAACAGAGCTGGGTTATGAGAAAAAGTTAGACAAAATACTGACCTTGCAGGAAAGTTTGTCGCCCCTTAGCCATATGAGGAAATTTGAGCTGATAAAGGGGGATGCAGCAGCTACGATTCAACCCTGGCTGGAAAGAAACCCACACGCCATTATTGCAATGGCGATATTTGATATGGATATTTACAAACCGACAAAAGCCGTGCTCGAAGCAATACTACCTCGCCTTACCAAAGGCTCGATATTGGTGTTTGACGAACTGAATCACCCGGGTTTTCCCGGCGAAACTGCAGCAGTGATGGAGGTGCTGGGACTTAACAATATCCGTTTGCAGCGCTCAGTGTTTCAGCCGACCTGTGCCTGGGCCGTTTTTGAGTAAGGTAAACATCTAAATGCTAAAACCATCATCAACAACGATGTTTTGTCCTTTTACATAGCGTGAAGCATCTGAACAGAGAAACAGTACTGTTCCGACAATATCCTCACTATTCAGCATACCTTTACTATTACACAGAGCTTTGTATTGCTCGATAAACTGTTGGTTTTGGCCGGCCTCAATGCCTCCGGGGCTGACACAGTTGGCACGAAAGTGAGATCCTTTTGTGTAAGCTGTGACATAGCTTGTAATGTGTTGTAGGGCTGACTTTATCGCCGCGTACTCTACCGGCATGGTCATTTCCGTGTCCTGGTAGACGGAAAACTTCGGTGCAATCACGCCATAGATGGATGATAAGTTTACCAATGTAAACTCAGTATCTTGCTCTATGGCATACTTTGCACATTGTTGCATAAATACGAAGAAGCCGCCGAGGTGATCGGTGAGGTTGGCATTAAAGTCATCGAAGGTGACATCAAAGAAATGATGGCCATAGTTTTTGCTGCGAGGGTAGGCGGTATTGATGGCGCCATCTAAACGTCCAAATTCTGTTACTGCGTGATTGAAGGCGTTTCGAATTGAATCCGGATCTGTAATATCGACTCTTTGGGTTGTCAGCCAGGGAGAGAACGAATGTGCTTTAATCAGGAGTTCTAATGCCTGGGCATCATAATCTGTCGCGACGACTTTAGCGCCAGCCTTCAGCAGTGCTGCAACAATTTCTTTGCCCAGACGACCGCCTGCTCCGGCGACCAGAATAGTCTTATTATCCAGTATGATGGTGGACATGATGATAAAGGGCCTCCGCAAACAGAAAATCTAGTTCCTCGTCAATATCGATCGCTCGTTCACGTGGTACAAGTACGGATTTAACGCGCCCTGAGAAAATGCCGCTATTACGCATTATAAAATCCGGCCTTGTCACATAGGCAACCGTTGTCATGTCGTAAACCGGGTGAGCGTCCTGACGTCGGTCAACAGAACTGTTGCTCATTACCAGCCTGCTTTGTCCATCATCGCTCCTGTGGATCATATTAAAACAGGGATGCCGCGATGCAGGAGCCGCAGTAATAACCATATCCGTATCTGTATCAAGCGCGGCTAGGCACTTTTTGATGTCATCCACACTGCGTAACGGGCTGGTAGCCGGTAGACTCAGGAAGACATCAAAATTCTGATCTTGTTGTTGCAGATACTCCACGGCATGTTGCCATGCCTGCCACTCTGGTGTTGTATCTGAAGCCAGAGCGCTAGGTCGATGGATGACCTCCGCCCCCGCCCGAATGGCGACATCCGCTATTTCATCTGAATCCGTTGAAACATAGATTCTTGTTACATCCGTTAGTGCCTGAGCGTGGCGGATGGAGTGGGTAATCAGTGGAATGCCGCCCAAAGGACGAATATTTTTCCCTGGAAGCCCTTTTGAGCCTCCTCTTGCAAAGATAAATGCATAGGTTGTCAGCATCGGCAATCCTCAACACGTATTACCCGTTTTTGTTCAGACGAGAGGCGTATCGCTTCAATTAACATCATAATATTGATGGCCTGTTCCAAGCTAACTTTGGGAGGCAGTTGGCTCGAAGCGCGTTTATCAAAACGCTTTATTTCATCCAGATACATGGAGTTCGGCTGATAATCATCATGAACATGGACATCGTGACTCTTGCCGCTGGCGTCGGTGAATATCAGCCTGTTGGCAAGAAACTCACAGTGTAGTTTCCCTTTCTCACCAGTAACCGTGCAGTAGCGGGTTGGTGTGCGCTGAAGCAAGTCCAGATGGAGACTGACAACAGGGCCATCAGCGCGATACAACATGGCATCGACGGAATCCTCCACGTTTATTCCCAGAGTGCCTGAATTCTGGCTAATAGCTGAAACTTCGGTGAATGACCCGAATATCCACAACAAATAGTCAAGCTCATGACTCAGCTCCAACAGCGCTCCTCCGCCAAGATGTCTCTGAGCCGAGACCTGCGCTCGGTAATCGATGCCAGGCCTCCAGTCAGGCAGATATTGCCCCACCTCAATACGTACGTGGTGAAGAGGGCCAATGTGTTGCTGGTCAAGCAATGACTTAAATTGTACCGCACAGGGCAAATATCTCAGGTTATAGCCAATCTCAATAAGGTGCTGATATTGTACTAATAGTGCCGAGTACTCCTTCAGCTCTGTTAATGAACTGCATAAAGGCTTTTCAATCAATGTCGGGATGCCAGCTTTGAGAAAGGGCAACGCCTGTTTAAGATGAAAGGGCGCCGGTGATGCAATGACCGCAAACCTTGGCCTGGCAGTGACAGCAGACTCAATATCGGGAATAACCCTGTGGGCCCCGCATTCATCAGCTGACAGTGGCCGTCCTGACGCAGAAACACAACCGACAATCGCTTCAGGGAAAAGCGTTCTCAGGTTGGTCATATGACGTCGGCCAATGCTACCGCTGCCGACAACTACATAAGTGGTGCCCGGGCATTTCATAATGATTCGATATCTGTTTGCGCTCGGATGAAATCTTCCATACGCCCGATATCCAGCCAATATTCATGAGCGGGAAACAAATTGACGCGATTGCCTGACTTAATTTGTTGCTCCAGTAACGTCGGCAAATCTATCCGGGTATTGGCCGGGATGCTGTTCACAAACTCAGGTGACAGTACGTAAATTCCGGCATTGATAAAGAATCGCTGAATCGGCTTTTCAGTTAATCCCTGAACAAGGTGATCCTGAAATTCAACAACACCATAAGGTACCTGATGTTCATACTCGCGCACGCACATTGAGGCGATACCACCATGCTGCTGATGAAAGCTCAGTAGGTTGTGGAAGTTCAGACTGGTCAACAAATCACCATTCATGACCAATAATGGCAGGTCAACCTGATCTTCAGGCATCAGGCCCAGAGCCCCCCCTGTGCCCAGTGGCTCATCTTCGCGCACATACTGAATGTCTACCCCCCAGCGGCTGCCATCGCCAAAATGTTCCTCAATCATCTCTGAAAGATAATGTGTGGATATGAAAAAACGATGAAATCCTGAGTCGACAAACCTTTGCAGGATAACCTCAAGGATAGGCTTCCCGCCAACATGCAATAAGGGTTTAGGGCAGGTTTGTGTCAGCGGCCGCAAACGCGTACCCAAGCCTCCCGCCATCAGAAACACTGGGTTATCTATTTTTTGCCGTTGCAATTGCCCATGCAGTGTCTCCAGGCCAACAACCAGTCCGCTTTCATTCAGTACCGGCAATTGTAAGAGCTGATAGCGGCGCATTTCTGAGAGTATCTGTTCCCGGGTCCATTGCCTGGTAACCGACCTTGGCGAAGTATTCATAACCTCGCGGACATTAGTTTCAAGTCCCTGATGTTTCAGCAGAGAACGACGTATATCCCCATCTGTCAGGGTGCCGAGTAATTTATGCTCCTTATCAACAACCAGTACGATGCGCAGAGCTGCACGATCCAGCATGGAAATGGCTTCTTCGAGTGTGGAGTCTGGTGATAACAGTGCATCCTGCCAATTCACAGCGGCTCATCCTTGTCATAGTCGCGTTCTGCCAATTGATCACAACGGTCCCAGTAGTGCATAGGCGAAAGTCCTTCACCGACCCGTGATGTGCGCATGTTATCCGATGTGAATGGTTGCCCTTTTTTTATGGGGACTGCGGCTATCAGGCTCTGGCGCGCGGCAAGGCGGGTATCCCACTCACTTTCCTGGGGGGCCTTACAACCTTCCCCCAGTGCTGTTTCAAGCGTTCGGATATCTTTAACCAACTGTGCTAGTTCTTCAGGCTCCAGAGAAGCAGCATGATCCGGCCCCGGCAGGCTGCGATCCAGAGTGAAGTGTTTTTCAATTACGCTGGCTCCTTTGGCCACCGCCGCAATGGAAACCAGCAATCCCTGAGTGTGGTCCGAATAGCCTACGCGAAGGTTAAACGCTGTTGTCAATGTGTTCATGGCGTTCAGATTGACTTCCGTCAGTGGAGCCGGGTACTGAGAGGTACAGTGCAGCAGAGTAACCCGTTGTTGTAATACAGCCCTGGTTTTCTCATCAGCCCAGCACTGCCAGATGGCTTGCGAATTTTCTGGCGGGGAGTTATGTGCCAGCCCATGTGCGATCACCGCCAAAGCCTGTTCAATCTCGCCGAGGGTCGCCATGCCGGTTGACAGTATCAGCGGTCTTGCTGTTTGTGCAAAAGCCCAGAGTAAGGGGCCATTGGTAATTTCCCCGGAAGGGATTTTGTATAAAGGCAGATCCAGCTTCTGAAGAAATTCCAGGCTGTCATGCTCAAAGGCCGTTGACAAAAAAGTGATGCCAGAGTTCGCCGCATATTGCTGTAAGTCACTATGCCACTCCAGCGGCAGTTCGAGCTTACGTAACATTGTCGCCTGGTTATCCTGAATACCTGTTGTATGGCGCTGATATGCGGCCTTTGGAACATTTTTTGTCGCCAGGCCAGCGGCATTGAATGTCTGGAATTTTACTGCGTTGGCACCGGCACTGACAGCTGCGTCGATTAACGCATACGCCATATCACGGTCACCATTGTGATTGACTCCTGCTTCCGCGATGATGTAAGTCTGCCGATTATTTTGCATCATGTCTCAAACTTCAGGTCGTAAAAGGCCTTGGTCGATATTAAATCCTTTGTTTTCAGAACCTTGATAATAGCGTCGCTGGCTTGCCCTTGCCCATAAGGATTTACGGTTTGACGACATTGTTGCCGGAAGTCGTCGCTCAGTGCTGTTTTTAAACCACTGTCGATGGCATCGTAGCTGATATCACAATGTAAAACTGAAGATGCAGATATTCGACCCAACTGCCTTGATCCTATATTCAAAGTCGGTACCTTTAGTGTCGGCACTTCGGTGATGCCACTTGAGGAATTTCCGATGACAACTTGTGCATGACGGACTGCAGACAGATACCTCAAGGTTCCCAGGGATTTTACTGCCACGACTTTGGTCGGATTCTGAGCCTGGCACGTTTCTATCATCTTGATCAGTGCCCGTCCGCCGTTGTCGGCATTTGGGTAGGTCAGTAAAACCTGATGTTGAGGATAATTGTCTAAAACCTCCAGTACGTTACGAAAAGCCGTAATAGAATCTTCCTCGCCACTGGTAACCGGATGATAAGTTACCAGAAAGTAAGGTGAGGATAAGGTTCCACCCAAAGACTCAGACAGCTCGCTTTGAGACAATAATGGAGTCTGAGTTATGTGGTCCAGTCCCACGGCACCCACATTAAAAACCCGCTCTGGCGCCTCGCCAAGCTGAATGACTCTGTTGCGGTATGTGTCTGTTGCCACAAAGTGCCAGGTGGCCATTTTGGTAAGGGCATGGCGTATGCTGTCATCATAGGCTCCCTGAGTTAATTCGCCGCCGTGTATGTGGCACATTGGAATGGACATCACCAGAGCGGTTTGAGCAATAGCAAGTGTTTCAAAGCGATCACCCAGGATCACCAGGCAATCTGGTGATAAGCGGTTTAGTGCGTCAGCAAATCCAACAATGCCTATGCCCATGGACTTGGCGATACCCACAGAAGTATCCGACGACAATAGCATTTCAACCCGGGCATCAATGCTGAAGCCGTCCCTGACTATTGACTTCCATGTATCGCCAAATTCCGGCGAGAGGTGGCCACCTGATACGATGAGCTGTAAGGTGAGATCCGGATCCTTCTCAATGCCTTTTAACAGATAATACAACAGCCCATAATCTGCACGTGTTCCCGTAAAAACTGCTATTTTTTTCATCGGTGCACCAGCTTTAACTTATCTGAGAAACGGGTAAGTAATCTAAACCGGTCATTTTTGAAACCTGCTGATTTATCGTTTGCCCGCCAGCCTGTTCCTAATATTTTTGATGCAGACAACAGCAGGCTTGTTGTTTCAGACATTGTAAATATTAGCCTTGTACCTTTGCAGATTTTCATCTTTAGTGAACCAGTCAATGGTTTTCCTGAGCCCGCTTTTCAAATCATGAGCGGGTTTAAAGCCCGTCAGCTCCTGCAACTTGCTGCTATCTCCCCATAAACGATAAACCTCGGACGTTCCGGGACGAAGTCGTTGTTGATCAGTCAGAAATGTTACCTTGCTCTTCATTAGCTCGCGCAGCAGATTCAAGGTATCTCCAATAGAGATTTCGCTACCAGACGCAATATTCAGCGTTTCTCCCAGGGTCTTATCGGATTCTGACAGAGCTAACAATGCAGCACAGGTATCTTCTACATAATTGAAGTCACGGGTGGGGGTAACATCCCCTAACTTTATACTATCCATGCCTTTGGCTATCTGGGTAATGATTGTTGGGATAACTGCCCGGGCTGACTGTCTTGGCCCATAAGTATTGAATGGGCGGGCTATGGTAACTGGTAAGCCGAAAGCGTGATAGAAACTCATGGCCATGCTGTCAGCCCCGATTTTTGAAGCACTGTAAGGGGATTGTGGCTGTAAAGGATGCATCTCATCAATAGGCACATATTGGGCTGTGCCATAGACTTCGCTGGTCGATGTATGAACGACCCTCTTTACGTCATTATCCAGTGCCGCCTGACAGATGTTCAGGGTGCCCTGAACATTTGTTTCCACATAACTGGCAGGAGCCTTGTATGAGTATGGGATAGCGATCAATGCGGCCAGATGAAATACTCTATCTGTCTTTTCAGTGATTTTCCGACAAAAAAATGGATCCCGGATGTCTCCGCTCACCACTTCGATATCATCAAGACAATGGATACTGTCCAGCCAGCCCCAACTATTCTGGGAATCATATTGTGTCAGTGCGCGGACATTAAAACCTTTTGCAACAAGTAACTCGGCCAAATGAGAGCCGATAAAACCATCCGCCCCGGTGATAAGTACATTTTCCACTGACAATTGTCTCCTGGTTTCATTTTTGCCACTCTCGCAGCTATCGGTTTCACTGGTCAATACTCTACCGCAGCCCCTGTTTTTCCGCCAGTACGAGGATCTGAGCATGTAACTTGTTATCGTTATTTTTGAATGAAGCTGAAGGAATTCGATTCACAGTTTAGAATCAGCACAAAGTTATACAACACAACGCCACGGTATTAAATGTTATATCTTATGGGGCGCTTGCTGCTTACTTTCTAACCACCATTCTGCTATTCTTATGGGCATAGGTAGAAGGGGTAGATTATGTTAGAAATCAATACGAAGTCCAATGCATCAATATTGCAGCAGGTGCAGAACAAGCAGGAGAGCCTGTTTGAAAAACTGGCCTCGGGCAAACGTGTTAACAGTGCGGCTGATGACTCTGCGGCGCAGCAGATTATTGACAGGCTAACGTCCCAGACGACAGGGTTACGCCAGGCTTACAATAATGCCTATGATGGCGTGTCACTGGCACAGGTGGCTGAAGGTGGGTTGTCGGGTATCTCCGATGGCGTCAACCGAATCCGCGAGTTATCCATTCAGGCCGGTAACGGTATTTTGTCTGACTCAGATCGTGATGCACTGCAAAAAGAAGTGTCGCAAATCCAGCAGGAAATCACCGATACTATTGACCGTACTGAATTCGCTGGTAAGCCGCTGCTAAGCGCAGAAGGTGAGATCAATTTTCAGGTGGGCGCTAATGCAGGCCAGAATATCAGCGTTGCCACAAAGGATGTCGCCAGTAGCCTGAACGATATTCTGAATGTTGATATCAGCACTTCTCAGGGCGCATCCGATGCCCTTGAAGTTGCCGATAATGCCGTGGAAACCGTGGGGCAGGCTCGTGCCGATTTGGGTGCCACTCAGAACCAGCTAGAGAGTGCGGCACGTAATCTGGCCAACAGCGAAGTGAATGTGGCAGCAGCGAAAGGCCGTATTCAGGACACAGATTACGCACAGGCAACTTCACAGCAGGCAGCTAATGATGTTTTAGGCCAGGCGTCTTTGTCTGTGCAGGCGCAGGCCAATCAACAAAAAGGCCAGGTGCTGGCACTGTTGAGCTGATAGAGCAAACTTTACACATTATAAAGGCCGCTTCTGCGGCCTTTGTTTTATGTGGTTTTCAATACAGCTTATTTCTTCACAATACCGGCCAGTTTTCCTTCATCCAATACCAGTAGTGAGGTAATGTGGTTCTGTTCCATTACGGTGAACGCCTCGTTCATTCTGGCGTTGATATCGATACTCTTAGGGTTCAGGCTCATCATTTTTCCAGCGGTCAAATCAAACACATCTTTGGCGTGTCGGGTGAATCCGCGGCGAATGTCGCCGTCTGTGATAATGCCATAGCCCTGGTCAGACTCGACAATGGCTATCCCCAGTTTACCCCCTGATATAGAGTCCACCACTTCGGCAAAACTGGCATCGGGTTTCAGCAATGGCAGGTTGGTGCTGATCATTTCATCTTTAACCCGGGACAATAAGCGCCGGCCAAGATTACCGCCGGGATGAAAACGGGCAAATTCCTCTGGCTGAAAATCCCGGGCTTTCATCAGTGTTACAGCCAGAGCGTCCCCCATAGCCAGTGTGGCAGTGGTAGAGGATGTGGGAGCAAGTTGTAAAGGGCAGGCCTCCTGATCCACTTCCACATTGAGAACGGCGTCGGCGGCAATAGCTAAGGTGGAATCCTGCCGGCCGGTCAGCCCAATCAGGAAGTTCCCGTTGTCTTTCAGAAAAGGCAGTAATTTCAGCACTTCTTCGGTTTCACCTGAGTTGGAAATGGCTATAAACACATCCTCTCTGGCAATCATGCCCAGATCGCCATGGTAGGCCTCGCCAGGGTGCATAAAAAAGCTCGGAGTACCGGTACTGGCTAGAGTGGCAGCTATCTTGCGGCCTATCTGGCCGGATTTCCCCATGCCGCAGATAATCACCCGCCCTTTGGTGTCTAGTATTTGCTCAATGGCCCGGTCAAACTGCTTATCCAGGCGTTGTGCTAGTTTTGACACCGCTTGTGCTTCGATCTCAAATACCTGTCGGGCAATATGCTGATAATTCATCTGGACTTCAGGAGGTTTTGAACTCATACACTATTTTGACTGAAAAGCGGTGGGGTTGTCGAATATACTCACCAGCCGGGCTGAAAAGCCTTATCTTCATCGTCATTTGCTGCTTTTTTATGCAATATCTAAGCTATTGATCATAAACCTGAATGCTCTGGTTGCGTCAGGCTGGTTAATGGTTAAAATCCTAGGTAACAATCAAATATCAGCAGCAATGACTTGTTAGCTATTTCAATCGGGGGCATTGCCTCTGCCTTATTTCATTTTTAGCATGGGTTGTAATGTCAACTTTGAGGTCGCCAGGGTATGAGTAAAATTCTGATTATCAGTGAGCCTGAGGCTCGCAGAATCAGCCTTCAGACCATACTCACCTTTATGGGCGAACAGCCTGAAGAAGTAGCCCCGCTTCAGGCAGAAGCCCATCTGCAACAAAATCACCTGTATAGTGCAATCTTAATTGATGCCGAAGCGGGATCGATGATTGAGGCCCTGACTAAGGCCTATCCATATTTGCCTTTTGTGCTGGTGGGGCAAAGTACAATGCCCTGCACCAATAATCAGGTTGGGGTGGTCAGTGAGCCGGTCACCTATCCTCAGCTCACGCAAATGCTGCATCGTTGCCAGGCCTATCTGAGCCGCAAACCGGATAGTGGTTCATCTGTTCACAATAAGACCAAATTGTTCCGTAGCCTGATCGGTAAAAGCGCCGGTATTCAGGCTGTGCGCCATATGATTGAACAGGTAGCGCCCACCGATGCCAATGTATTGGTACTGGGTGAGTCCGGAACCGGTAAAGAGGTGGTGGCCAGGAATGTTCATTATCTTTCAAACCGCAAATCGGGGCCCTTTATACCGGTCAACTGTGGTGCGATTCCGGGCGAACTGCTGGAGAGTGAGTTATTTGGTCATGAGAAAGGAGCCTTTACCGGCGCAGTAAGCTCCCGCAAAGGGCGTTTCGAGTTGGCCGAGTCCGGTACATTGTTTCTGGATGAAATCGGCGATATGCCTTTGCAAATGCAGGTTAAGTTGTTGCGGGTGCTGCAGGAACGAACGTATGAGAGAGTCGGGGGCGTGAAACCAATTCCTTGCAATGTACGGGTGATCGCCGCAACCCATCGCGATCTTGAAACCATGATACAGGAAGGTAACTTCCGCGAAGATCTCTATTATCGTCTGAACGTTTTTCCCATAGACAGCCCGCCTTTGCGTGAACGCAAGGATGACATTCCGTTATTACTGCAGGAACTGGTGAGCCGCGCGGAGAACGAAACGGGTAATACGGTCAAATTTACTCAGCCCTCCTTACAGTCACTGATGGAGCATCCCTGGGCCGGCAATGTACGCGAATTATCTAATTTGGTTGAAAGACTGTTAATCCTGCACCCTAACAGGGTCGTGGATGTGAGTGACTTGCCGCCCAAATATCAGCATCTGGACACTGAGGTCTATGAGCCTGACTATCCTGAGGAGTTGCTGGAAAGAGAAGCCATTAACGCATTGTTTGGCAGTGATGATGATCCTGACTCAACCTCAGAAGGTGACAACTCACCGGTTACAGGTGAGGGGCATGCTTTACCTGAAGATGGCCTTAACCTGAAAGAATATCTGGCTGATCTGGAAGTGAATCTGATCAGTCAGGCACTGCAGCAACAGGACTGGGTGGTCGCCAGAGCGGCAGAGGTGCTGGGTATGCGCCGCACTACTCTGGTTGAAAAAATGCGCAAATACGGGTTGTCTAAAGAATAAAGTTATCAGCTATCAGTGGTCAGTTGTAGCCAAGCAACCTATGAATTAACCAATGTGCTTACCGGCAATATCCCGGTGTCAAAGTTGCTGGGTATACCTGGATGTAGCGAAGCGCAATCCGGGGTGCTGGCAGTGTGCTGATCCATAAATAAAAGATTTTACCGCTGAGCCGCCCCGCACCTTTGCATTTTTAGATTAGATGTATATTCCTCAGAAAACTGCAAAGTAAAGGGGCTGGGCGGGCAGAGTTCACGGAGAAGAATAAATGGTTAAAGCGTTAATACCCCTGTGCTCTCGGCGTTTCTGTGGTTAGTGGTTTAAAAGCTTTTGACCACGAAAGGCACGAAAAACACTAAAGGAGATAAAGCGTTTAGCCATTCAAACCTCTGTGTTCTCTGCCTGCCCAGCACCTTTGACTGCTGGCGGTGAGCGAGGGTGCAACTCAGATGAATCAAAGGTTGCTG
>NZ_NISX01000023.1 GCF_002591895.1 Lacimicrobium alkaliphilum
GTCGAAGTGGCGCGCATTTTACACACACCTCATCCCCGTGCAAGGAAAAAACACCCCTTTTTAACCGACTGCTCAGATTTACATCAGACAGGGTGCTTTTTGTGCGCAAATACCAGGATCGACTTGACCATTTTCATTTTAATCAGTGCAATAGTTGGCCTGAGCCTTATAAATGAGTACCATAAAGGCGCTATTAACTTTTTAATTACATTTTAGGTAGTTACATGAATCCATCTTTTCTTCTTTATATACTTATTGCAGGCATTCTTGCCATATTAGCTTTCTTTTTGTTTCCTGCTGAACTGCTCTTATCAAACCAGGCTTTAGCTGTAGGCTTGCTGATTGGAGGTATTGTGTCACCGCAATTGGCCAAATTATTTGTTCGTACAGCTATTCAGCCTTCATCCTCTGATGGAAGTCAAACAATGGCTTCCTCTTTTACCGGAGAACGCAAAACACTTTATGTGGGTAATCTTCCCTATCGGGCAAGCGAACAGGAGGTGTCAGAACATTTCTCATCTCACGGCGAGGTTGTGTCGGTCAGATTAATGAAAGATCGTCGTACCGGTAAGAGAAAGGGCTACGGTTTTGTTGAAATGGCGGAGAAGGATGCTGAAAAAGCCATTTCCTCATTGAATGATACTGAATTTCAGGAGCGAACGCTTAAAGTACGAATGGCAAAAGATAAGCAAGACCATTAATAACATCAGTGATAAAAAAGCCTGCAAAAGCAGGCTTTTTTTATGCCCCAGATTCCGTCTGCATCATTGCTGATTGAGGTAGGTTGCTCATCAATTTATTATTGAACGAGTGGAAGCGGTTTATGGCTTGCAACAAATCCGGCGTTTGTACATCCGGCATTTCATTAACCAACCCATTAATAAGATTTTCATAACCTTCTCTATCAGGCAGCGTTTGCTGAGCCTTCTCGACCATATTCAGCATTCGCTCGAGATAGCGAGACACCGTTTTCACAGCCCCAAATCCATCTTGTCCACGACTATTTTCATCATTATGAGAAACAGATTCATAGGTCTGAATAACTTTGGTTTGCTCGTTTCTGCTAAGTTGCAGCGCATAGCTGGTCAGCTCTGAGTCATCAAACCCCAGCTTAAGCGCCTGATTAAATGCCTCTTCCACATCGCCATTGTAAAACTCATCCGCTACATCAGCAGCATTACCCACTAAATCACCAATCGCGCCAAGCTCCGACTCATCCAGTTCTCCCCGTACCGAGAAACTGAAAGCATTAGCCTGATAAAACTGATAATTCTGGCTCGCCGTAAAACTGAACCCCTGGTTTTCTGCTTGCGCCTCTCTCTCTGAAGCCGGAGCTGAAACCATTAAACTCTGATTAAAGGCAAATTGCGCGCTGTCTTCAAACCGAATGGTAACTTCATCACCATCTTTAGTTGTTATAGCCAGTTCGCTGGTATCCTGTCTCGAATAACTGTAAGACCCGGATACGGACTGGCTTTGCTCTGGCTGACCAAAGACTTTTTGCTCCAGAGACTGGAGCCCTTCTTCAATTAGATCCTGACTCTTCCTGATACCGGTTGAAATCTCATCGTTCATCATACCCGCCAGATCTTTCTCAGCCATCTTAACGCCTTTCAGAACGCCCTGACGAGCCTGATCAAACATTGTTGTAAGCTTGTCTTCGTCTGCCCCCTTCGCCTGAGCATTACGTATGGCGCCGCCAACGAAACTGAGCACGTTTTTAGCGATTTCTTCAAAATCAAACAATGGTTTATCTTCAGGCTCCGGACGCTCAAATTTCGGTCGCCTGTTGTCAACTGTCAGGGTTTCATTCAGCGCTGAACTGAATACTGCCATGCCAACAAATTTACCCGATGCCATACTCTGCGAAAGCGTGACCGCGCTGGCTGGCTGACTTGCCGCTTGTCGAAGCCCTTCGTTTCGCAATTGATTTTGCACATCCGAACGACCGGCCTGCTGCGCCTTGTCACCCAGAAATGCCTTAATTTCACCTAAGTTCATGATAGATTCCTCCCACCTCGGTATCTGTATCGGCAGCTGTAGGTTAAATTTTAGTCTTTTCAGACAAAAAGCAGTGATGGCATTTTACCCGGACCTCTTGCTAGAATCTGCGCCCCATTTGCCAAGGACTTCAGCATGCGCCCCACAGAGATTGACAGCAGCAACTATCAAAACATGCTAAATGAGAAGACTACCCAGATAGAAAAGCGCTTTACGGAGTTTGCCTGCCCGGAACTGGAAGTCTTTCCTTCTGCGCCCCTGCATTATCGAATGCGTGCAGAATTCAGAGTCTGGCATCAGAGTGATGATCTCTTTCATATAATGTTTGATGCACAAACCAAGGAAAAGTATCGGGTTGACAGGTTTCCCCCGGCCAGCAACCTCATCAATGATGTGATGCAGGATATTATTCCGCTAATTAAATCCAACCAATTTGCCCGACGGAAACTCTATCAAATAGATTACCTGAGCACGCTGAGCGGGGAAATTCTTGTCACATTGATTTATCACCGCCCTCTTGACGAACAGTGGCAACAGAGCATCACATCAATTCTGCAGGAACTTAGAAAGAAATATCATATAGATATTGTCGGCAGAGCCAGAAAACAACAATGGCAATTAGATCGCAACTTTGTTGTTGAGACACTCCAGATTAATAACAGAGCGTTGCATTTTAAACAAATTGAAAACAGTTTCACTCAACCCAATGCTGGCGTAAATCAGAAAATGATTGAGTGGGCTCTGGATGTTACGCAGGGCTTTGAAGGTGATCTGCTGGAGCTTTACTGCGGGTTGGGAAATTTCACCCTGCCGCTGGCCCAAAACTTCAATCAGGTACTCGCTACTGAAATTTCCAAGGCATCTGTTGACGCGGCCAACAGCAACATGGTGCTGAATAAGGTTGAAAACGTGACAGTAATCCGTATGTCGAGTGAGGAATTTACCCAGGCCAAAAAAGGTCAGAGAACCTTCCGTCGATTGCAGGATGTGGATCTCCAATCTTTTAACTGCAACACCGTGCTGGTTGATCCCCCACGCGCTGGCCTGGATACTGAAACCTGCGAGCTGGTTAGTGAATATAACAATATAGTCTATATTTCCTGCAACCCGGAGACTCTGCTTAATAACCTGCAGTATCTGACTCAAACCCATTCAATCGAGCGGTTCGCATTATTCGATCAATTTCCATATACCCATCATGTGGAATGCGGGGTATTACTGCGGCGCAACAAATAATACAGTTCAGATAATCAAACTGTTCGTTCAAGCTTTACTGACGTAGAAGGAGGCTCCTTTGGAAATGATTCGTAGCTGTTGAATCAAACGCTGGGCCTGTATTTCTCTTTGTGCCGGGCTGGCATCAATAGCCTCAGCACCCGCGCTAAAAACCAGCCTGACCATAGCTTCAGCCTGAAGGCTGGCCAGATTCCCACTGAGCTCCGTGTGGTTGGCGGTATAATCACTAAGCTCTTCAATAAAATGCTGAATCTCTCTTATCACCGCAGCCCGGAAAGCCGGGGACGTTCCAGAGTGCTCCCTGAGCAACAATCTGAATTCGTTGCTATTCGCCACCACAAATTCCATAAAGGTATTCACTGACGTGGTGATTACTCCCCCTCCGGCATCGATTCTGGATCTGGCCTGACGCATCAACTGACGAAGCGCAAGCCCCGCCTCATCAACCAGAGTCAGCCCTAACTCGTCAATATCCTTAAAGTGACGATAAAAAGAAGTGGGCGCAATACCCGCCGCTCTGGCAACTTCACGCAAACTGACACTGGACAGGCTGCGCTGTTCGTCCAGCAAGTTAAATGCCGCATCGATTATGGCCCTGCGGGTTTTCAATTTTTGTTGCTGACGGTTCATTCTGAGCAAGCTTTTTATCTAACAAATTAGAAAGTGTGTGTCAGTGTATCACCAAATACTATTATCTTTGCTTGCCTCAGCTACACAAACTGGATAAATTAGCGCACACTTGTTCGCTAGCGCACAGTTGTACGCTCAAATTAAGTTATACTCAATACATGCAAAAACCTTCTCTTATTCTGACTAATGTTGTCCTGTTTACTGTTACCACTCTGATTTGCCTGTTTCTGGTTCCTGTTGAGGGCATAACCAATGGCTTTGACCGAGTCGAAATTATCAGCTGTATTACTTTAATATGGCTCTCTGGCCTGTCCATTACAGCCGGGTATCATCGACTCTGGGCTCACAAGGCCTATGATGCACACCCTGTGATCAGAGTACTGTTTGCTCTTGGCGGAGCCCTGGCACTACAAAACAGTATACTGCACTGGGCATCGGATCATCGTGTTCACCATAAACATGTAGACGACAATGACAGGGATCCCTATTCCGCAGGCAGAGGGTTCTGGTTTTCCCATATCGGCTGGATGCTGAGGGAGTATCAGGCGAGTCGTTATCAGGACTACAATAACTGCCGCGACCTGCAAAAAGACAGGGTCGTCATGTGGCAGCACAAGCATTATCTTGTACTGACACTGACCACCAACTTTGGCCTGCCGTTGTTGCTGGGCTGGCTCAACGGCGATATCTGGGGCATGCTGTTATTGGCGGGCGTATTAAGGCTGGCGGTAGTGCACCATGTTACCTTCTTTATAAACTCCCTTGCCCATATGTGGGGTAAACAACCCTATACCGACAGGAATAGCGCCAGGGACAGTGGTTTTCTAGCCTTGCTTACCTTTGGTGAGGGTTATCATAACTATCACCATAGTTTTGAATATGACTACCGTAATGGTATTCGCTGGTGGCAGTTTGATCCTACAAAATGGCTGATACGTGGCCTGTCTTATCTGGGCCTTACCAAGAATCTGCGCAGAGTTCCTGAACAACGTATCGAACGCGCCAGAGTGGAAATGCAGTTAAAACATGTGCAGCGCAGAGTGGCGCATTTGCCCAACGCTAACGTCATTAGTCAAAGAGTACAAAAAGAATACGAGTTGCTGGTCGAAAAGATGACGGCCTATTATGACATCAAAAAACGTCTGCTGGAGATAAAGAAACGCCAGGTTGCTGCACAATATGAAAAGCTAGATCTGGATTACAAATATCGCGAATTGAAGCAAGCCTTCGCTCTGGCCAAGAGTCGCTGGCTTGAAATGCATAAGTTTGAGACTGATTATTCATAATTTTCTCTTAATCAGCGGGCTAAATTACCCTTGCCTTTAGTGCAAAACTCAGCAAGGCTAATACCTGTAAAGATGATTGATAAGAGGCAATATGTCAGGAAAGTCAGTGAAGCAGAACGCCACGGTTAACAAACAACCCTTTCAATATGATGCGGTAATTATTGGTACAGGACCAGGCGGCGAAGGTGCCGCCATGCAACTGGCCAAAGCGGGCAGAAGAGTCGCAGTAATTGAACGCCATGATTCTGTAGGAGGTGGTTGCACACATTGGGGTACAATACCATCCAAAGCCCTCAGGCATTCAGTAAGCCGCTTGATAGAGTACAATACCAATCCTCTTTTTAATGCTGGTGATCAGGCCATACACCTTACATTTCAGGATATTCTCAAACACGCTGGCGCCGTAATTCGAAAACAGAGTCGTTTGAGAGGCAGTTTTTATGCCCGCAATGATGTTCAGGTTATCCAGGGCGAAGCATCCTTTATAGATGATCATCACATCAGTATCACCCGAAAGGACGGTTCTGTTGAACAAATCAGTACGGCACAGATTATGATCGCTACGGGTTCACGGCCATACACTCCGACAGACATCGATTTCAGTCATCCAAGGATCTATAACAGCGATTCTATTTTGTCACTGAAGAAAGATCCAAAGTCCATCATCATCTATGGCGCCGGCGTTATTGGCTCCGAATATGCCTCCATATTCAGAGGCATGGGAGTGAAAGTAGATCTGGTAAACATGCGTGACAGACTGCTGTCGTTTTTAGACACAGAAATTTCCGATGCCCTGAGCTACCATCTTTGGAACAACGGCGTAGTTATCCGCCACAATGAAGAATATACGTCCGTTGAGGGGCGGGACGATGCGGTCGTGCTAAACCTCAAATCAGGAAAAAAGATGCGTGCCGATTGCCTGTTGTTCGCCAACGGTCGCACGGGTAATACCGATATGCTTAACCTGGAGGCTGTCGGGCTCAAATCAGACTCCCGGGGGCAACTTAAGGTTGATGAAAACTATAAGACCGAGGCTGACAATATTTATGCTGTGGGTGATGTTATTGGTTATCCCAGCCTGGCATCGGCTGCTTATAATCAGGGACGATTTGCCGCTCAGGCCATGATTAGTGGCCACTGCCCAGCCAGCCTCGTAGAAGACATCCCAGCCGGTATCTATACCATCCCGGAAATCAGTTCAGTAGGTAAGAATGAGCAGGAGCTGACAGCACAAAAAGTCCCCTATGAAGTGGGTAGAGCCCAGTTTATGCACCTGGCGCGTGCTCAAATAGCGAATACTCAGGTAGGGAGCCTTAAGATCCTGTTCCACAGAGAAAGTAAAAAAATTCTTGGGATCCACTGTTTCGGTGAGCGCGCCTCAGAGATTGTACATATCGGCCAGGCCATCATGCAGCAGGAGGGTGAGGCCAATACCATCGAGTACTTTGTCAATACCACCTTTAACTACCCAACCATGGCAGAGGCCTACAGGGTAGCTGCCATTAACGGGCTGAACAGGATTTTCTAGCATAAAAAAAACAGAGCTGAAACATTCAGCTCTGTTTTATAGAACAGGTATTTTAGTGGGTACGGTTTGCGGCCACTAACGCATCACGATGGGTAACCACTTCAATAAGGTACCGTTCGGGGTAAAACCGTATAGTGGCAACGGCATTGTCACCTGATTGTAACGCTGCTTGTTGATCAATACGATTCACCATATTCCGGTATCCGATGTTCTGGTTGATCTTGTTTTCAACACAGCTTGCATTGATAGTCAGGGTGTCTTGAGCAACACAATCTGTCAGCTTATCAGACTCATCAGCAGCTTGTGCTAGCGCCGAAAAGCCAAGCAGGACTGCTGAAACGATTAATTTTTGCATGGTGAACTCCTACAACAACTCTTATGAGTGTATATACATTTTAACACCAACCTAACCTCAATGGCAATATTTCTCTAAACATAGGTTTATGACATTAAGATGACAGTGATAATAATTCTATGAGTTCAACTGAAAATCTGCTGAAAAAAATTCGTCAATGCACTCATTGTCAGAGCCAGCTTCCTTTAGGGCCAAGACCTGTAATAAGAGCTTCTGAAACGGCTAAGGTGATTGTTGTGGGCCAGGCCCCAGGAACCCGGGTGCACCGCAGTGGTATTCCCTGGGATGATGCTTCTGGTAAGAGACTACGTGAGTGGATGGGAACCGAAAGTTCACTTTTCTATGACCAAAGCCAGATTGCTATCGTGCCTATAGGCTTTTGTTATCCGGGCAAGGGCCGTAGTGGAGATTTACCGCCACGCCCTGAATGCGCTCCAATGTGGCATGCAGCTGTTTTAGACACGATGCCCAAAATTAAACTGACACTACTGGTCGGTCAATATGCACAAAATTACTATCTGCGGGATAAACTGAATCTGACTCAGCGCGTCAGAGGGTTTTGCCAGTACCTGCCGGAGTATTTTGTACTTCCTCATCCTTCCCCAAGAAACAACCTATGGCTCGCCAAAAATCCCTGGTTTGAGGAAGAGGTGTTACCCATCCTACAAGCCAGAATCGCCGGCCTGTTGACTCTCTGAAGAGTTATAATGATCCAGAAAGTTAATTAAGTCGTCGAAAGGCATGGGTCTGGCATACAAAAACCCCTGAGCCTCATCACAACCCAAACGCAGCATGTAACTGGCCTGTTCACGCTTTTCGATACCCTCTGCAATGGTATGTAAGCCTAACTTGTTTCCCAGTGTCACAATGGTTTCAGCAATAAAGGCCGTTTTTCCTGGTGTAACCTCATTAACAAAAGAGCGGTCCACTTTGAGTCTGTCCAAAGGAAGCTTCTGCAGATAGCTCATCGAAGAAAACCCGGTTCCAAAGTCATCAATAGCAATGGTGACGCCGAAAGCCTTTAACTCTTTCAGGGAGTCCACCACAATCTGTGGTTCGTCCATCACCACACTCTCAGTGATTTCAAGTTCAAGAAGACTAGGTTTAATGTCGTGCTCTATCAAAGCACTTTTTACCAGGCTGACAAACTGTGAATCCCGGAATTGTGGCATAGAAATATTCACAGCGACACGCAGATCAGGAAACCCTTTGTGGTGCAACGATTTCAGCTTTCTGCATGCTTCTTCGAGCACCCAGGCACCAATATCAATAATTAGTCCGCTATACTCTGCTAAGGGAACAAATACCGCAGGTGAAATGTAACCACCATCCTTATCAGGCCAACGAAGCAAGGCCTCCATACCGACGATATCTTCATTAACCAGGTTAACCTGTGGCTGGTACCATAACTCGAGCTTTCGCTCAGCAAAATCAGATCGAAGCTGCCGAATCATACCTAACCGCCAGGTGGTTTTCTCTTCCATTTCCGGCGCGTAATATTCGTAGTTCGCAGTCATACTGCGTTTGGCTCGATTCAGCGCAATATTGGATTGCTTAAGCACATTAAGGCCATTGGATTCTTCATCCAACAATCGACACAGGCCTAATGTCACGTTAATCGGCAGAGTATGATCACCCGCTTTAAACGGCGAAGAAAACACTTTGCTGATACTCTGAGGATTTACTCTGTCATCCTTACCGATCAGGCCAAAAACATCGGCACCAATCCGGCCCATCTGCACAACATCGCCCATTGCTGAATGAAGCCTTTCGGCGATCGCAATCAACAACAAATTACCGGCATCCTGACCCAATCCATCATTGATATCGGAAAAGTGGTTAACATCCACCAACGCAACCACATGCTCATTTAAATCTACACCTGTGTGCTCAAGCTCATCCAGCATATTGATGAACTCATTGCGATTAGGCAGTTTAGTAAGCATGTCTTTAAACGCTGCATTGCGCAACTGGTGAAACAGATTAACATTCTCATAACCTACTGAAATGCTTGACATAAACACTTCAATAAGCTGTTTGTAGATGACATTAATCGTGCAACCAACCTGCACATATACTGCCGCTTCATAGCCGCTGCTATTCATGTACAGAACAGTAAAGTCCTTACCATAAATATGGTCTTTTTCCTTCAGACATTGTCCTACCTCGGCAATGATTTTTTTATCATGCAGGTTATCCAGCTTTTCATTAATGTAGTTGGCAAAGGGACCGGCCGCGCCCAACACATAAACACCATCGTCATCTCTGTCTAGCACCGAACCGGCTCGGGCACAAACAACGCCTCCTGCATCCAGTCCCAGTAAAGAACTGATCTGAGTTACCACCCCTTCACAAAACCCTTTTACAGAGTGCTCTTCCAACAAGTTTGAAGCCGACTCGATTATCTTCTTCAGTCCCTGGCGGCTTTGATTGATGGTAAGAATCTGTTGATATGAACGTAAAGAAGCAATAATGGTCGTAACCAGTTTAGAGCGGGTCAGTTCGGTTTTAGTCTTATAATCGTTAATGTCATATTCTTTAATGACACTTTCTTCCGGTGCATATCCGGGTTGGCCTGTTCGCAAAATAATTCTTGGCTCATGGAGATTGAGCTCTTCTCGCATACGCCGTGCAACCTGAAGACCGGCATCATCGGTTTCCATCACTACATCCAGCAACACAATAGCAATGCTTTGCCCTTTTTCGGACAGAATTTTAAGTGCTTCATCACCGGAATAAGCATCAAGAAAGGCGAGTTTCCTGCCATTTAAAACCAGATCTGATAAGGCGAGCCGCGTTACAGAATGAATCTCTTCATCATCATCAACCACCAGCACTTGCCAGGCATCTGCTTCATCATATTCCTCAACAACAGAATCATCTTCATCGAGGAAAAGCATCTCATCATTTTCGTAATCTGTTGGGCTCATCTAACGACCTGTTTGTAAACCAACATCTTGAGCTATAGAACAATACCTGATTAACAATATCCTAATATTTGTAAAAGCGAAACCTAATACAACAGCAATTAACCAATTGCTGTACCGTGCAACCCACCTGGCAGAGGAATTTACCTTGCAGAATCCGGTTGATAGCAGGCAGTATGGAAAGTGTCTAATTGCGATGAATAGCCATGACTAAAATAAACAGCATAATTACTCCTACACCGGTTCACAAACCAGATAGTAAATCGCCTGTGGCACCTGCGGCGCCCAGGAAAACTGAGCCCCGCGAGACTGCCGATACCAGCCAGGTACGTAGCAGAATTATTCACTGGTTTGCACAGGCCGGACTGAAACCGCCCGCTCATACACAACTGGATGAAAGTGTAGAAAAGAAAACACAACGGCATCAAAAGGTTCTCCAGCAACGCAAACTACAGAATCTGGAGCGGATCCTTGAACTGGCTATGGAATACAGCCCCAACAAAGACATTGGCGAAGAAGCGATAGATCCGGACTGGTTTTTTAACTACATCAGTATGGCAGAGGACATTTATTCGCCAGCGATGCAGGAGCTTTGGGCTAAAATCCTGGCGGTAGAAGTAAGCCAGCCCGGAACCTTCTCTTTGCGGAGTATCAGTATACTCACACAACTGACCCACAAAGATGCCAAAGTCTTTCGGACTGCGGTCAGCCTGGCCAGCCGCAAACGCGGTGACTTCAGCCCCAGGATTCTATTTGGTTACAGGATAAAGCCCAGCTTACTTTCCATGCTGACACTTAAACGAGGCCAGCAACTGAACCTTGCTCAGTTCGGGCTGGCCTACCCTGACTTACTGTCATTAATGGATCTGGGGCTGATTTACTCAACAGAAATTGAGTCAGGAGAGCTTGATAATCACAAACGCAGCGAATGGCGTTGCTGTGGCGAATCATTCCATCTCAGCGCCAGGCGCAACGGCACCGTTTTAAATTATTACAAATTTACAGCAACGGGAGCTGAGCTATTTCGCCTTGTATCAGGCAAGCCCCATACCACCTACCTTCAGGCCCTGACCAGCATGTTACAGGGTGCCTTCGAAGTAGTTTAGCTTTTCGCGCAACGGTTGAATAATGACTTAAATTCCATCACCAAATTCATGCAAGCCACACTCTCGCTTAAGGCCAAAGAATCGGGTTTCTTCTTCCGTCATTCCGGCCTCAAGAGGACGTGAAGTATGCCAGTCGCCGACAGAAACATAGCCCTGTTCCCAAAGAGGATGATAGGGTAATCCATGCTCCTGCAGATAGTAATGTACCTGTTTATTAGACCAGTCCAGTATCGGGAATATTTTGAACCGCCCATCGGTCAGTTGCAAAAAAGGCAACTTCTCGCGACTGCTTGACTGACTGCGGCGCAGGCCGGAAAACCAGGTGCCCACCTGCAATTCCCTCAGCGCTCTCTGCATCGGCTCTACTTTGTTCATTTTGTTGTAGGCTTCGATACCAGGCAGTCCCTGATCCCAAAGCTGACCATACTTCTGTTCTTGCCAGGCCGGTGACATATGAGCACTGTAAACCTTCAGATTCAGATCCAGAGTTTGTGTCAGCTCCTCAATAAAACTGTAGGTCTCAGGAAAAAGGTAGCCGGTATCGGTCAGTACAACCGGAATATCCGCTTTGTGGCGCGTAACAAGGTGCAGCATTACCGCAGCCTGGATCCCAAAACTGGAAGACATCATAGGCTGTTGCGGTAGATGCTTTACGGCCCACCTGACACGCTCGGCAGCACTCAGAGTTTCCAGGTAAGCATTTATCTCAGCCAATTCATCAGCACCAATATCGGTATTCACCACGGTGCTCAGATTTACCCCTGCATCAGTCATAAAAGTCCTTTGCAGAATCGACTACCGCCTTGACCACACCAGCACGAATGACAAAGTCACCAAAGCCTTCCTCTGGGTTTCTCTCCTTAGACCAACGGCCAATCAGAGTATCCAGCTCTTCCATGATCTCCTGCTCACTGATATTTTCCCGATACATTCTGGGAATACGGGTACCATTACGATCTCCACCCAGATGCAGGTTGTACTTTCCTGGCCCTTTACCAACCAGGCCGACTTCCGCCAACATCGCGCGGCCACACCCATTGGGACAACCTGTTACGCGGTAGATAATATGTTCATCCTGCATTCCATGCCTGGCTAAAAGTTGTTCCAGCTCCGTCACTGCGTCCGGCAAATAGCGTTCTGCCTCTGCCATCGCCAGCGGGCAGGTGGGTAAAGAAACACAGGCCATGGAATTAACGCGCTGCGAGGAAATATCGTCCTGCAACAATCCATGATCTCTGGCCAGGCCTTCAATTTGCGCCTTATCTTCAGAGGCAACACCGGCAATAATCAAGTTCTGATTGGCTGTCAGTCGAAAATCACCTTTGTGTACCCGGGCTATCTCAGCACAACCTGTTTTCAATGGCTTGTCGGGGTAATCAAGGATCCTGCCATTCTCAATGAACAACGTCAGATGGTGTTTGCCATCTACCCCTTCGACCCAGCCAAAACGATCGCCACGGCCGGTAAACTGATAATTCCTGCTTGGTCCAAATGATATCCCGGCACGCTTTTCCACCTCAGCTTTAAAGGTCTCAACCCCTACCCGCTCAAGGGTATATTTGGTTTTCGCATTCTTACGATTGCTGCGGTTCCCCCAATCACGCTGCGTAGTCACCACAGCTTCGGCGACAGCCAGTGTGTGCTCGAGGGGAATAAAACCAAAATCATCGGCTTTGCGGGGGTAAGTAGATTTATCCCCGTGCGTCATCGCCAGGCCTCCCCCCACCAGGACATTAAAGCCAATCAATTGGCCTGATTCAGCGATAGCAACAAAGTTAAGATCGTTGGCATGCACATCCACATCGTTTTGCGGCGGGATAACCACTGTGGTCTTAAACTTGCGGGGCAAATAATTATTGCCCAGCACCGGTTCATTGTCAGTGGTTTCAACTTTCTCACCATCAAGCCAGATTTCAGCATAAGCGCGGGTCTTGGGTAACAGGTGCTCACTGATCTTTACGGCCCAGTCGTAGGCTTGCTGATGCACCTCAGACTCTACCGGGTTGGAGGTGCAAAGCACATTGCGGTTAACGTCACCCGCAGTGGCAATGGAATCAAGCCCAGCCTTATTCAGCATCTGGTGCATCTTTTTAATCTTTGGCTTTAGTACGCCGTGGAACTGGAATGTCTGTCTTGTGGTAAGGCGGATACTGCCATACAAGCTATGCTGGGCGGCAAATTCATCTATCGCCAGCCATTGCCGAGGACTGATAATTCCGCCGGGCAAGCGACAACGCAACATTACATTATGCAGAGGCTCCAGCTTTTGCTTTGCCCGTTCTGCACGGATATCGCGGTCATCCTGCTGGTACATGCCATGAAATCGGATCAACTGGAAGTTATCACCGGTAAAACCGCCTGTCAGGTCATCTTTCAGGTCTTGCTCTATGGTGCCGCGCAGAAAGTTACTTTGCCCTTTTATGCGCTCATTATCGGACAGTTTTTGCTCTGGTTTATCACTCATTAGTAAACATCTCTTTGATATCGTTTGGCTTTGCGCAACTGGCTGATATATTCTTCCGCCTTCTCAACCGACTGATTTCCGTGCTCGGCGACGATGTTAACCAACGCCTGATGGACATCTTTGGCCATCCTGTTGGCGTCACCACAAACATACAGATGCGCGCCCTGTTCAAGCCATTGATAGACCTCTTCCCCCTGCTCTAGCAAGCGGTGCTGTACATAGATTTTCTCTTGTTGATCCCGGGAAAATGCCAGACTGACTTTATTCAACAGCCCGGTCTTCACCCAGCGTTGCCACTCCACCTGATAAAGGAAATCCTGAGTAAAATTAGGATTACCAAAAAACAACCAGTTACGACCATCAGCCTCTTCGGCTTCGCGCTGTTGCATAAAAGCCCGAAAAGGTGCGATGCCAGTGCCAGGACCAATCATAATGACCGGGGTATCGGGGTTTTCTGGCAAACGGAAATTATCATTGCGCTCAACAAACACCCTTATTTCACCGCTTTCCTCAACACCATGACTTAAGTAGCCGGAAGCACCACCTCTGTGTGTGAAACCAAAGGCTTCATACTCAACCAAAGCCACCGTCAGATGCACTTCATCTTCAACTTCAGCCTGACTTGACGCAATAGAATAAAGCCTCGGTGTCAAGGGTCTGAGCATAGCAACAAGCTGCTGAGCCTGAAGTTTTCCCGGATACTCAGTGATAATATCCACCACCTGGCGCTGGCTCAGGTATTGGCGCAATCCCGCTTTATCTTCCAGTAACTGCACCAACTCACTGCTTTGCGTGGCTTCTGCGTAAGCCTTGGCAAAACTGGGATAACTCTGCGTTAGCTCCATTTTTTCGATCAAAGCCTGACGTAACAACAGGGTGTCATCTGCAACCTGTATCTCTTCGTCGCCTGTGAGTTCAAGCGCCTTGAGCAGTCTGGCTACCATCGCGGCGTCATTGTTAAACCATACACCAAGGGCGTCACCGGGCTGATACTGCAAACCGGAACCCTCAAGAGAGATTTCAAAATGACGAATATCTTTAACCGAATCCCGCCCGGTAATTTTCTGGCCATCCAACAGGACGGCGGTAAAAGGATTCTTTTTGTTGTACTGAGCAGTGGCTGCAGCCATGTTCACACCCGGCATCGTAACCACACGTGCCTCTGAAGTGGATTTCAGTTCTGCTTTGAATAGCTCCGTGACCTTTTCACGCCAGTTACTCACATCAGTGTCGTAATCCACATCGCAATCTAACCGTTCAGTCAGAGCTGAGGCGCCCAGGGCTGAGAGTCTCTGATCGAAATCTTTGGCTGTCTGGCAGAAAAATTCGTAACTACTGTCACCCAAACCAACCACGGCGTATTTCAGGTTGGGCAACTTAGCAACTTTCTTACTGGCCAGAAATTCGTGTAATTCAATCGCATCATCGGGGGCATCACCCTCACCATGGGTGCTGACCACGATAACCACATGGCTCTCATCTTTAAGTTTTTTGGGCTTGTAATCAGCCATATTAAACAATTCAGCCGTGATGCCTGCCTGCTCAACAAAATCCTTATATTCTTCCGCAACCCCCTTAGCATTGCCCGTTTGCGAACCGTATAAGATTGTCAGCTTGCGTTCTGGTTGTTGGCCTGCCTCCTGAGTGACCACTGCGACTGGCTGGTGCGACTGAGCCAGGCCAGCCAGATACCCGCTGACCCAGGTCAACTGTCCGGAGGATAAGGGGGCAATCGCCTTTTGGAGTTCAGACCACTGAGTCTGGTCCAGAACACCAGCCGGGGACAAATTGTGCGAATTGGATGACGACATAAAGAAACTAACCCGTTAAATATTGTGGCTAGGTTAGCTGTGACAGACAAAAACAGGAAAGAATAAATTCAAATGCGTTATTACAGAAAGTGCTTAATTTATATTTTCATATAAACTTTACACTTAGTCAGAGCAAAAAAGGGTGGCCATACTCGTCCACCCTATGGCGATTAAAAGTGCACTTCAACACCAGCAAAAGGCCCCTTGAACTCCATATCAGTGTAGAGGTCATCTACATCATCCAATTCGAGCTGCAGCACCCGGTAACCAAGCTGAAACGTCAGATCCACGGCCAGATTATCCAGCCACTGATAGGTCACGGCGGCCTGGTAGTCATACAGAGAACTATCGTCTATTGCCAGAAAGCTGCCCTCGGCAGTAAACCCCAGCCCACCGACTGGTGTACCAATTTGTACACGGGAATACAGAAGCGGCACAATGCCACGGAATGACTGAGCTGAAGTGATACTGGTATCATCCACATCACGCACAGAGATTTGCCCATCGAAGTCTTTAGCATTGAGTCCCAAATCTAAACTGAGCAGATCATTGTCAAAAACTTCGTAATAGACCACATAATCCGTACTGTCTAAATACCCATCAGAGGCCAGGCTCCGGGTTTGCACATATGTCTGTCCGGCAAAAGTAAAATCCTGGTCCAATGTCGTTGCCCCAGAGATATTCAGATTTTGCCTGCGAATTTTGATATTTGGCAGCAAGGGCACCGGGTGCTCTAACGCCACGTAAAGATTGCTGTTTGTCTCTTTGTCAAAATCAAAATCTGTAACAGTGCTACCGTTGGCAAAACCTCCCGAAACATCCGAGTGCCAGGCCTGGGCACCCACGTACAGCCCCAGTAGTGTATCTGCCTGTACGGGCACCAGCAAAGAGGCGCCTAAAACAGCGCCGGTTAGGTATTTTTTGTACATATCGCTATCCCTGATTGAGCAAATCGTTAAGGTCTATCAGAGCCGCATTGGCCCTGGAAATATAATTCGCCATCACCAGCGAATGGTTGGCCATCATACCAAAACCGCCGCCATTAAGAATTATCGGACTCCAGATGGTTTGCTGAGTTGCTTCTAATTCACGAATAATTTGCTGCAGACTGACGGTCGCATTTTTCTTCTCCAACACGTCCGCAAAATCTGTTTCTACGGCTTTTAACAGGTGTAAAAGCGCCCAACTGGCACCCCGGGATTCATAAAATACATCATCTAATTCCCACCAGCTGGTTTTGGTGTACTGATCAGGTGCCGACGGAGTCGATTGACGCGCCTCGGGGTCACCGGCCAGGTCAGTATTCAGACGACTTTGACCAACACTGGCGCTTAAGCGTTGAGACAGGCTTCCCATACGTTTCTCTACCTGACGCAACCAGTCGCGTAAATTATCGGCACGGGTATAGAACTGGCTATCATCTACTGATGGGTTGGCCAGATTATCCAGGTATTGCTGTAATGACTGAATCCCATCCTGATACTGAGATTCTGCAGAGGGCAGAATCCAGCTTTGATTATCAATATTGAATTTCGGCTGCGCATTAACCAGATAAACATTTTCTGAAGACTGCGACTGCGATCGACTGAGATCTTTACGCATCGCCAAAGCCAGATCCCGGACCATTTCCAGCACACCAAATTCCCATGCAGGCATATTATCCATCAGCACGGAGGGCGGCATCACATCATTGGACAGATAACCTCCGGGTTTATCCATCAGTGTACCGGCAACACGAATCAATGTACTGGTGGTGGTATATCCTGGCACCAGAAGCTGGTTACGTTGTTCCGCCTGGGCTCTTGCGTGCTGGTTAACATTAAACACTTCAGGCTCACTGCTCCAGTAAACGGCCAGTATATAGAACAGTAGTACCAAAACCGCTACCCCGAGGGATACCCTCTTCAGGCTCAGATAGTCTCTCATGGCTGACTCCTTAATTGTGATTAATGGTGCTGGTGAGAGTTGTCGGCCCCGGGTTCGGTAACCACAGCATCAACCTCCATTTCGCTTCCATCGGCAAACAGTAAGGTGATGGTAACATGCTGGTTTTTCTCTAGCGGCTTTTTGACACCAAACATCATCAGGTGCAGGCCACCAGGCTTGAATGTGAGAGTACTGTCAGCCGGAACCGTAGCACTTTGCTGCTGCACCATTTTCATCATACCGTCGTACATTTGGTGATCATGGATCTCTACCCGTTCAACCACGTCAGTTTTGGCGCCCACCAGTTCCACATCTTGTGAAGCGGTATTGACCAATTGCATATAAGCTGCAGTATTAGGCACCCCCGGTGGCAACAGACGAACAATGGGCGTATTCACTTCCACCTGAGCAAAAACTGCGCTGGAAAATAATAATAGTAGTGCAACTAGGCCTTTCACCTGGTAACTCCTTTCAATGATATCAACTCATGTTGTACTGATTATTCAGCAATTCCCTGTCAAAGCCAATGCCTGCAGAAAAGATGTTCAGCAGTACCGGGCCGTCTTTTTATCTCTGACTAACAGATAAATCACCAGTACCAGTAGCAGTGCCGGCCACATTGCACTCACTCCTGCTACCAGAAGAGCAATAAACACGCTGGCCAGAACAACGCAGATCACACCAATCAGACTGATGGCCAACAGACTTCCGAGCAGAATAAATACTGCACCAGCAACAATGGCTCCGATGGATGCCTGTATCGGGTTCAGTAACGTTTCACCAAAATAAAACGATAAACCCGTTACAGCATCCAATATGGCGCCGATACTCATCACCATGGCAGCTGCAATCAGCAAAACCAAGAAAAACGTTTTCATTATGTTCTCCCGTAGATGCCACGTTATCAGTAGGCATCCGGCAATAAAAATGCGGCCGCAATATAAGCAATAGCAATGGCCATGGGGAAGGTAACAAAGCAAATTACCGTCACCAGTCTGACTAACCAGGCCGGGATATTGAAATGTCGGGCCAGGCCCGCACATACACCGGCGACTTTGCCGTTACGCTTATCTTTACGAATACAATTCTGATCATATACAGTTTTCATCATTCACTCCCGTGACCGCCCTGTCAGGCGGCCTTGTTGTTAGCTTTGCTTTTTAACGCGTTCAGGGCATCATCCAGATATTGCTCACGCTCCATCTTGTCAAACTCTGATTCCAGTGGCTCGGCACTGCCGACCATATCGTAAGCTTCGAGTCTGGCTTCAAGATCGTCAATCCGATATTCGTATTGCTCGAATCGCCCCACGACCTTCTGAATCTTCTGTTCGTCCGCAGCCTGTCTGGCTCTCAAACGCCCTGAAACACTTTTCTGACGGGTCTCCAGTGCTTTCTGCCTGCTCCTGGCGTCCTTCAGTTTATCCTGCAACCGGCTGATATCAGATTGTAATCCCTGCAGTGATTCATCAATCTGTTGCATTTCAGCGGCTAACTGCGCGCTTTGCTTTTCTGACAGGTATTTTTGCTGCAGTGCTGAACGTGCCAGTTCTTCTCTGTTCTTATCCATTGCCAGCTCAGCTTTTGCCTGCCAATCTCCAGCCTGCTTCTGAGCACTCTCGAGCCGGCGATGTAAACCTTTTTTACTGGCGAGGTGCTGTGCAGTGATGGTTCTGAGCTCCACCAGTGCTTCTTCCATTTCCTGTACGATCAGACGAATGACTTTTTCTGGATCCTCGGCCTTATCGAGAATGGCATTGATGTTGGCCTGCACGATGTCACTGATTCTTGAAAACATACTCATTGTTCTTCTCCACAAAACGTTATTTCATTAAAAACACAGTTGTCATTGGTTAAGTATCAACTCTTATGCCAACTTTAAACTTGGATTTATATCATTGTTTTTTATAGACATTTAACCTTTCTAACGATAGGGGAGCAAAATATGTGAAGAAAAATACAAACCTTATTGGTTAGATTAACTAACAAGTTGGCCAATTTAACCAAACATAAAATACTCTTTACAAAACAAATTGTTACGCACAAAAGAGATCGGGTATGGATCCAGGAAAGGCACCGAAAAGAAAATAGGAACAGAATCAGAAAAGAGAGACATTACACAGAGTAAGTTTTAACAGGTAGTAAAACAAGATACGGTTTCATTCCCTATTTCGCGGGTCTGAAACCGTTATTGCAGGATGGCGCTTTAGACATAAACCGTTCAATAGCGGCAATGATTACAGCGCCCACCAGATATGCTATTACAGGCAACAGCATCAGGCTGATCAGGTTGAACTGATCTAACATGATGTCACTCCGCCTGCTTTTCAGCAGACTCTTCCTTGCTTTTCTTAGTCTGCCCGGCGGCTAAATCCGTAATTTTCACGGAAGCACCAGGTGCATTGAAAACGGAATAGCTGGTGTTAGCTACTGCTTGCTGCACATTTTGTCTGACTTCTTGTTGAGTCACATTAACTGCAGTGGTCACCATATGGCCGACGAAATCCTGTAACGAAATTTCCCGGGCCTGAACATTAGTGCTCATAGAAGCCGCAGCAATCAAAGTAGAAACGATAGTAAGTTTAGTTGACATGATATTCTCCTTGGGTTGATAACTAAGTCGCATGAGGTATTGCGATAGTTGTGCCAGGATTGCCAATTAATGCTATCTTATTGTTTGTAAAGGATTTTAAATTTCATTGGCCGGAAGATTTTAAAACAAATAAGGCGAGGGAAATCATAGACTGGTTAAATTAACCAACAAAGTGGTCAATTTAACCTTTTCAACTCAGCGATTCGGGTTTAGTTGTGACTGCATCTTCTCATACGCATCCAACAATAACTGTCCCGAGGTTGCATGCCTGCCATTTTCACTTAAATGACGCCGCCAGATTCGTCCTCCGGGCTGGCTCTGAAACAAACCCAGCATATGCCTGGCAATATGCCAGGGTCTGGCTCCTGTTTCGACCTGAGAATCAATATACGGCACCATTGCACAGAGCACCTGCAGCCGGTCAGGGATGTCATGATCATCTGCATAGAAGCGATGGTCTACTTCTGATAACAGATAGGGGTTGGTATAAGCCTCCCGGCCAATCATTACCCCGTCCTGATAATGTAAATGCTGCTCTGCCTGCTCCAGGGTTTTTACGCCGCCATTAATGCTAATATGAAGATGCGGGAATTCCTGCTTAAGCCGATAAACCCGTTCGTACATCAGTGGCGGTATTTCCCGGTTTTCCCTGGGACTGAGCCCCTTTAACCAGGCTTTTCGGGCATGTATAATAAAGGTATCACAGCCAGCTTCAGCAACAGCACGCACAAAATCAGTAAGATGCCGGTATTCATCCATATCGTCTACACCGATACGGGACTTAACTGTAACAGGTATGCTAACCGCCTCTTTCATTGCGCGGACACAGTCCGCCACAGTCTCCGGTTCTGCCATCAGACAGGCGCCAAATCGTCCGTTCTGAACTCTGTCGGAGGGACAGCCTACATTGATATTAACTTCATCGTATCCTCTTTCCTGCGCTCTCAAAGCGCATTCAGCCATCGCCCCGGGGTCTGAACCGCCCAGTTGCAAGGCCAACGGATGCTCCTGCTCATCGAACCCAAGATAGTCGCCTTTACCGTAAAGAATTGCCCCGGTAGTAACCATTTCTGTGTACAGCAGGGCATGCTTACTGATGCGGCGCATAAAAAAACGGAAATGTCTGTCAGTCCAATCCAGCATAGGAGCAACTGAAATTATACGGTTAAAAGGGGTATCCTCTACTAAACAGACATCAGACTCCGGTAAACTCATCAGGTACTCAGGCTCTTCTGGTAAACAGCAAAAGCTGATTATATCAAATCTAACAGGTTGCAAAATCTCCGCGGTGGAATTTATCCGCGATATCAGCAATTATCACCACTTTCTCACACCAATCTGTGTGCTAAACTAGATTCAAAGATGTGTCTAATTATTATAAAAAATGAAGTCAGAACAATTAGTTGAAAATGCAAGACGATATTGTGAAAGCAAAGGAGCGCGATTTACCCTATTGCGGGAAAAAATCTACGCCATCTTAATCAACAAGGCTGGTGCCACTGGTGCCTATGAGCTGCTTGATGAGTTAAAAGAAACAGAGACCTCCGCCAAACCTGCTACCGTTTATCGTACGCTGGACTTTTTACTTGAGTTTGGGCTGGTACACCGGCTCGAATCTAACAATGCTTTTATTGCCTGCCACCACTTTGGCTGCAGCCATCCGGTCCAGTTTTTGATCTGTGACCGTTGTGGGGAAGTAAAAGAAATACAGTCAGAAGGCCTTAAAGAAACCCTTGATGCTCAGGCAAATGCCTTTGGCTTCCAGGTTTCTACACAAACCATTGAAGCCCATGGAGTCTGTGCGGCCTGTCAGGAACGTTAACAACGGATACCCCGAAACTATGAATGTAGAGTTTATTAATCCTTTCATCACTTCTTTGATCAACGTACTGGCGACCATGGCGCAGACAGATCTTAAAGCTGGCAAACCCAATAAAAAATCAGATGAAGTGGCCCGTGGCGATGTCTCAGGTTTAATTGGCATGGTTGGTCCACAGATTAAAGGTTCGTTCTCTATTACCTTTGACGCGGACCTGGCACTGGAAATAATGCAACGTATGCTGGGAGAAAAACCCGCTAAAATTGATGCCGACGTAACCGATATGGTTGGGGAGATCACCAACATGGTCACTGGTGGAGCCAAAAACGAACTTGCACAGAAGGGTTATGAATTTGAAATGGCGACCCCAATGGTAGTCTCCGGTAAACAACATACAATTACACACAAGGTAGACGGGCCAAAAATTATTCTGCCATTTAGCAGCGACGCAGGTTCTGTCTATCTGGAAATCTGTTTCGATAAACTCTGATAACTTACCGCTGGTGTCATGGTTAATAATCTGGCCCGGCATGTAAACTGTTAGCCAACGGACTCGAAAGGATAGCTGGTTTGACGTCGATGCCCTTAAGTAAGCTTATCCAGCGCAGCTATGTGAGGTCAGTGCTGATTCCACTGTTAATTGTTGAATCAGCCCTGGTAGGGATGTACTTCACGGTTATCTTTTTGATAACCGATCAACAGATGGCACTGGCGCTAACCCAGGCTACTGAAAATCTGAAAACGATCACGCAACAGCAGGCCAGACTGCTTGATGTTAATCTACAAGAGGTCAGTCGTAACGCGAGTCAGTTGCAACGACAACTCGAATACCTCTATCAGCAACGTCCAAAAGAAGTCAGCTTCCAGGACCTCAACACTTACCAATTTCATAGCAATGGCGCACTCTACCGCCCAGCTCCCGGTGATGGCAGTGCCCTTTACTACTCGAGCCTGCATGGTATCGATGACAGCAGGATAAAAAAGGCCCATTGGTCTGAACAAATGGAGCCATTGATTAAAGGTATAACTCAAATCAATCCGGTTATTGCGCAGAGCTACTTTAATAGCTGGGACTCGATGGTGCGCTTATACCCCCCACTCAATAATCTCCCGGTACTTTTGGGCCCCGTCATGGATATTCGCCAGCAGCCTTTTTATTATCTGGCCGATGTACAACACAACCCTGAAAAAATTCCCGTCTGGACCGATGCCTACCTGGATCCCTTTGGAATGGGCTGGATTATTACCGCCATGGCGCCGATCTATGCTTCACAAAAACTCGAAGGCGTTGCCGGTATCGATGTAGCCATTTCAAAGCTGGCTGAACAGGTTATAGATCACGACCTCCCCTGGCAGGCCAGCAGCCTGATGCTTGATCAGCAAGGCAATATTCTCGCTATAGATCCGGATATTAATGCCACCCTGGGGGTTGACGTTATCGCAGGCCAGGATTTTACTGACCTGATGAAGAAGAGTGTTGATCGCAAAGACGAGTTCAATCTGTTGTCATTCCGGTCGAGCAGCATCAATCTGTTTTTCTCAGAGTTTCTGAATAATGGACAACAAAGCGAATCCCTTGAAATTGATAACAGAAAATACCTGGTATTAAGTGCCAGGGTAGACAGTACCGGGTGGCAGGTAATAGCCATGGTTGACGAGTCCAATCTGTTCAGTGAAGCTTTAGCGGTAGAGGCTCGCACTATCCGCATTGGTTTTATTGCCATCGGTGCCCTGTTGCTTTTGTATATTGTATTTATATACGCTGCCAAAAAGCGTGCCAGGCAACTATCCGCTAAAATCGCCAGGCCTATTCAATCGCTCTCCAGACTTACCTCAGATATCGAAACGGGTCACGAATTCAGGCTCGAGACGACAGGCATCAATGAGATTGATCAGTTACAGGAAAATTTTCAATTGATGACCGTGCAATTGAATGAACGTCAACAGCACCTGCTCGAATCCAAACTTGAAGGTCGGGTTCAGCAGGAGCGTGCAAACCTGATGAAACAACTCAGTGAAACCGACAGCCTCACATCGCTGTCAAATCGCCGTAAGCTGGATGATATTCTCGCCAGTGAAATAGGCAGAGCCAGCCGTTATGACTCGCCACTGAGCGTGATACTGGGAGATATTGACCATTTTAAACGGGTTAATGACAAATTCGGCCATATCAAAGGTGACAAAGTAATAACCCGAGTGGCCGAGTTGCTAAAACAACATACACGGGACACAGATACGGTAGGCCGCTGGGGCGGAGAAGAGTTCTTACTTATTTGCCCGGGCATTGAGCAAAACTCCGCCACAGAGCTTGCAGAGAAAATCCGCACTGTTATTGCATCAGAGTTAAAGGTGGATAAAATCAAGATCACAGCCAGTTTCGGCATTGCTGCCTATAAACATCAGGACACTGTAGACTCACTGGTTTCCCGCGCGGATAAAGCGCTGTATAATTCCAAGCAGTCTGGTCGCAATCAGGTCAGCGTTGCCCGATAGGAAAGACCGCAGCTACAAGAATAATAATTAGCAGCTCTGGAATTATTAAACAATCTTTACGATACAAGGGACTACTTATGCACAAAACAATACTAGCGCTGGCAGTAACGCTTAGCTTCACTGCTTCTGCCGCTGACGATCAACAATATGATCAGTGGTTTGGTGGCTTTATTGAATATTACGACACTGATAAGAACTATCCGGATAATGTTAACCCGTATGACAACGGCGACGGACTTGGCATCGAGTATGGCATGCGAATTAATCCCCGCTGGGCGGCACGATTTGAATGGTCATCGCTGGACATGGACTACCAGAATAGCAATAACGACGTTTCCGGTGATCGATATGGTGTTGATGCCCTCTATTTTATGGATAGTGCCAATACGTATCTGTTTGCCGGCATTAAGAAAATGGATATTGCTGAGCGCTACAGCCCTGTTAATCTTGGAATCGGTCGTCACTGGCATCTGAACGATAGCTGGAAACTGGTTACCGAATTTGCCGCCTACCATGCGTTTAATGAGGATATCACCGACTTTGGTTTTAAACTTGGTCTGGCCTATAAGTTTGGTCAAACTTCAGGCTCTGCATACCAACCTGTAAATACTGCACCAGAGACCGCCAGCACAACATCGTCAGCAGTGGCCCCTGAAGCAGCTGCCACGCCACCCAAAGACTCAGATGGCGACGGTGTCAATGATGAGCAGGATCGCTGTGCAAATACGCCTGCTGAAGACAAAGTCGATGCGCAGGGTTGCAGCATTTTCACAGAAGAGCAGGTTGAAGCCTCAATGGCGATTCTGTTTGCCAATAATAGTTACGAAGTACAGAATCCGGATTCTCAGCAACTCAGTGAGTTTGCCGAGTTTCTGCGCCGTTTCCCCAACACTGATGCTGAAATTGAAGGTCATACATCACTGGTAGGTGATAAAGCGTATAACCAAAAGCTTTCTGAACAGCGCGCCAATGCGGTTCGGGATGTATTAATACAGCGCTACGGTATCGATGCAGATCGACTCAGTACCATAGGTTATGGTGAAACACGCCCACTGATTGACGCTAATACTGCCGAGGCCAGCCGTAAAAATCGCCGTATTCACACCAGGGTCACTGCGATGAAAAAGGTTAAAGTCACCAGGTAAATCCATTTTTGCCATCCTTGTATGGCAACTACCTGCACCCGCTGTCGACCAATAATTCATTGAGCGATAGCGGGTTGTTAGGTATACTATTTTCCCGTCCTGATATGAAGATGCTGAGGTGACTTCAGAACGTTAATTCCAACGTCTCTGAGCACACTGGCCGGTATCCTGTTTCTGTTCAACCCTACTTCTTAGGTTTCAAATGACAAACTATATTTTCGTGACGGGTGGTGTGGTGTCATCACTGGGTAAAGGTATTGCCGCTGCTTCTCTTGCGGCCATATTAGAGGCCAGAGGCCTGAATGTGACCATGCTGAAACTAGACCCCTACATCAACGTTGATCCGGGAACCATGAGCCCCATTCAACATGGCGAAGTCTTTGTAACCGATGATGGGGCAGAAACCGACCTCGATCTCGGCCATTACGAGCGCTTTATCCGTACCCGTATGAGCAGCCGTAATAATTTTACTACCGGGCGCGTGTATGAAGAAGTGCTGCGCCGGGAGCGCCGCGGTGACTATCTCGGTGCTACCATTCAGGTTATCCCTCATATTACCAATGAAATAAAACGTCGTATCATCGAAGGAGCAGAAGGCGCCGACGTTGCCATCGTAGAAATCGGTGGCACTGTAGGTGATATTGAGTCTCAACCTTTTATCGAGGCCATTCGTCAGCTTGGCACTGAAATTGGTCGCGAGCGCGCCTTGTATATGCACCTGACACTGGTCCCCTTCCTGGCCGCTTCCGGTGAAGTCAAAACGAAGCCAACTCAGCATTCCGTTAAGGAACTTCGTTCAGTTGGCATACAACCGGATATTCTGGTTTGTCGTTCAGAGGCGCCTCTGCCTTCCAATGAGCGATCAAAGATCGCCCTGTTTACTAACGTCAATGACAAAGCCGTCATCGCCTTGCGCGACGTAGACAGTATTTATCGCATCCCTTCCATGCTCAAATCTCAGGGGCTGGATGAACTGGTTGTTCAGCGCTTCGGCCTGGACTGTCCGGAGGCGGATCTGTCCGAATGGGAGCAGGTACTGTATGCAGAGTCCAACCCCAATGGTGAAGTTAACGTGGGCATGATTGGTAAATACGTCGCACTGCCCGATGCCTATAAGTCCGTCAATGAAGCGCTAAAACACGCCGGGCTGAAAAACCGCCTGACGGTGAATATCAAATATATCGATTCTCAGGATATCGAAACGAAGGGCACTGATTTACTGGCTGATCTGGACGCCATCCTGGTCCCGGGAGGGTTTGGCGAGCGTGGCGTGGAAGGCAAGATAATGGCCGTCCGGTATGCCCGTGAGAATAAGGTACCCTTCCTTGGTATCTGTCTTGGTATGCAGGTCGCTGTCATAGAGTACGCCCGCAATGTAGCCGGGATGGAAAATGCCAATAGCACAGAGTTTGATCCACAAAGTCCCTACCCTGTGGTCGGATTGATAACAGAGTGGCAGGATGCTGATGGCAGCCTGGAAACCCGCACCGAGCATTCAGACTTGGGCGGTACCATGCGTTTGGGCAGCCAGCTTTGCCATCTGATAAAAGGCAGCAAGGTACATCAGATGTATGGCAGCGAAAGTATTTATGAGCGCCACAGACACAGATACGAAGTGAACAATAATCTGCGCCCAAAAATTGAAGCGGCAGGACTGCAGGTTACCGGACTGTCTACCGACAAGCGTTTAGTGGAAATTGTCGAGATAGAAGATCACCCCTGGTTTGTGGCGGGACAGTTCCACCCCGAATTTAACTCTACACCACGCGATGGGCATCCTTTATTTGAAGGCTTTGTGCATTCCGCGGGGCAATACCATAAAAATAATAATTGATGTATGTCCGGCTCATCCGGATGTACCTGTTCGCCTGTTGGCGTCAGTAACCAAGAATAACGCCCTGAGTAACAGGGCCATCGTATTTCAGAGGCAACAACAAGATGTCAAACATAATCAATATTATCGGCCGTGAGGTCATGGACTCCCGTGGAAACCCCACAGTAGAAGCAGAAGTGTATCTTGACAGCGGCGCCTGGGGCCGTGCGTGTGCACCTTCCGGTGCCAGCACCGGCTCGCGCGAAGCGCTTGAGCTCAGAGATGGTGATAAATCCCGCTACCTGGGTAAAGGCGTGCTTAAAGCCGTGGCCGCAGTGAATGAACAGATTAAACCCGCGCTGCTGGGGCAGGATGCGCAACAACAACAGCAACTTGATCACATCATGCTTGAGCTTGATGGTACTGAGAACAAAGAAAAACTCGGCGCCAATGCGATTCTGGCAGTGTCCCTTGCTGCCGCCAAAGCTGCTGCTAATGACAAGAATATTCCTCTGTATCAGCATATCGCTGATCTCAATGGTACTCCCGGACAATACAGCATGCCGGTACCGATGATGAATATCCTCAATGGGGGTGAACATGCCGATAATAATGTCGATATTCAGGAATTTATGGTTCAGCCTGTTGGTGCCAGCAGCTTCCGGGAAGCGCTGCGAATGGGAGCGGAAATTTTCCACAACCTGAAGAAAGTTCTCAATGCCAAGGGACTGAATACGGCTGTGGGTGACGAAGGCGGATTTGCACCAAACCTCAGCTCTAATGAGGAAGCCTTATCCGTTATCATTGAAGCGGTAGAGAAAGCCGGCTACCAGATGAATAAAGATGTGACCCTGGCACTGGACTGCGCTGCTTCCGAGTTCTACAAAGACGGTACCTATGATCTTAAAGGTGAAGGTAAAGTCTATGATTCTGAAGGTTTCGGTGACTATCTGGCCGATCTCAGTAACCGCTACCCTATCCTTTCAATTGAAGATGGCCTGGACGAGAGCGACTGGGACGGTTGGGCCAGCCTGACGAAAAAGATTGGTGATAAGGTTCAGCTGGTGGGCGATGATCTTTTCGTCACCAACACAAAAATCCTCAAGCGTGGTATCGATAATAATATCGCGAATTCAATCCTGATTAAATTCAACCAGATTGGTTCTTTAACAGAAACCCTTGAAGCCATTCGTATGGCTCAGGAAGCGGGCTATACCGCTGTTATTTCTCACCGCAGTGGGGAAACCGAAGATGCCACCATCGCTGATTTGGCAGTAGGGACAGCAGCGGGTCAGATTAAGACCGGCTCATTATGCCGCTCCGACCGGGTCGCTAAATACAATCAATTATTGCGTATTGAAGAGCAACTTGGCGATAAGGCGACCTATGCCGGTCGCCGTGAAATCAAGGGCCAGGCCTGATTAAGACAAGGGGAGCGATGTATGCTCCCCTTATACCAATTACCCGGCGTAACGGGTATTAGCCATGCAGCAGAATCAATCGGATATTTTTCGCCGTGATAACCAGCAACTGCACTACGCAGAGCTGTGCAATGCGCTGTATGAAAGAGAACTTCCGCAGTTAACCAGAATTGCCAACCTATCCCTGCTACACAGACGACTTAAAGGTCTCAGCCATCATATAAAAAGAGCAGCTGAAGAGATGCTAAAGCATCAGGGGCCATTGCAGATCGATATTCACAATGCCAGTTGGCAGTGCAGGCAGTCTGCGCGCCCTCCCAAAGCGACAGATCCCAGCAGGAACCATCAATGGTTCGGCCTGCATGGTGCTTTTGGCATGCCGGTGCCGGTTTGTTATGAACACCTGGGTTTACTGCATCTGGAACTCGACAGTATTGACAGACTGGATCCACAACAGAGCCGGCTACATCTCAATAAGCATGGTTGGTTCGCTTTCGACGGCCACTGCCAACAAGAAGCACGAGCGGGCGTACAACTGTCGCTGCTTGTACCATCAAAAACGACTCTGAGCGCCGCCTGCTGTGGCCATGTGTGGAAACATGCTGGTAAATACCAACCCCGCACACTAAGCCTGCGCGAGTTGCTGCTTTCAAATAAGATTAACTGGAAAAACTTCAAGAAACCGCTTTGAGTGATAACCACCACAGTGATTTCACCATAGACACTGAAGTATCATCATTTAAGTTGTCAGTTATCAGCTCTCAGATGTCAGCTTCTGAAGACTGAAAGCTGATGGCTGAAATCTTTTCTGTCTCTGTGGTGAATAGCTTTTATTCATAATTCCCCCTGCACTTCTACTCGTTCTCTGCATCTCTGCGTCTCTGCGGTTAGTTTTGTTAGTGGTGATATCTAGTATCGTAATTCCGGTGGAATCGGAAGGTTTTTCGATACCGGCTTAGGCCGTTTACCCCGGCCTTTGCGCCAATTTTTAAGCTGATACACATAAGCCAGTACCTGAGCTACCGCCATAAACAGTTTTTCCGGAACTTCATGTTCAGGTTCGGTAGTATAGAAAATAGCCCTGGCCAGCATCGGAGAAGCGACAATGGGTACCTCATGGGCATTAGCAATCTTACGTATGTGCATGGCCAGCTCGTCACTGCCTTTGGCTACGAGAACAGGCGCACGCGTACCATTCTGATCATATTTTAGTGCCACAGAAAAATGTGTGGGGTTGGTGACCACCACATCGGCTTGAGGCACTTCCTGCATCATGCGCCGGGCAGCAGCCTGGAACTGGAGTTTACGGATGCGGCTTTTAACTTCTGGGTTCCCTTCGGCATTCTTACGCTCGTCTTTGACCTCCTGTTGGGTCATTTTCATCTCTTCATTATGCTTATAACTCTGATACGGCACATCAAATGCCGCAATGGGTAACAACGAACAGCATATGATCAAAAATGCCCAGCCCAGGAGTTCCAAAGCATGCATTATATTGAGCGGATAGAGCTCCATGTCCAGATGTAGCGCTTCATCGGAGAAAAATACCAGTGCCAGATAAGTACTGGCGGCAACGATGATAAACTTGGCCAGCGCTTTTAGCAGCTCAACCAGGCCATTGATACCAAACATGCGCTTCAGACCACTGATAGGATTGAGTTTACTGCCTTTAGGCGCGGCCCCCTGCCAGGTAAAATTGTATCCCCCCAGTGCGATGCTGCCATAAATACCCGCCGCGGTAACCATAGCCATATACAAGGCTATGGGCCCGGCAATTTCATCCAGCATATTACCCATGGCCTGAAACATATGGTTAGGGTCATAGGTTTCATCTCTGGACAGGGTAAACATGCGTTCTGTCATCCTGTACAACACCGAAGCAATGCTCTTTCCGAGCAGAATCAGTGCCCCGGCACTGGCAATCAAGACTAAGGTGGTAGACAGCTCACGGGAACGGGCTATCTGTCCTTTCTTGGCGGACTGCTGTTTCTTTTTCGCCGTGGGTTCTTCTGTTTTTTCCTGACCCGCTTCGTTTTCAGCCATCTACAATTACTCCGGCGATAATCTAAGGGGGACAGATACGCAGCAACTGGCACATAAATAACGTAGCCCGTTCCCACTGTACCTCAAAATGATGGGTAAAATTGTCCATCGTCAGCCAGATAATGATCAATCCTGCTATCTGAGCAATGGCAAAACCTATGGTAAACACGTTTAACTGTGGCGCCGCCTTTGTCATTACCCCAAAAGCAAGATTAATCAGCAACAGAGAAACAATAGGTGCCAGAGACAATGTCAGCGCCGCTACAAACATCCAGCCTCCCCAGTGCGCAAGGGCTTTAAACTGCTGCGGCTGAAACCAGGCTTCACCAATGGGAAAAGCCTCAAAACTCATCACTATCATGCGGATCATGGTCAGATGGCCGTCAAATGCCCAGAATAACAAAGTGGCCAGAATCAGATAAAACTGCCCGACTGCCGGTACGTTGATGCCGTTTACCGGGTCAACGATAGAGGCAAAGCCCAGGCCCGTTTGCATCGCCACAATCTGCCCGGCAATAACAAAGGTATTCAGCACCAGAGTAGAAATAAAGCCAATGGCAATACCGATAATCAGCTGCTGTATTACCAATACCCAGGTGCCGACTGACACCATTTCATCGATAGGCACGGGGGGAACCAGCGGCATAATCACCAGACTCAGAAACAGAGTTAACAGTGCCCTGACTGGCGGCGGCACTGTTTTGGCGCTGATACCGACCATAGCGGCAAACAAACCCGCAATGCGCATAAATGGCAACAACAGATCTGCCAGATACTGGGTAATTGTGCCGGCCATTATCTCCATCAGCGATCTCTGAATCTGGTCATGGCTAGCCTACGACCTCAGGGATGCGACCGATTATGGTAAAGGTAAAGTCCATAATCTGACTGACCAGCCAGTGACCTCCCCAGCTCAGGGCTAACAGGGTAACAATCAGACGCGGCAAAAAGTTGATGGTTTGTTCGTTAATAGAGGTTGCAGCCTGGAAAACTGATACGATCAAGCCAACAACCAGGCTCGGCAGGATAATGGCTGAAACGAGGATGATGACCATCTGTAGTGCTTCTCGTAGTACTTCGACAAATACTTCTGGTGACATACGCTAGACTCCCATACCAAAACTGGAAGCCAGTGTGCCAAAAATCAGATTCCAGCCGTCTACCAGTACAAATAACATCAGTTTAAATGGCAGTGCCACAATCATCGGCGATAGCATCATCATCCCCATGGCCATCAGCACTGAGGCCACCACCAAGTCGATGATCAGAAATGGCAAGAACAACATAAAGCCGATCTGAAATGCCGTTTTCAGCTCACTGGTCACAAAAGCCGGGATCAGTACATTCATGGGCACGTCCTGGGGATCCTGAAACTGCCCCTGATACCCTCCGATTTCCACAAAGGTTTCAAGATCTTTTACCCTTGTCTGAGACAACATAAAAGCACGCATGGGTTGCTTTGCAATTTCATAGGCTTCTATTGAGGTAATGCTCTCGTCCAGATATGGTTGCAGCGCGGTCTCATTAATCTGTTCAAATACCGGCGCCATAATAAACATGCTCAGAAACAGACTGACGCCAATCAGAATCTGATTCGATGGCGACTGCTGCAAACCGATGGCCTGACGAAGTATCGATAACACCACAATAATTCGCGTAAAAGATGTCATCATCATGATAAAAGCCGGGATCAGACTCAAAGCCGTCATGATCGCAAGCGTCTGCAGTGTCATGGTGTAGTCCTGACTGCCATCAGGATTAGTGGTAACTGTCAGAGCTTTGACGCCAGGGTCAGCCAGGGCGACGTCAGGCAACATCAACGACAGCATTGCCAGAAGCAGCAATAACAACTTATTCATCGGCTTCTCCCGGCTTTTTCTTATTGCCCTGCATAAATTGACTGAGTTTTTGCCTGAAATGCTCCCCACCAGGCTGCGCCACTTCAATAGGGTTATCCAGACGAGCCAGGTGATTAATGCTCTGACTGGTAACTCCCAGCAAAAATTGCTCTTTGCCAACTTCGACCACCATGATGCGCTCTTTGGTGCCAACAGACATAGAGCCGACGAGTTTTAGCTGAGCGCTGCCACTATGAGTGACATTAAACCGTCGCATCAGGTACCCAAGCATAAACACCAGTGCCACAACTAGTACTAATGACAGTAAAATTGACACATAGTCAGCGGGGCTGCTTAAGGGAATATTGTTAGCGAATGAGGGAGTGGTAAATCCGGCCAAGCCGCAGAATAGCGGCTTAACCATTGATTTATCTGAGTTTTTTAATCCTTTCGATTTGACTAATAACATCGGTTAGGCGAATACCAAATTTATCGTTAACTACTACTACTTCTCCATGAGCAATCAACGTGCCATTTACCAAAACATCTAGTGGTTCGCCGGCTACCCGGTCTAATTCCACAACAGATCCCTGGTTTAGCTGCAACAGGTTTCGGATGCTGATGTTACTGCGGCCCACCTCCATAGAAATGGTTACCGGAATATCCAGAATGGTATCCAGCTTGCGCTTTTCTTCACTACTGATCTCTGGGTTATCTTCTAATTCATCAAGCTCGGCCACCTGAACGTCGGCGCCATTTTCTGCATCGGTATCGGCCTTTTCACCATCACCGTCACCGCCTTCTTCAGACTCAGCCTGTTCAGCCATCGCCGCCGCCCAGTCATCCAATTCGTCATCTTTTTTGTCATCATCTTCGGTGCTCATACGCTACCTCATCTCTTTCAATACCAGCCCTGGAACTATCCGGGCTACTTACAAATCATCTTCCAGACTGGCCAGTTCAGCATCACTGTCCAGACGGCGGCCATTTTTCGTCAATAGTTGCAATTCAGATTTTACCGAGGTGGGCCGCGGAATTTTCTCGGTGATCTTAAGCGCTACATTATCTCTTGAACGCCCCATCTTAGTACGGAATGTTGGCAGATCTTCAACATACATCACCACGTGCTCAGGCATCTCTATAGGGATGATGTCGCCTTGTTTCATATTCATGATTTGCTGCAAACTCAGTTCAACATCCAGTAAGCTGGCCGACACTTCTACCTGTACGTCCATGATTTCATCCCGCAGTGCCTTACTCCATCGCAGATCCGTATCTTCCTTGTCACTCTGAACCCCGGCATCGAGTAACTCTCGAATGGGTTCAAGCATGGAGTACGGCAGCGCCACATGGAAATCTCCCCCACCACCATCAAGCTCAATATGAAATGAGCTGATGACGATGACTTCTGTTGGGCTGATGATATTCGCCATCGCCGGATTCACTTCTGAATCCAGATACTCGAAGGACACATCCATTACCGGTGACCAGGCTTCTTTGTAATCTTCAAAGACCAGTTTCAGCAGCATCTGGATAATACGCCGCTCAGTGGGAGTAAACTCCCGTCCTTCGATCTTGGCATGATATCGCCCGTCACCACCAAAGAAATTGTCAACCAGGATAAAAACCAGCCTGGCTTCCATGGTAATCAGTCCGGTCCCTTTGAGAGGGCGGAAACGCACCATATTCAGACTGGTAGGCACAAATAAGGTATGTACATACTCGCCGAACTTAATCATCTGAATACCGTTGATGGATACCTCGGCACTGCGGCGCATCATATTAAACAGACTGACCCGCATATGACGGGCAAATCGCTCGTTAACGATCTCCAGGGTCGGCATACGACCGCGAACAATACGATCCTGAGAGGAAAAGTCATATTCCAACGCCGAGCCGCTGGACTCTGTCGTTTCGACATCTTCCTCTTCTACATCATCAACACCGTGTAAAAGGGCATCGATTTCGTCTTGTGATAATAGATCGCTCACTTTGTTTTCCTATTGCATGACAAAGCCGGTAAACAGCACCTGCGACACCACTTCTCTGTCAGTAATTTCTTTCATCGCCGCTTTTACTTCCTTTACGGCCTGCTCGCGAATCGCCACCTTGCCGGCTTCGGTAACCAAATCATCGGCATTGGCGGAGCTGAAGACTTTCAGCAAGGTACCTTCGATCATCGGAATATGCATCTTGGCCGTTTCTTCATTATCGGAACCACGCACCAATAACTGAACCTTAATCTCAACAATACGGTCACGGCCTGAACCAGGTACATTGAACACGAAAGGTCTGGGCATCGCCACATACAAAGCCGTTCCCATCTGTGATGTTGAGGCAGCGGGAGCGGCACTATCCGATGACGTTGACGTACTGCTCATCGTTTGCTCAGGTGACGTCTCTTCGCTACTGCCCATAAATAACCAGCCAGCCACGCCACCACCAATCAATACCAGGGCGACCACCACGATGAGTATTAACTTTTTCTTTTTGCCACCGTCTTCCAGTTCCAGTTCTTTTTCAGCCATGATTTTCTCATTCAGCTCGTATCATTTGGTCATTATCCTCAAGGGACAGGCTACAACGCAAACTTCTTTTTATACGAAGTAGTCAATACCGCCCAGTGCACCATTGGTCAGCCTGACCTCCTGACCCTCGCTCAGGTCGGACTGCTGTTCGCTCATGTCGTCTTCTGCGTTGGTGTCAGCTAACTTCCCCTGATGCTGGGAGTCGCCACTTTTATTGTCTTTTTGCTGTTGTTCGACGGAGGACTGCCCCAGTTCGATACCACGTTCAGCCAGCATATCCCGAAGCCTTGGTACGGCCTGATCAAGCATGTCTCTGGCTTGTTGCGACTGTACCACGAAGTTCACACTGGCCTGCTCACCATTCATGCTGATACGAATTTGCATACTGCCCAGATCCGGCGGATCGAGGCGGATATCGGCACTCATATTGCCCTGATTGACCAGCATTCTGACCCGATCAGCCAACTGCCCCGCCGCTTCGGGGCGAGCTATGTTCACAGCCCTTTCCATCGCGGAATGGGGTGCTGCTTTCGTTGTTTCTGCCGCTATCTGGGTTTCTTGTCCGGATACTCGCTCCATAGAAGGCTGAATAAAAGCGTGATGAATATCACTACGCAGATTACCAGATGACTGTGTCAGACTCTCACCAAACTGCTTCAATACCTGAGTGATATTTTGTTGCTGAGCCGATTGCACATCATTTTCTCCCCCCATGGCGCGGCTCACCAACCCCTGCAAATCCAGTCCGGGTTCCCGGCCCTGAGCACGTTGCTGCTTAAACTCCTCGATGCCGGCCTTAAGGTTATCAATAAAGCTGTTGATAACCGCAGGGTCAGCGTCTTTAACTGGTAGCCGCTCGGCCAGATTCTGCAATGTTTTATCCAGGGCTGGTTCCGGCAGCCGGGCGAGATTCTGTAACATACTGCTCTCTTTGGACCCATTCTTCGGGAGGCTCTGTTGTTTCGCATTTTCGCCGTTGTTTGCTGACGCCACCGCTTCTGAAGTTGCACCCGGCCTCATTTCCTCAGCCCGGCTCTTTAACAGAGCAGAATTATTCTTATCCTGCTGGCCTGACTTTTCCATCCGCTGTTGATACTCCTGCCAGCGCGCGGCGACCAAGTCGGATTGTCCTGGTGAATTATTCGCAGAACCTGCAGCGTCAGTTTTTAGCCCCAGTGCATGATTCTGTGCAATCGGCTCACCGGTGTCGGCCTGCCCTTTTTGTTCCACCAGAAGAAGTGCCAACACCTGCTCAAGCATCGGCTTACCCTGTTGGGATTCAGAACCATCCAGAGCTCCTTGCAACAAGGCTTTCAGCTCAGAGAGTTTTCCTGACATCTGCGCCTGTTGCAGTACCTTTTCTGCGTCAAGGCCAAGTTTCTCAAGTAAAGCCTTCTGTGCATCCAATTCTCCCTCAACTGGCTTTTCACCAGCCATAGCCGTAGTTTCCTGCCCCAGACCAAGCTGTTCCAGCAACGCCTTTAGTTTCTCACTGAGCTCACCGGTATTGTGGGTATCTGACTCCCCATCCGTTGAATTCTCTGTATTGCTGGACTCAGTGCCTTTCCCGGCCATCCCCGCATTAGTAACGAGCTTATGTACCAGCGCCAGCCATTCCTCAGCTTTGTTGTTTTCGCCGCCATCAATATCTTTATCATCACGGCTATCATCTGTTACGGCGCTATCGTGCTTATCTGTATCACTTTTTGCCCGATGCGCTGTGCTGTCCTGTTCAGTACCATTCCTGTGCGCTTTCCCGGTATCAGCCCCGGGTGTACTTCTACCTGACGTTGCATCGCCGGATTTTATTCGTTCAGCCTTATCCATTGCGGATTCGTCACTGGCATCCGTGCGTTTGTGAGAAGAAGTCTGTTTTGACTGCGCGTTATCTGCAGAGGCACTGATGTCGTCGCCATGTCGCCTCTGTGCCTTTTGACGGGTGTCCAACTCTGCCCCCTGACGCTCAGAGTGCTGATTAAGATGACGTGAAAAACCCTCTTGTTGCTGAGGTGCTGAATTCACTTTACCGGTCGCAACTGAGCTTGCGGCAATTTCAGGACGGATAACGGCAATATGTTGCATCATGGACCTATTCGTTTATCAGTAATTACGCTGCAATTTATTTCGCTTATGCACTTATATTGCTTTAGCGATGCGCTTTGCAGCGAGTAAACCCGGAGCCCATCAGGCGGTTTAAAGCACCGCTGGAAATCCTCAAAGGGTCGTTAACGAATGATGCATTGCAAATAGTGTTCCAGAGTATTGCAACAGGGCACTACTGATGGTTCGCCGCTTTTCGGACAAACCGTTGGGTGGCAAATTCATCGAGCAATGCCTGTTCCTGCCTGTCTTCGCGCTTTCTTTGCTCGTTTTGTTTTTTATCTATCAACATTTCAACCGCTTTTCGCTTCTGTTGCTGTTTCAGCCATAAACCTTTGCGCTGTTCGGCGGCAGCCCTGGCCTGAGCCAGCATTCGCGTCTGTTGGGTACAGGCACTGTCGAGCTTATCGATAAAGGCCTGGTGCTGGCCAAATGACATTGCGCCCAAACCTTTATTGGCACGGTTTTGCAATTGTCGTAAATAATCCAGGCGATAGCTTTGCAGGCCAGTCAGTTTACGCTGATTTTCCTGCACGTGAGTCTGTGCCTGATAGAACTCCTGAGCCAGTTTATCTTCTTTACGCTGCTCCCATTGTGCCACCTGCTCGAGCTGCTTAGTTGACATCGCCTAACCCCTTAGCCAATTGACTCATATTTTCCAGGCTCTCATCGTAAGGCAACACTTCTCTCATTCCCTGCTGCAAAAATTTATTTATTACCGGCTCGGCCTTGATGGCCAGATCAATTCTGGAATCAGTACCCTGAGTGTATGCACCGATACTAATCAGATCGCGATTCTGCTGGTAAGTTGAATAAACCTGGCGGATACGTCTTGCCGCCACCTCATGTTCAGTGCTCACAACCATGGGCATCACACGGCTGATAGAGGCTTCAATGTCTATTGCCGGATAATGGCCACTATCGGCCAACCTGCGCGATAGCACCACGTGACCATCCAGAATAGCCCGGGCTGAGTCAGCAACAGGATCCTGCAGATCATCCCCTTCTGTGAGTACGGTAAAAAAAGCCGTAATAGCACCCTGGCTACCACTGCCATTACCAGCCCGTTCCACCAGTGCCGGAAGCCGGGCAAATACCGATGGTGGGTAGCCTTTGGTTGCCGGCGGCTCCCCTACCGCCAGAGCGATTTCTCGTTGTGCCATTGCATAACGGGTCAGTGAATCCACCAGCAACAACACATTCATACCTTTATCACGAAAATACTCGGCAATGGCAATAGCTGTTTCACAGCCTTTGAGACGCATCAGTGGTGAGGTATCGGCAGGGGCCGCGACCACCACCGACTTCTGCCGCTCTTCCTCGCCGAGTATTTCCTGAATAAACTCTTTAACCTCACGGCCACGCTCTCCGACCAGGCCCACTACCACCACATCAGCCGAGGTGCCCCGGGTCATCATGCCCATCAGTACACTTTTACCCACTCCGGAGCCGGCAAATAACCCCATACGCTGACCAACACCCACGGTAATCAGAGAGTTGATGGCTCTGACGCCGACATCCAGTGCTTGTTTTATAGGTCTGCGTAATAAGGGATTGATCGGCGGCCGGGATAAAGGGATCCGTTTCTCCGGCACAATAGTACCCAGGCCATCCAGGGGGTTACCGTTACCATCCACCACCCGGCCAAGCAAATCCATCCCCACAGGAATTCCCGGCTCCCGGTCCAAAGGCTGAACCCGGGACCCAGGCACGATCCCGCGCACCGCTTCGGTTGGCATAAGATAGGTCACCGATTCGGCAAACCCGACGACTTCGGCCTCAATTTCGCCGTCCACAGTCTGTACCAGACACTGGCTGCCAACCGGCATCTGACACCCCACAGCTTCAAGGGTCAGCCCAATACCGCGCACCAGTTTACCGGCGGCGACAGCCTGCGCCTGAGGCACCTGATGTTGATATTTACGAATTCTTTCTAACAATGACACGGGCATGGATTATTATTCCTGCTCTTTACTGCCTGTAGACAGTCCCTGTTCCAGCAGAAACTTCTCTAATACCTGTCTGACCCTGCGTTCGACGGAAAGATCCACCGCGTTGTTCTGGGTAACAATGTCGCAACCGCCACGGGTCATGTCCGGGGTCTCTATCAACTGCCAATGATGGGATTCAATCTCCTGCTCACCAAAGTGCTCGCGGATAAGCTGAATATCCTCGGGGTGCAAATGAATCTGGTAGCCTTTGTCCTGAATAGGTAACACTTTAAGCCCTTCACTCAGGGCCTGGAGAATAACCTTGTCATTTGTCTTCACTTCAGTTCGGATCACAGCTCTTGCCAGAGAAACAGCCAGTTGCACCAGTTCTTTTTCCAGTTCAGCATCGACTTGTTCAACGGGTCTGGTCAGCTGATCAATCAGTTGTTGCCAATTTGCCACCAACTCATCAACCTGTTCTTTGGCTGCGCTCAGCCCTTCACTTTTCCCCTGCTCCAGGCCTTTCTCTGTGCCCTCTGCAAGGCCCTGTTCCAGACCTTGCTGATGCCCCTGTTCAAAGCCCTCGGTACGCCCTTGTTCGAATCCTTCCTGGTAGGCATTGTGGCGTATTTCTTCTATTTCCTTCGCCGTGGGCGGCAGCACTTCCTCTTCTTCTTCAGGAGGCTCATATTTCCAGTCACTGGTACGGTTAAGTGCATTGGTTCGGTCTGGTTCTACGTCCGTCTCATCCTCAACAAACGGCAACTCCCAGGAGCGAACCTGCTCAGTCTCTTTCTGAGTCGCATCTTTGTCAGAGGTCATAAGCGTATTGGTCCGAGCACGGCAAAGAAAACACAGTTAAAACGTGCTTAAAGGAATTCATCACCGCCACCGCCACCAAGCATAATTTCACCCGCATCCGCCAGACGACGAGCAACAGACAGAATTTCTTTCTGTGCCGCTTCCACTTCACTGATACGCACAGGCCCCATGGCTTCCAAATCATCGAGTAACATTTCTGCAGCCCGTTTGGACATGTTTTTGGTGATTTTTTCTTTGAGGTTATCATCCGCACCTTTAATGGCTTTGAGCAGCGCTTCCTGCTGTACTTCACGAAGCAAGGTCTGAATGGCCCGGTCATCCACTTCTGCAAGGTTGTCGAACACGAACATCAGATCCTGAATCTGCTGACTCATTTCTTCATCCTGCTCGCGAATGGCATCCATTAGCTGCCCTTCGATATTGGTGTCCAGATAATTCATGATATCTGCTGCAGATTTCAGGCCGCCCATCTTGGCGGCCTGAGCACCGGCCTGTCCGGCAAATTGTTTTTCCATGATCTCGTTGAGCTCCTGTAGGGCGGCGGGTTGTACTTCTTCGAGGTTGGCAATACGCATCATCAAATCCAGCCTGACCTTCTCAGGGAACTGGGCCATGATTTCTGCGGATTGTTCCGCTTCCAGATACGACAGTACGATGGTCTGGATCTGCGGGTGCTCATTGCGAATAATGCTGGCCACCTGTTTCGAGTCCATCCACTTAAGAGAATCCAGGCCTTTAGCGCCCCCACCAACCAGGATCTGATCAATAAGATTGGCTGCCTTGTCTTCACCCAGTGCTGCGGTGAGCGCCTTCTTCACAAACTCCTGACTCTGGAAGCCAATGGTGCTGTAATTCTGAATCTCCTCGATAAAGTGTTTATGCACCGCGGTGATTTTATTCTGGGTCATGTCTTCGATGCTGGCCATGGACGAGCCCAGTTTCTGTACCTGTTTAGGCTCCAGATGTTTGAGTATCTGTGCCGCATCGTCTTCGGAGAGACTGAGCAACAGCATGGCGGCTTTCTCCACGCCCTCCAGCTTACTGACGTCGTAACCCGTCGTTTCCTGCTCTTGCTCCTGAATCATTTGTTTAGCGGCCATTATCTCTTACTCATCCTGCATCAACCAGCCTTTAACCACTTGCGCTGATAGCTCTGGTTCATTGGCAACCAAAGCGCGCACGGCTTTAAGCACATCTTCATCTTTATGGAGATCAGGTAACATCAATGAACCGTCAGAATTGAAGCCCACCTGCCCCTCATCGAATTCCTGAGACAACATACTGATTGTTTCATCACCGAGATCGAGCCCTGCATCAGCATCAAAGCTATCAGCTTCATGGGTGTCTTCAGGATAAATCAGTCTCTTAAGCATGGGGCGAACTATGGCCAGGATCAAGGTCATAATCACCAGGCCTCCAACCAACAGCCTCAGCGCACGCATAAACCAATCCTGCTCCCAAATAGGCGTTTCCACAAGCCCGACATCTTCGACCCGCTTAAAGGGAATGCTGACCACTTCCAGAGAATCGCCACGGGTCACATCAAAACCTATTCCCCCCTGAAGCAAACGGCGAATATTCAGCAATTCTTCCTGAGACCGGGGGACGCTGCTAGACGTGCCATCTGCTGCGGTCTGTTGAGCATGATCCACTGCCACCGACACACTCAGGCGTCTCACCACTCCGCTTTGCTGCTTGGTATGACTGATGGTGGTATCCAGCTCATAATTGCGTGTGGCCTCTTTGTGAGAGCGGCCCGGTAAAGTACGACCTTGCGCACCACCTGTGGCATCTTCAGGAATATCAGATTCAAGGGGCGGCTGATTAGTAAGAGCGCCCGGAATACCTGCGGAGATCCCCCCCACCGTGTTATCTTCTACCGTCATCTCACTGCGTACTGCAGGCAAATCAGGATTGTAGCGTTTCTGAGTTTGTTCTACGGATGTGAAGTCCATGCTAACGTCCACCTGAGCCGTATAATTCCCCAGGCCAAGGACCGGGATCAGAATCGAGTCGATCTTTGAAAGTGTGGCCGCTTCACGACGCTGTTCTATTTCGTATTCTTTACGTGCACGGGCTGATTCTGCATCCTGAGAGCCCGAATTTAGTAATCGGCCATTACTATCGGTTACGGTCACCCGGTTAGGTTCCATCCCCTGTACTGCAGAAGCAACGATGTCTACCAGTGCATCCACTTCCTGGCCCGACAACACCGAACCTCGCTTGAGGGTCACCACTACGGTGGCGCTGGGTTTCTTCTCTACCCGCGCAAATACACTTTCCTTGGGCATAGCCAGCAGCACGTTAGCGCGACTCACTGCGCTGATACTCTCTATAGTGCGGGCAATCTGTTGCTCCCGGGCATGCTTAAGGCGTACTTTTTCGACTCTCTGACTTACACCAAAGCCCATATCCTGCATGATAATATCTGTTCCGGCAGAAGGCTCCTGGGAGATGCCCTGACGTGCCATTCCCAGTTTAATGTCCTGATACTGGGTTTCATTGACATAGATAACATTACCATCCAGGCGATATTCCACCTGATTCATATCCAGATAATCCAGGGTTTCGATCAGCTCTTCGGTGGGCATTTTTGCCAGGGGTCTAAAGTCAGGCTCTTTGGCCCAAATCATAATAAATACCGCAATCGCCACACAAATGACCAGTGCCACAATCAGTGTAATCTGGCGCAGCAGATCCAATCCCCCCAGACCTTCGACAAAACCGGATTTTTGCTCCTGAGTATCATCATCCAGATTGTTATCACCGGATACCGCTAGCTCAGTACTTGTTGCTTCAGCCACCTGTTATCTCCTCGACATGCAATCGCTGTATAAGCCGCGCTGATTAGAATGCATGGATTTATCGTTCAACATCCGGGATTACACGGGCATATTCATAATGGTTTTATAGGCTTCGAGCACCTTGTTGCGCACCTGAACGGTGGCTTCAAAGGCGATACCGGCTTTTTCTTTGGTGATCATCACATCAGCCATACTCAGGTTGGGATCGCCCATCTCGAAGGCCCTTTGCGCATCACGGGATTCCCACCCCATATCACTGACCGTACCCAGGGCATCTTTGAGCATATCGCCAAAATTCTGTGAGCTGGGATTGGTTACCAGGAGCTGATTTTGCGGTATGCCACCATTGGCCTCACTGGCCAGTGCCTGCAACTGGCTATATAAAGAATCGGCTTTTATTTCCATGGGTTCACTCCACAAAGTACTGTTTTTTGACAGTTAAAGATGCTTTGGAGTGAAGATAGCAATACCAGTGCCACTTTTTAAATACGTTGAAAAACAATAGGTTGGCATAACAAAGGATAGAATAGACGAAGAATGACGGGAAATTGACAATCTCCAGTTCTACCAGACTCCAATCGCGCGTATCCAGGCTTTTACTGCCCCTGATAACTGAGGGCTGATAACTCTTTCTGTCTATTTTCTCCGCGCTCTCGGCGACTCTGCGGTGAAAAAGCCATCAACCACGAACCACACCAAAGTCACGAAAGGAAAAACAAGATTAACCACAGAGTCACAGAGAGCACAGAGATATCAAGGGTTTATCCTTTTTAACCTCTGTGTCCTCCGTGTCTCTGTAATGAAAATCCCTTTGGCTGGATACTATCTCTGGTATCAGCTATCAGACGTTTTGCACATACCAGGGCATGGTCAGACTGATACCTTCAAAGATACGGTACTGAGGATCATAGCCAAGCAGACTCCGGGCTTTACCGATATCAGCCTGAGAGTGCCTTACATCGCCGGCTCTGAAATCGCGATAAACCGGTTGTTTGTCGTAACTAACCCCCTGCTCATGCAACGCTTCTTTGATTGCCTGGAAAAGCTGATTCAGGGTTGTTCTGTCACCCACCGCCACGTTGAAGACTTCGCTTTTCTCAAGGGGTGTCATTGCCGCCAGCAGATTCATTTGCACCACATTGTCGATATAGCAAAAATCCCGGCTGGTTTCACCGTCGCCGTTGATAAAAACGTCTTCTTTGTGGTTCATGGCCGCGGTCCATTTTGGTATTACCGCTGCATAAGCGCCGTCCGGATCCTGACGCCGACCGAACACATTGAAATAACGCAGGCCGGTGCTCTTAAATTCATACGCCCGATCGAATACATCAGAATAGAGCTCATTGACGTATTTGGTCACTGCATAAGGAGAGAGCGGCTTACCAATATTCTCTTCGACTTTAGGTAGTGCCGGGTGATCGCCGTACGTGGAGCTTGATGCCGCATACACAAAGGCCTTCACACCCTCGTCTTTAGCCGCACCGAGCATATTCAGAAAACCACTGATATTCACGTCGTTAGTGGTGTCGGGATCATTCAGAGAACGCGGGACAGAACCCAAAGCGGCCTGGTGCAGCACCCGGTCAACGCCTTTGACCGCATCCTCACAGGTGGCCTTATGGCGAATATCGCCCTCAATAAAGCGAAAGTTCTGCCAACAGCTATCTCCCACCAGCGCTTTAACCTCATCCAGATTACGCTTGTGACCAGTAGCAAAGTTATCCAGCCCGATGACCTGCTGGTTGGCTCTTAACAGGGCTTCCACCAGGTTAGAACCGATAAAGCCAGCTGCACCTGTCACCAACCAGGTCTGGGGTTGTGTCTTAATTTTTTGCAATACCTGCTGATAGCGCTCCATAGTCATTACAGCCTTCTGTCTGTCAGTGATTTATCCAGTGCGTATTTGAGATCATAAATCACCCGCTTTTCCTTACATAAACGATTGAACGTAGCGAGATCATACTGCTTAAATTCGTTATGAGCCACAGCCAGCACAACGGCGTCATAGGCCTGTTCAGCGGGTCTTTCTACCAGTTCCAGGCCATACTCATGCATCGCTTCTTCCGCATTAGCCCAGGGATCGTAAATATCAACACTGGCGCCGTACTCACTGATTTCACTGACAATGTCCACCACCCGTGTATTGCGCAGATCAGGGCAATTTTCCTTAAAGGTCAGCCCCAACAGCAATACCCTGGCCTGCTGTACCTGGATCCCTTTTTGAATCATGCTTTTAACCAGTTCGGACACCACATATTTGCCCATACCGTCATTTAGCCGGCGACCCGCCAGAATCATCTCAGGATGATAGCCAATGGCCTGTGCCTTGTGGGTCAGGTAATAAGGATCCACACCAATACAGTGGCCGCCCACCAGCCCCGGTCTGAATGGCAGGAAGTTCCACTTGGTTCCCGCCGCTTCCAATACTTCAAGGGTATCAATACCCAGCTGGTTAAAGATGATCGCCAGCTCATTAATCAGTGCAATATTCACATCCCGCTGGGTGTTTTCAATCACCTTAGCCGCTTCGGCCACCTTAATTGAGCTGGCCTTATGTGTACCAACCGTAATAATCTCACCATAAAGCGCATCCACAAGATCAGCAATCTCAGGCGTTGAGCCCGAGGTCACTTTCTTAATAGTGGACACTCTGTGCTCTTTATCACCCGGGTTGATCCGTTCGGGACTGTAACCGGCATAAAAATCCTGGTTAAATTTAAGTCCGGATACGCGCTCTAACACGGGGACGCAATCTTCCTCGGTGGCACCGGGGTATACAGTACTCTCGTATATTACGATGTCTCCGGGCTTTAATGCCTTACCAATCGTCTCACTGGCTTTTATCAGCGGAGTCAAATCAGGACGTTTAAAACTGTCGATAGGTGTAGGAACAGTCACAATAAATACATTCGCCTGCTGCAGATCCTGCAACTGATCGCTGAAGCTCAGTCCTTTGCACTGCTGAAGTTCCTCTGTGGTGACTTCGAGGGTTGAATCCACCCCTCTTTTTAACTCAGCAATACGTTTACTGTTTATATCAAAACCAATGACACTGCGCGTTTTACCAAACTCTGCAGCCAGAGGCAGACCGACATATCCCAGCCCTATTACCGCAACCCTCAAATTATTTAGATCCATAACTGCGTCCTGATTCCATCTGTTATTTATTGTTGTACTCTGTCCTCAAAGCGCTAGCCTGACTCTGAGTCCGGGTATATAGTGAGGCATTTACCGTACAAGTCAATGCCGAAAATATCACAGGCCTTCCAGGTAGGCATCAATATCCTCTTCAAGCTCAGCTTCCTGCTCAGTCTTCTCAACTTCACCGTCTTTGATTCTGTATTCCAGATTCTGCAAATAGATATTCCGCACCATAGCATAGGGGTCGACAGCATTATTAATCAGCTGTTCCTGCTGAATCAGTGATACCCGGGTTTCGAGCGCTTTAATCAAACGCCGGGCCAGGCTGAGTTGCCAGCTAAGATCATCTAGCGGAAAATACGCCGAGTCTGCCACCATACTGACACCACCTCTGACATCTCTCGGTCCCATTGCCGGTAACATCAGATAAGGTCCGGCGCCAACACCCCATACCCCCAATACCTCTTCGAATTCTTCTTCTTCTCTGGCCAGTCCCATCTCACTGGCTACATCAATGGTACCCAGCAGACCCAGAGTGGAATTGACCAGAAAACGTCCTATGCTGATCATAGAGCCGCCTACCTTGCCCTGGAGCAGGTTATTGACGGTATTCACCGGCTCTTCAAGATTAATTGCAGCATTGAGCAATCCTGTGCGGGCAAACCCGGGCATATAATCGGCGTAGGCCACGGCCACAGGGCGCAGAACATAAGGGTCCAGGTACTCCCAGTTAAAGGTCCAGATAGCACGGTTAATCCCTTCAAAAGGATCATTTACAGACTGTCCGGCAACAGGGTCAACCGCTTGATTCTGCGTCGACTGCTCTGCCTCTGGCATACTGTTGATGTCTTCTGTCTGCCCTCGTTCTGGCGCTGATGCGCAGCCACCCAAAACGCTCAGTAACAGTGGTACAAGCAATATCTTTCTGATCATTTAATTTCCCTGTTTATAACGATACTTTGCTGCATTATGGTGCCCGCCTGAATAGTGATACTGACTTCGCCTTCAAGTTCTCCTGCCTGGCTTGAGACATCGGCGTCCTGTGATATACGTGCGATCAGCTGAGCCTGGTTCAGATCTGACAATCGATAATCCGCCATCATCGCATTGGCGTCAGTTAACGTCAGAGTAAGGGGCATCGTATCCAATGGTTGCCTTATCACTGCCGCAGGCATATTGCCTTTTTGTGGATCGCGGGCAAAGACAACCAGGTAGCCTTGTTCCGGCAATTTTGATGTCAGCTCAGGGGCCACACTGATTTTCAGTTGTAATTCTGTGACTGCACTTTCACTACCATTAAGCGCAGCAATACGCTCTGCAACAGAGGCGTACATAGGATCACTCTCTGGTAACTGACTTTGCAACTCCCGCCAGCTATCCAGGGCAAGGTCGTTCTGACCCAGCTGAGTAGCGGTAATGGCCAGCAAGCCCATGGCGCTGTGGTTGCTTTTATCTTTTTCAGTTAATTTGCGCAGAATACCCGATGCCCGTTGCAGATTGGTTTCTGAGGCCGTCATCACCAGTGCCTGGGCCAGGCTCATTTTCGCGCTGTCCCTTGTGGGATCCAGGTCTAAGGATTTTTCATAGGCCTGGATTGCAGAATCCAACCGGTTAAGACTCGCATGCAAACGACCAAGCAGTAACCAACCTTCAGGCGCGTCAGGCTCTCGCCACAGGCGTGTTCTCAGTGCCAGGGCAAACCGTTGGAGCTCTTGCGCTGTAACACTGGGATCAGCGTCCACCACCACGCGCTTGCCTAGCTCCCCAATCTCACTTTTGGCCTGCTGCCAATGCCTCAGATCACCGATTTCATTAGCTTTCCAATAACTGCCGCCCGCTACCGCCAATGCCAACAGCAATCCGATTGTCAGCACCAACACAGAGAAAGATTTACCGCTCCTTTGTTCAGAGCTTTGTTCCTGCGCCAGGGCCAGCTTCAGCTCCTGCTCTGCCTGTTGCTGATCCTCTTTGCCGATCAATCCTTCCTGTACCTCACGTTGCAACTCATTCAGACGCTGGCGGGTAAGACGGATATTCAAATTCTGGCTGTCCAGCTTCGGATCGGCTATTCGCCTGCCCAGCCAGGGCCAGAATATCAACAGTGCGGCGAATACAATCAATACTGCAAAGCCTGACCATAAAACTGTCACTTATCTTCCTCCAGCCATTTCTCAGCTTTAGCCAGCATCGCCGAATCTGCCTGCACAGCCGGCTTATTTCTGCGTCTAATCAGAATGCCCAGCACCAGTAATACGAATAAGGCGGGGCCCATCCATAAAAGCAGGGTCAATGGATTCAGGGGAGGCTGATAATAGACAAAGTCGCCATAGCGCTGTTTCATATAGTCAATAATTTCCTGCTCCGTATAGCCCTGCTGCAACAGCTGATAAACTTTGCGTTTCATGTCCTGCGCCACCAGCGCATTAGAGCCGGCAATACTCTGGTTCTGACATTTAGGGCAGCGCAGGCTCTCAGATAGTGTCAGGAACAATGCCCGTTGACCCGGATCATCAAAATCATAGATTTCATCTGCAGCGTTTAAAGCAAAACTGATCATCAGTAGCAACGCTAAAAAACACCTCATCGGACTGACTCCTGCTGGTTTAACGCCTGACCACTCAACCTTTGATAAACCGATTCAAATTTCTGTTGCCAGACCCGTTCATTCACGTCACCAATATGATGCAGCAGTACTTTTCCCTGAGGACCAATCAAGAAGGTTTCCGGTGCACCCGTTACCCCCAAATCGAGCGACAAACTGCGCTGTTGATCAAAAATATTGAAGGCATAAGGATTACCCAGCTGCCCCAGCTTTTTGTCTATATCAAGACGAATCTGGCGCAAGGATTTGGCACCAAAATCCGGGTCCAGATCCTGTTCATAGTACAAGCCCACTATGCGCACACCCTGCTCACGCAATTGAGTCAAAAATGGCAGTTCGTATGCGCAGGTGACACACCAGGTACCCCATACATTAAGCAGCGTAATTTGGTTATCAAACACCTCGGGGCCATAAACAATGCTGTCATTCATCACATCAGGCAAAGAAAAATCCGGTACCCCACGATTCAGCAGACTGGACTTGCGCTCTGTTGGATCAGAGAACAACCCCTGAAGTAAAAACACACTGACAAGCAAAAACAGCAACAACGGCAGCAAGAACAGACTTAATTTTTTCATACGTCAGCCCTCTTTATCTCTCCCATCGCTGAAGCTTTCCCCATTTGCGGCTTCTCTGATGTGGAGGCTTTGTGTGCAAGTTTTGCCATCCGGTAACGTTTATCAGACAAAGACAGGCACCCGCCTATTGCCATTAACAGCGCCCCCGCCCAAATCCAGCGAATAAAAGGCTTCACATAAACCCGCAATGCCCAGGCGCCGTTATTCAGCTGCTCCCCCAGTGCCACATACAAATCACGGGTCAGCCCTACATCAATGGCGGCTTCGGTCATGACCGAGCGCTGTACCGTATAAAAACGCTTTTCCGCTTCCAGATGATTAAGCTTTTTGCCGTTGGCATAAATATCCATTATCGCCACATGCCCGGTGTAGTTGGGCCCGCGCAGAGGTTCAACGCCCTGCAGCTGGAAGGTATAGCCGGCCAGTTCAATACTATCGCCAGGCGCCATCCGCACATCCCGTTCCTGGCTGTAACTGGTTACCATGGCAATACCGATGATCATCACAGCAAAGCCAAGGTGCCCGAGCACCATGCCCCAATGACTCGGCGTAAGCTGTTTAATTCCGGCGAACATCTCCCCTGAACCGGCGATTCGCTGGCGGACTTCCTGTACCGTTGCCACCAGAATCCAGATACTCAGCACTAACCCCAATGTTGCCATATAAGAAAACGAATCGCTGCCCAGACCTATCAGCAATGCGGCACTGACACTGATCCCAAAGGCCATCAGCAAATGTCGACCAAGGGCCGAAGTACTTTGTTGTTTCCAGCGACTCAGGGGCCCCATGGCCAGCAAGAACACAAAAGGCACGGTCAGATAAACAAACATCTGATCAAAAAACGGCGCACCAACACTAATAGAACCCAACCCCAGTTCCTTGTGCACCAGTGGCAACAGGGTACCCAGCAAAACCACCAGTGTGGCGGCGCTGAGCAAAATATTGTTGCCGATCAACATCATCTCTCTGGATACCAGCTGATAGCGGCCAATGCTGCGCAGCTGCGGCGCCCTGAGCGCATATAATAATAATGAACCGCCAATCACCAGCATTAACAGCGCCAGGATAAATAATCCGCGAGTTGGATCTGAGGCAAAGGAATGCACCGATACAAGAATACCGGAGCGCACCAGAAAGGTGCCTAACAAACTGAGGCAAAACGCCGAAATCGCCAGCAACACCGTCCATGACTTAAACACTTTTCGTTTTTCGGTAACCGCCAGAGAATGCAGCAATGCGGTGCCCACCAGCCAGGGCATAAAGGAGGCGTTCTCCACCGGATCCCAGAACCACCAGCCGCCCCAACCCAGTTCTTTGTATGCCCACCAGCTTCCCAGGGCGATCCCCAGGGTAAGAAATATCCAGGCAGCCAGCGTCCAGGGGCGCGACCAGCGCGCCCAGGTAGAGTCCAGCCTTCCGGCAATCAGTGCTGCGATAGCAAAGGCAAAGACCACTGAGAACCCCACATACCCCATATACAACAACGGGGGGTGAATGATCATGCCAAAATCCTGCAACAGCGGATTAAGATCTCTGCCGTCTACAGGAAAAAACGGAAGCAAACGTTCAAAGGGATTGGAGGCCAATAACATGTAAAGGTAAAAACCAACACCTACCAGGCCTAGAATTCCCAGCACTCTGGCCAGAAATTCACGGGGAATACTGCTGCTGAACACAGCCACAGCCACCGTCCATACTGAAAATATCAGCACCCACAACAGGAACGAGCCTTCATGGCCTCCCCACACAGCTGTAAGACGATAATACCAGGGCAACAACGTATTCGAATTGTGGGCCACATAAGCAACGGTAAAGTCATTCTCAAAAAAGGCCCAGCTCAGGCAGAAATAGGCAAAAGCGGTAAATAAAAATACACCAATGGCCAGCGGCCGCGCTGTGGCCATCAGCGTCGCACTGCCACGTTGAGCCCCCCAAAGAGGATAAATAGCCAGCAATATGGCCATCAACAACGCCAATACTAATGAGAAATGTCCGAGTTCGGCTAACATCTGATCACTCCTTTTGGTAGCCAGCTTCGGATGGCTTTACATGCTTGATACCTTTCATCGCCTCAGCAAGTTCAGGCGGCATATATTCTTCGTCGTGCTTGGCCAGCACTTCTTCTGCTTCAATATGCTTCGCTTGCGTCAGATACCCTGTCGCCACGATGCCCTGCCCTTCGCGAAACAAATCGGGCAAAATGCCCTGATAGCTAACGGTAATCATTGGCCCGGTATCGACTAAATCGAAATTTACCGCCAGACTGTCAGGATCCCGGCGTACCGACCCTTCCACCACCATGCCACCCACACGCAGGCGCTGACCGACCTGAGGTTTAACCCCCTTTTTACCCTGCACAATTTCTGACGGGGTATAGAACAGGTCAATATTCTGTCCCAGCGCATATAGCATCAGGCCGATGGCTCCTGCCACCACGACCAACACTGCGGAAACAGCCAGTAATCGTTGTTTACGCCTTGGATTCATAATTTGCTGCCTTGTTGCTGGTGACGACTGGCCTGAATTCTTGCCTGGCGTTTTTGCTCATCAAGTAACGCCCGAAGTACGTGTTTACGTGCCAGACGGCTTTGCAGGATCAACCCGATCAACGCCAGTAGACTGATCCCAAACGCCAGCCATACAAAAAAACCATATCCACCCATAGCCCAAAAAGCCGACCAGCTATCAAATTGCATTAGAGTTCTCCTGCGTACGGCCGTCACCGGCCAGTGCTTTTACCCAGGGCCGGTGTATTTCACGGCGCATAAGTTCAGTTTGAAACCGGTAGAGGCCAATGGCTGCTGATACCAGCGCCAGACCCAGAATGCACAATAACAATGGCCACAGCATCTCAGGGGCAATCGACGGCTTGCCAAACTTGGTTATCGTGGCCCCCTGATGAAGCGTATTCCACCACTCGACCGAGTAATGAATAATTGGCAGATTCACCACTCCCACGAGGGCCATTACACCGGCAGCTTTGCCCCCCTGCTGTTTGTCATCAAAAGACTGATACAACGCCATTACCCCCAGATACAGGAACAACAGAATCAGCTCAGACGTCAGCCGGGCATCCCACACCCACCAGGTTCCCCACATCGGTTTACCCCAGGCCGCGCCGGTAAACAGTGCGATAAACGTCAGCACCGCCCCGACCGGAGCAATAGCAGCCACCGCCATGGTGGCAGTACGGATCTGCCATACCAGACCAATCAGTGCGCTGATCGCCATCACGCTGTATACGCCCATAGATAAAATGGCTGAAGGTACATGGATATAGATAATGCGAAAAGAATCGCCCTGCTGATAGTCTGATGGCGCATAGGCCAACCCCCAAACAATACCTACACCTAAAATCAGCCCTGCGCTGATGCTCAGCCAGGGTAGCAGCCTGCCACACAGCCTGAAGGCCTGTTCTGATTTGGCATAGGGATGTAACCATTTCCACATGTAACGTACTACCTTTTTATTTGTCTGTGGTTTACTCAGCTCTGAATCACTCTAAGAGCATAAGCCGTAGCAAAAGGGGTTAGTGCCAGCGCCAATAATAACAGCGCTCCTATAATGGCAAGCTGACCATTATAAGAGAGTTGCAACGCCGCTGCATCCACTGCCGAAGTCGCAAAGATAAGCAGCGGAATAAATAAGGGCAATAGCAGTAGCGACAACAATACCCCGCCTCGCTGCAACCCGGTTGTCAGAGCTACTCCGGTGGCGCCGACAAGACTCAGTAACGGGGTGCCCAATAGTAACGTAATCAGCAACGCCTGATACATGTCCAGAGTCAGGTTCAGAAAAACCGCCAATAAAGGGGAAATCAATAACAGCGGCAATACACAGGTCAGCCAGTGAGACAGTACTTTGATCAATACCACCAGAGTGAGGGGTACTGGCGACAGCATCATTTGTTCCAGCCATCCGTCATTAAAATCGTCTCTGAACAGCCGCTCCATACCCAGTAAAGAAGCAAGTAACACCGCCACCCAAATGACACCGGGACCTATTTTCTGCAACATTTGTGGCCCCGGGCCTACTCCAAGAGGAAACAGACTAATCACCAGTACAAAAAACACCAGTGGTTGCAACAACTCACCCTTTTGTCTGAATGCCAGCGCCAGCTCTCTTGTCAGCAATGCCTGCAATGATCCCCTCATAAACGGTACTCCAGCTCCAGGGTACGTACCGGGTGATCGAGTGCCAGTGACTGATGTGATGTGAGAAGAAGCATTCCCTGCCCTGCCAGATGTTGTTCCATTTTGCGACTCAGTAAGTCAATCGCATAACTATCCAGTGCCGTAAATGGCTCATCCAGCACCCACAACCTGGCCGGTTTAAGCCACAATCGGGCCAGTGCAATACGCCGCTGCTGGCCGGCGGACAACTGCCCCGCCGGTAAATGTTCAAGGCCCACTAAACCAATCTCATCCAGTACGGGATAGACGTCCGTATTTGCAGAAACATTCTGCATGCGACACCAATAAAGCAGGTTCTCTGCGGCAGTTAAACTCTGATTAACGGCATACTTGTGACCGCAATAAACCAGCTGTGACGAATAACCTTGCATCACCTGCCTGATATTCTGTTGCTGCCACAACACCTCTCCGCTATCGGGCTCAGCCAGCCCCACCAGAATTCTCAGCAAGCTGGTCTTGCCGGCACCATTAGGCCCCTGAATATGCATGATGTCACCGGTCTCGACGGTAAAGCTAAGGCGCTCAAACAAGACACGATCACGTTTAATGCAACACAGGTTATTGACAGACAAACAGCTCAAATCAGGCTCTGGCAGTGAAGAAAAATTCGGGCGCGATAATAACACAATAAAGCGCTGCCATTCTATTCTGTAATCGCTGGGTATATGCTTGATGCTATGAGCTATTAACAGACTAACGGTCAGGCCGATAACAGAGCATGTCAGATATTTTACTCTCCTCACAGCGGCAGCTAACGCTTGCCCTGAAACAGCTGCAATCTGCAGGCAATGCAGCGACAACCGGACTGCAACAGCAGGCCAGCCAGGCAATGGTTCAACACCTTTCGGGCAACCAATTGCTGCTGCAAACGCAAAAAGGGGAGTTACAATTACCCGGCCGGACAATACGGGGGCAGCTCAGCGCAGGGCAGATTTACACGCTGACACTGGACAACAAAGACACCGGAAAACTGATTTTTTCTACCCCACCTGGCCTGCTGCAATCGGGGCGCTCTGATGTGAACAGCACCACAATATCGCAATTAATCCCTAAGGCACTGGCAGAGGTGATACTGGCACAATCACTCTCTGAAAGCCTTGCTCCGGTAACCGATAAGCTTAAACAATCCGTCAATGTAGAACACAATACCGTGGCGTTGTCGGCAAAGGTAATCGCTGCACAGGGCACCCGATTGACGCTACAACTGGCGAATACTCAGATTGATGTGCAATTGCCCAGGCCCCCTTTAGAATTGAGCAAAGGGCAAATAGTACAGCTTCGCTATCAAAACACTGGTGAATGGGCACTGACCATGGAGCCTAAAGCTCCGGCGTCGCAAAACACCGTGAAGGTGACGATGCCGGCCAATCAGGTCAGTCCGTTGACCGTTCTGATTGCCAAAGACAAAACCATCCCCCTGTCGCAAAGCAGTGTTGAGAATTTGTTGCAAAAGGCACCACCATCGCTGCAACCACTTTTGCCACTGTTGAATCAGCTCAGGACTATGCCGGATGCCGGCGCCCTGAATGTCACACACTCGGGCAAGGTAAATCTGCTGTTGACGATGACAAATGGTACAGAGAAAGCCAGTATCAGCTTATCCGACACTCAGCGGCAGAGCCTGCAACAGTTGTTGCCGACACTGGCAGGACAAAAACCAACACCGAACTCACAGGTAATAACCTCACAACCTGCTATCTCAGGCCAGAATCTGTCAGTGGCTCAGCAAAATGCAGATTTAGTCAGCCCACAGTTATTAAAGCCGTCGGCAGATTCCACTACCAATCAGTCTCTGCAGCTGTTATTGCGTCGTACCCTCGCAATACAGGAGTCTCCGGCTTTGAATATGAGCAAGGTTGAACAGGCGCTGAAGGACAGTGTTATTAATCAACCCGATACTGCCAAAGTCGTGCAACAACTTACACAACAGCTAAATCAGAGCCTGCCAAAAGGCACCGAGCAAGATGCCGTTCAGTTGCGGGCTCTGCTTAGCCAGCCAGCAATGGCATTGACCCCTTTAAGTCTCACTACCAGTACCAGTCAGCAGGGTTTTATCGGTGGCCTGGTGACCTTGTTGCAATTGTCTCTGGCTGCCAGACAAGCAAGAAATCAACCCGCTCAGGGTGAGAGGCTGGCTGAACGAATAAGCGGTATGCTGGAAACGGTCTCTGGCGGCAATCGGGTCTCCCCAAGAGGGTTGGCTGATTTTGCCCAGGCCGAACAGAGGCATCAACTGATTCGTAATCTGAACCTGTTATTGGCAAGCCATACTGGGCACAAAGCCAGCAGCGCAGAGAGTCAGCTTCAGGGCCAGGACAGTTTTTATTACAGTCTGCCCGTCGGTCAGGATTCCAACCGAAAGGATATTGAGCTGCTTATCCGCCGTGAACCGCCGCCAGATAAAAAAAATCAGCAACAACACGGCGGTGATAAACAATGGAACCTGACGATGAAAATGGATATCGGTGAGCTCGGAGGCCTTCTGGCCAAGGCCAGATTATATGACACTCAACTGGAACTGGATTTCTATGCCGCTAATGACAAGCTTAAAGATAAGGTCATTGCTTTTCTGCCTCATTTGAAAAAGCGTTTTGAAGCGTTAGGCATAGACATCAATCATAGCCAATGCCAGTTGGGGAAAATTCCGCAACACCTTCAACAACGGCCCTATCAGGTTTTCGAGACACAGGCATGAAGAATCCCAAAAACAGCAAACCGCGCAGTGCAGTAGGTATTAAATATCAGGCTGAGGATAAACAACAGGCGCCGAAGGTGATCGCCAAAGGCTTTGGCGATCTTGCCGATGAGATTATTGAACTGGCTCGCCAGTCCGGCGTGCTGATACACGAAGATGAGCATCTTGCCGGGTTTCTCAACCAGCTCGACCTGGGCCAGGAAATCCCCCGGGAGCTGTACCTGGTAATTGCCGAATTGATCGCGTTTTCCTATGTTTTGCAAGGGAAATTTCCGGAATCATGGACCAATCCCCATGGGCGCGTCTCACAAAAAGTTTAGGGTCTGCAGCCTTTAAAAGCCGGGTGCAGAGGCTTGCATTTCGACAGACTCAACTGTATAACCAAGCCCACGCTATTGCAGCTTTGGTCTGTTATTGAGCGGATACTGTATCCCTCAAAAAAGGTCAGAGTGACGGATTGTGCAATTTCTACAAGGCTAATAATAATGACAACGAAAACAACAATGAAAAACGACACGGGATTTTTTGGTCACCCTGGTGGCCTTTCAACACTCTTTTTTACCGAGATGTGGGAGCGCATGAGTTATTACGGCATGCGCGCCTTGCTGGTACTGTATATGACAGCCAGCATGCAGGAAAATGGTCTGGCTATTACCGTCGCATCAGCCACAGCCATTTATGGTCTGTACACCGGCGCGGTATATTTTATGGGGTTACCGGGTGGCTGGATAGCCGATCGCCTGCTCGGCGGGCAGCGAGCCGTCTGGTATGGGGGCATCGTCATCATGTGTGGCCATATTGTGCTGGCCATTCCCGGCGATCACACCTTTTTCATTGGCCTGATTCTGGTGGTACTGGGCACAGGGCTGCTCAAACCCAATATCGGTGCCATGGTGGGCCAGCTTTACAGCAGTGAAGATGAACGCCGTGACAGCGGCTATACCCTGTATTACATGGGCATCAATATCGGCTCTATTATCGGCTATTTTGTGTGTGGTTACCTGCAAACCAATATGGGCTGGCACTGGGCCTTTGGTGCCGCCGCTGTGGGTATGGGCCTGGGTCTGATTCAGTACAGAATCACCTTGCCTAAACTGGAAACTGTAGGGCAAATAGCTCCCCAGCCATTATCACCAAAGGCCACCCGGGTAAGTTGGGGTGTGATTGTGGCATTTCTGGTTGCTTTAGCCCTGGTGTCATTCTCCATTATGACCGGGCTGTTAACCATCAATCCGGTCAGTATTGCGCAGAATGTTGCCATTGGCATCACAGCAATATTCTGCATTTACTACGCCGCTATTTTCTTCTTCTCCAACCTCAATGGTGATGAGAAAAAACGTTTACTGGCGTTGTTGCTGGTGTGTATTGCTTCCATCTGCTTCTGGGCCGGCTTCGAACAGGCTGGCTCATCACTGAACCTGTTTGGCCGGGATCTGACCGATCGTATGATTGGAACCTTTGAAATTCCCGCGGCGTGGTTCCTGTCGGCTAACTCTATCTTCCTGGTTATCCTGTCGCCCTTTTTTGCGGCGCTGTGGATCAATCTGAGTAAACGGATGATCAATCCTTCTTATGGTTTTAAGAGTGCTCTGGGCCTGATCATCATGGCCACCGGCTTTATTGTGATGTTCTTTGCCGCACAGTTTGCCGCCAGCGGTCTCAAAGTGGCACCCTACTGGCTGATCGCCACCTACTTCCTGCATACAGTAGGGGAGCTTTGTTTAAGCCCGGTAGCGTTGAGTGCAGTGAGCAAACTCTCACCCAAGCGCATGGCCGGTCAGATGATGGGCGTGTTTGTACTGACCTATTCTATCGGCAACGTGGTTGCCGGTTTGCTGGCCGGTAACTTCGACCCGGAGAAGCCAGCTGAAATGCCTGACTTGTATATGCAGATCACGCTGTTCAGCATCGCCATCGGTATCGTTATCTTCCTGCTGGCACTGAAAACCCGCAAGTGGGAGAAACTGGCTGAGAAGCCCGAAGACGACCATCCGGGCGCTGTGATCGATGCCAATGAGCCGATCAAACAAAACTGATTAACCCTGTGCGAAATACAAGCCCCTTTTTGTGCAAGTAAAAGGGGCTTTTTTATTTCCAGCCCTTATCCTGTTCGGATTGTTAAGGTAAGCTTCACCTCACGCAAAGCAAACCAATGATGTTATGAAGCTGTATTTTTCAACCCGCCATATTTCCGCACTGCGGGAACTGCCGCTGACTGAACGACTGGCGTTGCTCAGCCAGGCCAGTGCAAAGCTGACTGCACCGGAAAAGCTGCTGTTAAACGTGCTCAAGCTGGTCATTCTGATTCCGGCCTTTGTACTGATACTCTATGCCCCCCGGGACTGGCTGAATCTGCTCTGGGCCGCTCTGGTATTAGCCACATATCCGCTGATACTGAAGCCTGTGCAATATGGCCTGAGTGAAAAATACCTGCCTGAAAATTTAACCCAAGGAAACAAGGACAATGTCTGATATTCTGGTCACCGGCGGCGCCGGCTATATTGGCAGCCATACCACACTGCAACTGCTTGAGCAGGGTCACAATGTGTGGGTTATTGATAATCTCAGTAACGCCTCACAGGAATCCTTAAACCGGGTAGAGAAACTTGCCGGAAAATCGCTGCACTTTATTCAGGGCGATATTCTCGATCGCGCTTTGCTGGATAAGCTTTTCGGGGAGCAACATATTGATTCGGTGATCCACTTTGCCGGCCTCAAGGCTGTAGGTGAGTCGGTACAACAGCCATTGCGCTATTATCAGAATAATGTCGCCGGTACCCTGACGCTATGTCAGGCAATGCAGGATCATGATGTCACCAATCTGGTGTTCAGCTCCTCGGCGACCGTATATGGCGATCCTACTGCCTTACCGTTAACCGAATCCATGCCCACCGGGGAGCCCACTAACCCTTATGGTCAGTCCAAGCTGATGGTGGAACTGCTTTTAAAGGATCTCTACCGCGCCGACAACAACTGGAATATCACTCTGCTGCGCTATTTTAACCCTGTGGGTGCCCACCCTTCGGGCGAAATAGGCGAAGATCCCAATGGCATTCCCAATAATCTGATGCCTTTTATTGCCCAGGTGGCCAGTGGCAAACGAGACGCTCTGAACATTTTTGGGAATGACTATGATACGCCTGACGGTACAGGTGTCAGAGACTATATTCATGTTGAAGATTTGGCGGCAGGCCATTTAAAAGCGCTGGACAAATTGCCAGGTTCCGGTCTTAAAACCTATAACCTGGGGACCGGACAAGGCTATTCGGTGCTGGAAATGGTCAAAGCGTTCGAAAAAGCCAGCGGTCAGTCAGTACCTTACAAGATTGTAGCGCGACGCCCCGGCGATGTGGCCAGTTGTTATGCCGATGCGACGCTGGCGGAAAATGACCTGGGCTGGAGCGCAGAAAAAGGGATTGAGCAGATGTGTGCCGATACCTGGCACTGGCAGTCCAACAACCCGGATGGTTATCGCAACTAGGTTCACCACCCGGCACCTTTGATGCATAGATCGGCAGTACTATTTTTATTTACAGTGAATCAAAGGGGCTGGGCAGGCAGAAGATCGCGAAGGAACACGAAGATAAGGTATAAACAGTGAATCCTTTCCCCCTCAGCGTTTCGTAAAGGCCACTGGATGCCCAGCAACCACTGAAAGAGCAATGTGCTGATAATAACACCGTGCTATCAAAGGTTGCTGGGTGCCTCTGTGGTGAATATCTTCTTAAACCTCAGCGCCTTTGCGCCTCGGCGAGATCAAACAAAGAAGAGCCCTGGATCTCGCAGAGACACTGAGTTCGCAAAGAAAAGCAAAAATTCGCACTGTCTCCCCTGTTCGTGCTTTTAGTGTTTTTCGTGGTTAAAGCTTTTCAACCACTAAAGGCACAAAAATCACGAACTATTCTCTTACTCAGCGCCTTAGCGTCCCTGCAAGCTCCAAAAAATCCTCCCGGAACTCACAGAGATATTAATTCTCTGTGTCCTTCGTGACTCTGTGGTGAATCAGGCTGGCAGATCAATCCCCACATCACGCATCTTCGCCAGTTTATAGCGCAGGGTGCGCGGGCTTATGCCCAGTTTATCGGCTACGGCTTTGCGACTGCCGTTACAGGATTTCAGCGTATCCAGAATAATCTGGTGCTCCTGTTGCTGCAGTTCGTTGCCCAGCTTACTGCCCTCCGGCTCCATAATCTCATCCTGCTCAAAGTCGACAGACATATCCTGTTCCAGCATTAAATCTGTGGCATCAATCTGCTCATCACTGACCAGTATCAAGGCACGCTGAATGACATTTTCCAGCTCCCGGACATTACCCGGCCAGGCATATTGCTCGAGTTTGTTGCGCGCCGCGGCGCTCAATGTCGGGATCGCATTGCCGCCCTTTTGACTATGGCGTTCAATCAGGTGCTGGGCCAGTGGAATAATATCCCCTTTACGCTGAGCCAGAGGCGACCAGGTGAGTGGGAACACATTCAGACGATAATAAAGATCTTCACGGAACCGGCCATCCTGAACCGCCCGTCGAAGATCCCGGTTACTGGTCGCCAATACTCTGACATCCAGATCGATCGTCTTGCGACTACCAAGCCGTTCCACTTCTTTTTCCTGCAATACGCGCAGTAACTTGGCTTGCAGGGACAGATCCATTTCGGTGATCTCATCCAGCAATATCGTTCCGCCCTGAGCCTGTTCAAACTTACCCGGGCAAGCCTGTAAAGCACCGGTAAAAGCGCCTTTATCATAGCCAAACAAGGTGGCTTCGAGCATATTCTCAGGAATCGCCGCACAGTTAATGGCCACAAAAGGCCCATCGGCGCGGCCGGACTGATCGTGAATATAGCGGGCAAGTACTTCTTTACCAGAACCACTGGGGCCTAAAACCATCACCGTAGCATCGGCACGAGCCACTTTTTGCGCCAGTTCCAGTAATTTATGGCTGCTCGGATCTCCCACTACAGGATGGCAGGATTCCACTTTGTTTGCCGGAGCATAACGCCCGACCAGATTCAGCAGAACCTGAGGCGCAAAAGGTTTAGCTAAATAATCAGTAGCACCATCGCGCATCGCCTGCACCGCATCATCGATGGTGGCATAGGCAGTCATCAGTAAAACCGGCAGATTAGGATATTTTTGCTTGATACTGCGAAGCAATGTCAGGCCTGACATCTGGCCCATCTGTATATCACTGACAACCAGATCCACAGTATGTTGCCCGAGCAGGGACATAGCACTTTCAGCACAATCCGCTTCGATCAGTTCATAGCCACCCAACAGCAGGGTGTCGACCAGCGCTTCCCTTAAGCCGGCATCATCTTCCACAATCAATATTTTGCTCAGACTCATAGATTACCTCCACCTGCACTTAGCAAGGAATAATTCTGTTCTTCCCGATAAATAGGTAACAGCATCTCAACTCTGGCACCGCCCCGAGGATTATTGGTGGCGCGTACACTACCCTGATGGGACTGAGCAACGGATTTCACCACTGCCAGACCCAGCCCGGTTCCCTGGCTTTTAGAGGTATAGAAAGGGTCGAAGATACTCTGACACTTCCCCTCAGGAATACCGGGGCCATTGTCACTAACCGACAGCCGCACCTGCTCAGGATTTCGGGCATCCCGGCTCGCTGCGATTTCAATCTGACAGCCCAGCGGATTGGCCTGTAAACTGTTATGAATAAGGTTTTGCAGTGCACTGGCCAGTGCCGTTTTATTGCCCATCACCAGAATATCCGGCTCCGGGAGATCCAGTGTCAGCGAAGCCTGACGCTGCACCAGCATGGCTTCACTACCCGCTTCCACTTCCAGCATCAGACTTTGTAATGACAACTCAGCCACCACTTGCTGCTCGCCGCTTTTAGCAAACAACAACATATCGTTTACCTGTTGTTCCAGATCTTTGAGCCTGGCCATCAGCTTATCGGCAAACTGATTACGGGAGTCGGGGTTCAGGGTGGGATTTTGTAAATTGGCACCGTAGAGCATGGCCGACGACAGTGGTGTTCTGATCTGATGCGCCAAAGAGGCTACCATACGCCCCAATGACGACAGGTTTCGCATGTGGCTGATTTGTTGCTGCAGTCGACGGGTATGGGTCAGGTCGGTGATCACGATCAGCTGCCCCGGCTCAAGCTCCAGCGGAGAAATCGAGAACTGAACCTTGCGCCCATCCTGCAATGAAACTTCATGACCATCATCGGCCTGGGGTTTAAAAGCACGGGCAATAATAGTGCGCCAGCTTTGCTCTTCCAGTGGCTCGCCTAACAACTCTACCGCTACCTGATTGGCCTGCCTGACGATACCGCGACCATCAATGACAATGACCCCGGCCGGCATCACTTCCAGCAAGTGTTCGAGACGGGAAGATTGCTGGCGCAGACGCAGGACTTCCTGCGGGCTTGCTTGCGACTGCTCATACGAGCTCAGGGATTCGCTGGTAGTGGCGGTTTTTACAGAATCAGAAAACTGCGACTCGGTTGTCATAATTACCCCATGTCAAAACTTGGACACCGAAAAAGACACAAGGGATAAAGCAGAGAACGTGCCAGTATTATTATTTGTTATTTATCAAAATGTTAGTCATTAAATGGAACGTCATAATACCGGCATTACGGCCTGGAGATTGAGAAAACAGGATAATAACCACTGAGACGCGAAAGAGCCCAGAGATTTGAATGGTTAAACGCTTTGCTCCTTTCGTGTTTTTCGTGCCTTTCGTGGTTGAAAAGCTTTAACCACGAAAAACACTAAAAGCACGAACAGGGGAGATAGGGCAAATTGATGCTTTTCTTTGCGATCTCAGCGTCTCTGCGAGATCCAGGCCTCTTATTTATTTGATCTCGCAGAGGCGCAAAGACGCTGAGATATAAAGACCTTCTATATTGTGGTGGAAGCGTTTTTGTCCTGTGGTACCTGTTAGTAGCAAAGGCGCTGGGTTCCCGCCA
>NZ_NISX01000024.1 GCF_002591895.1 Lacimicrobium alkaliphilum
CACAGATATTTTTACAGTCTCGCGTCTTGTTTTACCGCAATGATATGAAAATAGCGGCCCAGCCACAGATAAGGGTGAACAGTTCCGTACTGTATTTCCTTAGCTTTGATTTGCTCATAGTGGCTGCTTTGCATTGTTTTATCACGCATATAGTCATGAAAACATCGTATTCCCGCCTGGTGCCTGATATCCAGCCCCGCCTTCTCTACAAAATCCAGTACCTGTGACGGCGGCAAGGCATTGTTCGGGTTAAGGCGGACCCTGTTACTGACCACAAAATCTTTATCGATATAGTCGAAATTGCCGTACAACAAATTACTGAATCGATGCGCGTCACGGTTAAAAAAGCTTAAAGATATATAGCCGCCTGGCTTTAACCGGCTAAACAGGTGCTTCAATGCGTCGAAAGGATCATGAAGCCATTCCAGCACCGCATGGCAGAGGATCAGATCAAACTCGCAGTCAGCAGCCAGGCTCTGCAGGGGGCCGCAGTGAAACGCCACATCAGCAAAGCCGGCCAGTTTAGCCCGCGCCAGTTCCAGCGCCTGATCAGAGATATCATTCACCAATACACTATGCCCCAGATCAAGCATCTCTTTCGCCATCATCCCTGTTCCTCCTCCGGCATCAAGGCACTTAAGAGGCCGCTCAGGCAAATGATGGCGCAGATAATGAGACAACAATTCATGGCGTAAACGGCCTTTGCTTGTGCCATAGATATTTTTTTCGAACTTATCTGCTATCTGATCGAAGTTCTGATCCTGTTGCCACTGCTTAGTCATGTAATTATGCCGGGTTATCGATATCAACAAATTCCACGGTCAGATCAAGCTGACCTGCCAGATGTTCCCCTGTCGCTTTGGCACCATAGCGTTCGGTAGCGTGATGCCCCGCAGCAAAAAAGGCGATGCCCATCTCTCTTGCTGTGTGAATGGTTTGCTCGGATACTTCACCGGTAATAAAGGCGTCAATTCCCTGCGCTGCAGCGTGCTCAATAAACCCCTGACCTCCCCCTGTACACCAGGCCACCGTGTTGATGGGTTTGTCCTGATTCCCCTCAACTAATGGTTGTTTTGACAAGCGCAGTGCGATGCGCTCGCTGAGCTGCGCCACAGTAACCGGCGCATTAAAACGCCCACGCATTGCAACAGAATTAGGGTTAGCGGCTTCCAGCCCCCCGGTTACCTGTATATCAAGTATTCTGGCGAGTTGCGCATTGTTACCCAGCCCCGGATGAATATCCAACGGCAGGTGATAAGCATACAGATTGATATCATGAGCCAGTAAACTGGCCAATCGACGTTTCTTCATGCCTGTGACACATTGCTCTTCTCCTTTCCAGAAATAACCATGGTGAACAAATATTGCGTCGGCCTGGCGGGTGATTGCTTCGTCTATCAGCGCCTGACTGGCGGTGACTCCGGTTACCAGTTTATGGATTTCAGTTTTACCTTCTACCTGCAGTCCATTGGGACAATAATCCTTAATGCTGTCAGGTGAGAACAGTTTATTGAGGTATTCGGTGAGTTTATCTCGCAATATCACGTTAGAACCGCCTGTAAAGAGTGAAAATTAGACATTAAAAAGCAAACAAGGTATATATACTCCAGAGACCTCAAAGTATGAGGTTCAGAGCCACTGGTTACTTGGGTATAAACACCCATTCTGCGTTTTTAATCACTCAAAATAAAGGTACTGATAAAAGTATTAAGAGATCTCTAATTATGAGTAAACTGGATAAAGAGCAAGTCATAGAAAAATTCACCGCCGCTTATAAAGCAGCGAATGGTAAAGCCCCTGATCTGGAAGCCAAAGGTGGCTGGTACAGTGTTGATGGTGGCAAAAATATGCGCCTGGCTCAACTCGACGAGTTGGCAGATTCATTGTCAAAAGGTGGAGCGAAGAAAGCTCCGGCCAAAAAAGCCGAGAAAGCAGCTGAGAAAAAAGCCGAACCGGTGAAAGCTAAGCCTGCAGCAAAAAAAGCGGCTGCACCGGCAAAAGCCAAGAAAACCAAAAAAGCCAAGAGCTCTGACTTCTCCGTGAAAGCTATGTGGGCAGAGCAACTGAATGGCAAAGACCATCAGTGTCGTCTGCCAAGATAAAGACAGACTTTGTGCTTAAGAAAAAGCGGCTGACAGCCGCTTTTTTTATGTCCAGGGATGGACGGTATGCCGGAAATGTCGGGAACGTTTTTCCGGCGATGTCCAGGGATGGACGGGCAGGTGATTGCTCCTGCATAACCTGCACTTCCGCCATCCTTGGCGGTCGTATGCCGGAAATGTCGGGAACGTTTTTCCGGCGATGACCAGGGGCTGATCGCGTCCGGAAACTGCGGAGCAATGTAGTGCCCAATTTATTGGGCATAGAAAAAGTCGAATAAATTCGACTCTACACTGCAAGAGGCAGGACGCCTGATCCAAAAGGACGGGCAGGTAATTGCTCCTGTATAACCTGCACTTCCGCCATCCCGGCAGTGTTCAGTTTTTCAGAAAATCAGCGAACTGCGCTTTAGTATCACTGACTGCCTGCTTGTGCTCTACCACTGGCTGAGGGTAGTCCAGGCTATCTGCCCCTGACCATTTTTGCGGTTCATGCAGATATTTTTTTGGCACAAAGGACAGCTCCGGCACCCATTTCAGCAAAAACTCCCCTTCTTCATCGAAACGTTTACCCTGGCTAGCCGGATTAAAAATACGAAAATAAGGAGCTGCGTCGGTACCTACCGAAGCACTCCATTGCCAGCCACCGTTATTGGAAGCAAAATCTCCATCGATCAGCTTACTCATAAAGTAATCTTCACCCCAGCGCCAGGGTAACCGCAGATGCTTTGTCAGAAAGCTGGCTACCACCATCCGCAGTCTGTTGTGCATCCATCCGGTCTGATTCAGACAACGCATAGCAGCATCGACAATAGGATAACCGGTGTGTCCCGTGCACCACGCCTGAAATAAATCTTTATCTGTTTGCCAGGCAAAATTATCGTACTTTGTCAAAAAGCACTGATGCCGGCAAACATGTGGAAAGTGATACATCACATAACGATAAAAATCCCGCCACGCAAGCTCTTTGAGCCAGGTGTATGCGCCCCCCTCTGCAGAAAACAAGGTATCGCCAAAACGATTAACAAGGGCATTGCTGGTCTGCACAGGACTGAGCACGCCCATAGAAAAATAGGGAGAAAGCTGACTGGTACCGGGCTCAGATGGAATATCCCGCAAAGCGTCGTATTCCGTCACATCCTGGTCCAGAAAATCTGCCAGGCGTTGTAAAATCTCATCTTCGGTGGCGGGCCAACCATCTGATTTATGGGTTAAAAAGGCAGTGACCAAATCAGCGTCATTCGCGAGGCTTTGGCTAAAAGTCTGACTGTTACTAACCTGCCCGATACCGGGAATCGGTACTATTGCAGACTTAAGCCGCTCTAGCCAGATCCTGAAATAAGGGGTAAACACCTTATAAGGCTGTGAACTCTGGTTTAGTATTTTATCCGGACGGCTGGTACAGGTGTCATGAAATACACCGCATTCAATATCATGTTCTGACAACATGGCTCTGACGGCTTTATCTCTGTTGCGCTCATCCAGTTCATATTCGGCATTAAAGTACAGATGCCGGATATCGTATTCCTGACACAGACTTTCCAGCTTTTCGGGAATATCAGCAAAGTTCTGCGCAGCTACAATATTAAGTATAATGCCCTTCTCTTTCAGTTCATTCCTCAGCTCCAGCACCCTTCTTATTAACAGGTCCAGCTTACTTTCGGCCAGTCCATAGTGCTGCCATTGCTCCGGAGTGATGAAAAACACCACGCTGACATTGTCGTGCTGCTTTGCAGCATAGGAAAGAGGTGAGTGCCATAATGTTCTCAGATCGCTTCTGAGCCATACCAATGCTGACATACTAAGCTCTTAGCCCCAGTGCTTCAGGATAAGGCTGCAAATAGCGCTGTTGTTGCAGATAATCATTCGGGTACTTTTTCAGATGGTGGCGCAGCAGGGTGACCGGCGCCATTAATGGCACATAGCCAAGCCTGTATTTGTCTATCTGCTCACAAAGCTCCTGCTTATCGGCTTTATCCAGCTGTTTCTTAAAATAGCCCTGAAGGTGCATCAATACATTAGTATGTTTGCGTCTGTTGGTGGGCTTACTCAATGCACGCATCATTAAAGTCAGATATTGTTTTGATATGGTCTCTTCATGCCCTTTCGCACCGGCCACCAGACGCCCCAATGCCTGATAAGCCTGCGGACTATAGGCCATCACCAGCATCTTGTTCCGGCTGTGAAAATCCACCAGAGCTCTGACACTGAGCGTGTTCAGTACCTGTCGACGAAAATCATGATAAGCGAATATGCGCGTAATAAAACTCTCCCTGAGACCTTCATCATTAAGGCGACCATCTTCTTCCATGGGTAAGTCCGGGAATTGCTGTTTCAGCATCTGAACGAAAATCCCCTGCCCCTTTCGATGCAGCAACTCGCCCTCTGGTGTATAGACTTTAATTCTTTCCATACCGCAACTGGGGGATTTTGCTGCGAGAATATATCCATCCAACTGGCTTAGCTGTGGAAGTCTTGCGGAAAAATAAGCCTGCATCTTATCAGTATGATCTACCTGTGCATCGCGACTATCCGTTAAGCGTTGTTGCTGTCCAATCTCCCTTATATGTATTGTCGGTCTTGGCACAGGCATACCGATTCCCATCTCAGGACAAGCTGGAGCGAAACGGATAAATTCTGAGAGCTTGTCTGTAACAAAAGCTGAACGCTTATGCCCACCGTCATAGCGAACCTTTTCACCCAGCACACAACTGCTGATGCCGACTACCGGTTTACTGTCAGTATTGGTCATAATTCTAAGGCTACCTGATTTTGTGTCGGGCACATATTTGCCCACCTTAATGATGTATTGTGTTTATACGATAATATAAAACTCTGGATCAAACTGGTTACCGGTAAACAAAAAACGCACCTTATCAGGTGCGTTTTCTATTGGTACGGGGTTATTCTTAATATCAGCTCAACGGCTTACTACTTTCCACCCGGCTTTTCAGTTTTTGGCCGGGCCTGAAAGTAACAACACGGCGGGCCTTGATGGGAATATCTTCACCGGTTTTTGGATTCCTACCCGGGCGTTCATTTTTTTCCCGCAGATCAAAGTTACCGAACCCGGAAAGCTTAACCTGTTCTCCGGTCTCCAACGCTTCTCTGACTTCCTCAAAAAACGACTCAACCAGATCTTTCGCATCACGTTTATTGATGCCCAGCTTTTCAAACAAATGTTCTGCCATATCGGCTTTGGTAAGCGCCATAGTTCAATCCCTCAGAGATGCACCGAATTTTTCTGACAATGCAGCCAGAACGCGTTCAACCACAGCTTGAATCTCTTGTTCTTCGAGGGTTCTTGCCGGGTCCTGCAGAGTCATTGATATTGCCAGACTATGGTGCCCTTCGGCAATACCTTTGCCCTTATAGATATCAAACAAGTTTAGGCCAACTAATTGATTTCCGCCATAATTTTCTATGCACTTCAGTATATCTCCGAGCGCATGCCGTTCATCGACAACGATCGCGATATCTCGCCGGTTTGCCGGATAGCGGGAAATCTCCTCTGCCTGGGGCAGACGACGCTGGCACAATGCATCCAGTTCAATTTCAAATACAAATGCCCGCCCGTTGAGTTTCAGCGATTTCTCAAACTGAGGATGCAACGCACCCAGAATACCAATCTGGCGATCGTCGCGATAAATGGCTGCAGCCTGGCCAGGGTGAAGCGCGCTGTGACTGATTGCTTTAAAGCTAAAAGAACCCGGCGACGAAGCCGTTGCTAATACGCTTTCAACAGCACCCTTGAGATCGAAAAAGTCCACAGATGTGGTTTGCAGATCCCAGTGTTCAGCCTGACGTAACCCTGCCATAACCCCACCGATAACCGCCTGCTGTTTTACACCGGCTGTCTCATTGCTATCCGGTACAAATCGCAGGCCTGTTTCAAACAGGGCCAGTGTCGATTGCTGACGCTTCTGATTGTACGAAACAGCCTGTAACAATCCAGGCCACAGGCTTACACGCATGGAAGACATGTCAACAGAAATAGGATGTGGCAATTGCAACGGTGCCAAATCTGGGAACAGACTCTGCTGCACTTTGGGGTCAACAAAAGAATAGGTAATCGCCTCCTGGAAACCAGCGCTGATCAGGCGGTGTTTAATCTGATTCAGCGGCGTTTGCTGCTCAGGTTGGCCTGTCATTCTCAGATTTGCAACCGGGGCGACTTCCGGTACGTTATGATACCCAAAGACTCGCGCCACTTCCTCGATCAGGTCTTCTTCGATACTGATATCAAAACGATATGAAGGAACACTCACCTTCCAACATTGTTCACTTTCAGTGTAGCTGACGGCAAAACCCAGGCGTTTGAGAATATCGGTAACTCTGTCAGCATCAATATGCAGACCGATGATTCTGTCGAGTCGCGTTCTGCGTAATTCCACGTTTGCCGCCACCGGCACATCGGCTTCACTTTTTGCCTCAACTAACGGACCGGGTTTACCGCCGACAACCTCCACCAGTAATGCCGTTGCTCTTTCCATGGCATCGCGCTGTAGCTGCGGGTCAACGCCTCTTTCATAACGATGAGATGCATCGGTGTGCAGACCATACTGACGCGCTCGCCCCATAATGGCATCAGGTGCAAAAAACGCACTCTCAAGAAAGATATTACGGCTGCTATCAGTCACGCCGGAAGCTTTCCCACCAAATACGCCGGCCATGGCCAGAGGCTTTTTCTTATCGGCGATCACCAGAGTATCCGTATTCAGCTCGACTTCCTCACCATCAAGCAATACCAGTTTTTCCTCCGGTTTTGCCATTCTCACCAGAATGTCACCCTCAAGCACATCGTTATCGAAGGCATGCATAGGATGACCGAGCTCCAGCAACACATAGTTGGTCACATCCACAACCGGATCGATACTGCGAATACCACTGCGGCGCAGCCTTTCCTTCATCCATAATGGTGTGACGGCGTCCATATTTATATTTTCAATAACCCGGCCCAGATAACGCGGGCAGGCTGAGGGCGCCTGCAGGGAAATATTACGTCTGGCATCGCTGGCTTGTGTGACAGGCTCTATCACCGGTTCATTCACATCAGACTGAGTCAGTACCCCCACCTCTCTGGCCAGGCCTTTAATCCCCAGACAATCCGCCCGGTTAGGGGTAAGATCGACTTCGATGCTGACATCATCCAGCTGCAACAATTCCCGGAAATCTGCCCCTACCGGGGTTTCCCCAGGCAGTTCCAGAATACCATCGTGATCATCTGAAAGACCAAGTTCAGACCAGGAGCAGAGCATACCGTTTGACGGCTGCCCACGAAGTTTGGCCTTCTTAATTTTAAAGTCACCGGGCAATACTGCGCCGACCACAGCAACCGCAACTTTCAGACCCTGACGACAATTGGGCGCACCACAGACGATATCCAGCAGTTCACCCTGCCCTGCATCCACTTTAGTAATCTGAAGTTTGTCCGCATCAGGGTGTGGGCCGCATTCAACAACTTCACCTACAACAACACCAGAAAAGGCGGCAGCGACTGGCTCAACACCATCCACTTCTAATCCTGCCATAGAAAGCTGCTCAGCCAGTTCATCACTGGAGATATTCGGGTTAACCCACTCTCTTAACCACTTTTCACTGAATTTCATTCACCGAATCCTAATTAAACTGTTTCAAAAAGCGCAGATCGTTTTCGAAGAAGGCCCGCAAATCATTAACCTGGTAACGCAGCATAGTCAGACGCTCAACACCCATTCCAAAGGCAAAACCAGTATATTTCTCGGGATCGATGTTCACCGCTTTGAGTACATTAGGATGCACCATGCCGCAACCGAGCACTTCGAGCCACTTGCCATTCTGCCCCATTACGTCAACTTCAGCAGAAGGCTCTGTGAAAGGAAAATAGGACGGGCGAAAACGTACCTGCATATCCTGTTCGAAAAAATGGTTAAGAAAATCGTGCAAAATACCCTTAAGTTCTGCAAAGCTGACGTTCTCATCTACCATCAGCCCCTCGACCTGGTGAAACATCGGCGTGTGGGTCTGATCGTAATCATTACGGTATACGCGACCAGGGGAAATGATTCGAAGCGGTGGCTTTTCCGTTTCCATGGTCCGAATCTGTACCCCTGAGGTCTGGGTACGCAGCATCAGATCGGGATTAAAGTAAAAGGTATCATGGTCTGCCCGGGCCGGATGATTGGCCGGGATATTTAACGCATCAAAGTTATGAAAACCGTCTTCAATTTCCGGGCCTGATTTAACCGCAAAGCCCAACTCACCGAAAAACGCTTCAATCCGTGCAATAGTGCGGCTGACCGGATGCAGGCCACCGGGCTGTCTGTTCCTGCCTGGCAGCGTAACATCTATTTTCTCTTCAGCCAGTCTGGCATCGAGCTCCTGTCGGCGCAACAGCTCGCCACGCTGATTAATCATTGCCTGAATCTGTTGTTTGGCCTTATTGATTTGCTCGCCCGCGGCCGGGCGCTCTTCAGCAGAAAGTTTACCCAGCCCCTTGAGTAACTCAGTTAAACGACCTTTTTTGCCGAGATACTCGACTCTGACTTTATCCAATACATTAAGATCGGCCGCATCGCTGATCTGCGCTTCGGCCTCTTTGCTTATGGCTTCAAGATCCATGTCTACTCCGCAACATTGCCAATCGTGAGAGGGTCACGAAGGATAAAAAATAAAAAAGGAATTCTACACGAAAATGCCGGTTTTTCACCAGCTTAAAGACACTATTTCGCACTTATGGAACCATTGTTTGCTCTGGCAATGGAGGGTGGCGGGAGTGAATTTATTTCGTTTTGTATTCAGAAAAGAAAACGGGGAGCATCCTGCTCCCCGTTTCCTAAGAAAGAACTTAAGCTTAATAGTTAATTATTAAGCCAATGCACCCTTGGCAGTTTCTACCAGAGCGCCAAATGCTGCCTTGTCATGTACAGCGATGTCAGCCAGGATCTTACGATCAATTTCGACAGATGCTTTTTTCAAACCGTTAATGAAACGGCTGTATGACAAACCATTCTGACGGGATGCCGCATTGATACGTGCAATCCACAGTTGGCGGAATTGACGTTTCTTATTACGACGGTCACGGTATGCGTACTGGCCAGCTTTGGTAACCGCCTGTACAGCAACGCGATACACCCGTGAGCGGGCTCCATAATAACCTTTGGCTTGCTTCAGTACCTTTTTATGACGGGCACGTGCAATAACACCACGTTTTACTCTTGCCATTATTCAGTCTCCTAAGCTTAAGCGTACGGCAACATGCGTTGGATTAACGCAGTATCCGAATCATGGGCCAGTTTCTTGCCACGTAAGTGACGTTTACGCTTAGAGCTCTTCTTGGTCAGAATGTGACGCAAGTGAGACTGCTTTGTTTTAAAGCGACCAGAAGCTGATTTTTTGAATCGCTTCGCAGCACCTCTGTTACTCTTCATTTTAGACATTGCTAAAACTCCGCATTGTTAATGTTAAAAACCAGCAGCAAGGCGTTTTCAGTGCGCAGTCACTGAAACTCTTGTAGGCCTTTACTACTTCTTAATGGGGGCCAGCACCATGATCATCTGTCTGCCTTCCACCCTTCTGGGGAAAGACTCGCAGGTGGCCAGTTCTTCCAACTCGGTTTTAATCCGGTTGAGAAGATCAATGCCGATCTCCTGGTGTGCCATTTCACGACCGCGGAAGCGGATCGTGACTTTGGTTTTATCACCCCCTTCCAGAAAGCGACGCAGGTTGCGCAGTTTGACCTGGTAATCGCCTTCATCAGTGCCAGGGCGGAATTTCACCTCCTTGACCTGAATTTGCTTTGTCTTTTTCTTCTGCTCTTTCTGAGCCTTACTCTTTTCGAAAAGGAATTTGCCGTAGTCCATGATCTTACAGACTGGCGGCTCCGCATTGGGGCTAATTTCAACCAAGTCCAGCTCTACTTCAGCTGCTTTTTCCAATGCTTCAGTCAGAGATACAATCCCTAACTGATCACCATCCATACCGATCAAACGAACTTCTTTTAGCTTTATTTCTTCGTTAATGCGGGCTTTTGCCGAATCTTGACCCCGATTGTTAGCGCCTTTAATGTGCTATTCCTCCACGAAATTAATCAATTAGTTTGCTATCGACCTGTTGTGCTGCAAGCTTTATAAAGTCTTCAACACTGAATTTACCCAGGTCTTCACCTTTGCGTGTCCTTACTGCTACCTCGCCAGCTTCCATTTCTTTATCACCGACAACCAGCATATAGGGAACTCGCCGTAAAGTATGCTCGCGGATTTTAAAGCCTATCTTCTCATTTCTCAAGTCAGACTTTGCTCTAAGTCCCGATTGTTGTAACTTTTTCACCACATTACGTGAATATTCGCCCTGATTGTCGGTAATATTGAGTACCACCGCCTGGGTCGGAGCCAGCCATAATGGAAACAGCCCTGAGTATTCTTCGGTCAGTATACCGATAAAACGCTCCAGTGACCCTAATATCGCACGGTGAATCATTACCGGCACCTTACGCTCTCCATCTTCCGCGACATAAGTACTGCCGAGACGACCGGGCATAGAGAAATCCAGCTGAATAGTGCCGCACTGCCAGGCACGATCCAGACAGTCATGCAGGGTGAACTCAATTTTAGGACCGTAAAACGCCCCTTCTCCGGGCAGATAATGGAATTCAATACCTTTATCCTGCAAAGCCTCAGCCAACGCTTTTTCTGATTTATCCCAGGCTTCATCTGAGCCGACGCGTTTTTCCGGCCGCGTAGAAAGCTTAACGACAATTTTCTCAAAACCGAACGTCTTGTACGTATCGTAAATCATATCGATACAGCCGCCGACTTCATCCAGAATCTGTTCTTCAGTACAGAAAATATGCGCATCATCCTGGGTAAAGCCTCGTACCCGCATCAGTCCATGCAACGCGCCGGAAGGCTCATTACGATGACAGCAGCCAAACTCCGCCATTCGCAGTGGCAAATCGCGATAAGACTTCAGGCCCTGGTTAAAGATCTGTACATGACCGGGGCAATTCATCGGCTTGATGGCATATTCACGCTTTTCTGACTCTGTGGTGAACATGTTTTCCGCGTATTTATCCCAGTGACCGGATTTTTCCCACAGGCTCCGGTCCATCATTAATGGTCCTTTCACCTCATCGTAGTCGTATTCACGCAGTTTCTCGCGCACATACTTTTCCAGTTGGGTATAAATGGTCCAGCCATCGTTATGCCAGAACACCATACCCGGGGCTTCTTCCTGCCAATGAAACAGATCCAGCGCCTTACCGATTTTGCGGTGATCGCGCTTTTCTGCTTCTTCGAGGCGCTGTAAATAAGCTTTGAGTTGTTTCTTGTCTGCCCAGGCAGTGCCATATACGCGCTGCAGCATTTTGTTATCGCTGTCACCACGCCAGTAGGCACCGGCCACTTTCATTAACTTAAAATGCTGACAGAATCTCATGCTGGGCACATGGGGGCCCCGGCACATATCGATGTATTCCTCGTGATGATACAACCCTGGCTGATCGTCCTGACTGATATTCTCATCCAGGATCTGAATCTTATAGGGTTCGCCGCGCTGTTCAAAAGTATCTCTGGCCTGCTGCCAGCTGACGACTTTCTTAATGACGTCATACTGCGTCTTCGCCAATTCCAGCATGCGTTTCTCGAGTTTATCCAGATCTTCCTGACTCAGAGTGTGATCCAGATCCACATCGTAATAGAAGCCATTATCAATAACCGGACCGATGGCCATTTGTGTATCCGGCCATAGCTGTTTAATCGCATGCCCGAGTAAATGCGCGCAGGAGTGGCGAATTATTTCCAGACCATCTTCATCTTTAGCAGTAATAATCTGTAAGCTGGCGTCATTGTGAATCAGATCGCTGGCATCAACCAGTTTCCCATCCACTTTACCGGCAATGGTGGCCTTAGCCAGACCCGGGCCGATATCATTGGCCACATCCAAAACAGATACAGATTGTTCAAACTGGCGTTGACTGCCATCGGGGAGCGTAATCAGGGGCATGTAACATCCTCAACAGTGGTGACACAAACCAAGCGCCACTTGTTTAATAATCAATAAAAAACACCCGGGCGGGTGTTTTGCGTATTTAGTTTAAGTGTCTGCTACTATCAGACTACTATCTTCATAACTATATCGATTTCGCGCCCCAGATGCAATTTCCCCTGTTCGTAGTACTTCTTTTTTGCGCCCTTTTTACCCGGGCCTCATGCCTGCCCGCGGATGCAGGATGGCAAATACGAAAATCTGACAATCAGGTAAAGGTCTATGTCAGAGAAGTGGATAACACCTTTGAAATTCTCGCCATTACCCAGGTAGAAAGCTCACCGGAAGCCTTTTTGTCTTTGCTCAGAGATACTGATAAGAGCCCTGACTGGATCCACAAGGCCAGCAAAGTCACCTTACTGGAACAACCTGCACCCGATCAGGATCTAGTCCATACTGTTTTTGATGCACCATGGCCGGTACAGGACCGTGATATGGTCACGTTGTCCCATATTGTCCGTGTTCCACAAAGCAACGAAGTCAAAATCAGAATATCCGATGCAGGCAATCAACATCCCCCTGCCCCGGACAGAGTCAGAATGAAAAACGTTAGTGGCTTATGGCGTTTGCTCCCCCAGAACACACACACCCTTATTTGCTATCAGGGAAGTGGTGACGCTGCCGGAAGTGTTCCTGACTGGCTTTCACGTTCTTTATTGGTTTCAGGCACTTATAATAGTTTCATTAACCTTGCTAAGGAGCTTGAACAAAGAGACTCACAAAATGAGTAGAAAAATTTTCATCACAGCCCCAACATCTGTTCCATACTAAGAACAGGTTTCACCTGACATTTAGCTACTATGTGGCATTTTATCAGCGAACAGATTAGCGAGCAGCTGGGCCAGGATTTTATCTGTGATGATATTCGCCAGTTACATGAGCAATTCTACACCCGGGCTTTTCGTATCACAGATGGACAGCGCCGGTTCTTCGTGAAGGTTACTGAAGTCTCTGAGTTACTTCGCCTGGAAACAGAAGCAGCCGGGCTGAACAAGCTACGCCAGAGTGAGTTGCTTAAAATTCCTAAGGTCATATGTGTCGGGAAAACTTCCCAGTCCGGGTTTCTGGTGCTGGAATACCTGCATATGCAGGAGGGCAGCCCGGAGCAGTGGCAACAATTCGGCCAACAACTTGCCAGATTGCATCAGTCTGATCACCAACAAATGTACGGCTGGCAGGAGGATAACTATATCGGCGCTACCCCGCAGCCAAACGGATGGAAAAAGAAATGGTGCCAGTTCTTCTCTGAACAGCGTATTGGCTATATGTTGCAGTTACTTAACGAAAAAGCCCTTCTCAAATCAGATGTGGATAAAGTGGTCGACCGGGTCAGGCAATTACTGGCGGGTCATACTCCCCCGGCGTCACCTCTGCATGGTGATCTCTGGCAGGGAAACACCGGGTTCTGGAAAGGCCAGCCTGTGCTCTATGATCCGGCCTTCTATTTTGGCGATCGTGAGACCGATATTGCCATGACCGAGTTTTTTGGTCGTTTCCCGGAGGCTTTTTATCAGGGGTATGAACAAGTCTGGCCGTTAAGCGAAGATTACCAGTATCGCAAGCCTGTGTATCAACTCTACCACAACCTTAATCATGCACTTTTATTCGGTGGGCAGTATATTCACAGCGCCCAGAACCAGCTCAACAATATGGACTAACTGCGCGTCTTTGCATATTGTGCGGTTATTTCCGGCTACAGTACCCAGCAGAACTCTATGCAAACTCAACAAAAAGTTATCTTCATCAGTGGCAGTGCTAAACGCCTTGGTGCAGCCATAGCGCGTTTCCTGCATCAACAAGGCTACCGTATAGTGCTGCATTGTCAGCATTCACTGGACGATGCCAGAACACTACAAAATGAACTCAATGAACAAAGAGCCGGCTCGGTGGCACTGGTCATTGGTGATCTCTGTAACCACGATGATTTACGCAGGTTATCCACAGAAATACTGGCTGCATTTGGCAGACTGGACGGGTTAATCAATAACGCCTCAGGTTTCTATCCTACCCCTGTGGGACATATTGAAGAGCAGGACTGGAATAATCTGATGGGAAGCAATGCCATGGCGCCGCTGTTCTTGTCCCAGGCACTGAGCGGCGAGCTTAAACGCCGACAAGGCACTATCATTAATATGGTGGACATTCACGCAATGCGGCCGTTGCAGCAACATACTGTCTACTGCATGGCAAAGGCGGCTCTGGTAAATATGACAGAATCTCTGGCAGTGGAACTGGCGCCAGATGTCAGGGTCAATGCTATAGCACCCGGCGCCATTTTATGGCCAAGTTCAGAGGTACCTGAGCAACAGAAACACGACGTACTGGAAAAAGTCCCTATGCAGCGCCTCGGTGACACCGATGATATTACCGAAGCGGTGAATTTTTTAATCAACGCGAACTACGTAACCGGCCAGATCCTGAAAGTAGACGGTGGCCGCAGCCTTTCGGGAAACGGTCCGTTTTAAAAATAAAGGAGAACATAATGAAAGCCAAAACTGTTCATGTAGATTGCCCTCATTGTGGTCACAGCATGCATGTGCTGCTTGACTACAGTCAGGGAGATCAGGACTATTACGAGGAATGTACAAATTGCTGTAATCCAATCCGTATCACTATGCACGTGGACGAAGAGCACAGTAAGCTCAGTTTCAGTATCAATGCGGATGATGAACAATACTACTGACAAGGCATGACGTTGCCATCCAGACACATTTTAATGCCCATCTGCCTGCTGTTGTGTAGTTGTAGTTTTCAACCTGACATTAGCGATATCACAACAGAATATGCTCAGCGACTGGCCACCGTTATGGACAGCTCTGCGGCTGAACTTTCTCACATCACTCCCTTGCCTGAACTACCAACAGAAAATATTTCCGCAGACATAGTTGAAATCAGCCTGAAAGATTTTTATCAGCTCAGAAATTGTCGTCTTTACAGCCTGGTTGCTGAACGCAATACAGCACTGGGCAAAATCCAGGCGGCTTCACAACGATATCTTTATGAAATTAAGCTATTGCAGGAAATGCAGGTTTGTCTGAATCTCATTGATGATAAAACACTCAGAGAGCAGATACAGCAGTGGCAACAACAAAAGCAAAGCGCATTACAGCAGCAATGGCAGTTGGTTCTGCAAAGTGATGAAATTCGCTATGCCCTGAGCAGAAATAACGGATGGATCGGCACCAGACAAACTGATCAGTTAGGTGAAACCCGCCAGTCATTGCAGTACCTTCTGAACTTGCGCCCCGAAACCCACGAGCAGCGTGCCCCCTCTGCATTAGAAAAGCACCTGCAACAGTTACAACAAGCACGGCTGATGGCCAGAGTTTTCCGGACTGCGCGACTACTAGACTCACACCTCAGCAGTCTGACTCAATGGCTCAAAGCACGGCAGATACATTGCCCCGATGGCAACGCACCACAACAGATACAATACCTGCGCAACGTATTCGGTCTGTTTTTCATCGAACAAATCCAGCCTTTGGCAAGCCGGCTCAATGATATTTACTATCAGTTAATGCCAAAATGGCAATCCTTATTGCAGGCGCATAAGGGTATGGATGAGTGGCTGCATCAGCGAGAAAGTGAATTTGAACAGTATCGCCATAGTCTGACCGGGCATATAAAGTTCTGGCAGACGCTGTTTAAGCAATGCAATCTGTCACCACCGGTTTCCAATAAGCCATAGCCCCATCAATACCGGCATCAGTATACTGGCTATTACATTCAGCGCCATAATGGTCTGAAAGCCTTTTGATTGGGGCTTATTCGTGTAAAGTCCTGTGAGCACCTTTATATTAAGTAACAAAGGCAGGAACAATGCCCATCCCCAACCAGGAGATGTCACAAGAATCAGCGTTATCAAAAGGGCAATTGCAGCAAGAGCTGTGAACAATGCATAAATTCTGTTGCTGGTTTTAAAGCCATAGGTGCTGGGAAATGTACAACGGCCGTATTCACTATCTGCCTGACAATCAGGGTACTGATTGACCAACAGAAGATTATTAACAAGAAAAAACGGAACCAGAGAAACGACAAATACAACAGCAGAGAACCGCCCGGTAAGTACAAATACGGAGCCCGCTACCATAATCAGACCAAAACCTGTGCCCGGTGCTATTAAACACAGCAGTGGTTTCTTATTGAGTACAGATGTATAGGTTAAAACAATGGCAACGGCCAGTATCCCAAACGCATGGGGAAACCAACCCATCCCACTGCTCAGGTGCAGCCCCAGAATTATACAGCCAACAAGACTTACAATAGCAACGCCAAGCACAACAGGCGCTGCCTGAGAATATTCCGGTAATGCGCCACTTCCTCCGCTGAACGGTGTTCTGGTCGTTTTGTAATCCAGGCCCGAACGAAAGTCCTGATATTCATTCAGGCAATTCACACTGATATGAGCCAATAGCGCACACATCAGTAGCTCGGCACTTCTACCCCCGTCCACCTCACCTTGCAGATAGTAAGCGCAGGCGACTGCCAGAAATACAGTGGCAAGAGTCAAAACTAGAAAACCCGGTCTTGTCGTTCTGAGCAGAACGTTCAACATTTCTACACCATCAGACAGTGATGTCTCCAGATTGATTAGTCAGCGGAGTTAAACGCTGACCAATTGTGTCAGCATCAAACTGGATGCCACCATGGCGAGGATACTACGAACACTATGTAATCGCCCCCAGGTTTCCAGCAATTTGCGGGCACGAACAGATTCAGGCTCAAGATCAGCCCGTTGTAATTCAGTATTAACGGGCATGATTATAGCGAAGGTGAAAGGCACAACCAGCAGAATCAATACGCTGGCCAGCAACCATAACAGGCTGCCACTTAACCACCATACGCCAGCAGCAGAAAAGCCGCTGATCAGCGCCAGTGGCGCCTGCATTCGTGTGGCGCGCTTGTAGCTGGATTCCCAGATTGATAACGCGATGGTATTTGAAAAGCTCAACCGGGTGGGATGTTCTACCAGATTGATGTACACCGCAGCTCCGGTGAACATCAGTGCACAAAACATAGCGACAAATTGCGCGGCTGCCAGCATCGATAACTCCTTTTATCTTAACTAAAAAAACTGCTACCAAGCATAAATTGATTTTACAGGTCGAGTAAAGAAGCTTTAGTAACAAAGCGTTACATCTGTTTTGGCAAAGGAGTGAGGAGCGAGGAGTGAATGAGAATTCCCGGGGTCACCGAGGTTGTCAATTAAAAAGCACGGAGGACTGCCTGCGGAATAACTGAGTGGTTTGACAGATCGTTAGGGATTGCGCCGGGCTGTCCCTGCCCGCCGCCGCTTCGCGGCCAGCCTGCGGCTGTCCCACCAAGCATTTTAGGAAAAATGCAGAACAGCTTTAGCTGGCCTGCGAAGCAGGTGAGTCTCAGGGATGAGACGAGCAAAAAAAGCCCCTGCGGATTACTGCTGAATTTCTGAGTTTGCTGAATAACCGTGAGGGATTGCGAAATACTTCCCTGTATTTCGTCGCTTCGCGACCAGCCTGCGGCTGTCCCAGTTTGCTCCCGGCAAACTGGTCGAACCGAGGGGTTCGAACCAAGTTCTCAACTCGACCGCTTTAAACGAAAAAACCGGCAGACTACTACTGCGTACCTGAGTTAGCTGATGCACCGTGAGGGATTGCGAAATACGTCCTTGTATTTCGTCGCTTCGCGACCAGCCTTCGGCTGTCCAAAAATGTTCCCTACATTTTTGTCGAACCGAGGGGTTCGAACCAAGTCCTCAACTCGACCGCTTTAAACGAAAAAGGCCCCGATGAACAACATCGGGGCCTTTTTCGTTTAATATGGCGGAGAGTGAGGGATTCGAACCCCCGGAAGGTTTAACCCTTCGCCTGATTTCAAGTCAGGTGCATTCAACCGAGCTCTGCCAACTCTCCATTAAGTGGTGCGTATGCTAATGAGCTTTATGATTATTGTAAAGTCTAAATTAAACTAATCGTGGCTGAATGGCGTATCTTTAACCAGATTGCTGTAGTATTCAGCAATCTGGCGGATAACTTAGTTACCTGTTACGGAATTGCTTGAAAAAAGGAACTAAAGGCCATACAAATACGTCATAGATTACGGTTGAATTATTTAGCCTGTTAAACCCGGAGTAGAAAATGGATCAGAGAACCTTACATACCAGTTCATCGCAGGTTTCTGCGCTGCAGACCAACAAAGTGTTGCGTAATACCTACAGCTTGCTGGCAATGACTCTTGCCTTCAGCGCCGTATGTGCTGTAGCCACGATGGCGATGAACATATCGCCTATTGCATCCCTCGGCATGACAATCGGTGCCTTTGTGCTGCTATTTGTAGTGCATAAAAAAGCCGATTCAGCCTCGGGAATCTACTGGACGTTTGCCTTTACCGGTCTGCTTGGTGGCTCACTCGGTTACACGCTTAACTATTATGCTGGCTTTGCAGGAGGGCCGCAGTTAATTGCCCAGGCGTTCGGCGCGACAGCATTAGTATTCTTTGGTCTTTCCGCTTACGCACTGACCACTAAGAAGGACTTCTCGTTTTTGGGTGGATTCCTGATGATTGGCCTGATCGTTGCTATTGTCGCAGCCATAGCAAACATCTTCCTGCAGATTCCGGCCATGAGCCTGGCCATCAGCGCCGGTATTGTGCTGATTATGTCTGGCTTTATCCTGTTTGATACCAGCCGTATCATCAACGGCGGCGAAACCAACTACATTCGCGCTACCGTAAGTTTATATCTGAGCATTTATAACCTGTTCACTGCTATCCTTCATCTTCTGGGTGTTTTTGGCGGCGACGACTAAATTTACCTTTATCGGATTACGCCCCGCCCTGCGGGGCGTTTATTTTTGCGCTAATGGCCAGATTTTCTTTACTAATAACCTCCTCTCCTGTTGATGATCAGGGCGTTGTCACGGCAATCAACTTTGCCCGCGCAGCACTGGCAGCCAACCATCAGCTTTGCGGCATATTCTTTTATGGACCCGGCACCCACAATGCCAACTCGCTTCAGTTGGTCCCAACAGATGAGTTTCAACCCTATTCCGCCTGGCTTGAGCTCGCCGCACAGGGGATTCCGTTGCATGTGTGCGTTACCGCCGCAGCCCGCCGCGGTATTCTCAGTGAAACCGAAGCCAACGAGCAGGATAGTGTCAGCTATAACCTCACACCGCCCTTTCAGGCCAGTGGTTTAGGCCAGTTTATCGAATTAATGAACAGCGCAGACAGAGTGGTACAATTCTGATGTCCCTCCCCTCTCTCGCCATTATCAGCCGCCACGCTCCTCATGGCACGGCTCATGGTCAGGAAGCATTGGATCTGGCGCTGGTTTCCGGAACATTTGGCCAGGCAATAACACTGTTTTTTATCGGCGATGGCGTTTATCAGCTTTTACAACATCAGCAAACTGATATGATTGGCCGTAAAAATTACAGTAAAACCTTTGCTGCACTGGATTTCTACGATGTCAGCCAGCCGGTGGTATGTACTGAGAGTCTCGCTCAAAGGGGAATTAGTAGTGAGAGCCTTTGTATTGAAGCCAACCTTCAGCCCCCCGAAAACTGGCGGGCCCTACTGAATAATTTCGATCAAATAGTGACCTTCTAATGATTCTGCATATCCTCACCGAGAGCCCGGGCACAGATACATTCAGACAATGCTTTGCCAGTATCAGTCAGGGTGACGGATTACTGTTGATCCAAAATGGCGTCTATATGAATACCGAGCATCAGATGTTCTCGCCTGTGGCAAAAATATTCGCTCTGGCAGCAGACAGACAGGCCCGGGGCCTAACTGATCTGTCTCCTGAGATTAACCTTATCGACTATGCCGAATTTGTGGAACTGACCCTTAAGTATGACAAGACGGTGACCTGGTAATGACACAACAGCTTCAATTTAAAGATCGGAACATTAGTCTGGATAAAGCAGGATATCTGAAAAACTATCAGGACTGGGATGACGAACTGGCTTGCGTACTGGCAGAAAAAGAAGGCATTGAAATGAGTGAAAGCCACTGGGAAGTGGTTTGGTTTGTGCGCGAATTCTACCTGGAGTTTAATACCAGCCCGGCGATCCGCGCCTTAGTCAAGGCGATGGCTGCTAGGTTTGGCCCGGAAAAAGGCAACAGCCGCTATCTGTTCCGACTGTTTCCAGATGGCCCGGCTAAACAGGCGACTAAAATCGCTGGATTACCGAAACCCGCTAAATGCCTCTAAGCTTTTGCTTGTACCAGTCCGCATAGATAATTGTTATTACATGGAAATAAGACCGTTATACACCGCCACAAAAGCCAGCCAGAATAGATACAACACCAGACCCATGGTGATGATCATGGTCGTGTAATACAGCAGCTTCATTAAAAGCCGCACATCAGAAGTTACTTTCATTACTATCGCTACGCTGCTTACTTATTGTTATTAAAGCACAAATTCTTCAGAACGGCATTTATACAGACAACATTGCTACACGTTATTACCCTATACACCCCGCAATCGCCGTGAGTCTATAAGAATTCGGCTTTCTTTATTTAAGCAATCTGAGCCGCAAAGAAAGCAGAGTATATAAGGTTTGTATCCTTACAACTCTGCACATTCATTTTGAATTCAGACGATCTTTTCCAGCCCGCCCATATAGGAACGCAGTACATCCGGTACCTCAATGCTGCCGTCTTCCTGCTGATAGTTTTCCAGAATAGCAACCAGAGTACGTCCAACTGCCAGACCCGAGCCGTTTAAAGTATGCAGTAATTCGGGCTTGTTGGTCTCAGGGTTTCTGAAGCGTGCGTGCATACGTCGAGCCTGAAAATCCAGCATATTGGAGCAAGATGAAATTTCGCGATAACAGTCCTGAGCAGGTAACCACACTTCCAGGTCATAGGTTTTACAGGCACCAAAGCCCATATCACCGGTACAAAGCAGCATTTTACGGTAAGGTAATCCCAGCAGCCTGAGCACTTTTTCTGCATGCTCAGTTAACTCTTCAAGTGCCTCAAATGACTTTTGTGGGTGTACCATTTGCACCAGCTCTACTTTGTCAAACTGATGCTGACGAATCAAACCACGAGTATCTCTTCCATAAGAGCCCGCCTCGCTCCTAAAACAGGGCGTATGTGCGGTAAGCCTTACAGGCAGAGCATCAACAGGAAATATTTCATCCCGTCCCATATTGGTCAAAGGAACTTCAGCCGTTGGGATCAGAGACAATCCCTGCCCTTCTTCCGTAGCCGGGCCAGTATGAAAAAGATCTTCACCAAATTTCGGCAACTGTCCGGTACCGGTCAGGCTCTCGGCATTCACCAGATAAGGCACATAAACTTCCTGATATTCATGTTCATTGGTGTGCAAATCCAGCATAAACTGAGTCAGTGCACGGTGCAGACGGGCAATTTTGCCGCGCATCACCACAAAACGCGAACCGCTGAGCTTTACTGCCGTCTCAAAATCCAGCCCTTTGCCCAGCTCAGCCGCCAGATCCACATGATCTTTCACCTCAAAACTAAACTGGCGGGGCTTACCCCAACGTTCGATTTCGATATTTTCCGATTCATCTTTTCCGGTGGGAACCGATTCATGGGGCAGGTTCGGCAGCGTCAGAGACAATTGATTTATCTCTTCGAGTAACTCACTCAGTTCACCTTTTGCCGAATCCAGCTCATCACCTAACTGGCCCACTTCAGCCAATAAAGGTGCAATATCCTCACCTGCCGCCTTGGCTTTGCCAATATTTTTTGAACGCACATTACGTTCATTTTGCAGATCCTGAGTGCGCATCTGCAAGGCTTTACGTTTCTCTTCCAGCTGCTGAAACTGCTCTGTATCCAGCTTAAAGCCGCGGCTTGCCAGTCGCTCTCGGGTTTGCTCTATGTCACTACGCAAATATTTAGGATCTAACATGCTCTGTGATTAACCTTTCATCATCATCAATTTTATTCCTAACCAGGCCGCCAACAGACAGGCAAACAGGTTTAACAGGATATTCAACCCAGCCTTCAGCCAGGCCCCTTGCTGCAACAGCAACAGGGTATCCAGAGAGAAGGTGGAAAACGTGGTCAGGGCGCCAATAAAGCCTATGCTTAAAAACGTACGCCAGGGGTGCCCGGCCACGGCCTCACTTTCAATCAGCCCATAAACGACGCCCAATAGGCAGGAGCCCAGAATATTGACCGCTAGTGTACCAAAGGGGAAACCTTTGCCAAACCATTGCAATGCTAATTGAGAAATAAAATAACGAAGACATGCGCCCATCGCACCGCCAAGGGCAATCACCATATACAATGCCAAACTACTTGTAGCGCTGAACATCGCTTTGCTCGTCCTGTTGTGTTAAATACTCCAGCTTGGCTCGAATTCGCTTTTCGAGCCCCCGCTCATTGGGCTGATAGTAGCGTTTGCCTTGCATTTCCTGGGGCAAATAGGCCTCACCGGCCGCATAGGCTCCCGGCTCGTTATGAGCGTATCGATACTGCTCACCAAAACCCTGCTCTTTCATTAATTTTGTTGGCGCATTGCGTAAATGGTGGGGTACCTCATAATCGGGTAATTCCTTCGCATCGGTTTTGGCCTGACTGAAAGCCATATATACAGCATTACTTTTTGCCGCACAGGCGCAATATATCAGTGCCTGTGCGATGGCCCGTTCTCCTTCAGCCGGCCCTACCCGATGGTATATATCCCAGCCGTCTAAACAAATCTGCAGTGCTCTGGGATCTGCATTACCAATATCCTCTGACGCTATGGCCAGCAAGCGCCTGGCAATCACCAGCGCATCACAGCCACCCTCCAGCATTCTTGCATACCAGTACAGGGCCCCATCCGGGCTGGAGCCTCTGACGGACTTATGCAAGGCCGAAAGCATGTCATAAAATTGATCGCCGCTCTTATCAAAACTCATGACTTTGCCGCCGACCGCTTCTTTGATGGCCTCGGTGTTGATCTGCCCCTGCTCGGCAAAATCCGCCGCCAGTTCTAAATAATTTAATAGTCTGCGTCCGTCACCGCCTGACAATTCACATAACAGCGCTGCCGCCTCGTCCTCCAGCTGAATCTGGCTGAATTCTTCGCTAGCCAGGGCGCGTTGTAACATGGCGCCGAGGTCTTCATGAGTGAGCTTTTTCAGCACATACACACGGGCACGAGATAACAGTGCACTGTTAAGCTCAAACGAAGGGTTTTCGGTGGTGGCTCCGATAAAGATGACAGTGCCATCTTCAATATGAGGTAAAAATGCATCCTGCTGGCTTTTATTAAAGCGGTGCACCTCATCCACAAAGAGCAATGTTTTTTTGCCCAGTGAAGCGGCCTGATGGCGGGCACTCTCTATGGCCAGACGAATATCTTTGATCCCCGAGGTCACCGCAGAGATGCGCTCCACATGGGCGTCAACATAATGGGCAATAAGCTCTGCAAGAGTGGTTTTTCCGGTGCCAGGCGGGCCCCACAGGATCATCGAATGGGCCTTGCCCTGCTCCAGTGCCACACGCAGTGCTTTGCCCGGCCCCAGAATATGCTGCTGGCCCATATAGTGATCGATGTGAGTTGGGCGCATCCTCGCCGCCAGTGGAACGAATGGTGCCTGTTCGCCAAAATCAAAGGACTGGCTCATCTTTTTACCCTATTCGTCGAGACGGCGCTGATCATCAAGCTCATAACCTTCCGGCAGGGTGAATTGGAACAGTTCAGGAGCCAGCTTAATATTCTGGCGGATCTGATTAAAGGTCATCTGAGTACGTTGCTGCTGGCGATCCTCAAAGGTCAGTTTCGCCAGTTTCTGGTCCTCAAATTTCAGGCTCAGACTGGCTATCTGGCTGTCTTCGGATTCACTTTTTATCACAAAACGACCCGTCTCAGGCTGGCTTATCTGAAAAGACTGCCAATGATCGCTGTCCGGCTCCGCCAGTAAAACTAAAGGATTACCCTGCACAGCCAGGCTTTGCTCATAGGCAATCACCTGCTCCACATAAGGATCCTGATGCCAGACCGTATCACCATCGGCGATAAGCGTTGTTTCATCGGGTTCATTGGGTTCATCGAGTTGCCAGCGCATTTTATTGGGTTGCTGTAACTGCAATTTACCTGTCGCCGACTGCAGTAACTCTCCCTGTAAATCGGTGACCTGCTGTTCAAAGTCTGCCTCAAAGCTGTGCAGTTCACTGAGCCTGGATTTCAACTCGGTGGCGGCGTTTTCTGTGACAGCCGCAAAAGAAGGAAGGGACAACACCAGAGCAAATACATACAGAATCTTTTTAATCATTCTTTCTCAACTCACTTTTAAAAATACCATTGTCGTCATCGAAGCTGAGTACAGCCTGAATAGAAGATTTACCTCAACCAATCGTCAGAATTATCAGGGAGGCGGCGGTGCCAGAACTTCACGGTTGCCATTGTGACCCTGGGCGCTGACCACACCGGAATGTTCCATCTGTTCAACAATACGCGCTGCGCGATTGTAGCCTATACGAAACTGGCGTTGCACACTGGACACCGAAGCACGGCGATTCTGTGTCACAAAAGCCACTGCGTCATCATACAACGGGTCAGATTCATCATCGGTTTCGGACTGCTCGCCCGGTAACATGACCTCTGCACTGCCCTCACCGGAGAGAATTTCATCGATATAATCCGGCTTACCACGTTTCTGCCAGTCTGCTACTACCGCATGCACTTCATGGTCATCCACAAAAGCGCCGTGAACCCGGGTAGGTACACCGCTTCCCGGTGGCAGATAGAGCATGTCACCGGCTCCCAGCAATGCCTCGGCTCCCTGTTGATCCAAAATGGTTCTGGAATCAATTTTAGAGGACACCTGAAAGGCAATACGGGTAGGAATATTGGCCTTGATCAGACCAGTAATAACATCCACTGAAGGCCGCTGTGTGGCCAGAATCAGATGAATGCCGGCAGCACGGGCTTTTTGCGCAATACGGGCAATCAGCTCTTCAACCTTTTTGCCTACGATCATCATCATATCGGCAAATTCATCCACCACCACCACGATGCTCGGTAGCTTTTCCAAATCCGGTGCTTCGGGCTCCATGCTCTGTTCCGGCTTCCACAGCGGGTCTTTAATCGGTTCACCCCGCGCAATGGCATCAGCAATCTTGGCGTTATAGCCCTTAAGATTACGCACCCCCAATGCTGACATCAGGCGATAGCGCCGTTCCATTTCACCTACACACCAGCGCAGCGCATTGGCCGCTTCTTTCATATCGGTGACCACCTCAGCGAGCAGGTGCGGGATCCCTTCGTAAACCGACAGCTCCAGCATCTTGGGGTCGATCATGATCAGGCGCACATCTTCCGGAGTAGACTTATACAGCAGGCTGAGGATCATCACATTCACCCCAACTGATTTACCCGAGCCAGTAGTACCGGCAACCAACAGATGTGGCATACGGGCCAGGTCCACCACTACGGGTTTGCCAGAAATATCCGTGCCCAGCACCATGGTCAGATTAGAGCCGGATTTCTGGAAGGCATCACATTCTATTACTTCAGACAAACGCACCATTTCACGGTTTTTATTCGGTAATTCCAGTCCGATCACCGATTTTCCGGGGATCACTTCCACCACCCGTACAGAGATAGCCGATAAGGCCCGGGCCAGATCTTTGGATAAACCGGATATCTTGCTGACCTTGACACCGGGCGCCAGATCCAGCTCAAAACGGGTGATCACCGGCCCCGGATACACCCCTACCACCCTGGCTTCGATGCCAAAGTCCATCAACTTAGCCTCAACCAGGCGTGACACTGATTCAAGCTCTTCCTGCGTAATCGGGTTTTTAACTTTGTCGGGCCGATCAAGCAATTCTACCGTCGGCATTTCACCTACGGATTCTGACATACCATTATCCGGCTGGCTGGCAGGCGCTGTGCTTTTTGCAGGGCGGGCTTTTTTCGGTTGTGGGGTTTGTGTAAACACAGGTTCGCTGATCACCGGCTCATCCGCAAACCCCGGCTCCAGCACCGGTTCACGTTTTGGCTGTGTGAATTGCCCGTATGAGGGTGATGAATTTTCTGGCTCGCCCCCCCCCTGTGTATCGTCTTTTTGCCGCTTCAGCGAAGTAAAGTTCAGCCTTGGCAGGCCCGGCATATTGGTACCCTGCACTTTTGCCGGAATCCGCAACAATCCATTCACGGCAGAGATAGTACCGGCTCCACAAGCATCAATAATCGCCAGCCAGGAAATGCCCGTCATCAGCGTAAAGCCGGTACAGAAAAAACACAGCAGCAATAAAATCGTGCCGGCGAGATTAAAATAAGGTAACAGACGAGAACTGATCACATCACCAACAAAACCGCCGGCAGAAAACACATGAAGATCGTCAAAGTTCAGGCTGGCCAACCCGGTGGCACCCACTAAGAGTAAGATCACACCGATCAGACGCAGGCCAATGGTCAGATAGTCTATTTCCGATAGTTGTTTGATTTGCTGGAACAGGAACCACCCCAGCAGTGCCGCACCAAAGGGAAACAGATAAGCAATATAGCCAAAGCTGTTCAGCAGGATATCGGAAAACCAGGCACCCACCGGGCCTGCCGCATTTTCTACCTGTTCACGGAAGCCAGCCTGACTCCAGCTGGGATCAGCTGGGTCAAATGAAGCCAAAGCAAGCAACAGAAACAGGGCAAAGACACTGCTTACAATCATGCCCACTTCCATAATCCTTTGGATACCGGAGAGTCGCGCCATAGATGTTTTACTAATCACTTTAATTGAAATAAATACCCAGATGATCCCGAAATTCCGGATTCAGAGCCGTTTGTTGCTTTCAAATGCAAGGTAATCTGCCGTGACGCCGCCTACCTTAGCTGTTTTCTGTAACACCGCAGCGGTACATCACGCTGCCCCCTGCATTTTGAGATCATTCAGGCATAATGAGCAGTAAAAGATACCAGTCATGGGTCTAAAATCCTAGAGCGCCATATAGTTTAAATAAACAATACCAGCGAGAGTTCAAAAAGCGCACAGGCAAGGCAAATTTTTGAAGGTTTAGTGGGCCTGAATAAAGATTATTTAAGGCTGATCTTGATCGTACTGGTATGTTTCACTTCTTCCATCACTACATAGGTTCTTGATTCACTTACCCCTGGCAACCGCAATAATGTGTCACCAAGTAGTTTGCGATAACTGGACATATCTGCAACCCGTGCCTTAAGCAGAAAATCAAAATCCCCGGAAACCAGGTGACATTCCTGAATATCTTCATGCTTTCTCACCGCAGCAGAAAATTCTTCGAAGATATCCACCGAGGTTTTGGTTAATGTAATCTCTACAAACACCAACATTGCAGCACCCAGCTTAGTAGGATCCAGCCTGGCATAATATCCAAGAATATAGCCCTGCAACTCCAGACGGCGCACTCGCTCAAGGCATGGCGTTGGGCTCAGACCTACCCTGCGAGACAACTCCACATTAGATATACGCCCATCTTTTTGCAGCTCCACCAGAATATTGCGATCAATGCGATCGAGGTGTTTGGGGGTTTTTACCAACATATTTTAATCTGCATTAAGCTTTTTACCTAGCATATAATACTGCATCATATTGATATTCAGTACAACCTGCTGAAAAACTTCCCCTATACTTCGCCTTTCCAAAATCGTTACCAAGGTGAGATAGAACATGTTGATCGGTGTACCCAAAGAAATAAAAAATCATGAATATCGCATTGGCCTCACTCCGGCCGCAGTTAAAGAGTTTGTCACTCATGGCCATCAGGTAATTGTTGAAAATGACGGGGGTGCTGCCATTGGTTTTACCAATGAACAGTATGTTGCCGCGGGCGCCGACATTATCAATACGCCGGAAGAGATCTTCGCCAAAGCAGACATGATTGTAAAAGTAAAAGAGCCGCAGCCCCACGAATGCAAAATGCTCAGAAAAGGCCAGACCCTGTACACCTTTTTGCACCTGGCACCGGATCCAACCCAAACAGAATTACTCGTGGCCTCCGGCGCAACTTGTATTGCCTATGAAACCGTTACCGATAACCGTAACGCCCTGCCTCTGCTCGCGCCAATGAGTGAAGTAGCAGGACGTATGTCAGTCCAGGCCGGTGCGCATTATCTGGAGAAAGCCCATGGCGGCAGTGGCACGCTACTCGGTGGTGTACCCGGCGTTGCACCGGGCAAAGTCCTGGTTATCGGCGGTGGCGTCGTTGGTACCAACGCAGCAAAAATGGCATTAGGCCTTGGCGCTGATGTAACCATATTAGACCGCTCTTTGCCTCGTTTGCGCGAACTGGATGATATCTTCAATGGTCAGGTTAAAACCGTATTCTCTACAGTTGATGCCATTGAGCATTACTCTTCACATGCCGATTTAGTGGTCGGCGCGGTCCTGATCCCCGGTGCAGCAGCACCTAAACTGCTGACCCGTGAACATCTCCGTAATATGAAAGAAGGCTCGGTAGTGGTGGATGTAGCGATTGATCAGGGTGGTTGTTTCGAAACCTCGAAAGCCACAACGCACCAGGATCCGGTCTATGTTGTTGATGGCGTCGTCCATTATTGTGTAGCCAATATGCCCGGTGGTGTGGCGAGGACATCCACCATGGCGCTGAACAACGCTACCCTGCCTTTCGGACTGGCACTGGCAAACAAAGGGCCTAAAAAGGCCATGCTGGATGACCAGCATTTGCTTAATGGTTTAAATGTGCATGAAGGTAAAGTGACCTATCAGGCAGTGATCGACGCACTGGGTGAAAAACTAAACCTCACCTATGAAGACCCACGCACAGCGTTGGGTGCATAGTCAGCCGTTATTTGAAAAAAGCGCCCGATGGGCGCTTTTTTTGCTTAATCAAGGCTGCTTTGTTTGGTTCCCTCACCGCCCGTAACCGGCGAGAAATGTGCTGCTCTGACTTTCCATTGGCCGTTTTCTTTCACATACACCTCGGTAACCCGGGTCAGATAGTGTGAAGTCATGGGCATCCCTTCCGGCTGATATGCCCCCTCTGAGTAATACATAGCAACAGCGGATTTGCCCTCTTCCAGGGTCACGACCTGAATATGTTTTGGCGTCAAACCAAAGTTTTCAAACCGTTGCACTGGCGAATTGGCTGGTACGGACTGCATTAAACCACCACTGGACCAAAACTCAAGAGTTCCCTGGGCCGACACCGGATCCGCCGGAGATTTCATATTCGCTTTAGTATAAGCATTATTCTGTTCGATAGTTTTTTGCACTTCCGCCGCTGTGTCAGCAAACACAGAGAATGAAAAGCAGTACAGTGCCATCATCAAATAAACTGGCTTAGTCATTATTTATTCTTCTTAATAGTAAGTGGAGCAACAACTATAGTCGCCGCTAACTTTGGCATTAGACCATTAACGACTAAGTGTAGACGAATCTAGTCCGAGGCAAAGTTTAAAACTCGCTATTGGCTGTTCACTCTGAGCGGTATAGGATCAGCTATTATCCAATTACGCTAAGGTAATCTCGTGTCCAGACGCGCAGCTGCATTACACATTTTGGTCAAGACCCAAAAACAATGTCAGGAACTCAGAACACAGCTGGAGCAGGGAGCCAACTTTCAGCAACTGGCCCGCAAGCACTCAATATGCCCATCTGCAAAACGAGGAGGAGAATTAGGTGAGTTTAAACAAGGTGTAATGGCGCCAGCCTTTGACAAAGCGGTATTCAAAGGCCCCGAGTTACAGGTTCAGGGCCCGGTCAAAACCCGTTTTGGTTATCACCTGATTAAAGTCTTGTATAAACGATAAGGCCTTGAATCTTTATCCGCAAACACAAACGCCTTACCTGAGATACTGTTTTGGCTAAACGCTATGGCGTTTTATTCTGGCGGGCAGAACAGGAATTGAAATGTTCATGCCCGACAAAGTTGCAAGCAGTTACCCGGTCGGGATTGAGTCTATCCCTGCATCCGGGTTGATTTTATGCTCAATACTCCCACCAGCCTTGCTGCCACCATGCCAGAAACTCAGTGAAATCAATATGGCCGTCGGCATTTTCATCGATCAAATCGAATGCTTCCTGTACGGATTTGACTTTGGTTTTAGGTGAAAGCACGGTTAACAACTCGATAAACTCACCGAGATCGATCATGCCGTTATTGTCGCTGTCGAAAAAATCGAATTCTTTACGAATCTCGGCAACCTGACTTTCTGTTAATGCCTTGTCTGACATGTTCTTCTCCGGAGACACAATGGCACCAGTCTACTGGATTTTGACTGACGCCAACAAGCCTTATCAGCCTGTTTGCTTTGTTTTTGAGCTTTTCGCTTTTGCCGCCAGTGCGCGGGCGCGTTTTTCTTCAGCCTTCTGACGCCGACGCATTTCCATGGCTTCTCTGGCTTGGGAGCCAACATGTTCTTCGTTGCGCTGGCGGGCCAGGTTTACCTGCTTCTCACGTTCGCGGAAACGGGCTATCTGTTCTTCACTGTGAGTGCCATAACAGCGGGGGCAACTTACACCACGCTCATAGTGTTCACTTTGCTTATCTTGTTCGGTGATCGGCAGACGACAGGCATAGCACTGATCATAACCACTACGCTCCAGATCGTGATTCACTGCCACGCGGTTATCAAATACGAAGCAATCTCCTTGCCAAAGGCTGTTCTCTTTTGGCATCTCTTCGAGGTATTTAAGAATACCGCCCTCCAGGTGATACACCTCATCAAAGCCCTGCTCTTTTAAATAGGCAGTGGATTTTTCACAGCGGATACCACCGGTACAGAACATCGCCACTTTCTTGTGTTTGCTGCGATCGAGCTGTTCTTTTACGTACTGTGGAAACTCCCGAAATGAATCTGTTTTCGGATTGACCGCGTTTTTAAACGTACCGATTTCAATCTCATAGTCATTCCGGGTATCAATCAGCAAGACTTCAGGATCGCTGATAAGATCATTCCATTCATCTGGCTGAACGTAGGTTCCTACAGTCTGACGGGGATCGATACCTTCAACGCCCATAGTCACAATTTCTTTCTTCAGTTTGACCTTAGTGCGGTGAAAAGGCTGTTCGGCGTCGATAGATTCTTTATAGGAAATAGGGTTAAGACGGGCATCCTGATTCAGCCAGGCCAGCAGAGTATCAATCGCTGCACGATTGCCGGAGACCGTACCATTGATACCCTCATTGGCCAGTAACAAGGTACCTTTAATACCCTGCTCTTCCATTAACTGATACAGGGGCTTACGAATGGATTGGTAATCATCCAGGGTGGCGAACTTATACAGCGCGCAAACAATCACTTCAGACATCTTTTTTCCTTAAGCGAACCGGCGCGCATTTTATAACAACAGGTCGTAATTTTAAATCGGGGATTTTTTAATCCGCAGCATTGGGGTTTAACACCGATGCCCGGTTGCGTAATAATGATAAACGGGGTTGTACAAAACTATCTTGATGCCCTATTTCGTACCAATAATGGCTGAAGTGGATAGCTTCCCGGTAAACCGGGCAACCAGATTGGCGGCGACACTGAGGTGTTGCAAATTGGCCTGGGTTTCTCTGAATGGCAAATAACACAACAGGAGCCAACAGCTTGACAGAAAAGAGCAGTAGCTTACAGAGCGACCGTCTGAGCACCCATGCGAATCCACAGCGCCATCTTTTTGGTACTTTCGGCGGTGTGTTTACGCCAAGTATCCTGACCATAGTCGGTATTATTCTGTTTCTGCGCACCGGTTATATTGTCGGTGAAGTAGGATTAGCTCAAACCCTTATTATCATGACGTCTGCATTTGTCATCTGCCTGCTGACCGGGCTGTCGCTGGCGGTTATCGCTACCGATACACGGGTTAAGGAAGGTGGGTTCTATTACGTCATCTCCCGCAGCCTGGGACCGCCTTTCGGAGGTGCTCTGGGTTTGACTCTGTTTCTCTCCATTTCAATATCGGTGGCGTTTTATGTCATGGGACTGGTGGAAGTTCTGAATAATCTGCTTTCGTTACCTGACTGGCTCAGCCCAAGGTTACTGGCATCGGGTGTCATCCTGACACTGTTTGTATTTGCCTGGCTGGGAGCCGACTGGACCACTAAATTACAATATCTGATTATGGGCCTGGTCGCCTTTGGCTTACTTTCATTTTTTATTGGTGGCAGTAACGCATTCTCTGAGCAAACGCTGGCTGAAAACTGGACAAAAAGTGGAGATACAGGCCAGTTCTGGTTAGCTTTTGCGTTATTTTTCCCGGCGATTACCGGTTTCACTCAGGGCCTGAACATGTCCGGCGACCTGAAAGTGCCCCATAAGGCTATTCCTTTGGGTACCTTTACTGCTATCGGTTTGTCGGTGCTGCTTTATCTGATGGTAGCACTGGTGCTGGCAGGTGCTGTCAGCACATCCCGGTTATCTGAGAACTATTACATTATGGCCGACGTATCAGTCTGGCCGTCATTGGTGGCGGCCGCTGTCATCGCCGCGACCTTATCGTCAGGAATGGCGTCCATGCTGGGGGCGCCAAGAGTATTGCAGGCAATGGGAGATGACAGACTGATCCCATTTCTGGCACCCTTTGCCAAAGGTGAAGGAAAAGACAACAATCCCCGACGTGCCGTTTTTGTGTCAGCTATTATTGCCCTGGCCTGTGTCATTATTGGCGATCTGAATCTGCTGGCGCCGATAATCAGTATGTTTTTTCTGGCTGCTTACGCCTTGCTTAACTATGCCACATTCTTCGCTCTGAACTCGGAAAACCCGTTTTTCAGACCTCGCTTCAGATGGTCTCACAAAACGGTCAGTTTACTCGGCGGCATCGGCTGCGTGGCAGCAATGCTGGCCATCAACTTTGTAGCATCCATGATTGCCCTGGCAGTATTGTTTGGCCTGCATCAATATCTGGCACGCAGCCATCAGCATCTCCATTTTACTGACCATCAGCGAGGAGCAATGTTTAAACGCATCCGCGAATTGCTGTTTGAAATGAACAGGCTTGAACCTCATCCCGGGGACTGGCGCCCTCATATGCTGGTCTTTTCCAAGAATCCTGACCACCATACTCAGTTATTGAAGTTTTCCGCCATACTGGAGGGCCAAAGCGGGCTCACGACTCTGACACGTATCATTAATACTGATGATGCTAATGAGCCAGACAGACAGAAAGTGCTCGACCAATACCATAAAGCGATTGACGATGCGGGGATCCGGGCATTCAGTCTTGTTACCCAGGCATCAGACTTTCGCAGTGGCTTACGTCATATATTGCATGCCTATGGTATCGGACCGATCCGGGCCAATACCGCAGTAATTCACTGGACATCGGAGTCAGTAAACCCGAACTTTGACAACCGCCCCAAAGATTATGCAGCCAGTTGCCAGGAAGTCATTGAAGCTAATATGAATCTGGTGGCACTGGCTTCGTATCAGAGCCAGTTATTTGAGCCGGAGGAACCATCCAGTGCCAGACAGATTGATATCTGGTGGCGCGGCGGTCCAACCGCAAGACTAATGCTGATGTTTGCTTATCTTTGTACCCGTTCCAATGGATGGCAGCACACCAGGCTACGCATACTGACCGAAGCTGAAAAGTACTCGCGAGAACAAGTACAGGATATCTTTTCCACCTATCTGGATCAGGTTCGTATTGAAGCCGAGGTAGAAGCTCTGGATAACGTAAACCTGGATATCATTAAAGAATACTCGGGTGAGTCAGATCTGGTGTTTTTTCCCATTAAGGTCAGTGAATGTGACATAGTCGATGACTTTGATGTGGGTGTTCAAAACCTGGTCAGTAAACTGAATAATCTGGCATTGATGCAGGCCTGCGAATCGATGCAGTTAGACCCGGATCCTGACAACGGCAACAATGGCGGGAAAGATGGAGAAAGAGGCTAAACGACGTATTAATGGTTCGCTAAGCTGGTATTAGCTCTGAAGCCAGATTCTCAATCCTCTGACTGTGAAAACCACAATGGCCACGGTTAAAACCAGGCCGGTAAGGGCAAAGAGTAAGTAGACGAGCCTTTTCAATTTGACTGAAATCTTCCTCAAAAATCTTTCATCAGAAGCTGGTCTGTCAGGAACATCAGGAAAAGCAACGAGAAACCAATACAGTACCCCGGACCACAGCAGAGAAATGCCTACGGGGATCAAATACTGATCCAGCGCCCAGAAGCATTTTTGGCAGACAAGACTATACAAAAACACCGCCAGTGAAATCGCCCCAATGATTAAAGCTAAGGGCTTTAACCACTGAAACTTATTTGAAAAAACCTTTAGCCTGTCTATCATCATCATTGTCTTTGACCCAGCGATAAAGGGGGATTGCGGCTACCAGTGGAATGGCGCTAAGAATAACTGACTTACCAAAATCCATTTGCTGCATTTTTGATCACCCCTTGATCCCAATTCCGACCTCCCCCAATCCCTGGCGTACGACATAAAAAAAGCAACCCTAAGGTTGCTTTTTTGTATCTGCTTAACTCACACCGGAGTAACCGGGCAGTTTTTTAATCAGATACCCTGAATATTTTCAGCCTGGGGACCTTTTTGGCCCTGACCAATAGTGAACTGCACTTGTTGGCCTTCTTTAAGGGTTTTGAAACCATCACCAACAATTGAACGGAAATGTGCAAACACATCTGGGCCGCCTTGCTGCTCAATAAAACCAAAACCTTTATCTTCGTTGAACCACTTAACGGTTCCTGTAGTTGCATTAGACATAATATTATCCTGAAATTTATATAGTAAGGCCTTTAACAGCCATGAATAGCGTAAAAATAGAGACTGGAATTTAAGATCTGCAGGACGAGTATTACGAATAAGACAACGAAATGTAGGGTATAAATATAAGACTTCTTTCTAGCTGCGGGCACTATACGCAGAATAATAGCGCCTGTCTATTTATTCAGTGATTTATTTTCACTACAAAGCAGTCTTTGCCCAAAAGACCATACAAAAACAAAACCAGTACGTCCTGTTAGCAGAAAGACAAGCGTCAGTCGGAGAAACGTGCTAGAGAAGATTTTCAACCTATCTATCATCACTCACACAATTCTCAGCAGGCGGGGCAACAGCCCGCCGTATTTTATCCAACACCTGATTGTCCGGCATACTCTGGTCAATACCAAAGCCGGTTAACAGCGTAACCACATCAAGCAGCGCCGTTGCCGGATTGCCGCTATACGCCGCAATCAAATCATCTGTGCTGATCTGAGTCTTGTGCATAATCAGCTCGACAATCTCCCTCGTCCGCTGTGGGTATTTTTGATCGTCGATAGATTCCAGTGCTTCAAACAGCTCTGTGGTGGTATAGGCTGAAAAGTCCGGTTGTGACATCGTTTAAAGTTTGTTGTTCACAGGCTTATTTCAGAACAGGCGTTTCCCTGTCACGGCAATATACACAGCAACCAGGCCAATCACCGAATAAACCAGTTCAAATGCGCTAATACCTGCCACACCGGTGTTTAACGCAGTCACGACAAGCATATAGCCCAGCGCTAATGAAGGCAGGCTGGCAAGACCAATTAAGATACGAACTCTGGCCGAAAGCCGCTTTTTGGGTTGTTCTGTCACAATATGATTGTCATTTTGTTTATTAATCACTCTGCCCTCTTACCAGTTTGTTCTGCCACGCAGCGCTTATCCGCTTAATAACCAGCCTTTTTCTACCGCCAGATCAATTTGCTCAAGCGCATAACCCCATAATTCTGGCGCTAATCCTTCAAGGTATTTATTACGCTCAACCACCTGTGATCTTTTCACACTATGCCTTGCCCAGCTACCGCCTTCATTCTGCATATTCTGAAGTAGTGGTAATATTCTATCCATCGCTTTGGCAAATCGTGCATCGGCGGTGTTTGCAGCCTCAAACTCAAGCCATAGTTCTTTTACATGCCTGCACTGCGTATCGGGTAGCAGACCAAAGATACGGTTTGCCGCCTGAAATTCTTTATCTTGCTGACCATCCAGTTCATGTTCAGACGCAAAAGCAAAGGTATCGCCCGCGTCAATCTCTACGATGTCATGAATAAGTAACATATTAACCACACGTGCCACATCAACCGGCTCCTGAGCATAGTGGCAAAGGGTTTGTGCCAGCATAGCCACATGCCAGCTATGCTCGGCACTGTTTTCCTGCCTGTTACCATCCGGTTTCACCAGAGCCTGTCGATAAACTCTTTTAAGGTTGTCCAGCTCTAAAATAAAATCCAGTTGCTGTTCCAGTTCTTTCATTACTTCTCCGTATTGAACATGGCTACAATGCCGTATCTGCAGACTGCGTAACTCTCAGCTGAATGTGAAGGCTATTCAGGCAAGGTTTGTCAGAAAATCAGCAAAATCTCTGGCCTGTGATGCAGTACTGAAGGATGTTTCTGAGGCACCCGTTGAATCCTGATACCTGACAGAGTTTTCATTCACACTGATATCACTCACTGGTGGCGAAACAGTAATTAGCTGGCCGTCTATTTCTATTTCTTCAATGCCCATTCTTACCTCCTTTCTTAACGTGTAACATCGAGTACAGCGTTGCCAAAGCATCCGTGAGAACCCGCGCCGCTGCACAGCATTATCTAATTAAACATAGAATGGCAAACCCGGCAGGGCAAAAACCACAAGTATCAGGCAAAGCTTACCCCTCAGCGACGCGTTTATGGAGTGATTTACCTTATTGAAAGCGAATTCTGGCAGACTAAGCTTTGAAACTCACACAATAAGCAAGGGAGACAGGCTGTAGACTCCGACAGCAGTCCTACTTCGCGACACCAGTGCACAGGTGCAATTGCTATATTAATGTTCCTGTGCAGGTTATTCTTTTGTCACCAGATCAAACAACCGATAGAAATTATCAGTAGTGATTTTTGCCAGTTCTGCCACCGGCATTTCTTTCAGGTCGGCTATATACCGGGCTACATCGGTTACATAGGCCGGCTCATTCGGCTTACCACGGTGCGGCACAGGAGCCAGCCAGGGGGAATCAGTTTCAATCAGCAGGCGCTCTAATGGCAACTGCTTAACCACCTCTTTAAGCTCTTGTGCGGCTTTAAAGGTGACGATACCGGAGATGGAGATATAAAAGTCCATGGCCATGGCCTGCTCGGCCATTTCCAGGCTTTCAGTAAAACAGTGTAATACCCCTTGGGTATGCGGCGCTTTGTATTGTTTTAGCAGGGCAATGGTATCTTCCCGGGCGTCGCGGGTGTGGATAATCAGCGGCTTGTTTAATTCATTTGCCACTTTTATATGGTCGATAAAAGACTGCTTTTGTACTTCCCTTGTATCGCTGCTGTAATAGTAATCAAGACCGGTTTCACCTATGGCCACCACTTCAGGGCGACTGGCTTTCTCCAGTAATTCTTCATAACTGCAGGCGTCTTCCTGGTGCAACGGGTGTACCCCGCAGGACACTGATACATCTCTGAAGTCTTTTACCGCCTCTTGCATGCTGTCATAGTCTTTGACCGATACACTGACACACAGAAAATGCTCAACACCGGCGGCTCTGGCCTGCTCCAGTGTCTGTGCCAGTTGCTCAGGGGTTTTATCCAGTCGATCAAGATGACAATGAGAATCTACAAACACAACTTCAGTTCCTCAATTCGGTTAAGGATTGCAATACACTGTTCAGTAACAGCGCCTTGTTCAGACCCGGTTTAGTAACCTGAGCCCTGGCTTGCGAGCACTGTGTACAAAGGCCCCAGAGTTTATCATCCCGGGGCTGTTGTTTTAACCGTTGCAGCAGGTCAAACTGCAACCAGCCGAGCAGCCTGTCTGCCTGTTCCTGCCACTCACTGGCCAGTTCCAGAGCACTTTTTTTGCCACCAATCACTTCGCTAAGCTGCAGTTTAAAGCTGGCATAATCAGGGCCGTCACTGTCTTCCAGTAATGCCTTTAGCTGCAGGGGGGAGTCACTGTACATGGCCAGCAATTCCGGCTCTGCCTGAAGTTGCTGCTGTTCCAGCCAGCGATGTGTCTGCTGACTATCCGGTTTCGGTAGCCGGATTTTCTCACAGCGGCTGAGTATGGTAGCCAACAGGCGTTCGGGTTTATTGCTGGTAAGCAGTAAATAGGTACCCTGCCCTGGCTCTTCGAGTGTTTTCAGAAGGGCATTGGAGGCGGATTCGGTCATAGTGTGGGCCTGATAAATAATCAGCACCTTGGCTCCTGACAGTTGCGCCATACCACTGAGCTTCGCACCGGCCTGACGAATATCATCCACACCAATCTGTTTATCGCTCTGAATCTGATAAAAATCCGGGTGGGATGCGGCGTTAAAAAGACTGCAGGACTGACACTGACCACAGCGCTGTGTCTGGGGATGCTGGCATAGCAGGTAACCGGCCAGTTCCTGCGCCAGTTCAGCCTTGCCCAGGCCCTGAGGGCCAAGCAGTAACAAGCCATGGTGTAAATGGCTGGAGCGAATTCGCTCACCCAGTTGCTCAAATACAGATTCAAACCAGGGGTATATCATCTTAAATAGCGATCCAGTGTCTTTTTTATCTGCTGATGCACTTGTTCTATGGGTTGCATAGCATCAATCACCTCGATGCTGCTATCCTCATCGGCCAATTGCAGGTACTTATTTCGGGTGCGCTGAAAAAAAGCCAGGCCAGATTGTTCAATACGATCCAGCTCTCCCCGGCCCCGCGCCCGTTCCAGCCCAATGGCCGGATCCACATCCAGGTACAACGTCAGATTCGGAGTAAACCCCTTTAAACTGATGTTACGCAGATTTTCAATCAGGCTGTCGTCAAGTTGCCTGCCACCGCCCTGGTAAGCGCGTGAGGAAAGGTCGTGACGATCACCCAACACCCATTTATCCTGGCTCAGTGCCGGGCGGATAACATTTTCCAGTAACTGCACTCTGGCCGCATACATCAGCAGCAATTCAGCTTCGATAGTGACAGTTTCCTGCCAGGGGTGTTTTACACACTCCCTGATAGCCTCCGCCATCGGTGTACCACCTGGTTCACGGGTGCATACCAGCTGATGTCCGGCAGCTTCGATACAGGATTTTACCAGTGCCACCGCGGAGCTTTTACCGGCTCCTTCGAGACCTTCAATTACAATAAATTTACCGGGCATAGTTTCTCTATTTATTTACCACAAACCACCCAGCAACCTTTGATTCATCTACAAAGTAAAGCTGGACTAATCCAGTATTCAAAGGTGCTGGGCAAGCACATAACGCAGAGGGGTTTAGGGCACATAGCTTATCAATTCCCTTTCTCTGCTGTGTAATACTTTATTGTTTACCAACAACACCAATACTCAACTTCAACACTGTTCGTCATGCCCGAGGTAGTTATCGGGCATCCAGAGACCTTTTATGTAACTCAGTTCACCACAGAGGCACTGGGTTCCCGCTAACAACTTGCGGGAATGACTAACTTTATATCCTTAGGCATGCTGCCGTTTGTCAGAGATCCTGAAACAAGCCCAGCACCTTTGATTAACAGATGGTGCTTAATAAGACTATCCCATTCAATCAAAGGCTGCTGGGCAAGTTCAGGATGACGAGGGCGGCTCCAGATCAGAGACATTACCAGACCTCTGTGTTCTCCGTGTCTCTGTGGTAAAAACCATCCTTTACTTTTGATTAAGCTGGTATTGTCGCACTGCCTTGTTGTGATCGGCAAGATTAGTAGAGAACACATGGCTGCCGTCATTGCGCGATACAAAATACAATTCGTCGCTGGCTACGGGGTTAACTGCGGCCATCACTGATGCAGCGCTGGGCATGGCAATCGGTGTGGGTGGCAGACCATTAATCACATAGGTATTGTAGGGTGTGGCTTCACGTAAATCTTTGCGGCGAATATTGCCGTCAAAGCTCTCACCCATTCCATAAATCACTGTTGGATCAGTCTGTAGGCGCATACCCCGGCGTAAGCGATTAACAAATACCGCGGCAATGCGGTTGCGCTCCTCGGCAAGGCCCGTTTCTTTTTCAATTATCGAGGCCATTATCAATGCTTCATAAGCCGTTGTGTAAGGCAAATCCGGATTGCCACTTAGCCACGCCTGCTGCACAAAGTCCTGCATTCTATTATAGGCCTGACGCACAATCTTGCGGGCATCGGTACCATTGGAAAAATGATAGGTGTCAGGCATTAACCAGCCTTCAAGACTGCCGCCCTGTGGGTCAAGTTGCTGAACAAATTCGTTATTCAGCCCACTGCCATCCAGATTCGGATGAGCCTGTATCTGCATCAGCCAATCCTGCCAGCGAAAGCCTTCCACCAGTTGTATGGAAAATAGCTTTTCTTTACCGGCAACCAGCATATTCAGCAGCTGCAATATGCTCATACCGGGCTCAATCTCATAAGTACCAGCCTTAACCTGTGCCAGTTCTGGCTTGATTTTCACCAGTACTCTGGGCGCAAACCGGCTGGGGATCATGTCATTGGCACGTAAGTAATGCAGCAGATGATTCACATGCTGACCGCGTTCAAGGGTATATTCAACCGGGCCGGAAAGATTAAGAGGGGCATTCACCTGCTGCAGCAGTGCGCGATAACCCCAGGCCGCCGCAAGCAGCCCTAACACCAGTAATAACACTAACCACTTCAGTTTATTCAAAGTATCTCCCTGGCAAGCTGCCTTACGCTGTCGATTGCAAAGTTATAATGCTTGTAGCGCCTGACCGGAACAATCCCCATCAGACTGTTGCAGAGTAATACTGCCTGGGCCTGTTGCAGGATGCGAGGCGAAGCCTGTACTTGCATAACCGGACTGCCAACCGTCTTAAAGTGCTGCAAAATTCGCTCACGCATCACACCGGCCACTCCGCAATAACACAGATCCGGGGTATACCATACACCGTTGATTTGCCAGAAAAGATTGGATGCTGAGCATTCCACTATCATGCCCTGCGTATCGCAGACCAGCATTTCCTCAGGCCCGTCATCAGGTACATGCATTTTTACCAACACCTGTTCCAGGCGGTTAAGATGTTTAATACCGGCAAGCTTAGGCTGACGGGCCAGTTGAATCTCGCTTAACCCCAGTTCAATGCCTTGTTGCTGCCATTTCTGATAATGTTCAGGCATCGGGTGAACAGTTAATATCCAAAGTGGCTGTTGCATTTCAGGAGTCTGGTAACCCCGGCCCCCCTCACCACGACTGATCAGCAGTTTAAGCACTGCATTTTGTGCCTCTTGCGCCTGGCAGTTAATGGCATCCTGCACCTTATCCCAGCTATTGAAGTCGATACCCAGGATCTGCAGGCCTTTTGTCAGGCGCTGATAATGCAGGGGCCAGAGCTGTGGGGCACCCTGTTCAACCTTTATCGTGGTAAAGATGCCATCACCGTACTGCACTGCCCTGTCGGCAGCGCTCAGGCTGTTTTGTGGCTGGCCGTTAATCAATATCTTTGTCATGCCCTGCTTCGAAACGAAAAAAAAGCCTGTAAGAAGTCGAACTCTACAGGCTTTGTTTTATTTTACCAGTTTGGTGTCCGCTCAAACCTTTTTAAACAGCAGCGAACCGTTAGTACCACCAAAACCAAAAGAGTTGCATAAGGCATATTCCATCTGTACATCTCGTGCCGTATGCGGCACAAAGTCCAGATCGCAGCCCTCGTCGGGGTTGTCCAGATTAATGGTGGGCGGCACTTTTTGATCAACCAGCGCCAGTGCCGTAAAAATAGCTTCAACTGCACCAGCGGCACCGAGTAAATGGCCGGTCATGGATTTGGTCGAGCTAACCAGTACCTTATCCGCCGAACCGGCAAACACCCGTTTCACCGCCATGGCTTCGGCCACATCACCGGTTGGTGTCGAGGTGCCATGGGCATTGATATACCCCACCTGATCAGCATTCACACCAGCATCTTTAAGAGCGTTGTCCATAGAGCGCGCCGCGCCTTCCCCACCATCCGGCGGCGAAGTCATATGATAAGCATCGCCACTCATACCAAAACCGACCAGTTCAGCGTAAATTTTTGCGCCACGAGCTTTCGCCTGTTCATACTCTTCGAGCATTACCACACCGGCACCGTCACCCATAACAAAGCCATCACGGTCTTTATCCCAGGGTCGACTGGCAGCCTGAGGATTGTCATTGCGGGAAGACAGTGCCCGGGCGGCAGCAAAACCGCCTAATCCCAGCGGCGTAATCGCCGCTTCGGCGCCCCCTGCCAGCATGGCATCGGCATCGCCATAGGCAATGGTTCTGGCCGCCACACCAATATTGTGCACACCTGTAGTACAGGCGGTAACAATATTCAGGTTAGGGCCTTTCAGGCCTTCCATTATCGACAAAAAGCCTGAAATCATATTAGTGATAGTGGACGGTACAAAGAAAGGTGAAATTTTGCGCGGGCCAGAAGCCAGCAACTTAGAATGGTTTTCTTCAATCAGCCCCAGTCCGCCAATGCCCGAGCCAACGGCAACACCGACGCGCTCGGCATTCGCTTGTTTGATTTCCAGGCCCGAATCTTTCAGCGCCTGCATACCGGCAGCAATGCCGTACTGAATAAAAAGATCCATCTTTTTACTTTCTTTTTTCGACATGTACTGTTCAACGTCAAAGCCCTTAATCACACCGGCAAAGCGGGTAGAGAACTTGCTGACGTCAAACGTTTCGAGATTAGCGATGCCGCTTTTACCGGCAAGCAAAGCATCCCAGGTAGTGCTGACATCCAGCCCTAAAGGTGAAAGCATGCCAAGACCTGTTACAACAACACGACGTTTGGACACGATGGCCTCCGAGAGGAAAATTTATTACCAGACACAATGATCATAGAATGGTTCGCTAAAGCTGTGGGTGCTTCTGCAATAGTTTCGTATGAGACTCGCCGCCCTGACATACCAGCCAAGTTTGGCTTTGGGCGCCCTGAACTGTTCATATGCTGTGCGTGATGGTGGGATGGAAAAACGGCTCAGAATGAGCCGTTTTTTGTTATTTTTACGCGTCTTTGTGAGCGTTAATGTAGTCAATGGCTGACTGAACTGTAGTGATCTTCTCGGCTTCTTCATCCGGGATCTCAGTATCAAATTCTTCTTCAAGCGCCATTACCAACTCTACTGTATCCAGTGAATCAGCGCCCAGATCGTCAACAAATGACGCTTCAGACTTTACTTCTTCTTCTTTAACGCCCAGTTGCTCAACAATAATTTTGATTACGCGTTCTTCGATATTACTCATAGTTCTAGTTTTCCCTTAAAAGTGACGCTAGATGTAAATTTGGCAGTAGTGTATTTTGCAAGTTAAGGCCTTGCAAGCTACAGCGTAAAGTTTTTTTCTGGTCAAACCACAATCTAGCACAAAACATATTCATTAACAGGTATTAGTTTTTTACCCGCATGAACTCGTAAAATCAATACAAATACCGGTATCTTTACACCGGTTAACCGTGATAGATGGCCCTATCAGGCCATCAACATACCACCATTAACATGAATGGTCTCGCCGGTAATATAAGCGGCACCATCTGACACTAAAAACATCACGGTAGCCGCAATCTCTTGTGGGTCACCCAACCTGTTGGCCGGAATATCCTTAAAGATGGCTTCTTTTTGTTCATCAGTCAGCGATTGGGTCATATCGGTGTCAATAAACCCCGGCGAAACAGTATTCACTGTAACACCGCGCGAGGCAACTTCCCGCGCCAGTGACTTGGAAAAACCAATCACTCCGGCTTTTGCCGCCGCATAATTTGCCTGGCCAGGATTACCGGATGTACCCACCACCGAACCTATATTAACAATTCTGCCCTGGCGTTTTTTCATCATGCCTCGCAAAACCGCTTTTGACATACGGAATATCGACGTCAGATTGGTGTCCATAATGCTCTGCCATTCGTCGTCTTTCATTCGCATAAGCAGATTATCGCGAGTAATACCGGCATTGTTTATCAGAATATCCGGGTCACCGAATTCACTCTTAATCTGAGTCAGACACGCTTCAATCTGTTCTGGCTCGATAACGTTCAATGCCATACCTTTGCCGCGCTCACCCAGATAATCAGTGATCTTCTGCGCACCAGACTCAGAGGTGGCGGTACCGATTACCGTCGCTCCCTGAGCCGCCAATTGTTCGGCTATGGCTTTACCTATGCCACGACTGGCACCGGTTACCAGTGCAACTTTACCTTGTAAGTCAGACATTTATTTACCTTTCTCAGTTAGTGTCTGGATGCCCTGCGGGGTATTAACCGCATCACAACTCAGACTCTTATCAATGCGTTTTGTCAGCCCGGTCAGTACCTTGCCCGGACCTAACTCATACACCTGAGTCACGCCTTCACTGACCATTTTTTGCATACTTTCGGTCCAGCGTACCGGGTTAAATAACTGGCGAACCAGAGCATCTTTAATCCGCTCCGGCTGTTGCTCGGTTTCTACATCAACATTATTAATCAGTGGTATGACAGGCGCATTAAAGGTCAGTTCAGCCAGTTCCGCTGCAAGTTTTTCTGCGGCTGGTTTCATCAGCGCACAATGAGAAGGCACACTCACTGGCAGAGGCAATGCGCGCTTGGCTCCGGCTGCTTTACAGGCTTCCATAGCCCGTTCAACTGCAGCTTTTTGCCCTGCAATTACCACCTGGCCGGGGCTGTTATAGTTAACAGCGGAAACAACATCACCAGCGGCCGCTTCGGCACAAGCCTGTTCGACTTTGTCATCATCCAGACCGATAATCGCGGCCATAGCGCCGGTACCAGCAGGAACCGCCTGCTGCATAAATTCGCCACGCAGCGCGGTGAGTTTAATGCCATCTGCAAAATCCAACACACCGGCACACACCAGCGCCGAATATTCGCCCAGACTGTGACCAGCCAACAGATCCGGCGGTGGAACCCCCTGGGCTTGTGCGACGCGCCATACAGCAACGCTGGCGGCCAGCAAAGCAGGCTGTGTGCGCTGTGTCTGATTTAAATCGGCCTCAGGCCCTTGTTGAACGAGATGCCAGAGATCGTAACCGAGTACCTCGCTGGCCTGTGCAAAGGTTTCTTCAACCTGCGGATAATCTGCGGCCAGTTCTGATAGCATACCCAGAGACTGAGAGCCCTGACCAGGAAAAACAAACGCAGTTTTTGACATAGATTGTCTCCATATTTTTATCACCACAGAGATACGCTTCCTCGTCATCCTGATGAAAATCAGGATCTTTTAACGGCCGCTGCACGACTAAACCTAGCCAACTCAGCCGTCTGTAAAGGATTCCGGCTAACAACATGCCGGAATGACGATCAATGTTTATCTCTGTGGCGAATTATTGTTAGTAACGTACTAATGCCGAGGCCCAGGCAAAACCACCACCAAAAGCTTCCAGCAGAAGATTGTGCCCGCGCTGTATGCGCCCATCGCGAATTGCTGTATCGAGCGCAGTGGGTACAGTCGCTGCAGAGGTGTTGCCATAATCCTGCAGTGTGAGCACCACTCTTTCCATTGGCATTTCAAGCTTTTTGGCAGTGGCTTTTATAATACGAAAATTAGCCTGATGGGGCACCAGCCAGTCCAAGTCTGACTTTTGCATATCATTAGCGGCCAGTGTCTGCTCTACCACTTCACTGAGTTTGGTGACGGCCACTTTAAACACTTCGTTACCTTTCATCACGCCCCAGTTCTCGTGCACAGACTGTTCATTGCCCCGCTCAGGGTTACCCACATAGAGCAGGTCATTGTACGAGCCTGCGGCGTGAATATGAGTCGAGAGAATGCCCGGTTCTTCACTGGCCTCGATCAGCGTTGCCCCTGCGCCATCGCCAAACAGGATCACCATAGTGCGATCCTCAGGAGACACTAAGCGGCTCAGGCAATCACTGCCGACCACCAGGATACGTTTGCACATACCGGACTTAATATACTGATCAGCCACACTCAGGGCATAACAATAACCGGCACAGGCCGCGCCTACATCAAAGGCGGGAATACCATCCAGCTGCAGAATTTTCTGAATATCACAGGCCGCACTGGGCAGAGACTTGTTGTGACTGGTAGTGGCACAGACAATCATATCGATACTACGGGGATCAATACCAGCCGCTTCAATAGCGTGTTTTGAGGCTTCTGCACCCATGGTTGCAGCGGTTTCATCGTCGCCGATAATACGTCTTTCTTTAATACCGGTGCGGTCGGTAATCCACTCGTCGTTAGTATCGACCATCTGCTCCAGATCGGCGTTGCTACGCACCTGGCTGGGATAATAACTGCCGGTGCCAATAATTCTCGAATACATGGTTCAGGGCCTTTCCATTAGAAGGGTTTCTATTTTATGTTTGATTTTTGTCGGAACCTGCCTGTCGACCTCACTTATGGCCTCTTTTATGGCGTATAGCAAAGCTTCACTCGAAGCATTACCGTGGCTCTTTACAACAATTCCGCGCAATCCTATCAGACTCGCGCCATTGTACTGGTCGGGGTTCACCCTTGAGTAGATTTTACGCAGGATAGGTAATGACAGGCGCGCCATTACCCTGGTCAGAAGGTTCTTGCCTGAAACCCGCTTCACTTCACTCAGAATCAGCTTACCCAGGCCTTCACAGGCTTTAAGAGCAATGTTACCGACAAAACCATCAGTTACTACAACATCCGCTTTTCCGGTAAAGATGTCATTGCCTTCTACATAGCCAATATAGTTAATGCCGGGCACAGAAGACAGAATTTGTGCCGTGTGCTTAACCTGATCATTACCTTTAATCTGCTCTTCACCCACATTGAGCAATCCCACCCGGGGCTTATTAATCCCCTCCACTTCTTCTGCCATTACCGAACCCATAACCGCATACTGAAACAGAATTTCCGAATCGCAGTTAACATTGGCGCCGAGATCAAGCAGATAAACCTTTTTCTTACCAGAGGTAGGTAAAGAGGAAATTAAAGCCGGCCTGTCGATACCCGGAAGCGTTTTGAGTACGTAATAAGCCATGGCCAGCAGCGCACCGGTATTACCGGCACTGACACAGGCATCGGCTTTCCCCTGCTCCACCAGTTCCAAAGCACGGCGCATTGAAGAGTTCTGCTTGTTACGCAAGGCGCTACTGGGGCGTTCATCCATCGCAACCTGTTGATCAGTATGCAGGATCTCTAAGCGCTTTTCGGGTAAATCGGAATAGCTTTGCAGACCATGGCGTATGATTTCACTGTCGCCACAGAGTATAAGATGCAGATGTGAATATTCTTTCACCGCAAGGACTGCGGCTTCGATAGTAACGGGGGGGCCGTTATCCCCCCCCATCATATCTAACGCGATGGTTAGATGTGTCAAAGTCAGCTCGCTTAGTTTGCGACGACTTTATTGCCTTTGTAGTAACCGTCAGCTGTTACGTGATGACGACGATGCGTCTCACCTGACGTGGAATCTACAGACAAGGTTTCCGCTGTTAAGGCATCATGCGAACGACGCATGCCGCGCTTTGAACGGGTTTTACGATTCTTTTGTACCGCCATTACCTACTCCTGATCTCGCTTAAGTTCTTTCAACACCGCAAAGGGGTTTGGACGCTCAGCGGCCGGTTCAATCTCTCCAAAACTCATTTCTTCCGCACCCCGTTTGCAGTCTTTTTCTGCGTGAAAAGCCACAATGGGCAGGGCTAAAATCAGTTCGTCTTCTAAAAGCTGGAGTAAATTGATTTCTCCATGTTCATCAACTTCAACCGGCTCGTAAGCCTCCGGTAACTCATCGATGTCTTGCCCGTCCTTTACAGGACAATAGCAAAATGACACGTCCAAGTGATGAGTGAAAGGTTCATTACACCTTTCACAGATAAGTGATACCTGCGTTTTAACGCGACCTTCAAAAAAAGCCAGTTCCTGTGCGTCTTTACTGAAGCTGACTTCTACATCTATGTCGTGTGCCGCCGATGCAACCGCCTGCTGTAGCCTGACCAAATCAACAGCCTGAAACACACCAATATATTCGGCGCGTTTAACGGCATTTCTGATCGGATCTAGCTGCTTGGGCAGTTTCACTTTCTGCATAGGGCGCGCATATTATAGCCTGAAGGGGGTGGAGTCAAAGAAAATATCTGCGCGACAATGGTCACAAGGCTGCTCTGTAACCCGTTTGTTGCTAACATTATAAGCCAGCTTAAAACACACTGACGGATTCATCGGTGAAAGATCTTATTCTTGCTTCTACCTCCGTATACCGAAAAACCTGCCTGGAAAAGCTGGGTTTACCCTTCTCATGTGATACCCCTCATTGTGACGAAACGCCCCATAACAATGAGCGGGCAGAGCAACTGGTAACTCGCCTGGCATTAAAAAAAGCTGAAAGTATCGCCCATAAGCACCACGATGCCCTGATCATCGGTTCTGATCAGGTGGCCTGCATTGAGGATGAGATTATCGGCAAACCCCTTAACCATGATACGGCAATCGAACAACTTAGCGCCGCCAGTGGCAAAACTGTTCGCTTCTATACCGGCTTATGTTTGTTTGACAGTCATGATCAGAGTTATCAGCTTGAAGTGGAAACTTTTGACGTCGTATTTCGTAAGCTTAGCCAGCAACAAATAGAAGGCTACCTGCGCAAGGAGCAGCCTTATTACTGTGCCGGCAGTTTTAAAAGCGAAGGGCTGGGCATCTGCCTGTTTAAGCGTCTGCAGGGACGGGATCCCAATACTCTGGTCGGCCTGCCATTGATTCTGCTCAGTGAAATGCTGCGTAATAAAGGTATCGATGCGCTGGTGTAATATTTATTCTCTCGCAGGGCCGCAGAGGGCTCTGAGGTTATAAGTATAAAGTTCTCAGCGCCTTTGCGCCTCAGCGAGATCAAAGAAAACAGAGAGCTACAGGATTAACTCAGAATCGTAGCCTGCAAGGAGCGAAGCGGACTCGTCCAGCAACTTTGCTCATTGAAGTGTCGGACTTAAGCCGCGACCTGCGCAAAGGCTGCTGGATTGCGGGAACGAAAATAACAATGGAGGGGCTGTAGGGGCGAATTTATTCGCCTGACTCCGCCAACTTAAACAGGCAAGCCGAATGAATTCGGCCCTACATCGCCTCTGTGGTAAATATTTCTTTTCGGGTGGTTGGTGTTTTCGGATTCGGCTGTCGGGTTGGCCGACGAGGTGCATCCCTGCAACGTCGGCATACCGTCCATCCCTGGACATAAAGCCCGGTCTACAAAATCAGCTCAGCAATCTCAGCCAGTGAGTCCACGATCACTTTAGGCTTGTGCTGGCGCAGACGTGCAGTTTCGTGCACACCAAAACTGACACCAACACGATCCATTCCTAACTGTTCCGCCATATGCAGGTCATAACAGGTATCCCCTATCATCAGCGCTTCATGGGGCTGAACCGACAATTCGGCCAGAATCTGTTCAAGCATATCCGGATCGGGCTTAGAGCGGGTCTCATCGCCACAGCGTGAGGCACTGAAAAAATGCCCGGTACCTGTCTGTTGCCAGACCCGGTTTAATCCTCTGCGGGCCTTACCTGTGGCCACAGCCATCAACATCTGGCGCTGTCTGATCTGTTCCAGTAACTCGATGGCTCCACCAAACAATGGCGTTGGCGTGGGATCATTATCCACATACTCCTGACGATAAAGTTCAAATAACAGTTCAGACTGCTGCTCTGGTAATTCGCCAAACAAGCGGGCGATGGCCGGGCGCAAGCTGATACCGATAATATCCCGCACCGCGGCCTCTTCTGGTACAGGCAACCCTGCGCGTCTGGCAGAGGTTCGCATGGCCGAAACGATGCGGCCACAGGAGTCCATCAATGTGCCGTCCCAGTCAAAAATAACCAACTTATACATACTGCTTATACTTCCCGACGTAAGGCGTCCAGCGCCTTTTTTAATGACGGTTCCAGCGGTGCCTGCAATTTCAGGGTCTCACCTGTTTTAGGGTGCAGGAAACTGATACTGCCGGCATGCAGGAATAAGCGTCTGAGTCCTAATTTGCGCATTCTGTTATCAAAATATTCATCACCGTACTTGCTGTCACAGGCAATAGAATGTCCCGCATGCTGACAATGCACGCGGATCTGATGAGTACGGCCGGTCACCGGAAAGGCCTCAACCAATGTCGCCCCACTGAAATGCTCCAGTACCCGAAAACGGGTCTCAGAGGCCTTTCCTTCCGTTTCCACAGAAACCATGCGCTCACCGGATTTAAGGGTGTTCTTATTCAGCGGTGCCTTGACCTTATGTCGGCTGTCAGGCCAGTTCCCCACCACCAACGCCAGGTAGCGCTTATCCACCTGTTTATCCCGCAACTGTTCATGCAGGGCCTTTAAGCAGGAACGACGCTTAGCCACTAACAAACAACCAGAGGTGTCTCTGTCCAGCCGATGTACCAACTCCAGAAATTTGTCCTGTGAACGCAACGACCTGAGTGCTTCGATTACGCCAAAGCTCAAGCCACTGCCACCGTGCACGGCCATTCCCGAAGGTTTATTAATGGCAATCAGAAGCTCATCCTCGTATAGAATGCAATCTTCAAGGGCCGATACTTTGTCCAGTTTGGCCGAGGGGCCCTCTGTTTTTTCTGCGGTTTTAACAGGCGGAATACGAACCTGATCATTAGCCTGTAGCTTATAATCAGGTTTGATGCGTTTTTTGTTAACCCGCACTTCACCTTTTCGCAAAATGCGATAAATCAGGCTCTTTGGTACGCCTTTAAGCTGAGTGCGCAAAAAATTATCAATTCTTTGACCTTCCAGCTCCGGATCCACGAAGATAAATTGTACTTTAGGTGATGTAGATTCTGTCATAGGGGGGCTATTCTACTCAATTACTGGCCGGGTTACGACGCTTTTTGCTTCGATTTTTCAGCCTGTTATCCCACCAATTTAGCCTTTGTGAAGCACATAATTACCCTGATGCAACTGTCCGGTTATAAAATTACAGGCATTTACTATACAAACCACTGAAATTACAGTCCTTAGCATGAGTTTTTATTAACTTGCCTGACGCACAGGAAGCATGCGATAATCGCCGGGCTTTTGGTCGTGAAAAAGGCCATTTCTGCCAGATTGCAGAACGGGTTCTGTACGCAACAGCGATAATACGCGTAGAGAATGAGCGAAACAGGTCGGCTGCGAAGAGTGTAATAGTTCGTTTAAGCCAGACAAAACAGAACCCAGGCAATATAGCCAAGATACCCCTAGGTCGCTTGGATATAAAACCAAATTATTATTACCAGATTGCTATCGAAGCACAGCATAAGACCAGTTTAGACACCTGCCCGGCCAAACATGCCTGGCAAGTATTAAAGATTAAACAAGTAGAGAATTTGCTCAGGCTAGAGCCACCTGCCAGTCGGGAGACTGCCCACAAAGACTAGATTGGTGGTGTACTGTTCGCCGATAGTGATCGATACCTATCGAGTCACAATATGAAAAGAATGTTAATCAACGCAACCCAGCAAGAAGAGTTGCGTGTTGCCCTGGTAGACGGGCAAAAAATGTATGATCTGGATATTGAAAGCCCGGGTCATGAGCAGAAAAAATCCAATATTTACAAAGGCAAAATCACCCGGGTTGAACCCAGCCTGGAAGCAGCTTTTGTCGATTATGGTGCCGAGCGCCACGGCTTCCTCCCCTTAAAAGAAATCGCCCGTACCTATTTTCCCAAAGGCTACAACTTTGAGGGCCGTCCGCAGATAAAAGACGCCATCAAGGAAGGCCAGGAAGTCATCGTACAGATAGACAAAGAGGAACGAGGCCAGAAAGGTGCAGCACTGACGACCTTTATCAGTCTTGCCGGAAGCTACCTGGTACTTATGCCCAATAATCCCCGTGCCGGTGGCATTTCACGTCGTATTGAAGGCGACGAGCGCACTGAACTGAAACAGGCACTGAATAAACTCAGTCTGCCTGACGGTATGGGCCTGATTGTACGTACCGCCGGTGTCGGCAAATCCTTTGAAGAGCTGGAGTGGGATTTAAGCGTACTGCTGACCCATTGGAAAGCCATCACTGAAGCCTCAGAGTCGCGCCCTGCCCCTTTCCTTATCCATCAGGAAAGCAACGTGATCATTCGTGCTATTCGTGATTATCTGCGCCGTGATATCGGTGAGATCCTGATCGATGATGAGAAAATCTTCGATCTCGCCAAACAACATATCGAGTTGGTACGCCCTGATTTTTCCAACCGCGTAAAACGTTATCAGGGCGATGTGCCCCTGTTCAGCCACTATCAGATAGAAAGCCAGATTGAATCGGCATTTCAGCGTGATGTGCGCCTGCCATCCGGTGGCTCTATAGTGATCGATCAGACCGAAGCTCTGACTTCTATTGATATCAACTCATCTCGTTCCACTAAGGGCGGTGATATTGAAGAAACGGCTCTGAATACCAACCTTGAAGCAGCCGATGAAATTGCACGTCAATTACGTATTCGCGATCTCGGAGGTCTGTTTGTTATCGACTTTATCGATATGGGTCCGGTTCGCCATCAGCGTGAAGTGGAAAAACGTCTCAACGATGCCGTGCGCCCCGACAGAGCCAGGGTTCAGTTAGGCCGTATTTCCCGCTTCGGGCTGTTAGAGATGTCTCGTCAGCGCCTGCGACCTTCATTGGGTGAATCCGCTCATCATGTGTGCCCTCGTTGTGACGGACACGGAACGGTGCGCGGTACAGAGTCTCTGGCATTGTCAGTATTGCGACTGATGGAAGAAGAAGCGATTAAAGATAATACCGGGCAAATTGAAGCTCAGGTGCCGGTCAGTGTGGCCACCTATCTTCTTAATGAAAAGCGTCCTTCTGTAGCCGAACTGGAACGACGTCATAAGGTCAATCTGCTGATCATACCCAACCCGAATCTGGAGACCCCCCATTACCGGGTATCCCGTCACCGGTCCGACGATCAGATCAGCGATGTCAGCTACAACGTAGAGCTGGATGACGTGAAAACCATAGAAGCCGATCGCCCCACCAGTAGTCAGCCTGCCCGTGAAGAGCCGGCTCTGAAGACGCTGATTGCACCACCTAAGGCCCCACCTGCAGCGAAGGTATCAACCCCTGCGCCTGCACAGAACACACCTCAGGGCCCTTCCCTGCTGGCGAAACTGGGTAAGTGGCTGGGTGACTTGCTCAAAGAAGAGCCTGTCGAAGCAAAATCAGGCAATGATAAGAATCAGAATAAAGACGCAACGGGTAATCAACGTGGTGGCAGAAATGCCAATCGCCGCGGTGAAGGCAGACGCACAAAACCCCAGGACAGTAAGCCTCAATCTGAACGGCCACAAGAGCGTAAACCTGCCACACGCAAACCTCGCAGAGACAGTGCTGATAATGCCGATACGCAAAAGAAATCAGCCAGAACGCAACCCAAGGAACAACCTGTTCAGGCTAAACAAGAGCAAGCTGAAACTAAGGATACCCAGAAGCAGCAGCTTGCCGAACGCCGTAAACGTCGTGACAGAAGACGCAGCGTAAGGGTGCAGGACAAAGAAGATCTCACCAATGTAGAGCAGAATGTCGCCGAGGCTGCAGAAGCAGATCAGGGCAAAACAACGGCACAGGCCAAAACTGAGAGTCAGAAACCTGCTCAGGCTGAAACAGCTGGTCAGAAAAAGGCAGAGACTGAAGCATCTTCGACTGATAAAAATACTGACGAAGACAATCAGCAGACAACCACGACTGATGAGAAAGGTGCTGAAACCAGCCGTAATCGTAGTCGTCGCTCGCCTCGCCATATCCGAGCGGCTGGTCAGAAACGTCGTAAGGATCAGGCAGAGGAACAGCAGGCAGAGAGCCCTGAACAGTCTACCCTGAGTCATGCTGATGAGGCAGAAGTTAAGCCGGCTGACAGTGAAAACAAGGCACAACCCCTTAACGATGTGCCTCCGGTAGATAATACATCAGCAGCCGTTGAAGCAAAAAGCACGCAGGCCAGCAAAGTTGTAGGTGCCCCGAGTACCGATGACATTGGTAAAGACACGCCTGAGGCTGAGCAACCTGTACAGGTAAATACTGAACAAGTGCAAAGCAAAGGCGCTGAGGCAGACGCATCCCCGACAGAGAAAGCCGTTGCATCCGAATCTGTTGAAAAAGCGCCTGAGGCCGAAAAGACGGAGAAGTCGGCAAAAGCCACAGCTGCGTCTGACAAGAAAGAGGAATCTGAAGCCACAGAAGTTAAGGCGAAAGCTGAAACACCCAAGGCTGAGAAACCCAAAAGAGCACCTCGTAAGCCGCGGCGTAAAACCCCGGAACAGGTTGAAATAGCCCTGGACGAGACTGATGATAAAGCAGAGAAAACCGCAGACCAAGCGACTGAAGAGCAGAAACCGTCTGCAGTTGCTGAGCAGCCGACTAATGCTAAACCGGATGAACCAAAACAGGCTGAGCCTGTAGCGGAGAAATCTGAAGAGGTCTCTGAAAAGCCGGCAGCAACGTCTGAAGCAAAGACAAAAGCAGAGCCGAAAACAACGGCAAAAGACGAGAGCAAGTCAGTAGAGGTGATATCCGAAAAGCCGGTGAAAAAGGTAAGCTTTATGTCTCACCCCATGGCAAAACCCTCAAGCCTGAGCGATGAGTTCAGCGAGATCACCATCTCAGCCATAGACAATGAACAGCGCCAGGGGCTGAAAAAATCAGGCAAGACTGCCAGTCAGTCGAGCCTGAGTAATCAGGCGAATGCGCCGGCCGGTAAGCCATCCAGTCTGAACCCGTAAAACCGTCAGACTGATCATAAAGAGCCGCTGATTTCAGCGGCTTTTTTGTTCACTATACCGAAGTGGTTCACCCATTTTTTATGGCTTTTCGCGTCTGTGCTGAAAAGCCTACTCTGTGTCAACGATCACCATATGTGCCGCCGCAGCGTCAATCACCTCAACGTGTAAATACTGACAATCGAGCTGATACTTCTGGTTGGCATCGCGAACCACACGGCCAAGCAATTCCAGCGCGTTATTTTTACGCTCAGGCATCACCAGCAGCTCAATGCGCAAACTGCTTTCCTGGATCACCGACTCCGGCGGATAATGTCGCTGATGGTTATTCCCCTCTTTTGACCAGAACCCCACCCCCTTGCTGATAAACACCCCACCAAAGCCTTCGGTTAATTGCCGGCCAATATAGCCGGTAATCTTTTCAAGCTCTGAAGATGTTGAGCCGAGCAAGGCAATAATCTTCAATCGCCCGTTTTCTTGTGCCGGAACAATACTTTTCATATCAGGACTCGCTACGGTAAATCAGAAACACCACTGCGATCACAATAGCCACAGCACCATAGAGTACGCCATCGGCTGGCAGACGGTAAAACAGATCCAGCATTCCGGGTAAATGATCTTCCCGCAGCCCTTCACTCTCACTCAACATAACCAGCGAAATGTCCAGTATTGCCAGACCGCCAATAAAGGCCAGCAACGCCTGCACCAGTCTACCCTGCTTTATTCGCCGTTCCTGAAAACGCCTTGATATGCGCTCCCTGAGTAGTCCGGCCCAGCCCATCACATTGTCAAACTGCCCCGTGGTATTCCAGGCTTCATGAATAGTGTTGACCATAGTGCGGCGACTTCCCTGCACACCATACAACGCCTGGCCATGCTGAAGGCGCACATAATCGAGATGATCCAGCTTATTCTCAACCTGGCGCAGCAGTCTGTTTTTCGCCCGTGAAATTCCCCGCCGGGCTACATAAATCTCTAACTGACTGAGATCATCGTTCAGTTGCTGCAAATATAACGACAGGATCACTGAATAAAACTGACACAGACTCATGGCCCGGATAAGATTACGCTGCTCCTGTGCAGAATCACAATCAATCAGCAGGCTGTTGCCTGACCCCACATAGAGTGAAAACTGCTTATTTTGTAGTACTGTGTCTTCCTGTGCGTCGGCCCATGTCATCCACTGCTCATAGTCATGACTTTGACTGTTCACCAGCGCGATACGGGCCACCCATAAGGCCTCACGGTTTAAAAGCTGTTGCCGGGCGACGTCACGGTAAACCACAAACTCTTCAATACTGCGCCAGCGCCATGATACCGGAGTTTTATTACTCAACTGCTCTGCCAACGGTTGCATTAGCTCATCCACTACTCTGCAGACCAGATCATTAGTCAGGGCAGTCAGAGTTCTGTCAAGTTTCGTTGATGGTTCAGCCTTCACCTCCCATTGAGCGAAAAGTACTGCTACCGTGTCATCGTAAAGGTGTACCTGAAAATTCAGCAATCTGATGTTTGTATCGGACTGGCTGATTGACTGAAATAGCTCATCAGTGGGAACAACAAATGCGATGGGCTGAAAAAAACCGGGAATGGCATCATGGTTTAACGAACCATAGCCAAACGGCCAGTCGGGCGCCTGCACCGTAAAGCCCTGATTAGGAAGCATAGTGGCCAGTTCGGCTCGAACCTGCTCCAGTTCAGACTCTGTCAGTCGCTCACTACGCAGATTAATTGGTGTGCGAAAAGGCGCAATACTGATCAGGTGTGTTGGGGTTATCTGGCTTTGCTCGCTTGACACTTATTACGTCCGTTTAGGAGAGTGTAAAGGATTTTGTG
>NZ_NISX01000025.1 GCF_002591895.1 Lacimicrobium alkaliphilum
TGCAGGGAAAGCCAAACTATCTGCTTTACTGGAAAGTTTGAAGATATATAAAAATGCCAGTCAGCTTAACTGACTGGCATTACAGCAAACACCTGTCTTATTTAACTCAGGGTCTGATATAGCCCTGAGGCTTGTCCTCACTCAGGGTCAGATACCTGTCTCTGAGTTTGGTCTGACGTGACTCCAGCCTGATTTCTTCGCCATTGATAAAGACCTTCTCTGGCGCTTCCATCACCTGCAGCGGATCTCCGGACCAGATCACCACATCGGCAACTTTACCCGCCTCAATACTGCCATAATCCTGATCAATTCCAAGCAATCTGGCGGTATTAATGGTCAGCGCCGCCAAACCCTGCTGCCAGGGTAATCCATTGGCCACAGCGTTACCCGCATGTTGCGTTGCTAAACGCAGGTTATGGGTATCCATGCCAATCGACACACTCACACCAGCCGCATCTAATCGGCCTGCATTGGCCATGGTGGCCCCTAATTGATCAAAACTGCCAGGCAGATTAACTTCAGGATCCAGTACCACAGGAATCTGTGCTGCTGCTATTTCATCGGCAACCCGCCAACCTTCTGTAGCGTATAGCAGAGCAAGCCTGAGCTGCGGATGGCGCTTCTTAAGGGCCAGCACCTGGCGAATGTCTGCTGTACGTCTGGCATCGATAAATAATGGCATGTCACCGGTCACCACCGGCAATAACGCATTTGCATCTTCTTTGCTCAACCGCCCGTGCCACTCATCCTCAGCGGTCAGAGCACGACCTTGCAAGGATTTCACCTCGGCCAGTACATCCTCAATTTTTGGCCACAAAACTGCACGACTGCCACCGTTGTCATCAGCACCATCATTGTTCACTGCCAGGGTTATGAAGGCACCACGTTTCACCAGGTTATCAGCATTGCCCAAACTAAATACTGCGCCCTGACCACCAAACAGACTATGCGTACCAGACATCCCCGAGGCACTTACCGTAAAGCCTTCGATTCGGGTAACAGGGATCAGCGTTGAATCGGGATTGAAAGCATAACTGACATCAAGGGCAGCCCCATAGGGAGAATAGTCTTCACTCCTGGCACTGGCATCTACCGTACCGGCAGACATGCCCACTTCAACCAGGCCCAGTGAGGTTTGTGCACCGATCAGCCCCGGCGTAACAATTTTGTCGGTTGCGTTAATGATCCGGTAGCCCTCAGGTACATTTTGCTGGTCTGACACTGACTGAATACGACCATCGCTGATCAGTACGGTACCTTTTTCCACACTGCCCTGCTGTGACATAGTGTGCACATAACCACCAACGATGGCGAGATTCTCTGCTTGTGCCGAGGCACAACCCAAAGCCGTGAGTAATACAATACTAAGGTGTTTCATTTTACATCTCCTTCGCCGGGTTGGCCCAACTCAAAGTCCTGTACCGGCCAGCTCTTCGGATCCTGGCGGTCATAGGCCAGGCCACCATCGATATAAACACGCTCAGCCTGCGCATAGGTGGAGAAAGGGTCCGTACTCCAGAGTACCAGATCAGCATTTTTGCCAGGTTCTAAAGACCCGGTCTGCTCAAAAATCCCCAGTGATTTCGCCGGATTAGCAGACAACCATTGCCATGCCTGCGCTTTGGAAATTTCAATTCCTGCACGCAAACCATCACCCAATGCTTTGGCAGCCTCCTGATTCAGACGTTGTATTCCCAGATCATCGTCTGAGTGAACGATAGCGCAGGCACCGCCCTGATGTACCATCGGTACATTCTCACGGATGCCATCATAAGCTTCCATTTTAAAGCCCCACCAATCGGCCCACATAGCTGAACAGACATTATTTTCAGCCAGCAAATCGGTTATTTTGTATGACTCAACAGCATGCTGGAAAGACGCTATCTGATAATCAAATTCCTTCATTAAATCCATCATTATGGCCATTTCATCGGCACGGTAACAATGCATATGAACCATAATCTCGCCGTCCAGTACGCCAACCAGGGTATCCATGGTTAAATCCCGTTTCGGTGGGCTCGGATTTTTACCTGCCTTGTGCTCAGCGCGATATTTTTCCCATTTACGCTTGTAATCCTGGGCATCGGCCCAGGCCTGGCGGTATCCTGCCACGTTACCCATACGGGTAGCCGGGCCTCCTTTATCGCCATAGACCCGTTTAGGATTCTCACCACAGGCCATTTTCAGACCATAGGGCGCATCCGGAAACTTCATTGACTGCATAGTCCGGTCAGGCAGGTTTTTAACGGTTATCGCCCTTCCCCCCACCAGATTCGCGGAGCCGGGTAAAATCTGCAAAGCCGTTACTCCGCCAGCCAGTGCACGGCTGAATCCGGCGTCCTGTACCCACACGGAATGTTCAGCCCACACCTGAGCGGTAACAGGTTTGGTCGCTTCGTTACCGTCTGAATGGGAACGCGTTCCCGGTGAAGGGTAGACGCCCAGATGACTGTGCACATCAATAATCCCGGGGGTAACCCATTTGTCAGTGCCGTCTATGATCTGTGCATTTTCCGGGATCTGAATATCGGTGCCCAAAGAGACCACCTTGCCTTCTTCAAACAATACCGAAGCCCCTTCGATTCTGCCGCCTATACCATCTAACAACGTCACATTAGTGATCGCTGTAGTGGCAGAAGGCAACGGGGTGTAGGTACTGGGGTATGGGTCTTTGTCTATTTCTACCAGCGCAGGCTGGTCTTTTTCGCCCTGCTGCCCACAGGCACTGAGCATACCTACTGACATCGCAGTAAGCAGTATTCGGGTTGAACCTTTCATGTTGTTATTTTCCTCAAAGGTGTTTGCTGGTGAACGATTTGCAGCGCCGCTCAACAACTTTTGTCTGTCGACAATCAATAGAACAAAATAACGCGCATTGTTCAATAACACTGAGATAAACGTGTGCTAATTAAGGTTTAAAACCAGTCTCGCCGATTAGGTGGGGAAGTATTTGTTGTGCCGTTTTTAAGGTGCGAATCTGTTCAAACAATGCGTCCGCCTGAGTGTACTGACGCTTAAGGTAGCCGAGCCACTGCTTGATTCGGTTTGGGTAGTAACGCCCCTTATCACCATAGATTTCGTAGCCTGAATAATCCGCCAGTAATTGTTTAACCTGTTCCCAGCTCATCGGCGAGGCACCGCGTATCACCTGAGCCAGGTTAGGCAGCGCCAGAGCGCCGCGGCCAAGCATAATATCCTGACAATGGGATTGTTGCTGACAGGCCAGCGCATCCTCCGCACTCCAGATTTCACCATTTGCTACCACCGGAATACGGACATGCTCGCGGATCCTGGCAATCCAATCCCAATAGGCGGGCGGTTTGTAACCTTCAACCTTGGTTCTGGCATGCACGGTGATCAGATCGGCGCCAGCTGCCTCCAGGGCCATGGCATTGTCGATTGCAAGGGCCTTATCTTCAAAGCCGAGACGCATCTTGGCGGTGACTTTGTGCTTTTTATCAACAGCCCTGCGCACCTCACTAACAATGTCATACAGGCCCTGAGTCTGTTTAAGCAACACCGCGCCGCCTTTGCTCTTATTCACCGTTTTTGCCGGACAACCAAAATTCAGGTCAATACCGTGAGAGCCGAGACTGACAGCTCGCACAGCGTTCTCAGCCAGACTCACGGGATCCTGCCCCAGTAACTGGACCCGGACCGGCGTGCCGGCTCGGGTCAGTCCTTGTTGCTTTAGTTCCGGGCACAAACGATAGAAGACCTTAGCGGGCAGTAATTGATCCACCACTCTGACAAACTCAGTCACGCACAGATCGTATCCACCAATCTGCGTCAACATATCGCGCATAAGGTGATCAACAACACCTTCCATCGGAGCTAGTGAAATTTGCATCATCAGACCTGTTTATCTTTCATATTTGTCACTGTTGAGATCAAAAACGGCTTCCATCAGGGGGCAAGCGGTGTGGTTTAACATTTTTGCCTTTACCTGAAAACCCGGATTATTTTTACAGGCTGCGGCGTTGTCAGTCGTTTATTCAGGCCCGCCAACGTCATTCCGTCTGCTTTGCCGGATGAAAAGATGGCTTCTGACAAAGCGTGCCTATGAAAGATAAACACGCCCAGGTGCTTGGTCTGAAAAGGCGCGCAGTGTAGCATGTCGGGCAAGACCTGACAGTACAGACTCGCTTAACAATGACAACGCTGGATTTTGTGGCCCTTGGCTGGTTTTTAACTATTTGGATCGGCTACACGTTATTTGCCAAAAAACAGGCAAGACGCAGACCCTGCCTTGCAGCAGAATTAAGAGAAAAACGAAACCAGTGGATGACACAAATGCTACAACGGGAAAACCGGGTTGCTGATGTGTCAATTATCTCCACACTTGAACGAAATATCACCTTTTTTGCTTCCAGTTCATTGTTGATTCTGGCGGGGTTACTCACGGCCATGGCTTCTGTGGACAAGCTTAGTACCATGTTGCAACAGCTGGCATTGTCTTCACCCAATACCAACCTGCAGATACAACTCAAGCTGCTACTACTTATTGGTATCTTTGTGTTCGCGTTTTTTCAGTTTACCTGGTCGCTTCGCCAATACGGCTTTGCAGGTGTGCTGGTAGGGGCTGCCCCTGACGGTAGAAAACTTTCAGAAGAAGAAGTGAAAAGCTATGCCAATCGCGCAGCTAAAGTCGTTGACCAGGCCGGACATTCATTTAATTATGGGCTGCGTTCTATCTATTTCTCGCTGTCAGCCCTGACCTGGTTTGTAGATCCCAGATTACTTATGCTGGCGTGTGTAGTGACGATGCTGATTCTCTATCTTCGGGAGTTTCACTCCAGAGTACTCAAGGCTTTGAAGGCTTAGCAGTTATTCTGATCCGGGAACCTGTGTTCGAGGTGTATGTCACTAATCTTTACACCTACTTATGGCAGGAGTCCCGTCTTAAACGACGGGTGGAATATCCGATAATGGCCCCCACAGTGCCAAGCGCAAAGGCGTATAGGGGGGACAAGATAAAATCCATGTTCGCTGCAGCGAGACTTACACTTTTTACACTTTCCTGTGATAACCACATAACATGGCAATAGATCAATACGAGGCTGCTTCCGCTAACAAAGCCCATTACGGCAGCATAACTCCCCTCTTCTTTAAGACTTTGTTCATGCTTGAGCCACAACCACGCCACAATTAAAGGGGAAATAACCCAAGGAAACAACAGGTTAAAAAGTACACCCTGAGTGATATAGCAACTGATTGCGAGTATAATCATCCAGATTCTGACAGCCCTGTCCCCCTTCATTATCGTCCTCCGCTATATGACGAGTTGTTGACATTGATGGTAATTTTCAAAAGTGCAGAGGAAAACAAAGCAAGAAACAGTCCAGCATTTCACTAGTTAATTGAATACCTTGTGCTTCAGTGGTTAAGTACCTTGGCAGGTTCAATCCGGGCGGCTTTAATGGCAGGGTAAAGGGTCGCCAGAACGCTCAGAGACAAAGCGATCAACGCGGTAATAATCACCTCAGCAGGGTTAACCTGTGAGGGCAAAAAGTCTATAAAGTAGATATCCCCGGACAACAATTGGATTCCGATCAGTTTTTCCAGCCACAAAGCCAGTTCAGACAGGTAAACTGAGATTACAACGCCACTTAAAATACCCACCAGAGTACCAATCAGACCGTTGAATATGCCCTGCAACATAAAACTCTGTATAATCAGGCTATCTCTGGCTCCCAGGGTTTTGAGCATGGCAATTTCCCGGCGTTTATCGTTAACGGCCATAACCAGGGTCGATACAATGTTAAAACAGGCGACGGCAATCAATAAAGTAAGGGCCAGATAAACTACCGTACGCACCAGTTGAATGTCCTGATAAAGATGACCATGGGTGCGTGTCCAGTCAGAAATATAGACATGCTGGTCAAAGGCAAAGCCAAGCTCCCTCATCAAAGCCGGTGCCGCAAAGGGATCTTCGAAACCGAACTCCAGCCCCTGCGCACCAGACTGGATGCCCAGAATCTCTGAAGCCTTGTCCAGGTGTACCATAGCCAGGTGATTATCCAGCTCACCACCGATTTTTAATACGCCGGCCACTTCAAACCAGATTGATTTTGGAGGTCTGAACCCCTGCTCCATACTTTGTTGTGGCATCAGCAGCTGAATCTTCTGGCCGATCTTTACATCCAGCTTCTTCAGAACCCCCTGCCCGAGCAGAATCGCGTTTGATGTTGCTGAAAATTGTTGCCATTGAGCCAGTTCTGTCATCTCACGGATCCTGGACTGTCTCATACTGTTGGTTTGGATGCCGGTCACTTCAACCGCTTTCATCTTCGCCCCGGTCTGAACCATGGCCATCATCTTAGTTACAGGTGCCAGATAGGTAATACGTTGATCCTGTTCGAAACGCGTGATGTGATGCTGCCAGTTCTGCATTCCACCGGGCGATACAGCGATTAGTTCACCATGAGGAATTACAGCCAAAAACCGATCTTTTAGCTCTTTTTCAAAGCCATTCATCACAGAAAGCAACAAGATCATCACAAAACAACCCAGTGCAATACCTACGGTGGAAGAAGCAGAGATAAACGAAGCAAATCCATTCTGACCTTTGCCCTGTCGAAACCGCCACGCCAGCCGGATACCCAATGAATTCATGCTGCTACCAGTTTACCGTCGTGCAGAGTCAGTGAGCGATCTAAACGCTGTGCCAGATGCAAATCATGAGTAACGACAATAAAGCTGGTACCCAGATCCCGGGTCAGGCCGCGCAGTAACTCATATACCGATTCTGCTGTTTTATTGTCGAGGTTACCGGTGGGCTCATCTGCCAAGACTAATGCCGGATCATTCACCAGTGCCCGGGCTATCGCCACGCGCTGGCGCTCACCGCCGGAAAGCTGAGAAGGCCTGTGCTCGCAGCGCTGCGCCAGACCTACCTTTTCCAGCATTTTACGGGCTTTATCCTTAGCTTGCCGCGAGCTTACGCGGGCTATCAGCAGCGGCATAGCAACATTTTCAAGGGCTGTAAACTCCGGTAGCAAATGATGAAACTGATAAATAAAACCAAGGCTCTGATTACGAAAAGAAGCTTGCTGTGCGGCGTTAAATTGATAGATGTCCTGCCCTTTAAATAACACCTTACCTGCACTGGGATTATCCAGTGCTCCTAGCAAATGTAACAGGGTACTTTTACCGGATCCTGAACTGCCCATTACGGCAAGTTGTTCGCCACGGTTCAGGCTGAAGCTGATGTTTTCCAGCACCTGAACGGGTGCAGGCCCTTCGTCATACTGTTTAGCGATCTGCTCACAAACCAATAACTGAGTTTCAGACATTAACCATTCCTATTATTCGGCCCGAAGTGCATCGGCTGGTTGTACTCGGATAGCCCGGATAGCCGGGTACAGCGTGGCGAGTACACATAGCATCACTGACAACATTACCGTCAGACTAATCTGTGACCACTGTATATCGACAGGCAACCCCGCGCCTTTGCCCGGCATCACCTGCACGCCAAACAGCCCCAGAATATTATTCAGTTGTTTGGTCAGCAGTATCCCCAGAATCAAACCAAACAAGGTACCCTTGATGCCATTGTACAAGCCATTAAGCATAAATATGCGCATCAGACCGGGGCCCGTCATGCCTTGTGTACGTAATATGGCAATATCAGCCTTTTTCTCTGTTACTACCATCACCAGAGAAGACACAATGTTGAAAGCCGCCACAGCGATAATCAGCAATAACATCAGGGACATCATATTCTTTTCCATTTTCACAGCATCAAACAACGGCCCCTGACGTTGTCTCCAGTTCTGACTGTCCCAGCCTTGCTTATCCAGAACCTTTTTAACCTCCTGCCAGGCAAAGGGATCGTCCAGGTAGAGACGCGTTGAGGCCGCATTTTGCACCGCAGTTCGCAGTAATCTGGCGCTATCGTGCAAATGCATCAGCACGACTTTATCATCTAACTCAGAGCCTACATCAAACAACCCCGTTATCCTGAATTGCCGTTGACTCGGTATTCGTCCAAAGGGGGTATACACGCTTGCATCGGCAGAGATCAGCCGCACCTTATCGCCCAGCCCTAATGATAATGCCGCAGCCAGAGGCCGACCTAATACGATACCGTACTCTCCGGCCACCAAATCCGTCAGATCACCAGCCAGCATACTGTTACTGATGATATCCCCGGGTGGCAGTGTTTGTGGTTCAATCCCCTGTACCATTACCCCCCTCAGACCTGCCGGGGACTGCAGTAAGCCTTCGGATTCTATAACCCGGGACTGGGCTTTTACATGTCTTATCTCAGAGAGTTGCGCGCGTTGAGCGTCGTTTTTATTTTCGCTGTCGACGATAAAATGCGGGGTTATGCCTAAAATGCGAGTTTTCAGATCCGCTTCAAAACCGTTCATCACAGAGGAAATGGTAATGAGTGCCGCCAGCCCCAGTGTGATGCCGGCAACCGAAAAAAAATTGATAAAGGCAATAAAGGGATTGCCTTTACTGGCTCTGGCGTAACGGAATCCGATAAATGCTGAGACTGGGTAATACACTGTAGAGAATAGGCCCGGAATAAAGCCTGACAGAGGCTGAATATTTATTGTTGGCCGATAATAGGTGTAAGCTAGTGCACAATCAAGGCCCGCATTTTAATGGAGTCTCTATGGAAAAGCTGTCGCTGGAGCAAAAACAACAGCAATTTAATGATTTTTTCCGCATTAAACACCCGATCAAAGCTGCAATGCGTGAGCTGGGAGAAGATTTTTCTCCACCTGACCCTGAGCATCTGAACGATTCAATGCCTTATGCATTTCGCATTGCCAGTGAAATGTCGGCGTTGGAAACCGCAGCACTGCGTCCGCTTCGCAATCTTGGTGAACATGCCGGTGAGCTGGTTAAATTTCTTAACCATCAGTCCCGTAAAATTGATCTTATGATGTCCTATGTATTGCAACAACAGATGGCCGATGAACACCAGTATGATACAGCCTCATTTGGCGGTGGCGGACTCATCCTGATCAGCAAGAAACCGCTGGATTTGCAGACACAATGCGAACTGAGACTCTTTCTGGAAGAGGAAGCCTGTGGCATTTTCTGCTATGGCGAAGTTATCACTTGCGAGAAAGTGGAGGATCAGTACCATATCTCGCTGTTTTTCAGTAGCATCAGAGAAGAGGATCAGGAATTGCTGGTACGTGCCAGCCTGCATCTTCAGACTCAACAGTTAAAGAAGAGAAAGCAGTCTGATCAAAAAGCTGACAGGTGAATCCAACACAGATGATTGTCTGTGTGCAAAAACCTCAACACATTTATCAGATCAGTCGTCCTGTATCACTATCCGGCAAAGAGAATAATTAACACAGCATGAGCAGTATTTTCAGTCCCGACCTGCCCACTAAAGCAGGTGATCATCAGCAATGGGGTAATCTGCATGGCAGCAGTCTGGCCCTGACTATCGCTAACGCTGCCCAAAAGATTAACAGTTCAGTTTTGCTTATCACCGCTGATACACCCTGTGCACTGAAACTCGCCCGTGAACTTCAGAGTTTTGTCAGTGATATTGATGTGAAGGTGTTCCCTGACTGGGAAACACTTCCCTATGACAACTTTTCTCCTCATCAGGACATTATATCCCAGCGTCTGGAAACCCTTTTCCACCTGACACAACCGCAGCCCTGCATCTATGTTGTACCGGTCAATACCCTGTTACAGCGTCTGGCACCGGTAGATTACCTGGCGAAATACTTATTGTTACTCGAACAGGGCCAGCGGCTTGACCTGGATGGTTTTCGCCAGGGACTGGAGCGTGCAGGATATACTGCGGTCAGCCAGGTAATGAGTCACGGTGAATTCTGTGTCCGGGGCAGTATTATTGACCTTTATCCGATGGGTAGCAAAACGCCTTATCGCATAGATTTATTTGACGACGAGATTGACAGCATCCGGATTTTTGATCCCGATTCTCAACGCTCAGAGGAAAAAGTCACCCAGATCCGTATGCTCCCGGCGCACGAATTTCCCACAGATAAAGAAGCGATTGATCGATTCAGGGTGCAGTTTCTTGACAGATTTGACGCCAGCAATGCCCGTGAGTCGATCTATTATCAGGTCAGCAAAGGGATAATGCCTGCCGGTATCGAATACTATCTGCCACTATTTTTTGACCATACCGCCACCTTATTTGATTACCTGCATCACGACAGCCTGGTGCTGATGCATGGCGATCTCCTTAACGCCGCTGAGTTTTACTGGGCCGATGTTCAGGAGCGCTATGAACAGCACAAATACAATCCGCTTAAACCCTTGCTGACACCCGCTGAGATCTTCTTAAGGGTGGAGGAGCTGTTTAATCTGATCAAACAACGCTCAAGGGTCAGCATAAGCCACCACAGTCTGGAGCCTAAAGCCGGCCGCGCTAATTTTGCCACTACACCGCTGCCGGATATTGCTATCAAACCGCAGCTTAAAAGCCCCATGGCATCACTACAGCAACAACTTAATGACTGGCAGCAGCAAGGGGTTAAGGTACTGTTCAGTGTTGAATCACAGGGGCGACGGGAAAGCTTGCTGGAGATGCTGAAGAAGATCCGGATCAGCCCCAAAGAAGTTTCCGACCTGCAGTCTTTTCTGATCGGGCATCAACAAACCGGCATCTTCATCAGTGATCTGGAGCACAGTTTTGTACTGGAAGAAACAGATTCCAGGCTGGTGCTGGTCACAGAAACCGATTTACTCGGTCATAAGATCAGCCAGCGGCGCCTGCGCAAGAAACAGCAGGCCACCGATGAAGCTGCGGTCATTCGTAATCTGGCCGAGCTCAGTATTGGCCAGCCAGTGGTGCACCTGGAACATGGTGTCGGCCGATACAAAGGTTTGCAAACGCTGGATGCCGGAGGGATTACCACAGAATACCTGACGATTGAATATGCCAATCAGGCTAAGCTCTATGTACCGGTTTCGTCTTTGCACCTGATAAGCCGTTACAGCGGCGGTGATCTCGACTCAGCTCCACTGCACCACCTTGGCACTGAAACCTGGGCCAAAGCACGTAAGAAAGCAGCCGAAAAAGTGCGTGATGTGGCGGCACAGTTACTGGATGTGTATGCCCGCCGTGCCGCCAAGCCCGGATTCGCGATAAAGATCAACTGGGATGAGTACGAGAGCTTTGCTAACAGTTTTCCATTCGAAGAAACAGCAGATCAGCAGCAAGCCATCAATGCCGTGATTCAGGACATGGGCAGCCCTACAGCAATGGACCGGCTGGTCTGTGGCGATGTGGGTTTCGGTAAAACAGAAGTGGCCATGCGTGCGGCATTCCTGGCGGCCAATGGCGGAAAGCAGGTAGCAATATTAGTTCCCACCACCCTGCTCGCCCAGCAGCATTATGAAAATTTCAAAGACCGTTTTGCCGACTGGCCCTTTCGCGTTGAAGTCATATCCCGCTTTGGCAGTGGCAAGGCCCACAAAGACATTATTCAGGGACTGGCAGAGGGCAAAGTTGATATTGTTGTCGGCACCCACAAGCTACTGCAGGATGACGTTAAATTCGCTGAACTTGGACTGGTAGTCATCGATGAGGAACACCGATTTGGGGTGCGCCAGAAAGAGAAGTTCAAGGCCCTGCGCGCCGATGTGGATATACTGACCCTGACCGCCACGCCTATTCCAAGAACCCTGAATATGGCGTTATCCGGGATGCGTGATCTGTCCATTATCGCTACCGCACCGGCCAAGCGACTCGCAATTAAGACCTTTGTTCGCCAGCGCGATAAACAGCTGCTCCGCGAGGCTATCATGCGAGAAATCCTGCGCGGGGGTCAGGTATACTTTTTACACAACGAAGTGGAAACGATTGACAAGACCGCCGCTGAAATCGAAGAAATTGTTCCCGAAGCCAGAGTCGGCATTGGCCATGGTCAGATGCGCGAACGGGATCTGGAACGGGTAATGTCAGATTTTTACCATCAGCGCTTTAATGTGCTGGTATGCAGTACCATTATTGAAACCGGCATCGATATTCCCTCCGCCAACACCATTATTATGGACAGAGCGGATCATCTGGGGCTGGCACAATTGCACCAGCTGCGGGGCCGGGTCGGTCGTTCACACCATCAGGCCTATGCCTATCTGCTCACCCCTCACCCTAAGCGCATGACCAAAGATGCCCGGAAACGCCTCGAAGCTATCGCGTCGCTTGAAGATCTGGGTGCCGGTTTTGCTTTGGCCACCCATGATCTTGAGATTCGTGGTGCCGGTGAGCTGCTGGGTGATGATCAGTCAGGTCAGATTGCCACCGTTGGCTTTTCTTTGTACATGGAAATGCTGGATAAAGCCGTCGACGCACTCAAAGAAGGCAAAGAGCCGTCCCTGGAGGAATCGCTTTCCTCACATACGGAAATCGAACTGCGAATACCGGCACTGTTGCCGGAAGACTATATTGCTGATGTTAATATCCGCTTGTCACTGTATAAAAAAGTCGCCAATTGCAAAACAAAAGATGACCTGGATGAGCTTCGGGTAGAGCTTATTGACCGTTTTGGTCTGTTACCCGATGCCGCCAAAAATCTGATGATGATTAGCGAACTGAAACAGGACGCGAAAAATCTTGGTATCAGCAAAATTGAAGCCAGTGCCCAGGGCGGATTTGTCGAGTTTGAGCAGGACACCCCCATCGACCCCGGGTTTATTATCCAGTTGTTACAGTCCCAGCCAGCAATCTATAAGCTGGACGGACCACAAAAACTCAGGTTCAATATCAAAACCGAAGAGCATCAACAGCGTGTTACACTGGTTCAGGATATGCTTAATCAATTTAAACGGAAATTACAGGCGGCCTGATGACGCACTTGTTATTAAAATCGGTATTGCTGCTGACCGTATTAGTTACATTCAGCTCCCCTGCACTGGCCAACGACTGGTGGTTTGATGTTGAAGTTCTCCTGTACAAACAGGATCAATCACTGGAGCGCTTAGAGGAGAACTTTCCACAACCGGCGCGCGTGGAGACCGGCGATAGCACCGATCTACTCAGCTCCTTTCTGCGCCCGGATATTCGTGCTCTGCGCAATAATCTTACTCGCTGTGAGGAAAATGAGTCCACAACTGAGCATTTCCCCAATAGCCCACTTCAGATAACCACGCCGGGTATTGATCTTATACTGGATGAGATTAAAGCGTTAAAACAACAGGCCGAACAATCTGCCGTCATACCCCGAACAGTAAACGGGGTTGATGCAGGCGCCCAAATCGTCGGCAAGCTGTCGGCTTCAGAACAGCCAACAAAGAATACCCTGGCATATCGCTTTAATCCTAACCGCTGGCTGCGCAGTGACTGTGTATTTGCCAAAGAACAACGATGGCTTAAAGATATCCTGGCCCCAGACCAAGAGAGTAAGCCTTTGATTTCATCGGTACCGGACGTGATCGATGAGATTGAGCGTCGTTTTAACAATCAGCCCTATTTGCTACCTGCCAGTCAGATGACCCTTAAAAGCATTGCCCGTGACCTGCATCGTCAGCGTGGAATTCGCCCCCTGTTGCATCTGGTCTGGCGCCAGCCTGTGTTGTTTGGGCGTGACAAAGCGCAAAAATATCGCCTGTTTGGCGGCACTAATTTCGCCCTTAGCTATGACAATCTGGGAAATCCATTAGAGTCAGAAACCGAATTAGAATCAGTTCCGGCTCTTGCGTCACAAAGCCAGGATAAAAACCTGATCATGCAAGTGGAAGAAGCCCTCTCCCAACCGCTTGTTTTAGCAGAGCAAGATATTGAAACCACGCCCCAAGGCTCAAAAACCAATGCGTTATGGGAACTGGATGGCTGGTTTAAGGTTTACCTTGAATATATTAACCGGGTGCCCTACCTGCACATTGATTCTGAGTTGCTGTATCGGGCTGAGGGGCCTCCGGGACTCATGCAATCCCATAGCCTTGCTGGCGAATCACAGTATATGGGTGATACCAGGTCTTCAACAGACTCAGGTGGTCGTAGTCATCTTTATGCACTGCCTTTTAAACAATTGCGACGGGTGATCAGCACCCAAATCCATTACTTTGACCACCCCATGTTCGGTATGGTGGTTCAGATTCGTCGCTTCCACAAACCTGACCCGCCCACTGAGGAATTACAAGCAGAATGAAGATCTATACAAAAAACGGCGATCAGGGTACCACTCAGATTTATGCCGGTAAGCCAGAAAAACTGGATAAACACGATATCGTACTGGAAACCTATGGCAGCCTGGATGAACTCAATGCCCAGCTTGGGCTTTTGGGCAGCCATTTAAGCACTACGGACCTTGCCCTGTTGCAGCAGGTGCAAAGGCAACTGTTTCAGACTGGCTTTGCGCTTTCTGCCAATAACAGCCTTAAAGATGAGGATATCCATGCTCTGGAGCAACAAATTGACCACTGGCAAAGTCAGCTTCCTCCTCAAACCCATTTTATTCTTCCCGGCGGCAGTGCTGACGCCGCTCAGTGTCATGTCTGTCGGACTATCGCCAGACGGGCTGAGCGCCAGTTAGTAGCGATGAGTAAAAGCCGGGATGTACCACCTGTTTGCCTTAAGTATATCAATCGCTTATCAGACTGGCTGTTTATGTTCGCCCGTTATCTTAACCAACAGGCCAACCATACTGAGCTTAAGGTGTAACCCGACACCATTTTCCGGCTATACCTAAAGGTAACGTCTCTGGCCCCAAAGGTTCATATTTTTGTCTCAACCTGCCCCGGACTACAAAGACTATGTTCTGAATATCCGGTGCCGCGAATTTATCAGCTCTGGCGGTGGCCGTCAGACCAATCAGATAACCACTGATCAGGCTCTCGTGGAATTGAGGTCAATGTCGGTACAATGGTTAGAGATACTCAGCGGTGCCAGTGAAGCTGCGCCCGGGAAAGGAATAAATACGGGATAGTGGGCCCTGGGAACCAACACTCAGTGTTATCGGATCCAGCCCCGATGAATTGTACGGAACACCTCGGTATCGGATCGTTCGAGCCATTCAAAAGCGAGCATTTCTTTATTAATCAGAACAGCACCAGCCTGGTCCATGCGGGCCAGTGCCTGTGCCCTGTGCGCCTGTTGTCTTGAGCCCACCGCCTCAATCAGAATAAACACCTGATACCCAGCTGAAATCAAATCCAGTGCCGTCTGCAATACACAGACATGAGCTTCAGTGCCCATAATGATGATTTGGTGGCGCTGGGATTGCTCAAGCCGCTGCTTAAATAAAGGCTCCCGCCAGGCACTGAAACTCAGCTTGGAGATAACGCCCTGCTCGGGTAACAGTTCTGCCAGCTTCTGTGTGGTATGCCCAATCCCCTGAGGATATTGCTCAGTTGCCAGCACCGGCACACCCAGCTGCAATGCCACCTGCATAGCCCAGGCGGCAGCATTCTCCAGTTCATTACCGGCATCAATTGCAGGTAGTAGTTTTTCCTGCACATCAACCAGCAATAGCAGACTCTGAGCTTTCTCAAGTAACATAATCATTGCCCGTATGTCCGGGTTCAGTAAGGGTTTTAACAGCTTATAACATTGAGAGCAGGAAGAGTGAGCAAATATTCTTTAGCTTATTGGCGTCCCGATATAGGCAGTCAGTTTGCATTTGTACTTACGGCGCTTTAACACCGAACAAAAATGATCAGCTTGTTCTGCCTCAAAAAACGGCCCCACTCTGAGGCTATACAGCCGTTGTTCCGGGTGCTCTATTTTTTCCAGTAGCGGTTGCAGACCACTAAACAGCGCTTCGTATCGTCTGTTCAGAACCTTCCAGCCCACATGAGCGGTATTTTCTTGCAGGAACAGGGCAATATGGACGGCATATCTTTGCCGCTGCAATGTTTCGCTCTCTGAAGGTTGATTATCTGCTGTTTGCTGTAAGGGGGCGCTATCCATTGCGGGTTGATTAACAACATTCATTGCAGGTTGATCAGCGACACCCATAGCAGGTTGATCATCAACGACGTCTGCAGATTCTGAGTCGTCAGACGAGAACAGTTGACGTTGTTCCGCCTCGACGATTTCTAACTCCTGCTTAACAGCATAGTCCCGCGGAGCATCAGGAATCACAGAAAGCTTTTCTATTTCACTTAACACCAACATAAAGTCAGACTCAAGTTCTGACAAGCGTCGGATAGCGGGCCTGGTCTCCCGCCATTCTTCCACTATTTGCTGAATTTGTTGTTCAGAGATCGCTTCATCAGACTGGTTATCATCTGTATTTTCTGCGTTCTGAAAATAGCTTGAACACGCACTCAACATCATCGCCAGGAACAAGATTGTTATAATCCAGGCGTTGGTGTGTCTTATAAGATACATTGCAAATTAATCCACATTAATATTTACCAAATCAACAAACATGTCATTCAGTCTGGCAAACCAACAGGTCACATTTTCTGCTATTAGCACTGGTCTCAGAACTGCAAGTATCAAGCCAGTGTAACAATATCAGATGCGAGCTTCGGAACTAAAAACTGGCTTAATAATTGCTTTATTCTTCAAAAGTAAACTTTCTTCGTACAGCAACAGTAATTGGCTATCAACACAAACGGTTTAAGACAACACGAAACAATGACATGGCTACTGGCCACCAGGGGTACCTAATGACGCAGCTTTTTACTATTTTGATCCTGATTATTATGCTCGCAGGTTGCGCAACCTTTGATATTGAGACTCCTGATGAACATAGCAATGGGGCATTTCAACCTGCGACCTTCAAATCATCGAATGCTGCGGAAAATGAATTTATCAATAGTGTGCAGCTTCAGGATTATGTCAGAGAAACCGTCGCCGAAATGGCGCTCAATATGAAAAATGTCGCCCCGGATGCTTCTGTTGCCGTGACCAGTTTCGTTTTACTTGATTCCGGCTACCAATCCTCATCGCTGTTGGGTCAACAACTGTCTGAGGCATTTATGGCGGAGCTGCATCGTTTCGGCATCAACACCCTTGATTACAAGGTGTCAGATTATATTCGGGTAACGCCACAAGGGGATTTTATATTAACCCGGGATTACCTTGAGCTTGATGAGGAAATCAGCGCAAAGCTCGCTCTGGTGGGCACCATGACCAAACATGCTAACGGCATATTGGTTCAGACCCGAATTGTTGATATTGAAACAAAGTCAATATTGTCAGCCGGAACGTCGTTGATTCCGCACAGACAGGTCAATGCGTTATTTAGTGGCAGTGCGATGTAATATGAGCATTCAGGAGCCTAATCTATGAAATCCGTTTTTCTAATCACTCTTTCTGTTGTTCTGCTAAGCGCGTGTCAAAGCCTGCCTGGAATAAGCACACCATGGAAAGAAAATGAACCAAGCCATCCTCAGCCACAACCGAACCTCCAGCAGGAAAAGGCCTGGGGAGGAACCGCCAGATACAATCAATACTCCCCTCAAAAGCATTTCAAGGCATTAAACGACTACGCCCAGCAGCTGGTTCACAAATTCCAGGAACAGCACCTTGACTACAATAATGAGTCTATTGCTATTACCTCTTTTGTAGAATTTGATGACAACCTGAAAACCACGAATACTCTGGGAAACCAGTTCGCGGAAGCATTACTGACAGAGATGAGCAGCCTGGGTTATCAGGTTGTTGATGTTAAAACCGATGAGCATGTGCAGGTAACACAAGGTGGTGACTTTATCTTCTCACGGGAAATAAAAAGAAAGGAACAATACTGCTGCATCGTCGCCGGAACCCTGATCTATGAGCACAGTGGCGTTCGTGTCAATGGCAGGGTAATTGACCGACACACACAAAAGGTGATGAGCGCATCAAGCGTCGTCATTCCCTACTTTGTTATTAAACACCTGGGAAGCGCAGAATACCGCTAGAGCGCCATATAGTTTAACTAAACAACACCAGCGAGAGTTCCAAAAGCGCGCCTGAAAAAGCCTCACTCTTCATTCTAATTGCCTGACAAAAACATCAGGAGTGTTTTTGAACAGCCACAGGCTGGCCCGAAGGGCGCTGGGCAGGAAGCCCGGAGTAAAGAGCATCACTATTCCTGCGCAACCACGCCTTGATTGAGACTTTTACAGTCTCGCAGCTCTGGAGTGGGTTTTTTAGCTATATGGCGCTCTATGATTATTTCAGCTGGTTGATATCAGACTCATTGTACTGCATTAAGATGCATTTCAACTCCAGGTTCTGCAACTTCCTGCAGAAAGTGTAGGCCTCGTCACTGGAGGCAAAAACGCCAATTTTCAATCGGTACAAATTGGCACCATTGCGCCTGACTATCTCATAATTGGCCTCTTTTTCAGCTACTAACACTGCATGTGCATTACTAAGATTCTGCCAATGTTCAAGTAAACTATCAGGCTCAGAGAATGCCCCGAGTTGCAGAGCATAACGTTTTTCCGTTGCACTAAGGCCAACATTACTTTTTGTTTGCTCAACCACAGAGGATACTTCAGAGGACGCTGGCTCGGCGGACTTCACTTCAGGTGGCTCAGCATCGCGCTGTGACTGCTCTGTAGCCAGGTTGTCCAGCTGCTCCATTAACAACACTAATTCGCTCTCAATCAACAATAGCCGTTCAACCCCATCACGATTCTCTTTCCAGCTTTCCAGTAACGCCTCATTTTCTTCCTGATTCTGCAGGAGATTAATCAGTTCTGCCTGCTGTGCAGGTGTAAGTGATGACAGCGATAACGTCTGATCATCCCCTTTAAAAGTAGATTGGCAACCCGTTAAAAGTAACAGGAAACACACAGTGGCACTCAATTCACGCTTCAGTCTGACTATGCTTCCCATTATTGTCCTCAATATTCAAATTCGAAATAATCAACACTGCACTTTACTTCTGACTGAGAGAACATCTGACATTGTTCCTCCGCCAAAACCTCAGCATTTTCACTATCTTCATAGTAACCCAGCCCTATCACATAGCTCTGCATGTCTGTAGGGCGTATATAAAACGCATCCTGCAACATTGATTTACCCAGACGTTTTTGTAACAACTGATAATACAACTTCAGTAACCCGACAGAACGAAACTCTCCGGCATTAACCACAAAGCCCCGCGCCTTTTTTAACGGGCTCAGAACAAAATCAACCCCGGTAATCAGATCGCCCCGGTTAGAAACAATCAACTGCTTTTTAGTCTTCTGACGCAAAGAACGGCGGCTGAGCAGCGCGCTGTCAATTTGCAACTGATAATCACCGGGCATAATACTGTCAAATAAATAATACCCATCAAATTCACTGCGGGTTGAAGCGACCACATCGCCTTGCATATTGACTAAATTAATTCTCATTCTTGGCGCCGGAGATTCCACACCCTGCTCATCTTTCAGATATATTACGCCATCCAGTTCACCGGCTCTGACAACAGCAATATCAACGTGCTGAATCAGGCCTTTTCTGCCATTGACAGAAAATCCGGGATCAACCGGTGTCAGCGTAAAATCAGGCAGGCTGGCTTTATCAATAACAATATCAGTACGGCGATGATTGGGCAGTGCTTTTAACACAGCAACACCTGAAGCGTCTGTTCTCTCCCGTCGGTATGCCTGCACCGCTTCCACTTCAACGTCGTCCAGCACAGGTTCACCCTGCGTATATTGTTTATCCAGGTTACTATCTTCATACACCCTGACGGATAAGGAGCCAGATTGAGACAGCGAACGGCCTGAAGCAAAAAATCGCCCCAACTCACTTTCGTAGCCCAGGCTCATGCGGGCATTTAAACTAACGCTCCAGTCGTTACCAGTATCATAATTAAGCAGCCCGGATAGAGTGAATGTATCTCCAAGCCAGTTTAATCTTAGGTCATACTGATCCTCATCAGTTTGTAGCGAATGAGAATAACGGAACTCTGACTTAAGATAACTTGTAATAGGAAACGTTACCGCACTCCCTACCGAAGAAAGCTCACTGAAGGGTTCTATTCGATAATTCATAAAAAAACGGGTAAAGGCTTTACCGAAACGATTTTTATAGGACAGTGAACCACCAAGATCCCAATCTTCATCGCTGGTATTCTCTTCCTGGTCGCCTGTTCCTTCTCCTCTTTGCATGATAAGCGCGTTGGTTACTGAGCCATACCGGGAATTAATGCCAAGAATGTTCTGAATCTGCTCCGTTTTTTTGCCATTTTCAAATTGTACTTGCTGATATCGGTTCTCGTAGCTCAACGGGAACGCCAAATCATGAAAGAGCCTGCCAGTCATTCGCAGTGTTATAACTTCAGTATCTCCGGAACCCGTATCGCGACGCTCTTCATCCAATATTTCATTGTGGCGATAACCCAGCGACCAGCTTGTCTGACCGATTCGGGTTCTGAAATTCTGGCTGAAGTTGGCACGGTTATCTTTATCCAGTTTATAGGTGGCGTTATATAATCCTATATCGCCTACCACAACATTCGTTCTCAAAGAATACTGCTGCTGTGTGTCTCCGAGCTCAGGCTCAAAAAATGATGAGCCGACACCCACAGACAGCCAGTCTGACACGCCATAATCATATACCGCGCTGGCATCCACTCCGCGTTGCGTTAAATCCTGGGTGTCTTCAGACACCCCTAGCAAAGAGCGGTTCGCATCTACCAGTGAGAACTGCAACAGTCCCTCTCCCTGAGACACCGTATTACTATCAATAAAATATGACTCCTGACGGGTCTCAACCTGGCCCTGCGGCCCATACAGAATCAGTTCAAAATTATTCTCACCAAAACTCAGTTCAATATCGTTAAATGCATATCGCCCATCATCGACTGACAATCTACGGTCAATCAACACGCCGTTTCTGTGTAACTCTACATCCCAGCCAGCCTGTACTTCTCCGGTCAGATTCACTCTCTGGTTGTCTACCAGACCGCGGGTTGCGTTATTCATTGAGAACCCGCGGCTTAACCCCTTTGTTTGACCCGCGCCCACATTTACCGGGACCACATCACCAAATGCAAACTCTGTCATTTGCAATGCCCCTAACAAATCAGCTTGCGCAGACTGGCGGGAAAATGTCAGCCTGGCATTGTTTAAGCCATTTCTATCATTTCCGGCCAAAAATAACTGGCTGTTAAAATACGCCATATCCTGACTGGACAGCAAAGAGTAGCTTGATGATGTGTCATCCTCGTCGGTTTGTACCGATGCCTGAACATCCAGCAACGGCGATGAATACAACTGATAGCCAGAGTCAATCGGCGGCAGCACAGAAGGCGTGGTGCCACTTCTGTAGACTTCGTTACCACGTCTGGCCATACGCTGTTGTATTGGAAAAGGCGTGGAGGGCGTTAATGTTAAGGTTAACTGAGCCTCATTAAGTGCTATGGCAAACTCAAACCAATCGGCCAGATCAGTAAGTTCCAGGTAAATATCATCGTCGATGAAATACGCATCTTCTGCGACAGTGGCTTTCTGCCCAGCAATATCCACCAGCAACTGCTCTGCATCCCCTTTTTTTAAGCTGAACTGATTATCAGTACTTAGAAACCAGCCTTGTGCGGATACCGGGTCAAGATCCACCTCTATGGGAAACTCCATCAGTTCCGAAAACTCAATCAGGCCTACCTTCAGCCCCCGGCGGCTTTTAAACGCAAACATGTCAGCCAGATAGATATCGCCTAATGATAAACTCAGTATCAATTCCTCCCCTTCAGCAAAACGACTGCCAATAGCGGTCTCAGGTACTTCGCTGGGGGATATGACAACATCCGGAGAGGATTCTGACATCGCAATGTCATCAGCATTCGTATTAAGGACAGGGGCGTCAGTGAGCTTCGGTGTAACTGCAGTTGCATCAGTGGAAGCTGCTTCTGGGGGTGTCTGCATCATCTTATCGGGTGCAGAAACATTTTCCGGTTTGGTGTTTTCAATATCTGACTGACGACGACCGGCATACTTTCGTTTGATAACCGATAAGGTTTTTTTTATTTCAGACAATGTTGCTGCGGAGGTATCCTGCGAAGAAGCAACAGCGCTGAATAAAGTAGTCAGTAACACAAACAGCACAGCTATGCTGGGTATGCGCTTACTTGCTCCGCACCTGTTCCCCGCCATTTAATACATGCAGCCCATATTTTTATTTATTATTCTGCAAGCGATTTTACCGGTAATCACTATCAACACAAGAGACTTGATTTAACAGCGTTATACGTTAGTTATTCGGTCACAACTTTAATGTCACTTTTGCTGAGCGGGATTTTCTCATCAATATAGGTGGTACCATGAAAATCTCTGACCCCGTCATAGCGGATATGGAGTGTACCGTCCGAAGGTACAAAGGGCGCCTCTGCCCATATTAGTTTGGCGTTGATTTGTTCCAACTCAGCCCAGAGACTGTATTCGCCTAATTTAGCGATCAGTACTTGCTCATCACTACCAGCCGGTGTCCAGAAAGCCGACAAATTACCCCACAGTGAATGAGGCCCGTCACGTTTTATGCTTGCATGCACAGTGCCCGACTCAGTGGCTGGGTTGTAGACAATTTCAGCCGATTTCAATTGCAAGCTGGCATCCAGCGCCCCTTCCCTGACGACCACCGGTATGGCAAAGCTTATTACCATCCGAATATTCAAAGAGGGAGAGCTTTCTTCTTTCTCTTCCTCGTTTGGAGGCAGGGCCTTAAACATTAAATGGGAGCGGTATTCGCCTACTTCCAGATTTCGCGGTCGGCGCAAAGCCAGTCGAACAACCTGACGTTCACCGGGTTTGAGCGTCACCTGCCTCGGAGAAAAGCGAATCATATTGCTGGAAACAGGAAGGTCTTTTGCCTCTTCTGCCGCAATATCATCATACCCTCCTTCACGCAATGCGCGCTTTTCGCGCCACTCGAGCCGGTAGGTATTGGTGGTCTGAGATGTATTGGTCAGAGTTACCTGCTGGCTACGATCTTTCTCATCAAACGTGACACGGGTCGGATAAATCAACAAACTGGCCTGTGCCAGGCCCGACTGCACAACACCTAAAACGAATAACAAAACAAGCAATGACTTATACATCAATCTGCCATCTCCGTTAAAAAACAAGATTAATATTCAACATGATCTGATAATCAAGCGGGCCCAGGTAAGTACCGCCGTTTCCAGAGGTTTCCAGTACACCACCGACTTTAAAATGAGCATTGCCTGAAGCATCTGCTTTGATGGTCGATGGTATATCTACCGCGCTGATGGTGAACTGTTCAGTACCTGCCACAGGCACCGCCGAGAAAGCCGGTACATCGGCACTCAGGCTGGCTTCAACAAACGGGGGCAGCCCGGTAAGGGTATAAGCTCCGGGGGTACCAGGTTCAATAATAAGAATTTTATTGGTAGGGAATTGATTACCGCTGCGGGGTAAGTGGACGGCGCTTACCGAATCATTGTCACGAATAGCAATTTTACCAAATGAGAGCGCGGTATCCGTCAGTAAATCTGAAAGTCCTGCGCTCGGAAATACTAAACAAACGAGTCCAAGAAATTTTAAATACATAAAAATGTGCCCCGGCTGATTGCTATCAACACGCTCTGACAAGCTAAACATTGCAGCAACCACCGGGACCGGGCCTGTTTTCTTAGTAGGCCACTTCAACGTCAAAACTGGCTGTATAAGCGGCGTTCTGATAATCCGTCGCGGTAGGTGTGCCTGGATCGGTAATGATGGTTGCACCCACGTTAAATGCGATATCACCTGTACCGTTAGCGTTTAATGTTCCCACGCCTGCAGTTAAGGCTACAGCACCAGGTGTGCCAGATGACTGGTATACCGTAAAATCATGTAACTGAAATACCGGTGAACCGGGAGGTGGTGTCGCCAGTGCCATTTCGATGCCATCAGTTTCGTCTGTTGTTACTGGTACAGTAACATCTAATGTTGCAAAGGCAGCAAGGCCGGCTACTGCAAATTCAGGGCGGGCCGGCGTACCACCAACGGTGGCCAGTATTGCGTTACCAGAACCAGTAGTACATGCAGTACTAGCAGCACCAGTCAATGTGCTGGTCAGGGCTGAAGCCGGGTTCGCTGGCATCGTTACACCAACACAGGTAGTACCTGCGTTATCGGCTGCGCCTCGAAGCGTACCAAAATCCAGTGAACCGGTTAACTGAAAGTCGATGGTGTTATCGACGGTAACAGTAGCCGGTACTGACAGTGTTTCAGCCACTGCTACACCTGATGTGGCAACTAACGCCGCCGCACCGAGACTTCTTGCTATTAACTTCATTTTCATCATTGTTATTCTTCCTATACCTAAAGGTTGTTTTTAGTCTAGCTCCACCCGTTCTTTCAACATGACGTAATGCAAAAAGTCAGGATGTACATATTTATCGGCAGAAAAAAGTCCATGATTAGAAAAATCTCGGTGAAACAAATATTTAGATTATTTTTTAACCGATCTAATTGCTACCAAGTGTTGCAGTTGTAAAAGTACGTGGGAATCACGCAATGGTCAACTACAGGCAAACTATTAGCTTGTCTGAAACCTGTCTATCTAGTGCTCGCTCGATTGTGCAGCCTCCATTTCTCTTTCCAGTCGCTGGCTTTCGTCGGCCCGGGGTTTGGTGAATCTGGCGAGTGCCAGATACAGTACCGGCGTCAGATACAAAGTAAACACCACCGCCAGTCCCAGCCCGCCAAATACCACCCAGCCTATAGCATTGCGTGACTCAGCCCCTGCACCTGAGGAAAGGATCAACGGCAGCCCACCAAGAATGGTGGATACCAATGTCATGGCAATGGGACGTAAACGAATCTTCGCGGCTTCTTCTACGGCTTTTCGTACCGAAAAGCCTTTATCCCGCAGTTGATCGGCAAACTCAACCAGCAAAATAGAGTTTTTGGCCAGCAGACCTATCAGCATCACCAGCCCGATTTGTGAGTAGATATTAATCGATGTATTAGTCAGAAACAGTGCGAACAATGCCGCCGCAATACCAAAAGGCACGGTCAGCATCACCACTACCGCACTGTTAACACTCTCAAACTGAGCGGCCAGCACCAACAGCACAATCACAAACGCCAGTACATAGGTCAGCATCACCTCCTGAGCGGTTTCTTCAAAGGTCAGGGCTTCACCCTTGAAAACCATATTCACCCCATCAGGAAGATGTTGCTGGGCCAGTTGACGCAAGGATTCGACCGCATCTTCGATCGCCACTTCGTCGGGCAGATCCATATCCATTTCAATGGCACGGCGCTGCGCATAGCGCTCCAGCTCTGCTGCCACTCCTTCCTCGGAGATATTGGCAAGACTTGACAGAGGAATCAGGTTTCCTGATGCAGACTTAACGTACAAATTAGCCAGGTCACCGGGATCATTAATAATCAGGTTCTGCGCCTGAAGCATAATGGGTACAGACTGGTCACCCACATTCAGATCGGCAACATCATCACCGTTAATTGCCACTCTTAATGTACTGGCTATGTCCGACAAGGCGACACCCAGATCCTGTGCCCGACGGCGGTCTATATTGACTCTCAACTGAGGCTGAGTCGGCTTGTAGGAGATCTCCACCCGCCCCAGTCTGGGCAGATTCTGTTCAATCTGTTTGGCAAACTCCCTCGCTGCTACATAGATTTGTTCATACGTATTCCCGGTCAGCGCTAATTCCAATCCGCCCCCCTGCCCCCGCAGGTTCAGGCTGTTAGAGCCACCAGCCCGTGCCGGAGCCCCGGGAATTTCAGATAACGGCCCGCGAATCTCATCAATAATCTGCTGCTGCGACCGTTCCCGTTTATCCCAGTCGGTTAATGGCACCGTAATAAACACAATATTAGGATCCCACTGGCCGACTCTGGTATAGATGGAATCGATTTCGCCCTGATTTACATAGGGTAATAAAATCTCTTCCATCTTGCGGGCCTGACGATCCATAAAGTTAAGCCCGACTCCGTCAGGGCCTCTGGCAAAAATACGGATACTGCCCCTGTCCTCTGTGGGCAAAAGTTCATTCTCAAGCTTCGTATAGATCCCCGCTGCGCTGCCCGCAGCCACTAAACAAAGTAAAAACACAAGTTTGGCGTTATCCAGTGTCCAGTGCAGTGAACGGGAATAAAGGCCTAACAAATTGCGCCCCAGGCCGGCAAACAGGTGATCACTATGCTTTTTAATCGGCAGTCGAGCGGTTAATGCCGGCACCAGTGATAACGCCACAAAAGAAGAAATAATGACCCCGCCAGCCAGCACTCCGCCAAATTCCCGGAACAACCTGCCTGCGGTAGAAGGCAGAAAAGCGATAGGCACAAATACAGCCGCCAGCACTGCGGTGGTAGCCACCACCGCAAAAAACACTTCCCGGGTACCGATAACTGCTGCTGCCCTTGCGCCAAGCCCCATCGCCCTGCGTCGCTGGATATTTTCCGACACAACAATTGCATCATCCACAATCAGACCCGTTGCCAATACCAGCGCCAACAGAGTAAGAATATTGATAGAAAAACCCATTGCCCAGATAATCGCCAGAGCGCCAATCAAAGACACCGGAATCGATAAGGCGGGAATAATAGTGGCACGCCAGGAACCGATAAAAACCCACAGGGTGGCGATCACCAATAATATCGTGAGTCCCAGAGAGGTAATGACCTCGGTCACTGAGCCGCGAATAAACTCAGCGTCATCAGAGGTCACCTGGAGTGTGATTTCGGGGAAGCGTTGCTGCAACTGCCCGACCATTTTCAACACTTCGTCAGAGATTTCTATGGTGTTGGAACGGGCCTGGCGGATCACGCCGATACTTAAAACCGGTTTGCCGTTTAGTCTTACCATTGAGCGGGCATCGGCCGGGCCGAAATACACATCGGCCACATCGCCTACCCGGGTATCCCCGGCTATAATAATATTCTTCACCTGTTCGGCTGTCACAGATGTGGCATCAGCGCGCACAATCAATTGCTGATCAGTGGATTTCAGGCTACCCGCAGGCACATCAAAGGGGGCCTGTCTTAACGCACCGGCAACATCCGTTACGGCAAGATTAAAACTGGTCAGGCGCAGGGGATCCAGGCGTACCCTCAAGACCCGCCGCCGGTCACCATTGAGACGCACATCGGCCACTCCCGGAATACTCAAAAACTGCGGTGCTAAATCCGTTTCAACTCTCTCTGTCAGGGTTTCCAGGTTCAGTGTTTCACTGGAAACCGCCAGGCTCACTACAGACTGGGCATCATTGTCGGCTTTAATGATAGCCAGTTGTTCAACATCCTCCGGCAAACGTCGCTGTACCCGGCTCACCGATTCCCGGGTTTCGTTTGCGGCCGTATCCAAATCAATACCGGGGCGGAATTCTACTACGATTCTGGAGCTGTTCTCTTCACTCTGGGCACGAATAGACTTCACCCCACTGACCCTGGCCACGGCGCCTTCAAGATGACTGGTCACCTCAGTATCTACGGTTTCAGGTGATGCTCCCGGAAAACTCGCGGTCACCGTTACAATGGGTCGGTCCACATCAGGTAATTCGCGCACCTCTACGCCATTAATAGCGGCGAAGCCGGCAATAATGATCAGCAGATTCAGAACAACGATCAGCACCGGGCGACGAATCGCTAATGAGGGTAAATCACTGGTTTGCAGATATTGTTTTAAGCTCATTCTGATTTATACCTCGGTGGAGTAGAAAACAGGCTGATTCTCACGCAGACTCTGCACGCCTTCCACTATCAGCAAGTCCTCTGATGAAAGGTCTGCGGCGACCAGAATGTAGCCCTTAAAACGCTGCTTAATCTGTACATCCACTCGTTTTGCCTTGTCATTCTCCGCGACCCAGATATACGCTCCGGTTTCGCCCCACAACAGCGCGGCTTCAGGGACTACGGCGTATCGATCACCTTTAAGCTCCAGATTGACCCGAAAACTCATTCCGGGTCTGTATTTATCTTCACCATTGTCGATAATTGCACGTACTCTGACCGTGCGGCTCTGAGGATCGATACGGGAATCAACCTGAGACAGTGCCGCCGGAATGGTTTGCGAAGGATTATTCCAGGGACGCAGTGTCAGCGCGCTATCCGCCTGGAGCATATTCAGCGCATCCTCTGGCGCCTGAAAATGCACATACAGCTCCTTTCTGCTGTCAATACTGGCAATAGCTGTCTGCTGATTAATTCTGTCACCAACTTCGATATCGGTCAGCCCCATCACCCCATCGAATGGTGCCACTATCTGCCTGTCTTCCAGCTCTACTTCAGCCTCACTGAGCTCCACTTTCGCAATATCTCTGAGGGTTATTGCATCATCTAACTGGCTTTGTGCTATCGCTCCTTCCTTACGGCTTTCTTTAAGACGCTTAACCGTACGCTCGGCATCCGCCAGCAGGATCTCTGCCCGATTCAGAGCCACACGCTGTCGCCTGGCATCAAGCTCCAGCAACGTATCACCGGCTTTCACCCAGTCACCGGGCTCAAAATGCACCGCGGTGACTTTGTCAGTCACTGCCGGATACAAAACCACAGCCTTAGTCGCCTCAGCTGTACCTACGGCATCCACCCTGGAAGACTGACGCTCAAACTGGACGGGCTTAACAACCACCTGTACAGGGCGAGCCTCTCCTGATTGCGCCTGTACAGGTCCGGCAAAGAGTGACAAAAAAAACAGGGAAAAGGTTACCGATGCCAGCGACAGCTTCATTCAAAATCCTCTAATTACTTAATTCGGGTACACAGAAGGAGGGGGTACGTACTATGCCACAGAGGTGATCATATTCTTACAGAATATACGACCAACAGGGCATAAGAGTGGATAACCTGCCAGATTCGTTGCGTTGTTCAGGCCTCAGAGATGGGATCAGACTAAAACAATATAGACCACCGCTGTAGTGACCAGGGCAATAACCACATTCAGTATCAATCCCTCTTTGGCCATAGTGCGAATTGACACTTTTCCCGTACTGTAAACGATGGCATTGGGGGCCGTAGCAACAGGTAACATAAACGCACAGCTCGCACTGATTGCCGCCGGGATCATCAGTAATTTAGGATCGACGCCCACCGCGACTCCGGCGGTTGCCAGAATAGGCATCAACAATGTTGCAGTAGCGGTATTGGAGGTAATTTCAGTTAAAAACGTCACAAACAAACACAGAGACAGTATCAGCATGATCAGCGGTAAGTAAGACAAGCTGGTCAGAGCTTCCCCCATCGCCACGCTCAAACCTGATGCTTCAAAGGCTTTTGCAATACAGATGCCACCGGCAAATAGCAGCAGCATTCCCCAGGGAATATCATTGGCCGTCTGCCAGTCCAGCAGTTTTTCGCCTGCAACCTTACCTGTTGGGGTCATAAACATGGCTACCACACCGGCCAGTGCAATCGTGCTATCTCCCACGTTTTCCATGCCCAGCGATGCAGTCCAGTAAGGCCGGAATATCCACGCCATTGCCACTGTAGCAAACACCATCAATACCCGTTTTTCCTCACTCTGCCACTGCCCCGCCACGGGCAATTTCAGATTATCCAGACGCCCCAGTCCCCGGGTTAACCACAGTGCCATTAAAGGAATACCAATGAGTACAATGGGCAGACCAAAACGCATCCATTCCAGAAAACTCAGCCCCTGCCCCTGCACTTCAGCATACACGCTCATAAAAATAATATTCGGCGGTGTACCAATGGGTGTCCCCACGCCACCAAGACTGGCTGAATAGGCGATACCCAACAAAATTGCGGCCGCCAGCCGCGGATTTTCCAACCGCTGAATTACCGCAATGGCAATGGGCAGCAACATCAGGGTAGTCGCAGTATTAGAAATCCACATTGATAAGAACGCCGCAGTGAGCATAAAGCCCAACACCAGTCTTCGCGCACTGTGGGCACCGGTCAGGCTTACCATATAAAAGGCAAAGCGGCTGTGTACATTAGACTTTTCCAGTGCTTTGGAGAGCATAAACGCCCCCATCAACAGGATAATCACATGACTGCCCAAAGAAGAAGCCGCCTGCTGATGCGTTAATACGCCTGAAAGTGGAAAAGCCGCAAAAGGGATCAAAGATGTCGCCGGGATCGGCAGGGCCTCGGTGATCCAGTAAAAGGCTGTCAGCAAAGTAATACTGGCCGTCCACACAATCGGAAGGGGTTGCCCCTGCCACGCCAGTATCAACCCTAGTAGCAGTGCCAAAAGTGGCCCGGAAACGATCAACAGCCCTTTAGTCTGCATAAAACGCCGCAAGTTCTTGCTGAGCCTGCAACCATAAATCGCTGCGCTCCAGGCTTTTCCGGTCTGAGCACCGGTTTTTCCGCATAGTTAAGAGGCGCTGATTCGCTGGATAATTTGCCGGTAGTGTATCCACAACCTTGATCGCCCCTTCACGATTATTACAAATCAGCAGCATGTCACAACCCGCTTTCAGCGCCGCGCAGGCCCGGTCTGCATAATCTCCCATCATCGCTGCCCCCTGCATGGACAGATCATCGGAAAAAATCACCCCGTCAAACCTCAGTTCATCACGTAATATCTGCTGCAGCCAGCGCCGGGAAAAACAAGCGGGCAAATCATCCACTTCGCTGTAGATAACATGGGCAGGCATTATTGCATCCATTAACCCTTGTTGCTGAAGAGCAACAAAAACCTGCATATCCAGATTGCGGATATCGGCTTCACAGCGCTTGTCTACGGGCATGGCAATATGAGAATCCTCTAAAACGCTGCCATGGCCGGGAAAATGTTTACAGGTCGTCTTCATACCCGCTTTGTGCATTCCCTGCATAAAGTGCCCTGCCAGATGAACCACCTGTGCGGGCTCTGCAGAAAAACCTCGATCCCCGATAACCTGTGACACGCCATTGATATCCACAACCGGAGCAAAGCTGATATCCATATCCATGGTCAGAACCTCTGATGCCATCAGCCAACCAAATTGCTGAGCCCAAAATGCGGCCTTGTGACTGTCGCCACACGCTTTCTCTGTCAGGCTTCCCATAGCAGGAATGGCACTGAAACCGTCACGAAATCGCTGTACCCTTCCGCCTTCGTGATCCACCGCGATCAACACAGAGTCAGAGGCACAGGTACGAATGTCTCTGATCAGTTGCTGTAACTGTGACAAGCTTTCAAAATTTCGACTGAACAGAATCACGCCACCCGTCAGGGGGTGCGCCAACAACTCTTTTTCTTCTGCGGATAACCGGCCTGCGGCCAGATCCAACATTAATGGGCCCATAGAATGAATGTACTAAACAAAGGGAGCGTTACTTTACGTGATTAACGCAAAAAGGCAAAGTCACACGACTCCAGATAGTCCTGCAAGCCAGTGTGATGAGCTTAATGGTATTTCCCGCTCGTCGTTAACGAAGAAAAGGGATACTTTCAATCACTGCTATCTATGCTAGGGTTAGTATGAACTTTGTTAAAAGGAGAGATGATGTCAACCGCAACAGACAACGATATCAAGGAACTTAAAGAAGAACTGAATAGCCTTAAAGCAGATATTTCGTCACTCGGGAAAACATTGTCAAAGTTTGCCCGGGACAGTGCCAATGACGGACGCGAAACCCTTCGCAATGCAGCAGAACAGTCAAAAAAACAGGTTCGTGATGGCGTGCACACCGTTGAGAAGCAGGTTGAAGAGCGGCCAATGACCAGTCTCGCTATCGCATTGGGGCTTGGTTTTGTACTTGGCCGGTTGCTCGATCGCAAGTGACCGATATGCAGTCCTGTAACCGTCCGTTCAGAGCGAAGCAAACCAGGTGCTGAAACGGTTTAAGAAAAAGCTTGAAACGCAGGCCGTTGCATCGGTGATCATCATCCCGATGATCTTTTTTGTCATCGCGTTTCTTGCTCTGGCATGCTACCTGAGCTTGCGCGAAACACTGTCGCCACCATTGGCAGCACTGGTGACCGCTGCCGCTGGTATTGTAGTGATTGCGATCGTGCAGGTGCTTGCCAGATTCTCATATCGTCGTTCCACAATCAGACGAGCACCCCAGCGTACCTCTGAGCCGGAACAGGATTTCGAGAAACTATTGCTCGAACACGCCGACCCGGTGCTGGCAAAATGGATAGGAGATAATCCCGATAAAGCGGCCATAACCACTTTATTGCTGGGCGTAGCAGCGGGTTACAGCGAAGCGGTGCGACAAGCGTTAATGGATATGTATATCCGTTACTCTGAAGCTGAGACACAACGAAGAAACGACAACGAAGAGAATTGATGTTTGTCGACCGTAAAGCATATCACTGCAGTTCGTCGAACTGTATACCAACACTGAGCAAGTTATCCTGATAGCGAGAATTGCGCACTTTGCCAAACACCTCTTTATCCACTTCACCATCTTTGCCAAGCAAGGTAATCACAACAGGCAACAGATTCACTTTACGACCGGTATGGCACTCTTCAAACTGAAACCGGCAACCGCCCGCTGAGATATCCTGCACCAGACCGCTAAAGGGTTTGCCCCGTAAACCCTGCTCACTCAGCATTTGTATAGTGGCGATAACATTGGCACTTTCGCGTTTCTTATCCCTGAGTGCGCGGCGGTGTATTTCTTTCGGAAAGTTGAGAAACAACAGACGGTCCGGGCGCCGCATCATATTCACAATTTCGGTTTTAAAGGCGAAACATTCGCCTAAGCTGTCTTCAATCAGAAAACGGCAAATAGCCACCATGCCCGCCACGCCATCTTTCTGCGGGAAGTTAATATCTTCAAATCGGATAATCAGATAGCGACCAAAACGATACCCCACCATTTCGCTATGAAAACGACTGTCAAAATGATCGAGAAACTGTACTTCAAGCCGTGTCCCTACTGGAACCTGACTAAACCAGTCCTTGTCCCGTTCAGAGAAGGTCTGAACAACTACCTTTTGCATATAAGGTGACCAATTGTTTAATGTAGTTGGTATTTATCCCTGACAATGGATATACCCGGCAGACGTTTTGCAGGGCTATAACCAAATTAAACAGTAATTCCAATATTTACAAGCCACTTAAATCAATATTTACCATGGCAGTACCTCGCCATTAGCATGCCAGAAGCTTCCGCTGGTGTTTAGATTTAACTCATCAATACGCTGAATCAGGCGCGCCGCAGACACCTGTGCTGACACATCACCACCATAGCTGACCATTTCTGTCTGCACATAACCTGGATGTAACAGTGCTACAGCAATGCCTCGAGGCTCGAGATCTCTTGCCAATGATACACCCGCAGCATTCAGTGCCGCCTTGGACATACGATAACCATAATAGCCGCCAGAACCATTATCGGACATGGAGCCCATACGGCTGGTTATCATGGCGACCTTGGAGCCCTTGTGCAGATGTGGCGCGAGAATCTGTGTAATCTGCAGCGGGCCAAGGGCATTAACCCTGAACTGGCGTTCAATACTCTGTGTATCAGGATTTTCCAGTGACTCCCTGCCCAGTATCCCGGCATTATTAATCAGCACATCAATCTGAACATTCGACAACGGGGCCAGTGCGCTGGCCAGGAGTTCAGTATCGGCAACATCCACTCCTTCAACCACCTCTGCGCCTGATTCACTCAGTTCCTTTGTCGCCTTGCGACACAAGCCATACACCATATCGCCACGGTCAAGATAATGTTTTGTCAGTGCCAGTCCGATACCACGGCCTGCTCCGGTAATGACAATAGTCGCCACGGTATTCTCCTTATCAGAGGTTAAAAACGCTTAACAATGCGCGCCAGATCTGCCGGTGTGTCTATGCCAGCCGGTGGTGTTTCAGCGGCGATATCCACATGGATCTTTTCACCATGCCAGAGTACCCGCAATTGCTCCAGTGACTCAATTTGCTCCAACCCTGAGGGTGCCATATTCACATACTGGCGGATGAATCCGGCACGATAGGCATAAATGCCTATATGTCGCAGATAATAGTCACCTACTTCGTCAATATTGTCTTCGTCTAAAAAACGACTGCGATCATAGGGCACAGTGGCGCGACTGAAATACAGTGCATAGCCGAGTTTATCGGTCACCACTTTAACCACATTGGGGTTAAACACCTCTTCCACGTCGCGCAACCTCACGGCCAGCGTGGCCATTTCTGCCTGAGGATGGAGATGAAGATTCTCTGCCACCTGCTGAATATTGGCAGACGGAATAAAGGGCTCATCACCCTGCACATTAACGATCACCTCATCAGAATCAAGTTCGAGTATATCCACCACTTCAGCCAACCGCTCGGTGCCGGATTCATGGTGCCTTGACGTCATACACACCTGACCACCAAAATCCCTCACCGCTTCAGCGATACGCTCATCATCTGTCGCCACAATCACCTGAGCGGCACCGCAATCAAGCGCCCTTTCTACCACATGCTGGATCATCGGCTTGCCATGAATATCGGCCAGCGGTTTGCCCGGAAAGCGGGTCGAGCCATAACGGGCAGGAATAATAACGGTGAATTTCATGGTTGTTACTTACCTTTAAGTTTTTCCACTTCTTCACTGCTCATTTGCCGTGCTTCATTCTCCAGCATCACCGGAATATTATCGCGCACGGGGTAGGCCAGGCGGTCAAAACGGCAAACCAGTTCGCTCTCCTGAGCATTCCAGTACAACTCCCCTTTACATACGGGGCAAGCGAGGATATCGAGTAACTTCTTGTCAAAGGCCATGAATCTTTTCCAGCAGTTGTTGTTTAAATTGTTCCGTTAACTTAGCACTTACCGGCAGGTACCACCATTGGGAACCAGCAAAGGCGCGGCATTTCACCGCATCTTTCTCGGTCATCAGCACCAGATCATCGGGAATATCTCCGGTTTTAAACGCATAGTGATCTGCATACACACGGGTCTCTTTGAGCCTGACCTGACGATGCCTGAGCAGATTAAAAAATCGCTCCGGATTACCAATTCCGGCCAGCGCAATGGCAGGCTTTTTAAGTGCCGACAAAGACTGGGTTTTACTCGGGTATTTAAGATTCACCAGCTGACCGGTTTCCAGTGACATCAGATGCTCCCCCGGGGCTGCAATACCGCCATTGACCACCACAAAATCTACTGTCGATAATCGCCATTTTCCCTCCCGCAGCGGCCCCATAGGCAGCAAATGACGGTTTCCCAGACGACGCTCGCCGTCCATCACCAGAATTTCTACATCTCTGGCCAGGCGGTAGTGTTGCAGGCCATCATCACAGAGTATGATATTACAATGATGTTTTTCAACCAGATAAGCGGCCCCTCGCACCCTGTCAGGATCCACCACCAGAGGGCAGCCCAGATGCTGACGCATTAATACAGGTTCATCGCCTACTGTGGCCGCATCACTGTCTGGCAACACAGTGTATGGGTAAGCCGGTGCTTTGCCACCATAACCACGGCTGACCACTCCGGGATGATACCCTTGTTGCTTCAGCCACTGGCACAGGCGGATCACCAGCGGGGTTTTACCACTGCCGCCTACAGTAATATTTCCCACCACAATAACCGTTGCACCGACCTTATGGGATTTTTTCAGGCCAGCCCGGTAACACCAGCGCCGCAGTGCTGAGACCAGATAAAACAGCAGCGCCAGCGGCGCTAACAACCACAACCAAATGCCGCCCTGATACCAGGCTTTCTCGAGTGCCGTCACTAAATGCTCAATCCATCTTTAAATTGCAGTTTATGCAGCTGTGCATAAGCGCCATCTTTTTCCAGCAAAGTTTTATGATCGCCCTGCTCGACAATACAACCCTGATCGATGACCAGAATTTTATCGGCATTCTCGATGGTGGATAAACGATGTGCCACCACCAGGCTGGTGCGGTTTTGCTGTAACTTATCCAGCGCATCCTGGATTAATCGCTCAGACTCAGTGTCCAGCGCCGATGTGGCTTCGTCCAGGATCAGTATTGGTGCATCCCTGAGAATAGCCCGAGCAATGGCAATACGCTGTCGCTGACCGCCAGAGAGCATCAGACCATTCTCACCAATATTGGTATCCAACCCCTCAGGGAGAACATCAACAAATTCCTGCACATGAGCAATACGCGCCGCCTCGACAATATCTTCCCGGCTTACCCTGTGTTCGGCACCGTAGGCAATGTTGTTGGCAATGGTGTCATTAAACAGCGTCACGTGCTGAGAGACCAGCGCAAACTGGCGGCGCAGATCTTCGAGATTGATCTTATTAAGATCCTCACCATCGAGCAGAATACGGCCCTGCTCCACCTGATAGAATCGGGTCAGCAAACTGGAAATGGTCGACTTGCCGCTGCCGGAGCGGCCAACCAGTGCCAGGGTCTGACCGGCATTGATATTAAAGCTGATATCTTTAAGGGCTTCCTGCTCTTTGCCCGGATAGCTGAAGGTGACCTGCTCAAACAGAATATCGCCTCTTGCACGATCAAGATGTAAGGAGCCGGTATTCGGCTCAGGCTGCTGATCGAGGATCTCAAAAATACTGCCACAGGCGGCCATACCACGTTGAAATTCACTGTTTACCGTGGTCAGTTGCTTCAGGGGTTTTAACAGCATGGTCATGCAAAATACCACTGTGGTGAAGATACCGGCGGTCAGTTGTTCGAGCATATCCGGCAGGCTGGAGATATACAGCACCACCGCCAGGGCTATCGAAGCAATAACCTGAATCGAAGATTCACTGAACAGTCTGGACACCACCAGTTTCATATTTTGCTGGCGGTTATGATTATTGCGCTGATCGAAACGCTTTTTTTCCATTTCCTGACCACCAAACATCAGCACCACTTTATGGCCCTTGATGACCTGCTCAACGGTACTGGTCAGATTGCCCATGGCCTGCTGAATACTGCGGCTGACAATGCGAAAACGCTTGCTGACCACATACACGATTGCCGCCACCACCGGGCCGATCAGCATAAAGATCAGCGACAATTGCCAGGAGTAGTAAAACATCACGCTAAGCAGACCAATCACCAGTGCCCCCTCGCGCACAAGTGTCAGCAGGGCCTTGCCCGCGGCATTAGTAACCTGCTCAGTGTCATAAATCACCTTGGAGATCATCTGGCCGGAAGAATTACGGTCATGAAAGGCCACCGGCAGGTGAATAAACTGATCAAACAACTGGCGACGCATTTTCATCACCACCTGATTGGCGATCCAGGCCAGGGTATAGGTACCCATAAAATTGAAAATACCGCGCAGAATAAAAATCGGTACAATCAGATACGCGGCCATGCGCAGATAACCAAAATCCCCTTTAACCAGACTGTCGTCAATCAGGGGTTTTAGCTGGGAAAACACAAAGGCATCCACGGCCGAGTATCCAATCATCCCGAGGATCGCCACGGCGAAAGCCAGCTTGTAGTCTTTTTGATAGCGCAGAAAACGCCTGAATACCGTAGGTGAAGGCTTATTTTTATTCATTTATTCACTATTTGGCAGGCCCCTGACGGGCAGAATGCCCACATTGTACCGTCCCGATGCGGATTACCCAACTACCAATCTGATTGGTCAGAAATGAAACGGTGGTGGTTGGTACCAGTATGGGTGATAGTAACGCCGGTATGTCTGCACTCTGATGCCACCATCCCCGATCACAAAATCTGTCTGCCCTTCTATGGAAGTCTGTAACATCTTCACGTCATGTTCCCGGTAACGTTGCACCACAGCTTCAGCGGGAAAACGCCAGCGATTAAGGTAGCCCTGGCTGAATACCACATACTCTGGTGCCACCGCACGGATAAACTCTGAAGATGACGAAGTATTGCTGCCATGATGAGGAGCGATAAGAATATTGGCCTGAATATCCTCATTGGTGGCCAGTAGTCGCTCAATGTCACTGTCAATATCCCCCGGCAACAACAGGGTAATCCTGCCATCTGTAATGCTCAGCACACAGGAAAGGTTATTTTCAGAATCCTGATAGCCGGCCGGCGGCCACAGCACCCGGATGGTGAGCTCCTGCCAGTGTTGCTGCCAGCCTGCCTGGCACAGATCATCGTGTTTAATTACCTGCTTAAGAGGAATACCCTTAGCCAGTTGAGGCAGACTGCCGGCATGGTCATTATCATTGTGGCTGATAAAGACCTTATCTAACTGGTTAATTCCTCTGACTTTTAACAGCGGCAAAATATGATTATCGGCGCTATTATAACCCGATGGGTAAGCCGGGCCGGTGTCATAGAGAATGGCCCTGCCCTGTTTTTCAATCACCACAGCCAGCCCCTGGCCCACATCCAGCACTCTGACAATCCAGTTGGGGTCCCGTGACGGAAACGTCCAGCTCAGCAAAGGCATAATAAACAAAGCGCAAAGCAGCCAGCGGCGCCGGCAAACTGGCAGAGTCAGTAATGCTAACGCCGCGACCATCAACACCCAGACCATCAACGGAATCTGTCTGACCTGCGAAAAGGCCGGTGGCAGGCTGGCAAACCAGTTAAGCCCCTCAATACCAAGGCCAATAAGTAAATCGGCAAGACTAAACACCAGACTACCGGCGGCAGGCCAGATAAACAGCAGCAACAACCCCAGCAGACACAGAGGCACCAGCAGCAGAGTTACCAAAGGTACCGCCAGCATATTCACCAGAGGTGAAATCAGCGACACCAGATGAAACTCCCAGGCCACCAGTGGCAACATCAGTAAGCTCAGGGCCAGTTGCATACGCAGCAAAGATATAAAAGCCGTGCGCCAGTCCACTCTGGCGCCGGCGACCGGCCAGCGCCAGAACACCAGCCAGATAATCAGAATGGCACAGAAGCTGAGCCAGAAACTTAAGGAAAACAGACTTAAGGGGAACAGCAGAATAAAAATCAGCAAAGTAGTCAGGAAAATCTGCCGGGGCCGCCAGTGCCTGTCGCTCAACCACAGCCAGGTTACCAGCACCAGCATGACCCAGGCTCTGGCCGTTGGCAGGCTGAAACCGGCAAGCGCCGCATAGCCAAAGGCCGCCACCAGTGCACCACCCATAGCCACTTTAAACAGGTTAATTCGCTCACTGCGACCACATAACAGATACCCGCTGCACCACAGCAACACAGACAAACTCAGACCACTGATGATCCCCAGATGTAAGCCGGAGATGGCAATAAGATGGGCGATACCGGTACGCTGCACCAGTAGCCAGTCAGATTGCTCCAGGGTGCCACGATAGCCCAGCGTCAGCGCCTGTAGCCAGGCGCCGTGTGTAAGATCCAATTCCAACATCTTATCCAGCACCTGCTGACGCAGGCTGATGTTGTTCTGCAACAGTTGATTGGACGGCCTGGCGACCACATAGCCGGTTGCGCGGATACCACTGGCAAATAACCAGCGCTGATAATTAAAACCGCCCAGGTTAAGGCTGCCATGGGGAGGTTTCAGGCGTACCGCCAGACTGACCTGCTGCCCCTGCTTAATATCCCAATCCGGCTGCCGGTAACTTAGCCGCACCTTTACTCCTGCAGGTACCGGCTGATTATCCAGTGTATTGAGACGCAAATTAAAGCGCTGAGTCGATTCAGGGCGGCTCAGAGTCTCTATCCAGCCTGTTACCATGACAGTTTGCTGAATCTTTTCTTCAGGCAGTTGCCAAGCCTGCTGCCAATGCCCTACACTCGCCATCCAGAATATGGCAGCCAGCGCCCCTGACAGCCACCATCTTTGGTAGTAAAGGGCGAGGATAATTGCCAGAATAAATAAAGGCGGCAAGATCCACACAGGCGGCAGTGCAGACCAGAGTAAAACGGTCATACTCAGTGTAATGAAACTGAAACGCCAAACATCCATATTTGCAGCCTTATCTGTTCATTCCCTGGCCGGAATGACGTGAATCAGAGAGCCTTATGCCAAAGAAAATTATCGGGCGTTTTTTGCCCGATCACAAAACAATTAAGCGACAAAAAGCCCTGGCCGTGTTTGGCAGCCTGCTGCATGATCCCAATTTGTGGCATCTGAATCGCCGTTCAGCCTCTGGCGCCTTTGGTATCGGCATGTTCTTCGCTTTCTGGCCTGTGCCTTTTCAGATGTGGCTGGCGGCGGCACTGGCCATTCCTATGCGCGTTAACCTGCCCTTGTCTGTGGCCACCGTCTGGATCACCAACCCGCTGACCATGCCGCCGATCTTCTTTGCTGCCTATAAGGTGGGTGTATGGCTGCTCGGCGCTCCGGCCGAACCCTTTTACTTTGAACTGAGCTGGGAATGGGTAGTCTCCAGCCTCAATACCATCGGCCCGGCCTTTTTGCTCGGGTGTGGTGTCTGTGCGGTAGTCTTTGGCGCGCTGGGCTATTTTGCCATGAACCTGCTATGGCGCTTCTCCGTCAACAAAGCCTGGAAAGCCCGTCGTGAAAAACGCCAGCAGAAGTAAAACAAACAGGACTTAGCCAGGCTTTATCCTGTGCAGGACTTGGTTATGCAGCATTCAGCGGCTTGATCCGCTCCACTTCATCCTTGACTGACTGAGCGGCAGTCCAAAGATCAACAGATCGCTGCGCGTTCAGCCAGAATTCCGGCGAGTTACCAAACAAACGGGCAAGCCGGAGCGCCATTTCAGGACTGACAGCACGACGCTCGCGCAGCAATTCGTTAACTGACTGACGTGAGACGCCCAGAGATTTAGCCAACCCGGCAACGGTCAGGCCGTAGTCCACCAGGAAATCTTCTCTGAGCATTTCGCCAGGATGGGTCGGTTTGCGCTGCATGCCGGCAGTGTTAAGAATAGTCATAGTCATCACCTCACTCAGTGGTAGTCACACACTTCGACCTCGTACGCATCACCATCTTCAAAACGAAAACAGATACGCCACTGATCATTTATTGTTTATTCGATTCAGGCCAGAAACGGATAATGTGCACGGTGCAAGACCTGACTCCGTATCCCGTAGACATAAATGTCGTGTTCTTCGCCTATAAAGAACACTGATTTTGTCTTTTTGGCACCAAGCTTCTGCGCCACTCGTACGGAGGCATGGTTCCTCGGATGAATCAGAGAAATGAGCTTCCTCTTTCCCAATGTATTTTCCCCGTACTCTTTACAGGCCTTCGCGGCTTCGGTTGCGTAGCCATTGTTCCAGTACATGGGTAGCATACGATATGATATCTCGGTTTCCACTTCACCATTAATTTCTTGATGTAAAAGACCGGCAATGCCGACAAACTGCTCTCCTGGTTTGAGCAGGACCTTCCAATAGCTATAACCGTATTCTGTGTATTGATAGAGGATTTTCTCAACCATTTGTTGGGTCTCGTCGTAACTGAGCACCTTCGGGAAGAACTCCATCACATTTTTGTTCCCAGTCAGCAAATATACCAAATCAACGTCGGCGGCTGTCACCTTAATCAACTTCAAACGTTTGGTTTCCGTGATCAGCCGCATTGTTTGCTACTCCTTTGCATAACGCACCAATTTGGGGAATTGCGAGAGGTTTGCCACGAGGTGGCAGCGAGTAATTTTCCCAAGCCAGCTTGCTGGCTGAATAACATTGGATTGTTATATGTCATTTATTATAGAAATGCGGTTTTGGGTGCTTTTTTACATCTTTCCCGAGCAACTTCAATGGCATGACGACCCTTATTGGGAGCTGATTTTAGGGTTGGATAAGAACCAATTTCCTTAAAGTATTTTACTCCTAAACTCACGCAGCGATTGTAAAGTTCTTTTTCTTCTTTCTGCTGGGCAATCTTTTCTGCTTCGCTTTTACCACATGAAGATAGCAATAACACAATAGTTAAAATAATGGTTCCTTTTGCAATCATTCAAAGCTCCCTAAAATTTTTACTGGCATATAGCAATATTCTTATCTGGAAGAATTCGGTGTTTAAGTGCAGAAGACTTCCTTGTTTTGGTTTTTGTAGCATGTTTATCTACCCTGCACCACCATGAATAGCAGTTCCGAACTATGTGACCTGGTGGCAATGTTGTGGTTGAAAACCCTCCACAGCAGGGATGCTGTGGCGGAGCCTCCAGGGGTGATCTGAAACCGAAGCGTAGCTTCGCAGTTCAGAGAACGACATGTCATGGATGACATGGCTGGGCTCTTAGCGAAGCAGGACAGCGCAGCGTAAGAGGATTCACCGCGTGTTTTCAATCGCTACATCGCCGCCGAGCCTATATTTGACAACGCTATGAGTGCTCTCTACACACTACTTTTACTCAACTCCGGATAAGCTTTTTTTTGCAGTCGCCAGGTCAGGCCGGAGCCGCGCTGGCTGACGGTATCCAGGGCGTTGTGCAGTTGCTGGGTGGGGGCAAACAGGGTCAGTTTTTTACGGGCTCTTGTGATGCCGGTATAGAGTAACTCGCGGCTGACAAACTGGCCCGGGTTATCCCCCAAACACAATATGCCATGTTCAAATTCTGAGCCCTGGGATTTATGAATGGTCATGGCATACAAGGGCTGCCAGGCGGGCAGACGGCTGGTCAGTACTGCGCGCAGTTCGCCGTTGTCCTGCTCAAACCAGACCTTTAAAAGGCCGTTTTCATCGGGCAGGCAGATGCCGGTATCACCGTTAAAAAGCTGCACCTGATAGTCATTCTGGGTCACCATTACCGGCAGGCCGGGGTAGAGTTCCTGCTGCGGTTTGATCCAGTTGCGGCGGGTCAGACTCAGGGCTATCTGTCGGTTCAGCGCTTCGCTGCCCCAGTGGCCTTTGCGGGTGGCACAGAGCACCTGCTGTTTGGCCAGTTCAGCAAAAGCGGCCTTAATGTCTTCGCCGGCCACTGCGGCAAAATAATCGCTCATTCCACGGCAGGCCAGTTCTACCAGCTCTGCGGGACTGGCTTCACCGTTCCAGGCAAGATCGTCAAACTCCCCTACCGCCAGGCACTCCAGTACCTGGGTCAGGCTGCCCAGATTCACCGCCGCCGCCAGCCTGCCGATACCGCTTTTAATATCAAATCTATGGCTTTTGCTCAGCATCACCAGATTATCCTGTAAGCGGCTTTTTTGTACGCTGCAGGGGGTGAGGCTGAGCCCGGTGATCCTCTCAATGCGCTCAGTGGTGCTGCGGCTGAATTGCTGTTCTCCCCATAAGGGCACGCTGGCACAAATATCACTTAACACCGAGCCCACTTCCACCGAGGCCAGTTGCTGGCGATCGCCGAGCATCACCAGGCGACAATGGGCCGGTAAGGCATCCAACAGCCTGGCCATCAGCGGCAAATCCACCATCGAGGCTTCATCCAGGATCAGCATATCCAGCGCCAGCGGGTTATCCTGATTGTGGCGAAAATGCTTACGGTTAGGAATGCTGCCGAGTAACCGGTGCAGGGTTGCGGCCTGGGCGGGCAACGCCAGTTGCATGCCCTCGGGCAGTAACTTACGGGCCTGATTCATCGATTCACTCAGGCGCATGGCGGCTTTACCCGTTGGCGCCGCCATGGCAATGCGCAGGGTTTTACCCTGTTCACGGGCCAGCGCCTGTACCAGCGCCATCAGTTTGGTTACTGTGGTGGTTTTACCTGTTCCCGGGCCACCGGTAATAATACACAGGGCCTTGCTGGCGGCCTGTACCACCGCTATCTGCTGCCAGTCCGGGCCATTTTGTGAGCCGTTTTCGAATAAGCTTTTCACCAGCGGTTTGCAGGCCTGTTCATCCACCTGCAACTGCACCTCTGCGAGCCGGCAAAGCTTATTGCAAAGGCTCACTTCATACTGCCAGTAGCGTTGCAGGTACAGGGCCTGATTATCCAGCACCAGTGGCGTACTGACACTGCCCTGCGGCTGAGGTTCGGTAACAGTGCGGCTTTGCTGCAACAGGCTCAAAAGCTGAGATTCGAATAACATCGGCAGTGGCTCACGCAATTCAGCCACCCACAGGTTATATAAACGGCACAGCTCGGTCAGTTGCACACACAAATGCTGGGCGCCCAGTTGCTGGCTGAGAATACAGGCCACCAGACCCATTTCCTGTGCCTGTTGTTCTTCCTGCTCTGCTATAAACAGCCCCAGCGCGGTATCCAGCGCATCAACAAAGCCCTTTTCCTGCAGGGGTTGCAGATAATGCCCGGCGCTTAACATAGTTCCAGTTGCTCCATCTGATTATCATCCCGGCTGTGGCCGCTGAACAGCTTATCCAGCGCCATGATCAGTGCCTTCTGCGGGCGGGTGAAATAACAGCCGCTGTCCTTTTGCTCCGCCGTCATACCGCGCAAAAACAAATAGCAGGCACCGCCCACATGGCGATCATAGTCATAATCCTGCAGGCGGCTTTGCAGCCAGCGATGCAGGGCCAGAGAGTACAGAATCGCCTGCAGCTCGTAGTCATGCTCCTGCATGGCCCGGGCCATTGCCTCGGTGTTGTAATCGGCAAAGCTGTCACCCAGATGATTGGACTTATAGTCCGCCACATAGACCTTACCCTGATACATAAAAATCAAATCCACATAGCCTTTCAGGGCACCGTTTAAGGTCTCAAAATCATAATGGGCGTTCAGATCGGAGCGATAACGGTTAAGCACGGCATTAAAGGCACTTGCCTTGATCTGATTCACCGGCAAATGAAATTCCATTTCCGCCAGTAACTGTTCAAGATTACTCAGGCACAAGCCAGGTTCAGCAAAGGGGGTTTGCATTGCATCAGATAACCAGCTGGTCACTACCGGCCACCAGCGCGGTTCAATCCCGTAACGCATGGCCTGCGCCTCAACCAGCTCTGCAAGTGGCGGGCTGTCGGGTTGCAGGGCATGTTCGAGTACATCATGTAAAAATGAACCGGGCCGCGCACCGCGGGGAAAGCTAAACCTGTCATCCTGCTCAGAATGCATTTCCGGCAGCGGCGGCATCACAGTGATTGGCGCCTCGTCATAACCGGGGGCCGGTAATTTATCCTGCTGCTGGCTGATGGCCGAATAACTGGTCAGGCGCCAGCGCTGATAATGGCTGTTACCCGGCACCGCACAGCTCAGTTGCTGCTCCTGTTGCTGTGCCTGTCGGTTGAGGATGATTGGCAGCGCCGGTTCAATCAGCCGGTACTGAATATTCACCCCATCGGCCAGCGCGTCGAGCTTATCGGCCAGGATCGTACTATGCAGATTCTCTGTACCGCCGATAACCAGGTTACCCAGCGCCGTCTGCAACAGCCCTGATGCCTTAGTATTGCCGCCGGTGTTGGGGTGCCAGACACCAAGGCTGCAATAATGCTCAGCCCGGGTCAGCGCCACATAAAACAAGCGGATATCCTCGGCTAAACGCTCATAGGCGGCCCGTTCCAGGGCGCTGTCGGCATTGGTAAAATCCACCCGCAGCTGGTTTTCATCGTCATGATACAAGGCCTCTTTGGTGGCACTGTATTTACAGGCAAAAGGAATAAACACCAGCGGATATTCGAGCCCTTTAGAGGCATGCATGGTCACTATCTGCACCAGCTTGTCATCGGTTTCCAGACGCAATTGCTGGGCTTCATGATTATCATCGGGCTCCAGCAGGCTCTGGTGGTACCAGCGCAATAACTGGCTTTCGCCCCGGTGCTGCTGTTCCTGCTGTTGCAGTAATTCAAGCAAATGGCGCAGGTCTGTCAGCCGGCGCATGCCATCATCGAAGCGGCGCATCAGCGATACCTGGATCTCCAGACTATCCAGCATCTGTGCCAGCGCGCTGGCGATCCCCTGGCGCTGCCACAGCTTTTGCCAGTGGAAAAATTGCCAGAGCAGATCCTGCCAGCGCAGTTCATCTAAAAGCCACTGTTCAAATTCAGCGGCATCCAGGCCCACCATTTCAGTGAGCATGGCAGCTTTGACCAGACGCTCATCGGCGGGGTTGTGTATGGCCTTAAGCAGAATGTAGAGGTCGCGGGCCATCTGTGTACTGAACACACTGCGGCGCACTAAAAACACGCTGTCGATATTGGCCTGGCGCAGGCCGGTGCGGATCATATCCGCTTCAATTTTATCCCGCACCAGTACCGCACAGTCGCCGGGCTGCAGCGGCCGCTGCTGATCTTTTGCCTGAATCACCGCCTCGCCCTGTTCCGCCATTTGCAGCAGGCCAGCAATCTGATTCACACAATCCTGCACCAGAGGGGATTGCACCGCAGATAAGGCTTTGGGATCTTCGGTAGCCAGATAATTAAAGCAGATACCGGCCCGTGGCTGGCCCTGAACCAGTAAACGGGTTTGTTTGTCAGCCGCTTTAACCGGCATAAAGGGAATATCGCGGTTAAATAAGAAGCCGTCGCGGCTTTGCGCGAAAAGATGATTAACCCCCTCTACCAGTTCATGGCGTGAGCGCCAGTTGGTGTCCAGGGTAAAACGGCGCTGCTCATCCACCAGGCGCTTGGCCTGAATATAGGTAAAGATATCGGCGCCACGAAAAGCATAAATCGCCTGTTTGGGGTCGCCAATCATGATCAGGCAGTGCTGGCCCTGTGGCGGATACAGGGTCGAGAAAATCTCAAACTGGGTAGCGTCGGTATCCTGAAATTCATCAATCAGTGCCGCCGGATACTGATTACGTATGGCACCAGCCAGATCGGCACCCTGTCTGCTGCCAAGGGCCCTCTGCAGATGGCTGAGCAGATCATCGGGGCTGAGCTGATTAGCCTGATCTTTGTTATTACTTAGCCGCTGGCGCACCTCGGCCAGCGCCTTAAGGCTGAGACTCACCTGCAGGGCCTGGCGTAACTCGCCTTCCAGCTTATGCAACAGCTCAAAGGGGCCGAAATTCAAATGGGATAAGTCTTTGCTGGTTTTAGCCGCTGCACTTTGTACTTTATGGGGGAAAAGCACCTGCCAGCCATCCTTGTGACCACTGAAAAAAACCTCTTCAGAGCGGAAAAAATCATCCAGCCGGTAAATCACCTCGCCTTTACCTAACAGTGTATTTTTCTTTAAGCCGGCCTGTAATAACTGCTCAGCCACCTGCTCCTGCAGCCACCAGTCACGGGTTTGCTGCAGGCACTGTCGATAGCGGCAAAACAGCTGCTGAGGATCCTCATCGGGCTCCTGCACCTGTACCGACTGACTTAACAGCGGCCGCAGTTTTTTCTGCAGGGCCACAGGCTCCGCCCAGAACGACAACACCAGTTCCAGCAACGGCGCCGGTAACGAGGCAATTTCACTGCGCCAGAAGTCCTTTACCGCCAGATTCAAATGTTCAGACTCATCCAGGATCAGCACCTGCTGATAACGTTCGCCACTTTCAAAGGCATGTTGTACCAGCGCCCGCTGACAGAAACTGTGAATGGTGAAAATGGCCGCCTCATCCATCTGCCGGCTGGCAAGCTGCAGGCGCTGGAAGGCCTGCTGAGGATCCTCAACCTCATCGATCAGGCGCTGAATCAAGCTGTCATCACTTTTACCGGCATAAAAATCCACACTACAGCGATGGATCAGGCTGCGAATACGGTGCTTCAGTTCGGCGGTGGCAGCATTGGTAAAGGTTACCACCAGAATCTGATCCACTTTTAAGGGTGCGCACTGATGACCAATCAACAGACGCAGGTACAGGTGGACGATAGTAAAGGTTTTACCTGTGCCCGCGCTGGCCTCGATCAGCGACTGACCGGATAAGGGAAAGCTCGGTAAATCCAGTGGCTTCATGCTTCACTCCCTGCATACAAGGGCCCGACCAGCTTTTCACTGACATCGGCAAATTCATCGAAAACAGCCTCAAGATCGGGCCAGATACGCGCAATATGCTGCTCCTGCCCTTCTCCGGGTTTAAAGTCATTGCCCACATAGGTACTTAGGGTTTTATCTTTATCGCCGGTTTTCAGCCAGCACCAGGCACTGGCAATCAGCAGGGGTAAGGGCCTGCTGTGGCCACTGCGCCAGGCTGCAACAAACTGCTGTAAATAGTCCTGCGCCTGCTGCGGGTCTGGTGCTGCAACCACAAAAGGATCTGATTCGGTGCCGACAAATACCGCCTGAGTGACCGGCTCTTGCTGAGCCCTGAGCAGCAGTAAACGCAGCCACAGATCCAGCTTATCCTGCTCACGTACCTTACCGGAGCGCCACAGCACTAACTGATCCTGATACAGATGATCCTGCACGCCCTGTAACAATAATCCGTCTATCTCCAGCTCCAGCAATACCCTGTGCGGGCTATGCTCTCGCCGGAACGCGGCCAGTCGCTGATTCAGCGCCTCGCTGTCCTGTCGAACCTGATTAAAGGTCAGCCCGGCACTGTTACCCACTGGCAATACGCCCTCGGCACGCATCTGCACAAAACAGCCCTGCATGTCTTCGGCTTCTACCAGTCTCTGGCGCAACTGATACCGGCTCAGGCCGTCCAGCGCAAAAGGCTCTTCATCTTCGAGCTGTTGTTCCAGTGAGGCGAAACGGGCCTGCCAGCGCAACTGAAAAAAGCCCAGCGCCGGATTACGGAAAAATCTCAGCCAGTCTTCTGTGCTCACCTGAGATTGTGGCTCCACAGGCTGCAACGAGGTAAAAAAGGGTTGTGATGTCGCAGGCTGGCCCAGCAATCTGGCCAGATTCAGGCTCTGAGGGTCATAACTGCGGCCAGGATCCTGACTGAAATACTGCGGATGGAAGGGCTGCAAATGGGCCTGCTGATGCAGGCGCTCGCGCACAGAACTGCCCTCTTCGGCTGCATACACCTGCTCACAGTAATCCAGTAATTCTTCCACCAGTACGCTGGGTACCTGCACGCTGTTGTCACGCTGGCTGCGACCCAGATAACTGATATACACCGCATCGCGCGCCGACAGCAGCGCTTCAAGAAACAAATAGCGGTCATCCAGACGCCGGGAACGATCCCCTTTGCGCTGAGGCGTCAGGCCCATTAAATCAAAGCCCATGGGCATCATCTGGCGGGGATAGTCACTGTCATTCATGCCCAGCAGGCACACCCGCTTAAATGGAATACTGCGCATGGGCATCAGGGTACAGAAATTTACCGCCCCGGCCAGAAAGCGCTGGCCCACACCGCTTTCCTGTAATTGTTGCTCCAGCGCCTGGCAGAACACCCGCTGTTCAATTTCGCCATCATACTGGTTCTGATGCCGGGCCAGGCTTTCCAGCGCCTGGCGCAGCCTGAGCAGATAGGGCTCTTCGTCTTCTTCTGCGGCGTAGATGTTTTCCAGATGCTGATCCAGCCAGGCGACTTTGTCTTTAAGGGCGCGCGGATATTGGCAAAACTCCAGCCACAAGCCCAGCTCGCGCAGAAAATCCAGCAGCTTGGCCAGTATGCGACTGTCCTGCCCTTCCATATCGGCATAGGGGGCAATCAGGCCGCTGGTACCCGGCTCAGATTTACCCTCAGATGATCTTCCATGATAAAGGGGTACCGACATGGCATAGCCGCTGATTAGCCGGATTAACCCCTGCAACCAGCTGTTCTGCCCTTCTTGTGGCAACTGCCAGCGGCTTTTATCCTCTGCATCCAGCCCCCAGCGTATGCCTGCATCGGCCAGCCAGAATCTGAGCTGTTCAAACTCGGCCTGCGCCAGAGCGAAGCGGCGCATCACCGCCGGTACCTCAAGAATATCGAGGATTTCGGTCAGTGACAGGCGTTTAAGCTGCAGGCGCATCAGATTGGAGAAACTGATCAGAAGCGGTGATTCCTGCATAGCGCCGCGATCGGAAATCGCAAAAGGAATATTTCGCTCGCCCTTATGGGCCCCGAATACACCAGGGATCAATGGTGCATAGTCGCTGACATCCGGCATCATCACGATAACATCACCGGGATGCGCCTGTGGATTGTGGCGAAAGTAATCCAGCAGATTGTCCTGTAGCACTTCCAGCTCTCTGAGCCGGGAATGGCAGCTGACCACCTGCAGGCTGTTATCGTTGCCCTTAAGCTCAACTTTGGGATAAGCCGCGGGCTGCACCAGCTCATCGGCCGCCAAAGGCTCGGCGCTGCCCCGATGCGTCAGTTCCAGCACCTCATCCTGCAGATGCAACAGTAAGGTATCAGGTACCTGCTGAACGAACAGATCCTGCTGCTGTGGCTCAAGCTGTAACAGCAAATCGAGGAAATCCTGCCCCTGCTTACCCCAGGAGGCCAAAAGCGGATTGCCCACATCCAGATAATCGGCATCGGTGTTTTGTTGTTCCAGCGCCACCAACTGACCTCTGGCATGGCCCTTCTGATCGATAATATCCCCCCAGTAATGGCAACTGGGGTTCAGCCAGTAAAGATAAACCGGGATCTGCTGCGCCAGCGCCTGTAGTACCTGCAACTGCTGAGGCGGCAGCGCCGAGATGCCGAACACCATCAATTGGGAGGGTAATTTCTGCCAGCAATCCTGCTCATTGAGTGTATCCAGCAGCGCCTGATGCAGATTGGCCCGATGCCAGGGTGATTCCCCCAGGATTTTGCTGTAGGCCACCAACTCCCGCCACAGTGCGCTCTGCCAGGCGTGTTTATGCATGTCTTCGGTAATAACAGCATCATCACCCTGCTCCCAGGCCAGGATCCAGTCCGGCCGGTACACCAGGTACTGATCGAATAAATCCGCCACTTTTTGTGCCAGCTGAAACTGTTTTAACTCACCGTCACCGGCCAGGTAATCGGCCACCGGCGCGAACACATCCTGCGAGCATAGCTGCGGCAGCAAGGCCATCAGCTTCCAGGTCATATTGTCTTTGGTAAAGGCTGAGGATTCAGGAATATCCGGTAACAACTGGCGGTACAACTGCCAGATATAGCTTGAGGGTAACGGAAAGGTCAGATTAGCGGCAATACCAGCATGCTCGGCCACCTGCAGTTTCAGCCACTGGGCCATACCCGGGCTTTGCACCCATACCACCTGGGGCTGAAACAAGGCCTGTGCGCTTTGTGATTTGACAGCCATGGCCTGGCAAAGCTGGCCGGCCAGAATTTCCATCTTATTTGACTGTACCAGATACAACAATGCCAACGCCTCCAAACTGCCTGTTATCTCAAAGTGTCACCTGAGACTGATAATCTTAACAACCTGATCTGCACGTGGCGATAATTAATATCAATTGCTACAGGTTAAGCCTTTGTGACATCAGGCGAAATGACCGGCAAGAATAGGAAAATATGACCTGGATCAGAGCCGAAGCGCACAAACCGGTTAGACTGATACTGTACCCGGAAACTCACCACATTCACGGACCAGAACAAGAATATGACTGACTGGCACACTAAAAGCGGCGAAGAGGTAAAAGACTCACTGCAAAGTACCGCAGAGGGCTTAAGTTCTGAGCTGGCACAACAACGGCTGGCAGAGAACGGCCCCAACCGCCTGCCCGAGGTCAAAGGCAAACCCGCCTGGCTGCGTTTTTTGCTGCAGTTTCACAATATCCTGATATACGTACTGCTGATATCCGCGCTGATCACGGCTCTGCTCGGTCACTGGCTGGATACCACAGTGATTCTGGCCGTAGTGCTGGTGAACGCCATAATCGGCTATGTGCAGGAGGGCAAGGCCGAGCAGGCCATGCAGTCACTGCGTAATATGCTGGCGCCTACCGCCTCAGTGATCCGCGATGATAAACGCCAGACCATTCCGGCCACGGATCTGGTCATCGGCGATCTGGTTTTACTCGAAGCCGGTGACAAGGTTCCGGCCGATATGCGCCTGCTAAAAGCCCATAACTTAAGTATTCAGGAAGCCATACTCACCGGCGAATCGGTGGCGGTAAACAAAAATACTGATGCGGTCAGCACCGATGCGCCCTTAGGAGAGCGAAGCGGCATGGCCTTCAGCGGCACTTTTGTCGGCGCAGGCCAGGGCCGCGGACTGGTGGTGGAAACAGGCGCAGCCACAGAGATTGGTAAGATCAACCGCATGCTGGGCGAAGTAGAGCAGCTTACCACGCCTTTAGTTGAGCAAATGGCCAGTTTTTCCAAATGGTTGAGTGCCCTGATTCTGGTGGTGGCAGGCATACTGCTGATCGTCGGTTACAGCCTGTTAAATTACCCCTTTACCGAACTCTTTATGATTATTGTCGGTCTCAGCGTCGCCGCGATCCCCGAAGGCCTGCCCGCTGTGCTGACTATTACTCTGGCCATTGGCGTACAGGCCATGGCCAGACGCCATGCCATTGTCAGACGGCTGCCCAGTATCGAAACCCTGGGGGCAGTATCGGTGATTTGTACCGATAAAACCGGCACCCTGACCCGCAATGAGATGACGGTCATTCAGGTGCAGATGCCAGCCCGGAACTATCAGGTAGAAGGCTCTGGTTATGCACCCACAGGGGCCATTCTCGATGAACAGCAAAAACCCTTGCAAAGTACACCGGCGGAGCTGGAGTCTGCAGCCCTTACCGCCCTGCTCTGTAATGATGCGGCGCTGCATGAACAGCAGGGCCAATGGTCGATACAGGGCGACCCCATGGAAGCGGCACTGTTAAGCTTTGCTCTTAAGGCCGGGCTGGATCAGCAGGACAGCCACAAAGCCTGGCCACGCACCGATGCCATTCCCTTTGACAGCGAACACAAGTTTATGGCCAGTTTGCACCATGATCATCGGGGCAACGGGCGCATTCTGGTTAAAGGCGCCCCGGAAAAACTGATTAATCTGTGCACCAGAGTACAGGGTGCTGACAGCACGAACGAAATAAACAGAGACTACTGGGCTCAACAGGCCCAGGCTATGGCCGCACAGGGCCAGCGGGTACTGGCGCTGGCCGTAAAAGAAGTGCCCGGGGAACATAACCTGCTGAAGATGCAGGATCTGGATGAGGGGCTGTGCTTACAGGCCCTGATTGGCATTATGGACCCGCCCCGTGAAGAAGCTGTGGATGCCGTGGCACACTGCCTGTCAGCGGGCATCAAGGTAAAAATGATCACCGGCGATCATCCTGGTACTGCCCAGGCCATAGGTAAAAAAATAGGCCTGCAAAATACTGACAAGGTGCTTACCGGTGCAGAGATTGAATCCATGGATGACGGCGCACTGGCCTTATTGGTCAACGACGTGGACATCTACGCCCGCACCAGCCCGCAACATAAGTTACGTTTGGTAATGGCGCTGCAATCCCATAACCTCACCGTGGCCATGACCGGCGACGGTGTTAACGATGCGCCGGCACTGAAACGTGCCGATGCCGGTATCGCCATGGGCTTAAAAGGCAGCGAAGCAGCCAAGGAAGCCGCGGACCTGGTTCTTGCCGATGATAATTTCGCCACCATTGCCGCTGCCGTGGAACAGGGCCGCACCGTATATGACAATCTTAAAAAGGTGATCAGCTGGACCCTGCCCACTAATGGCGGTGAAGCAGCAACCATTATTGTTGCCCTGCTGCTGGGCATGAGCCTGCCGATTACGGCGCTGCAAATCCTGTGGGTGAACCTGATTACTGCCACTACCTTGGGGCTGGCGCTGGCTTTTGAACCCACCGAAGCTGGTACGATGCAGCGCCCGCCAAGGCATCGTCATGCGCCGATAGTATCGGGCGTATTAGCCTGGCAGGTGGTGCTGGTCAGTTTATTGTTTCTGGCCGGTATGTTCGGCATTTTCAGTTATGCCAACGCCCGCGGTGACAGTCTGGAACTGGCCCGCACCTTAGCCGTGAATACTCTGGTAATAATGGAAATGTTTTACCTGTTTTTTATCCGTCACAGCTACAGCACTTCATTCAGCTGGCAGGCTATTAAAGGCACGCCGGTGGTGTGGCTGATGGTGGGTATCGTCATCGTCGCGCAACTGGCCATTACTTACCTGCCCTTTATGCAAAAAATATTCGACACCCGCCCGGTATCTCTCACGGACGGGCTGATCATCATAGGGATTGGTATTGGCTTGTTTGTAGTGGTGGAACTGGAAAAGCAAATTCGACTACGGTTGGTACAGGATAAGCCATAGGCGGGTTAAATTCTGTTGGATTGGCTTCAGATGCTTAATGCAGACAATTGAGCCTGGCCGCTTTTATCCAGTCTGGCATATTCTTGTGTAACATTGATGTGCATATTCACCAAAGCGACTTCTTTGATACCGGACTCTATCACCCGACGCTGTTTACCTTCAAACCATTGCAAAACACTGGCTAGATGCCAAATAGCCGTGTTACCAGAATGTACCGGCGTCGGAAAAGACTGGATGTTCGTAACCATTAACTTACGCATATTCTGACGACTAAATCCCAACAATTCAGCCATATCAGACAGTCCCATCAAATCAGGCGTTGATTCTATTAATTTTGCATCCGGGATAACACTTTTAACCTGTCTGATTGCTGAAGTTATTGCATTTGCAGCATTCTCTGCCTGCCGGGTAAATTGCAGAGCAATTCGTCCCTTCTGGCCAAGGCCAATAATGGCGTCATCACAACCAACTTCACCTAATTGCTCAATAAGGTTTTCGTCATCGACGGATTGATCTACATATGCAAATTTCAGAGTAAAATCATATTCATTCATCGCCTCACTCCTCAGTGGCCCCTTTACTGTGAACCATACAATTATCCACGACTCTTTTTATCTGCTTCGCATGATTTGCCGCATTTCTCGGTGAACTCCAGATACAGGCAATGCAAAATTCTCCGCAACGACAATCCCTGTCATTGTATGGGCAATAAATTTTCCCCCAAGCATGACTTCCACCCACTTCAATTCGCCACCCTTGTTTTTCTGCATACACGAGGGCTTGCTCAACTTCCTTTTTGGAGTGTTTTTTCCGTGTCATTGATAAACTCTTTTAGCTGAAGTTTAGCCTTGCCAGACAGAGTTGTCAACTGACAACCCTGTCTGGCAAGGCAGTTACATCAATATAATCCTTTAACGGGGATATTGGGCTGGTACGCCCTCACCAGGCAGTGAGGCTTTGATAAATTCACGCAGATCTTCGTTTGAGGCTTCCAGGTCGGCGCGGCGCAGGTACATCATATGGCCGCTGCGATAGCCTTTGAAACTGAGTCTGTCGCGCATTTTACCGCTGGGGTCGATATGCCACATATTGTACTTACCATCGAAGTAGTTGGTGGCGCCGTCATAGTAACCAGACTGGATCATCACTTTCAGGTAGGGATTCTGAGCCATAGCCTGACGCAGGTTTTTACCGGTGTTGTTATTGCTTCTGTCCCAGGGATGAACCGGACCGAACATATTGTATTTAAGGTCGGTCTCATACTTGAGTTCATTCTTGATATAGTCGTTGATGGCAGGAGTAAAAGAGTGCAGCCAGGAGGTCAATTCGGCCCAGTAATCAGGGCGATCGCCGGATTCTTTTTCATCAATGCCCAGATAGCGGCTGTCCAGTCGGCCCAGGGTTTTACCCTCATCGCGCAGCAGTTCTTTCCAGAAAAAAGCGGTGCTGACATCCAGATTATTCTGCTCAATGGCTTTTTCACTCAGGCCTGAATAACGGGCCATAGTGGCGGTAATCTCCGCCTTTTCCTCAGCTGAAATAAACGCGCCTTTGGCCAGTGCCGGTAATAGTTTGTTGAGGGTGAATTCTTCTACCTGTGGCAATAATTCATCCAGATCCAGATTCTGTAATGCCGGCTCCAGCTTGTTGTGATGCCAGGCCGTGGCGGCAAAATATGGCAGGCGGTTGGCCGACTTGACCGGGCCGTTGCGCTCAATACCGATATCTGTGGGTGATACCAGCACCACACCGTTAAGGTACATCCACTGGCTGTTTTGCAGCTCCAGCGCCAGCCCGGATACGCGGGTAGTACCGTAGCTTTCGCCAATCAGATATTTAGGAGATGGCCAGCGGTTATGGCGACTGACAAAGGTATTCAGCCACTCGGCCAGATATTTCACATCGGCATTAACCCCAAAGAACATTTCCTTTTGTTTTTCTTTTGACGGTAGCTTGCCTTCTTCGTCTTTCAGCACGCGGCTGTAACCGGTATTGACCGGGTTGATAAAGACAATATCTGCCACATCCAGAATCGAATAGGGATTCGTCTGCACACCATAAGGCTGCACCGGGTAGCCCTCTTCATCGATTCTAAGTGTGCGCGGGCCGGTATAGGCCACATGCATCCATACTGAAGCCGAACCAGGCCCACCGTTGAATGACATGATCAGCGGGCGGTTCTCCTGCTCTTTTACATCACTGCGCTGATAGTAGGTATAGAACAGTGAGGCCACGGCTTTGCCTTCTTCATCCCATACCGGCTGTGTACCTGTGGTGGCAGAGTAGCTGACACGCTTACCTTTGATGGTGGTTTTATGCTCCGTCACCACCTGGCTATCTACTTCGATTTCACGGGTATTGGCGCTGACGGCAACACTGCCAAACACCAACAAGGCACAGACCAGGCCATGTGCCAGGGAATTTGATTTCAACATAGGTTACTCTTCTTCTGGTTATTAACAGATTAACGACATCATCATAACAGCAGCGGCAACAGGTCTGCACAGTAACAGACAAAGTTTATCGCACCCTACCCGTCGCCCGACGTTTTTAAACCTTCTGCTCACTGGCCTGTAACCAATGTGATCCTATTGTTCCAACGCCAAATCAGAATACATGACAAACACCATCGAGTCAGAACCTGGACGTTGATGATATCAGTTATACAGGGTTATCCTGTTGATGAACGAGGAGAAATGGCGTGAAAACTAGCCTGGTTTATTAATACAGAAGCACAGTCACTTATTAAGCCTACATGTTCGGAGTTAGTGATAATTCAAAGTTACCAAAATGTATCTCAGCTTTCTTCTGGTGTTTTGCAACGATTGATGGTGAAGCTATCAGGACGTCCTGCCCTGAGGACAAATCATAAACTTTGAGACTGTAAAAATATCTGTGTA
>NZ_NISX01000026.1 GCF_002591895.1 Lacimicrobium alkaliphilum
TGACTCTTAGGTGAGAAAATATCTGGCATACTGACTTTGAAATCAGATAACAGTGAATCAAAACTAACTGAATGACCTAAGGCATCAGCTTCAAATTTTGAGTTTTCTAACTCTTCAATTAACAACCCTATATTGGTAGCGTATATCGATATATCAATAGTGGAGTAATACCACTCCAATGCAGCAGAGTAGCCCACAAAAGAAGCCAGTATATTTGCTACGTCTTCTCTCCCCTTCAAGAAGCCACAATGTTGCTTTCTTCTTAAGGAATTGAACTTTAAAGTTGTCGAAGTTCATTCGGAAATTTTCTGGTAGTTCGCAAAATGTATTACTAGTTGAAGGTTTTTCAACCGGATGGAGGCTGGTTACAGGCTGTTCACGAGTAGCGTTAATAGTGGCTGTGATATTACTCTTTGTATCAGCCGCTTTGGTAAAATTTACTGGTGCTTCGTAGTATTTTAAGAATACTAAGAGTATTAATCCTAACGTGAAAATCAGTCCATAAATTGCCCGTTTCAAAGCAACGCTCCTTCCGCCAATCTAAACTTGCTGTTAAATAGAGAGCTTCTGATAAACTTAAATCAGCTTTCAATGCTAGTGCTTTTGCGCTCCTGTTAACTATCTCTGGTGTCAATAATGAAAGCCCGTTGGCGTTAAGGTTAATGTTGACAGCCTTCTGCAACTGCAATTTTACTGAGATGATAATTTGCAGATTACATATGCTTTCATAAATATCATCATTACATTACTGTAAGAATGTATCCAGTTCAATGATTACGTATGGTTACGAAGTCGTTTCATATGTACTTCGAAGTATTGCTGATATAAGTGTTTCCTGAATCTAGCGAAAGGGCATTGCTTGGAGAAAAAATTGATTAAGAAATACCATTGCAGCTGCGGGTGCTGGTCAGTCTCGGGATAAGAGTGTCTTAGAATTCTAATGTGAGATCGCCAGCCGTCGATTCTGAACAGGGTCTAATATGGTCAATTCAACATTCCTCTGCGCCTTTGCGAGAACGGGTTTCTCTGACAATTATTCTGACGCAGAAGCTATCCGAAGCAGTCCAATAAACTTGGCTCTACAAACAACGGGCTTGCGTAGCCTGCAAGGATTGCAGCGGACGCGTCCAGCACCTTTGACTCCTCTCGGTGAGGAAACAAAACAACGATAAATTCAAAGGTTGCTGGATTGCGGGAAGGGAGAGGTCACAGGATTAACCCGGATTTCGCTTTGCTATATCCGGGTTTTCTGATGGCTGACCACTGATAACTGTAAACTTTAGCGCTATTTCTTCACCGGTCGCTGCCAGCCCTGGATATTGCGCTGTTTGCCACGGGCAACAGCCAGTTCTTCGTCGGCCACCTCGCGGGTAATGGTTGAACCGGCGCCGATGGTGGCATTTTTGCCGATTACCGCCGGGGCAACCAAAGAGGAATTAGAGCCGATAAAGGCTCCGTCTCTGATAATGGTTTTAAACTTGTTGACGCCGTCATAGTTACAGGTGATGGTTCCGGCACCAATATTGACGCCCTCGCCTACTTCACTGTCACCGAGGTAGGTAAGATGATTGGCCTTCGAACCCTTACCCAGTACGGATTTTTTCATTTCTACAAAGTTACCTACTTTGGCCTTTTCATGTAACTCGGCACCTGGGCGCAAGCGTGCGTATGGACCAACCTGACAGTAAGTGCCCACTTTTGCCTGTTCTACAATGCTGTTTGCTTCAATAACGGTATTATCGCCAATTTCGCAATCAATCAGCATGCAGTTGGGGCCGACTATCACGTTGTTACCCAGGCGCACATTGCCCTGCACAATCACATTGACATCAATTACCACATCTTCGCCGGTATCCAGGTTACCGCGCAGATCAAAGCGGGAGGGATCGCGAAGGCTTACGCCGTTCATCATCAGCGCTTCTGCCTGTTCAAGCTGGTAGGCCCGCTCAATGGTTGCCAGTTGTTTGCGATTATTGATGCCTTCTACTTCAACCGCGCTGGAAGGGTGAGCGGCTTTAATGATTTTCCCTTCATCTGCGGCCATGGCAATTACATCGGTAAGGTAGTACTCGCCCTGGGCATTGTCATTACTCAGGTTCGCCAGCCAGCGTTTAAGGTCTTTACCGCCCATGATCATCATGCCGGTATTGATTTCTTTGATCTGGCGCTGTTCTTCGGTGGCGTCTTTGTGTTCGACGATGGCTTTGACCTGATCACCCTCGCGTACTATCCGGCCCATTCCTGTGGGATCATCCAGCTCTACGGTCAGTAAGGCCAGATCGGCCTGCTGTTTTATTTTAAGCAGTTGCTGCAGGGTATCGGACTTAATCAGTGGTGCATCGCCGACCAGGATCAATACATCTTCATTGTCCTGGATATGCTCTGCCGCCTGCTGCACGGCGTGGCCGGTGCCCAGTTGTTCCGCCTGTAAGCACCAGTTCAGCGTATTATGGCTCAGAGCCTGTTGTAGTTGCTCACCGCCATGGCCAAATACCAGGTGAATACTGTCACTGCCAAGAGCGGTTACCGTATCAATAATATGCTGTACCATGGGTCTGTCACCAATGGGGTGCAAGACCTTGGGAAGCGAGGATTTCATACGGGTTCCTTTACCCGCGGCAAGAATGACAACAGAAAAAGCCATGTTAAGTCCTTGTTTTTATGTCGAGACTGCTATTCTAACTAAGGGAGCGGTGAGATAGTACCTCGGCGATAAATTAATGGCGGGGATCTGCTAAAGAAAGCTTAGCGGTGGCCGATTACCTGCAGTTAAATAATTGGAGTCGGGCCATTGCGGAAATTCGGGTCTTTACAATTCGCTTTGTTGGTTGGTTTTGTATTGGTCGTGATCGTTATCAGTACCCTCTCCTATTTTACCATCAGCAATATTGTCGGCGATCAGAGCCGACAGCAATTGCAGGCCACCTCCACGGTTTTTTCCCTGGTTGAAGAAGAACTGATTAAGCCCATGCATATTGCCCAGACACTGGCCCGGGCAGATATCTTCAAACCTTATATGAATGCAGAACCAGAGCAGATCCGTACGTTCTTACAGGATATGCAGAGTCGCTTTGAACTGATGTTCTTTATCGCCAGTGAGCCGCAGCAAATGCAATATTATTCCGACGGCGATGAACTGGCTCTGAGTGAAGAAGAGACCCCCTGGTATTTCCGGCTCAAGGAACGACAGGAGGATTTCTATGCCGGGCTGGGACATGAGCAGGATTTGCGCTTGTATATGGATATTATGCAGCGTGATATGAACGGAGATTTGCTCGGTTTCGTTGGTATTGGCATGCCCTTGTCGGACTTTGTGGACACCTTCAGCCATTACAATCAAGAACTGGGCTATGATTTTGTTTTTGTGAATAGCGATGACGAGATCGTGCTGACCTCCTTTGCTGATCTGCAACCAAGGGGCGATGAGCGCACCAGATTACAGAACTTATCCTGGTATTCTGACTGGTACAAAGGCCCCAGTCTGGCTGGCAATCAGACGAATCTGGTTGAATTAAATGAGCAGGATGTGCTGATCACCGAAGTGCCTCTGGATGTGCTGAAGTGGCGATTCTTTATTATCAGCCCCCTGGAAGCACAGCAACAGGCCATGAGCCGCACTTTCCTGGTCAATCTGGTGATTATGACGGCCGCGCTGCTCACATTGCTCTGGTTGCTGAGTCGGGTCATTCGCCGCATTCAGCAGAGTGTCAGCAGTAAAATCTACACCGATCGTCTTACCGGACTGTTTAACCGCCTGTACATAGAACAAGCCTTCGAGGAGATACAACAGGAAGGCAAATCGATGAGCCTGATTATGGCTGATATCGACCATTTTAAAGAGGTGAACGATACCCATGGGCACAATGTCGGAGACCAGGTGATTGCCAGTATTGCCGATATTCTGGGTGATTGTCTGCGCAAGGGCGATTATCTGGGGCGCTGGGGCGGAGAGGAGTTTATTGTACTGTTGCCCAATTCAGATTTACTCAGCGCTGAACAGGTAGCCGAGAGAATGCGTCAGTCTGTTGCCTTTCAGCCTGTTGCAGAGGGTGACATGGTTCTGGATATTACCATGAGCTTTGGTGTGACCCAGGCTGACCGCTATGGCGCGCTGGTGGATTTGATTCACAGTGCCGACAAAGCGCTTTACCAGGCCAAAAATGAAGGCCGTAATAGGGTGGTTTCCAGAGCTTTTAATCAGGATTAACCCTGTTCCAGCGCTAACAACCAGGCTTTACGCTCTAATCCTCCCGCATAGCCGGTTAATTTGCCGTCTTTGCCAATTATTCTGTGGCAGGGCACAACAATAGCCAGTGGGTTTCGGCCGTTAGCCGCGCCCACCGCACGAACCGCTTTGGGCTTGCCAATGGATTCTGCAATCTGCCCGTAGCTGGCGGTTTGTGCATAGGGTATCCGCGCCAGTGCCTGCCACACCTGATGCTGAAACTCTGTGCCTGTCGCCGCCAGTGGCAGACTGAATGCCTGGCGCTGGCCGGCAAAATATTGCTGCAACTGTTCACGGGCCTGCACCAGCAGCGGATGCTGTATTGCAGGAGCATCCTGGCGGTCAACAAATGCTATATGGCTAATGGCGTTGTCGATTGCTCTGATTGCTAACAATCCTATCGGGGTTCGCATAAATGTACTGTTCATCACATGCTCCACAGTTGCAGGGTAAGATAGCTGCGCCAGGGCGCAGCCTGGTCAGGTTGCAGCGCATAATTGGCAATTTGTTTTTTAATAACCAGATCGGAATCCAGCCAGATATCCGGCTGTGAATAACCGCGCAGTTTTATATAACTGACTGTCCAGGGGCCGATGCCTTTTATATTGAGCAGTGCATCCGGGTCATGCTCCCGGTGCTGTAAACAATAATGGGCAAAACGCCTGAGGGTCTCCCGACGCGAGGATGGCATCCCTAAGCTGCTTAAATCGGCGTCTGCTATCGCTTCCGGTAACGGGAATAGCCGGCCTCTGTCGACAGGCTGACCACAAATATCTGTCAGCCGGGTGAGCAAACCAATGGCGGCTTTAACACTCACCTGTTGACCGAGTATCGCCCGGCAACCTGCTTCGAAGGGGGCCCACACCCCGGGTAAACGCAGACCCGGCACCAGCAAGGGTTGCGCAATGCCTGAATTAGTCAGGGCAGTGCCGATTACCGGCATATCCGCATCCAGATCCAGTATTCGTCTTATCTGGTCTGTCACAGACTTAAGGTTATCCAGTGGCTGCATCTCCAGCTTCACCACGAAACAGTCGTTAGTCTCATCAAAACGGGCATGAAACCAGCCTTGTCGCCCATCCAGTCTGAAGGTTCTGGCATAGCTGTCTTGTTCCACCCACTCCATCTGCGGTACCGCCCTTAAAGCCAGAAAGTCCCGTACCTGAGGCCAGTTATAGGGCGGCCTGAAGGATAATTTCAGTTCCAGTGGCCGGGTATATTCCTGCTTGCCACGTATTTGCCTGGGTGTCAGCTGCAAATGCTGGCGCACATTGTCCTGCAAGCGGCGGGCAGACTGAAAACCCGCGGCCTGAGCTACCTGTTCAATGCTGAGGCTGGTCTGATGTAACAGCTGTTTGGCAAATAACAATTGCTGGTATAACTGGTAGCGTTTCGGTGAAAGACCGAGATGCTGCTGAAACAATCCACGCAGATAGCGATCACTGATGCCAAGTTTTTCGGCAATCTGTTGCAGACTCAGATCGGGAAACGCATTCAGCAGAGACAATGCCCGCTCAACGGTGGTATCGACCCCTTTCCATGCACAGGAGCCGGGTGCCGAGTCTGGTCTGCAACGCAGACACGGCCTGAAGCCATCTCCCATCGCCTGTTCCGCTAGCCGGTAATAAGTAACATTCTGCTCTTTAGGCAATACCGCAGGGCACACCGGCCGACAGAAAATACCGGTACTTTTAACCGCAACGAAGAAGACACCGTCAAAGCGTTTGTCCCGGGTGATCCTTGCCTGTTGAAATGCGTGCATAGAGATGGCTATCAAGTGACAGATGACACTGATTCTAATGCTTCTGCAGAAAAAAATGCGATGAAAACGGAAGTGAACAGATCAAAAGGTGTATCTCGTTCCGGAGGTATTCACCGGTAAAGCAAGAAACGCAGACATTAGCGTCGTGAAAGTTAATCTTGCCCTGGTGACAATGATACAATACCGATAGAGGAAAAAATGAGGCAGGACAAAAACAGACAGAACCTGTTGCCGGTTCTGCTGTCTGTTCAGCATACCGCTTTTTAACGACAAGATTAAAAAAACAACATGCGCTATTGGAGTTTCGCGGGGGTATTGTGGTTGTTCAGCCTGGCCGTGCCCGCGCAGGACAATTGGGTCGGTCAGTTTGCCGAAGAAGTGAAGCAGGAAGTGCGTCAGCGCAATATTCCCGGCTATGCGTTTGCGGTGGTGTCAGAGCAGCTGCCACAGCAGATTTTCACTTACGGCCACAATACTTATGGTGGTCAGCCAGTCAACGAAGATACCCTGTTCAGGCTGGCGTCGGTGTCCAAAACCTTTACCTCGGTATTGACCACTAAGCTGGTTGAGCAAGGCAAATTGCAATGGAGCCTGCCCGTGTCGAAACTGGCTCCGGACTATCCTTTTCTGCCGGAACTGGCCAACAACCTCACTCTGAACCATATTATCAGCCAGTCCAGCGGCTATATGCCAAATGCTTATGATAATCTGATCGAAGCAAACTACTCAGTCAAACGGGTATTAAATGAACTGGCCGGGTTGCAGCCCATCTGCAAGCCGGGGCAGTGTTATACCTATCAGAATGCGCTGTTTGGGGTAATCTCTGAGAGTCTGAGTCAGGGCGCACAACAGAATTACGGTCAGTTGCTGACACAGCATTTGCTGTTGCCACTGAATATGAAGCGCACCAGTATAGGTCGTCAATCGCTGATCTCGGATGACAACTGGGCTCAGCCCCATGTGTTAATCGGCCGTGGAAAATGGCGAAAAGTCAAAGTGCGGGAAGACTATTACCGTTTTGCTCCTGCCGCCGGTATTAATACCAGCATCAAAGATATGACGCAGTGGTTACGGCTGATGCTGGGTGATTACCCGCATATTCTGTCTGACTATGCCATTGAAGAGTTGATAACTCCCAGGGTGCGTACCAGCAGGGAGCTTTATCGCAGGCACTGGCGCGAACACCTTAAAGACGCACACTATGGATTGGGGTGGCGCATCTATGACTTTGACGGACAGCGTCTGGCCCATCATGGCGGTTGGGTAAAAGGCTACCGGGCGGATATCAGTTTTTCTCCCGAGCATGGCGTTGGCCTGATATTGCTGATGAATGCTGAGTCCAACCTGGTTAATGAAATCATCGTAAATTTCTGGCAACAACATTTTGAACTGGCAAAAATTCGCGGCCAGAGCAGACCGGTTATTTCCGCCAGTGCCGGTGCTGATCAGTAATCCTGATTTATCTGAAGATTCTCACAAAAGGGGAGACACATGAGCAGACATTTTGAACAGGCAGAGGGCCTTAATGAGCAACGTGATCCAGCTACTGATGGCTTTGTCTTTAATCAGACCATGTTGAGAATCAAGTCACCGAAACGAACCCTGGATTTTTACACCCGGGTCATGGGCATGACGCTGGTTCGCAAGCTCGACTTTGCAGAAATGCAGTTCTCACTGTACTTTCTTGCCGCCATCGATAGTGATGAGCTGGAGCGTTGGGATAAAAACAGCAACGATACCCGCACAGTTCAAACCTTTTCCCGTCCGGCGATGCTGGAACTGACCCATAACTGGGGGGATGAGGAAGATGAGCAATTGCAATATCACAATGGTAATGATGAGCCTAAAGGGTTCGGCCATATCGGTTTTGCGGTGCCGGATCTGGATGCCGCCTGCACACGCTTTGAAGCACTGGATGTGCCTTTTGTAAAACGCCCTATGGATGGCAAGATCAAAGAAATCGCCTTTATTCAGGATCCTGACGGTTACTGGATAGAGATTTTTCAGCCCGGGCGACTGCCCGGCGCCCTGGCAGATCACCTGATACAAAAGTAGGGTCAGAGTAAACTTTTATCCATCATTTTTATGGATGGCCATTGGCCGGTCGCCATTAAGCAAACGCGAGAAATTCTCAGCGCTCATTGGGCGACCGAGCATATAGCCCTGACCATAGTCACAATTAAGCTGTTTCATCAACGCTTTTTGTTCAGGGGTTTCCAGTCCTTCTGCCACTGACTGGATCCCCAGGCTTTGCGCAAGGCGAACGATGCTGGTTACAATGTCCAGGGTGATCTTTTTCTCATTGGTAGCCTGAATAAAAGACCGATCAATTTTCAGCTGGTCGACCGGAAAGCTGTGCAGATAAGACAAAGAGGAGTAGCCGGTACCAAAGTCATCTAATGACATTTTCACCCCCATCATTTTCAGGGCTTTCATGGTCGCAATAATACTCTCTGAGTTGCGCAACAGCACCGTTTCGGTAAATTCCAGCACAATATGCTCAGCCGCCAGTTTATTGCGGCGCAATGCATCTTCTACCTCGGCAACCAGGTTGCCTCGATAAAACTGATCCGCTGCCAGATTAATAGACAAGCGAATATTACTATGACCGTGCTGCAGCCATGTTGCCATTTGTGCACAGCCCTGCTGTAACACCCAGCTTCCCACATCGGCCATAAGCCCGTGCTCTTCTAGCATATACAGGAAATGCCCCGGTGCGAGTAGCCCCCGCTGCGGATGTTGCCAGCGCAGCAATGCCTCAGCACCCACAAGGCGATCATCACTCAGGCGATATAACGGCTGGTAATACAGGCAGAATTCGTGATTTTTTATGGCTTGTTGCAGCTGTGACAACAGGACAATATGCTCATGGGCCGCTTTGTTTAATTCCTCAGTAAAATAACAGTACTGGCCCCTTCCCGTTTGTTTTGCGGCATACATGGCAGTGTCTGCAGTACGCAGTAAATCATCGGCATTGTCACCATCTTCCGGGTACATACTGATGCCTATGCTGGCGCCGAGCTGCAATTGCTGTTTACGGATAAAAAACGGCTTTTCCAGTTGTTGCAAGATGTTGCTGGCGACCATTGATGCCGAATAATCATGTTCAATATCAGGTAAATTAATGACGAACTCGTCACCACCAAGTCGTGCGATGGTGTCACTGTCTCTGACACATTCGGCTAAACGCTCTGCCACTTCTTTAAGAATTTCGTCACCAGCGTGGTGACCCAGGGAATCATTAACATGCTTAAACCTGTCCAAATCGATCATCAGTACAGCCGTATGACTGGTATGGCGCCTGGCCATTTCGATGGCGCTATCAATACGATCCTGCAATTGTGTGCGGTTGGGTAGCCCGGTCAAAGCATCATGGTGAGCCATATAGTGAATACGCTCTTCGGAGCGAGCGCGCTCCAGAGCAATGCCCGCCAGATGTACTGCCCCTGAGACCATCTCCCGTTGATCTGCATCGGGTAACTGCGGTTGGCGGTAATAAATGGCAAAAGAGCCCAGCACCTGCCCGGATGTCGCAGTGATCGGGGTAGACCAGCAGGCCCGCAGTCCGTTTTCGAGGGCCAGATCCCGATAGTTAGTCCACAGAGGATCGCAGCTGATATCTTCAACGGTGACTTCTTTGTTAAAGTACATGGCCGTACCACAGGAACCCGTTTGCGGCCCAATTTGCACACCTGTTAGCGCCTGCGCATATTCCTGTGGAAGGCTGGGCGCCAGACAATCCGAGATGGTTTTGTCATCGCTGGCTAATAACACAATGGAGGCTATCCCGCCGTTGCTATGGCTCTCTATCCAGGCGGTTATCTGACGCAACACTTGTTTCAATGGAATATTCGCGGTGATCAGCTCTTGTATCTGATATTGCCCGGCATGTAGCGCTTCTGCCCGCTTTCGCTGGCGAATTTCATCCTTAAGGCTGGCTGTGAGCTCGTACAGACTTTGTGTTATTTTTTTGTTCTCTGCCAGGGCCTCAGTCAGTTCCTGAGTACGTTGTTCTACCTCGTCCTCCAGTGTCAGAGTAGCCTGGAATAAGCCGAAGTCGGAACCCTGCTGGCTCATACTGCGTTCGGCTCTGTCCATTAGTGCTGTAATGATTTTATTCAGCCGGGCAATTTGCTGTTCGGTGCGCTCGCCGGCGATAATATCATTGGCCTGATGTGCACTCAGATGGTTTTTCATAAGCCCTCTTCCGGAAAACCAATGGCCATACCGGTAAAGGTCTGGTTAACATGTACCCCACTGTATTGCTCACCGTATGAGTTAAAGCCGATAGCATGGTATTGTTTAATCAGCTCGCTGGCCCTGAGCTTATCGCCGGACTGCTCCATCTCAAGTTTGCGCAGTACGCAATCAAAGGCCAGTAAAATCTGAGGTTCACCAATGGTTTCACAAGCCTGTTGCAACGACGATGACAGATTGCTTAACAGGTCTACACCACGCGCAACCCTGAACACGAGGCCTTCTTCAATCGCACTGTAGAATGTCAGACTGCCATCCGAGTTGGCCTGTTGAATTGAGCGAACGTATTCTCTGCCATTGATCATTACCACGACAGGTGAGCGTGCAAAGCGCATCAGGTTAAGATCGCTCTCATCCACACCGGTAAGGCGCGCATACTCTGCAACAGCAGGGAGGCCATTAATTTCTGTAACCAGGCGCTTGTGTGGCTCCGCGCCCGTAACAACCAGGCGCTGATCTGTTGCGGCAAAGTGCTGGCTCTTTATCGCGGATAATGGGCAACGGGTTGAGACAAAAAGCAATGCGGCACTATCAGTGTGAAATTTTCCCTGATAAAAAACGTGAGTCTGTCTGAACTCCAGGTCATCACCAGCTGAGCCGCCAAGCAATGGCATACAGGGTACCGAGTTGTGAATCATTCTGGTTATGGCATCTTCACACTGAGATACACCGTCCACCAACAGTAATGCGAAGCTATTAGTATCACTATCCGCCCGGCTTTCATTATGAACGGCTTCCAGCTCCTGGGTCTGACGCTGAAGCTGATTGAGTCTGATTGTGCTTAAATTCTCTGCTAACAGACTGGAGACAAAAAAAGCATCTGCCGGGAAACTGGCCCCACTCAGGCTATTATCCTGATATCCATCCGGCCCTAGCTCTCCCGCCGTCGTGCAGCCGACAACAGGTACATCACCAAAACAGGCGACCATGGCTTCGGCCAGTGCACTCAGATCATAGCGGCTGGAACAGAAGAAAAGGACCAGGCTCATCCCGGGCTGGGCTACCTGTCGATGAAATTCCTGGGCAGCGGCAGACGCATCGGATAGACAAGTGTGGCCCAACTTTACATACTGCATGGGCGTTAAGGACCTCCTGGTGTCACAGAAAAATCACACCTTCCTGGTGCCTGTGTCTTCCGGTTACTGATATTCTGCAACGTGCTCATCAAGCTGGCTGTCAGATGCCAGCTGAGTAATGTCTGCCTACTATAGATCAGATCAGAAGGGGCTTCCAGCGCTGGCCGACGCACTCACTACGCCAAATCAGTATCATTCTGCGACTTCAATCTATTTTCCGTTTGTTAACCGGTATAGGTCAGTTGAAGAGATCATGAACACCGCATTGGGGGTGCCCGCTGCGGCCCAGATATGAGGAAATTGCTGCGCTGTGTTTTAATTCCTTCGCCATGTTTTCTCTTCGTCCTCAGGACTGCATTATGCCATCGGCTTTTGGGTTGCTGCCATACGCATTTTCGCCCGGCTCACTGTCAAACAGCATTAATACAAGCAGGATCAGACCGCCAACTATCGGGATAAAAATCAACAAAAACCACCAACCACTGCGCCCTGTATCGTGCAGTCTCCTTATGGTTACCGCAATACCGGGGATCAGAACGGCCAGACCATAAATTCCACCCAGCAGCCCTATTGCGGCTTCCGAGTTAAAGGTGCCCGTCATTGTGTCAACCAGGGCCAGGACGATGCTGATCAGAAAATTGAACAGAATAAAAAACCAGTACTCCATCCTTCTCGCTCTGCCGGTGAATACCGCATACTTCTTTAATACCTCAACATACCAGTTCATTATGACTCCTTGTGATGGTTTACCATGGTTGGGTAACTGCTCTGTGCTGATGGCGCAGAGATTTTATACTTTTATCAGTTGCTGACACAGATCCTCGCACAGGCGGTGGCTACTCAGGTTGCGTTCAACGCGACAGCTTTGCAAGCTGCCTTTTGCTATCACCTCCAGCCAATGTTCCAGCATGGCGTAGAAACCTTTTCCGGCGAGCATCGGTGTCCAGTCGGCCAGGCCTACGACCCGCTGTTGTCCGTCTTCAAGCCAATGACCACGGAGCAGGCTTTCCAGTTCCAGCGCTTTATTTCTATAGTTCAGGCTGATGCGCTCACAGGTGGTGCCAAACTGACGATTCATGCTCGCCTCATAGATGCGCCCTTCATGTTGCCAGTGACAATCGATTCTTGTCAGCTTATCCCGGTCAGATTGCACCGTAAACTGCAGTGGCGCACGATGCAGCTCGCCGGTCACATTGACGCTGTCCACCACGTGAATAAAATCATCGAAGATCATATTGCGGGGTTCGCCTGGCAAGTCATGCCGGTGTTTTTCCCAGCGCAATGACATCAGCTCTGATGGCAGGCTCATACGGCCCTCTGAATGCCCCGTTTCCTGACTGAGCAGAGGCAGATAGCGGCGATTAAAACCGACAAAAAGCGGTGTGCTTTTTTGTTCCGCAAGATCATACAGCGCCTCGCACTGTGTATAGCTGTCACATAGTGGCTTATCCACAAACACCGGTATGCTCAGATTAAGAAAAAAGCGGGCCAGTGAATAATGGCTCTTTGTCGCAGCATGAATCATTACTGCATCGACACCGTGCCCGGGCAGTTCCTGATAGTCATTACAGGTCTGGCTGATGCGATACTGAGCGGCCAGATCAGCCAGTGTGGAATCATTGCGGCTGCAAAGAACCAGCTCCAGCCGGGGCCAGTTAGCAATCATTGGCAGATAGGCTTTCTTTGCAATATCGCCGAGTCCAATAAGGGCAATTTTCATCAACACACTCCGGGGAAAACGTTCATCTTAGGCGGTGCCGCTGTTACAGGCAAATGGGTGTCAGTGTTGAAAATGTTGACGAAAACTTGAGGGCGACTCGCCAAACTCGCGCATAAACTGACGACTGAAATAGTTTGGATCACCAAAGCCACAACGTTCAGCGACCGAATAGACAGGCTCTTCACCCTCTATTAATAATCGCCGCGAATATTCCAGACGCAATTGATTAATCAGTTGTCTTGGCGTTTTACCCAGCGATTTTCTGAACCGGCGTTCCAGTGCACTGACCGACAAATGGGCGTATTTCGCCAATTCAGTGATACTGATTTCCCGGGTAAAGTTGTCTTTGATAAAGTTCATCGGCTTCTCGATGCTGGCCAGCGGACTGAGCATGATGGAAGTTTTATGTAAGTGACGGGAAATGCCACAGGTACCTATCCGGCGATTCTGAAAATCAAACAAGGGTCTTTTGCTGGTGGTAAACCAGTGCAGTTCACCCGAAGGCAAACGATTTATTTCCAGCCTTTGAGTAATCAGCTCCCCTTCCATTACCCTTTTATCATCAGCAACAAACAGTCGGGCGATATGTCCGGGTGTCAAATCGTAATCACTCAGTCCGACTACCTGTGCCAGCGTATCCATCCCGGCGTGTTCCAGAAATGCCTGATTCGCATACATAATACGGCTGTGGCTGTCTTTTATCCAAACCAGCACATCAGTTAACAAATCGTACATTCTGAGCCATTGTTGATCCGGCATACTGTCAAGGAAGTGCTGTGCCTGTGCAGGCAGGTGCTTCTCATCTATACTCATGGAATAAATTTATTTTCCTATAAATCAATGTGATACTGGTTTTTGAGTTCAGAGCTTTGCTCTGTTCTCTCAAAGAGCACGCTGAATTTGTGCTAATACAGTCCGATTCTATTCTATCTGTAGACAGGCAACCAGATGTAACATTCCGTTAACAGTCAGTAATGGCAGAAAATTATGAAGAAAGTCAGAATGGGTATGGTCGGGGGCGGTCCCGGTGCATTTATCGGCGGCGTGCATCGCATGGCTGCAAACCTGGATGGTAAAATTGAGCTGGTGTGTGGTGCCTTTAGCCGGGATGCGGAAAAGTCCCGGTTAATGAGTCAGGAGCTGAATCTGTGCCCTTCCCGATGTTACGACAGTTATCAACAATTGTTTGAGCAGGAGGCCAGTTTACCTGCCGACCAGCGCATGGAATTTGTCAGCATTGTTACTCCCAACCATCTGCACTTTGAGATCGCCAGGCTGGCATTAGAGTCTGGTTTCCATGTGCTGTGTGATAAACCTGCTACGTTGACTCTGGATGAAGCGCGTGAACTGGCTGTGGTTCAGAAACGCAGTGGTCGCTTGTATGCGCTGACGCATACCTACACCGGCTATCCTATGGTAGTAGCCGCTCGCGAGCTGGTGGCCAGAGGCGAGTTAGGTGCTATACGCAAGGTGGCGGTGGAATATCATCAGGGCTGGTTGGCCGACACTAACGCTGAGTCGGGTAAACAGGCAGCCTGGCGACTTAACCCGGAGCAGGCCGGGATCAGTTGCTGTATGGCCGATATTGGTGTGCATGCTGCCAATCTGGCCGAATTTATCTGTAACGACGGCATTGATCAGCTAAGTGCTGATTTGAACGCCAGCCATAATCGCCAGCTGGACGATGACGGCGTGGTTATGTTGCGCTTCGCCTCAGGCGCCCGGGGGATGCTGAGCGCCAGCCAAATCGCCGTTGGTGAAGAGAATAACCTGCGGATACGGGTTTACGGAGAAAAGGCGTCCATCGACTGGTCACAGGAACAACCCAACAGCCTTAAATTAATGCATGCAGACAAGCCGTTTGAAGTGCTGCGCAGTGCTACAGATGCAGCGGCTGAGCTGGGTGGTATAACGCGCACACCGCCGGGGCATCCTGAAGGGTATCTGGAAGCCTTTGCCAATTTATATCAACAGTTTGCCGAACAGGTAGCCGCACTGCGTCAGCAGTCAACCTCAGGCAACAACCCGCTACCGGGTATCAATGAAGCGCTACGTGGCATGGCCTTTATAGAAACGGTTGTGGCGGCCAGCGCCTCGGAACAGAAATGGCACACAATGCCCGACCTTACCAACATCCCAAACACCGGAGATAGTCTATGAAAAGCATCAAAGGGCCGGCTATTTTCCTGGCGCAGTTTATTGATGACAAAGCACCCTACAATAGCTTTGAAAGTATATGCCAATGGGCTTGTGGTTTAGGCTATCAGGGTATTCAGTTGCCTACCTGGGATACGCGACTTATTGATATTCAGCAGGCAGCCGACAGCCAGGACTATTGCGACGAAATAATGGGCATAGCCGCGCAAAATGGCCTCAGCATTACCGAACTTTCTACCCATTTACAGGGGCAATTGATGGCGGTCAATCCCGCATACGATCAGATGTTTGATGGTTTTGCCCCGGAAGCGGTGCGTAATAATCCGTCGAAACGTCAGGCCTGGGCAGAGCAGCAATTGTTGGCCGCAGGCACAGCCAGTGGCCGCATGGGCCTGAACACCCATGCCAGCTTTTCCGGCTCCTTGCTGTGGCATACCCACTACCCCTGGCCGCAGCGCCCTCAGGGCCTGGTTGAACAGGGGTTTGAAGAGCTGGCCAGACGCTGGCGCCCGGTGTTGGATCACTTTGCCGATCAGGGCGTAGATATCTGCTATGAGTTACATCCCGGCGAAGACCTCCATGACGGTGTGACCTTTGAGCGCTTTTTAGCGGCGACAGACAATCATCAGGCGGTGAATATTCTTTACGATCCCAGTCACTTTGTGTTGCAACACCTGGACTACCTGGCATTTATCGATATCTACCATGAGCGTATCAAGGCCTTTCATGTTAAGGACGCGGAATTCAACGCCTCTGGTCGCAGCGGCGTATATGGAGGCTATCAATCCTGGGTTGATCGCCCCGGGCGGTTTCGCTCACTGGGTGACGGACAAACCGATTTCAGCCAGATTTTCAGTAAACTGACTCAGTATGGCTTTGACGGCTGGGCGGTGCTGGAATGGGAGTGTTGTCTTAAGCACCCTGAAGACGGTGCCAAAGAGGGCGCTGAGTTTATCCGCAAGCACTTGATTCGCACAACCGACAAGGCCTTTGATGACTTTGCCGCCAGTGGCACCGATCACGAAGCCAACCGCCGCATACTCGGTCTTTAACAGGAGAATCCCATGCCCGTGAGCATACGTGTCCGACTCTGTTTTATGATGTTCCTGCAGTTTTTTATCTGGGGGGGCTGGTTTGTCACTCTGGGGACGTTTCTGGGCAATACGCTGGGAGCCAACGGCAATGAAATTGGCATGGCGTTCTCAACCCAGTCATGGGGGGCGATCATTGCGCCCTTTATTATCGGCCTGATCGCAGACCGTTATTTTAACGCCGAGCGTATTCTGGGCGTATTGCATCTGCTCGGCGCGGTACTGATGTACTGCCTGTACACTGCTGAGAGTTTCGACAGCTTCTATCCCTTTGTGCTCGGCTACATGATTGTGTATATGCCGACGCTGGCGCTGGTGAACTCGGTTTCATTCGCTCAGATGCAGGAACCTGCCAAAGAATTCGGCAAAATCCGGGTATGGGGCACTATCGGTTGGATTATCGCGGGCCTGGTCATCAGCTATGTGTTCTCCTGGGATAATCAGCAGGCCATTGCCGATGGTATGCTCAGGAACACCTTTGCGTTGTGCGCTATAGCTTCATTGTTACTGGGGCTGTTCAGTTTTACGCTGCCCGCGACACCTCCAAAATCTTTTGGGGAAAAAAGTGGCCTCAGAGAGGTGTTGGGCCTGGACGCATTAGCCATGCTAAAAGATCGCAACTTCCTGCTGTTTTTTATCTCCTCTGTACTGATTTGTATCCCGCTGGCTTTTTATTATCAGAATGCCAATCCCTTTCTGACTGAGATAGGGGTAGAGAATGCTACGGGCAAGATGACGCTGGGGCAGGTCTCTGAAGTGTTGTTTATGTTGGTGTTGCCGGTATTTCTGCAACGGTTTGGCATAAAGATCACCTTATTGGTGGGGATGGCAGCCTGGGCTTTGCGCTATGTGTTATTTGCCTATGGCAATGCCGAAAGTGGTATGGCCATGTTACTCGTAGGTATTGCCCTGCACGGAATCTGTTATGACTTCTTCTTCGTTTCAGGCCAGATCTACACTAATGCCAAGGCCGGAGAGCGTATCAGAAGTGCGGCTCAGGGGATGATTACTCTGGCCACATACGGTGTGGGTATGTTGGTCGGATTCTGGATCGCCGGCAAGATCACCGACAGTTTTGCGCAACCTGAAGGTCATGACTGGCAGCAGATATGGCTCTATCCTGCAGGCTTTGCGGCGGCGGTGTTCTTTCTGTTTTTGTTTAGTTTCAAAAATGAACGGATCGGTCAGCATGAACACTAGCAGACGGCAACTTTTCAAGGGGTTAGCCCTGGCCGGTGTCGGTGCTGGCACAGTAATGAGCTTGTCAGCGCTGGCCAGTGCCTCTCAGAAGGAAGCCAGCAACCTCAAAGGCAATATCCGCCATTCGGTGAGTCGCTGGACCTATGGTGAATTACCGATTGAGCAGCTGTGCCAAACGGTTAAATCTCTGGGTTTTTCGGCGATTGATCTGGTTGGCCCCGAAGACTGGCCGGTGTTGAAAAAGCACAACATTGACTCGTCAATGTGTAACGGTGCCGAACTGAACCTGACTGATGGCTGGGCCGATGAACGCTTTCATCAGGCCTTAATCCGGCGTTATTTGCGCCATATCGATCTGGTCGCTGAGGCCGGTTATATCAATCTGATCTGCTTTAGTGGCAACAAGCGGGGCATCAGCCCGGAGACCGGACTGGCTAACGCCGTAAAGGGGCTGAAGCAGATCCTGCCCCATGCTGAAAAGCGTGGCGTGGTGCTGCAAATGGAATTGTTTAACAGCAAAGTGGATCATCCCGATTATATGGCGGACAACTCAGCCTGGGGCATTGAACTGTGCAAGGCGCTGGGTTCAGAACACTTTAAGTTGCTGTATGACATCTACCATATGCAGATCAGTGAAGGCGATATTATCCGCACCATCAGAGACAACCATCAGTATTTTGGTCACTACCACACCGCCGGTGTACCCGGCCGACATGAGATTGGTGACAATCAGGAACTTAATTACCGGGCGATTGCTGAAGCCATCAAAGAGATCAATTTTAACGGCTATCTGGCACAGGAATTTATCCCCACACCATTAACAATAACGGGCAAGATTGATTCACTGCGAGAAGCGGTGGCAATTTGTGATGTGTAATGAATCTCTGGGTGCTCTGGGATTCGGTGCCGTTTTCAAGAGGTAGGCTATGACAGTAAATAATTATGATGCCATCGTGGTGGGTTCCGGTATCAGTGGTGGCTGGGCAGCGAAAGAGCTCTGTGAACGCGGGCTGAAGGTACTGATGCTTGAGCGTGGCAGAAATATCGAGCATATCAAAGATTACAAAAACGCCCACAAGGAAGCCTGGGATTACCCGCACCGTGATGTGCCCACCCGACAGATGAAACTGGATTATCCGGTACTCAGCCGCGATTATCCGCTGAATGAATCTACCTTCGGCATGTGGGCAACAGACAAAGAGGCTCCTTACACGGAAGACAAACGTTTCGACTGGTTCCGTGGCTATCATTTAGGCGGGCGCTCCCTGCTATGGGGGCGCCAGAGCTACAGGTTGAATGAAGTGGACTTTGAGGCCAATGCCAAAGAAGGCATTGCCGTCGACTGGCCGATTCGCTATCAGGAGCTGGCACCCTGGTATGATTATGTGGAAAAATTCGCCGGTATCAGTGGTAACAGAGATGGTCTGGATGTATTGCCCGATGGTCAGTTTCAGCCCCCGATACCGCTTAATTGCGTGGAAAAAGATGTGGCTGCGCGACTGCAAAAAACCTTTAAGGGTACGCGTCACTTAATTAACAGCCGTTGCGCCAATATCACTCAGCCGATGCCAGAGCAGGGTCGGGCAGGCTGTCAGTATCGGGCCAAATGCTGGCTGGGTTGCCCCTTTGGTGGTTATTTCAGTACCCAGTCTTCAACACTGCCTGCAGCCATTAAAACAGGCAATCTTACTGTGCGCCCGTTCTCTATTGTATCGCGGTTGTTGTACGACAAAGACAAGCAGCGAGCCACCGGCGTTGAGGTAATAGACGCAGAAACCAACAACACCATCGAGTACACCAGCCGCATTGTTTTTGTGAATGCCTCGGCTCTGAATACAGCCTGGTTGCTGATGAATTCAGCCACCGATGTATGGGAAGGCGGCCTGGGCAGCAGCAGTGGTGAACTGGGTCACAATGTGATGGATCATCATTTTCGTGTGGGCGCATCTGCTGACGTTGAAGGGTATCTGGACAAATATACCTTTGGTCGTCGTCCGGCCGGTTTTTATATTCCCCGTTATCGAAACTGGAACGACGATAAGCGTAATTATCTGCGCGGCTTTGGTTATCAGGGCAGCGCCAGTCGTCAGGGCTGGCGCAAAGATATTGCCGAACTGGGCATTGGTGAAGATCTGAAAGCGGCCATGAGTGAGCCAGGGCACTGGAGTATAGGCATGTCGGCCTTTGGCGAAATACTGCCTTATCACGAAAACCGTATCTATCTGAACCACAAGGTCACAGACAAGTGGGGGTTGCCGGTGCTGGCCATGGATGTGGAAATAAAGGATAACGAACTGGCCATGCGTAAGGATATGCAGGCCGATGCCATGGAAATGTTTGAGGCTGCCGGCCTGAAAAATGTACGCGGCTATGACGGTGACTATGCGCCGGGCATGGGGATCCATGAAATGGGCACCGCGCGTATGGGGCGTGATCCGAAAACCTCAGTACTGAACAAGCATAATCAGGTCTGGGATGCACTCAACGTGTTTGTCACCGATGGCGCCTGCATGACCTCAGCATCCTGTGTTAATCCGTCTTTAACCTATATGGCGCTGACGGCAAGGGCCGCAGCCCATGCGGTGGACGAACTCAAGCGAGGCAACCTGTGATGGACAGACGTGAATTGCTTAAAATGATTGGTATGGCAACGGGTGCAGCCTTTGTGGGCAACGCGATAGCCTGGACCAGCGTGGCGGAAGCCACCTCGCCCAAGGCTGCGGGGTTCAGTAAGGAGGACCTGATGCTGCTGAACGAAGTGGCGGAGACCATTATCCCCCGCACTGATACGCCCGGGGCCAGGGACGCCGATGTGGGCCGGATTATGGCTGTGCTGGTGGCTGACTGTTATCTGCCTGAGGAGCAACAGGTGTTCAGGCAGGGGATGGTGAAGATTAACAACACCAGTGAGTCTGTCTTTGGCAAACCGTTTTTGTTGCTGAATAACACAGAGCGCCAGGATTTGCTCGCTGACCTGAACCAGCAAGCGTACAGCTATAACCGGGAAAACCGGGTGGCTTTCTGGGAATTGGGTAACCCCGGCAGTAAGCCCGGCCAGGAGGTGTCTCTGCCTCACTATTTTACCCTGTTCAAACAACTGAGCCTGTTTGGATTTTTTACCTCGAAAGCGGGGGCCACTCAGGTATTGCGCTATGTGGCTGTGCCGGGGCGCTATGACGGAGAGTATCCGTATAAAAAAGGCGATCGCGCCTGGGCAACCTGAGCGGTTTGAAAATAACCTAATCAAGAGACTCATTATGAAAATAATACAACGAGGTATTTCCCCTTCCCTGGTCACAGCAATGCTTTTATCCGCGGTGAGCCTGAATGGTCTGGCTCTGGAGGATGCGGCACAGCAGGCAAAAAAAACCGAAGTCTGGGAGCCGGAGCCCGCCGTTATTTCTGCACCACCGGATGCGCCACCCTCTGATGCCATTGTGCTGTTTGATGGCGGTGACCTTAACCATTGGCAGAGTGTTAAGGGTGGTGAGGCTAAATGGGCTGTCAGTGATGGTGAGATGACCGTTGTATCTGGATCAGGAGATATTCGTACTAAGGCAGATTTTTGTGATGTGCAGTTGCATCTGGAATGGAAAACGCCTGAGCCAGAAGCTGAGATGCAGGGTCAGCAGCGCAATAATAGCGGGGTGTTTTTGCAGCAACGCTATGAAATTCAGATCCTCGACTCCTATGACAATCGCACTTATAGCAATGGTCAGGCCGGCGCTTTATACAAACAACAAGCGCCTTTGGTAAACGCGACACGCCCTCCTGAGCAGTGGCAAAGTTACGACATTCTATTCAAAGCGCCGCGCTTTGATGGCGATAAACCGGAGAAACCCGGTTATATCACGGTGCTGCACAATGGCGTGGTAGTGCAACATAATACTGAGATTCAGGGCGTTACAGTCTGGGTTGGTGAACCGGCTTATAAGGCTCATGGCTGTGCGCCACTGCAATTGCAGGATCATGGAAACCAGGTGAGTTTTCGAAATATCTGGGTAAGAGAGCTATGAAAAATTACAAAGCAGCCAGCATGGACCGCCGCAGTCTGTTAAAAGGCCTCGGTTTAGTATTAGGTGCGCATGCTGCAAACACATTAGTTAGCGGCAATGGCTTGTCGGTGGCAATGGCGTTCCAGCAGACACCTGAAGGTAACCGGCAGTTGCAGCTGTTAACCGCTTCACAGTTACAAACTCTGGCGGTGATTGGTGATCTCAGCATACCAAAAACCGACACCCCGGGTGCACTGGCCACAGACTGCCACTGGTTTGTAGACAACCAGCTGCACCATTGTTTTGAACCACAGGAGCAGGAAACGGTTGTGGCCATTCTGGACAAAATTCAGGCGGCCTCAGTCGCGCGCTTCGGTAACGGCTTCAGTCAGACTGAGCCGGCCCGACAGTTGAGCCTGCTGAATGCCCTGGAACAAACACAGCAAGAGTTTAGCCTGACAGACACTCAGGCATTCAAACTGGTTAAGTCGTTGTTGGTATTTGGTTATTTTACCTCTGAGGTAGGAATGACCAAAGTGCTGGCCTATGACCCTGTTCCCGGCGGTTTCAAAGGGTCTGTACCATATGCTTCGGTGGGCAAAGCCTACAGTGGTGGTTTTCCGTTCTGAAGGAAAGGTTGATGCAAGATAAAAAAATTGTGCAAAACACGGATGAAGAATTTGATGTACTGGTGGTAGGCTCCGGTATTACCGGAGGCTGGGCAGCCAAGGAGTTTTGTGAGGCGGGCCTTAAGGTACTGATGATTGAACGGGGCAGGCTGGTCGAACATCGTAAGGACTATCCCACAGAAGGGAAAGGCCCCTGGGAATACCCGTACCGCACCCGAACCGATAATCTGCTCACAGAGCAACAGCAATCTGTGCAGCAGCAATGTTATGCATTTAACGATACAACCCGGCATTTTTTTGGTAACGATCGTGATCTGCCCTACACCACTGAAAAAGGTACAGAGTTCAGTTGGATCCGCGCCAATCAGCTGGGCGGAAAATCATTATTATGGGCAAGACAGAGTTATCGTTTCAGCGATTTTGATTTTAGTGCGAATGCCAGAGATGGTCACGGCATCGACTGGCCTATTCGTTACAAGGATCTGGCCCCCTGGTATGATTATGTAGAACGCTTCGCCGGTATTGCTGCCGGTCAGGATAAATTGCCCCAGTTGCCCGACAGTATCAGCCAGCCAGCCTTTGAGCTGACCAAACCGGAACTGGATTTTAAGGCGTCTCTGGCCGAAACCTTTCCTGATCGCCCTCTGGTGGCCGGTCGGTGTGCGCATTTAACCCAACCCGGTAAAATTCATATGGAGCTGGGGCGGGTAACCTGTCAGGCCCGCAATGAGTGTTATCGCGGCTGTTCCTTTGGCGCATATTTTTCTACCCAGAGTGCCACATTACCGGCGGCGGCCCGCACCGGTAATCTGCATATTGCCCCCAATAGTGTGGTGCATAGCCTGGTGTATGATGATGCGAAGCAGCGCGTAACTGCAGTGCGGGTCATCGATAATGACGATCTCAGCGAACGGGAATACCGTGGCAAACTGGTATTTCTGTGCGCCTCTACCTTAGGTTCTACGCAGGTATTGCTGAACTCAGTGAGTAAGACCTTTCCTGACGGTCTGGCCAATTCATCCGGTGTACTGGGGCGCTACCTGATGGATCACAACTACAACGCCTGGGCTTCAGCGCGCATCCCCGGCTATGAGGATGAATATTATAAGGGCCGTCGCCCTACCGGCTTTTATATTCCCAACAGTCATTTTGAGCCCTCCCGATATCATAAGGATTATATTCGTGGCTATGCACTTGCCGGTGGCGCCACACGAGGTAACTGGCAGGGTATGAGTAGCTCGGACGGTTTCGGTGAAGACTTTAAGCAACGTCTTACCCAGGCGGGCCCCTGGCAAGTCTGGATGGGTGCCCAGGGTGAAATGCTGCCCCGGGCCGACAACCAGGTAAGCCTGCATCCGACTAAGAAAGATAAATGGGGTATTCCGCAACTGCATTTTAACTGCAAATGGTCCGACAATGAGCTGACGATGATGCAGTATGCCGCAGAGGATGCTGCCAATCTGCTTAAAACAGCTGGCTTTGAGGATATTAACGCCCAGGCGACGCAGTCGCCTCCGGGGCTGGCTATCCATGAAGTGGGTACGGCAAGAATGGGAGTGGATCCTAAACAATCCATTCTGAATAAATACAATCAATCTCATGATGTAGCTAATCTTTTTGTCACTGACGGCGCCAGTTTCTGCTCGTCTGGGGTGGTTAATCCGTCATTAACCTTTATGGCACTGACGGCAAGAGCCGCACACTATGCGATAGAAGAACTTAAAGCCGGGCGTTTGTAAGTGCGGCAAACAATAAGGAAAGATAACGATGAAACGATTAAATATATTGCTCCTGACGCTGGTCTTGCTTCCATGGTTTGCGCATAGCGCCACCGATAAGACGATGCCAGGCATCAGTGTGCAGCTCTGGTCGGTTAAAGACAGTGTTGAACGTGATCTCGACACAACTCTGGAGCAACTTGCTGCGATGGGATTCGATGGAGTTGAGTTTGCCGGTAGCTTTGGCCCCTATAAGGACAACCCGGCAGCACTCAAAGCCCGTTTAAACGAACTTGGGTTGGAATGCAGCGGTGCGCATATCGGCTTTGATGCGCTGAATGAGACAAATCGCTATCGCACTCTGGCATTTTATCAGGCTCTGGATTGTCCGACACTGATTGTGCCCTGGGATGAACGGGCCTTTTCTGCCGACACTGTCAAACAGACAGTGGCTGACCTCAACCAGTTCTTGCCGTTGGTAACCGCCTATGGACTGGATTTTGGCTACCATAACCATGCGCAGGAGTTTTCATCCGGTGGCCATGGCAGCAAAACCCTGTGGGACTATATCGCCACACATACTCCGGACAACCTGGTGCTACAGCAGGATGTGGGCTGGAGCTATTTTGCCGGTCATGATCCGGCCGCCTATGTACGGGCCTATCCTGGTCGTACACTGACTACCCACTACAAGGCTAAGCTGCGTGAAGGTGACAAAGGCAAGGTGTTGATCGGAGAAGACAATATTGACTGGCAGGCCTTGCTGAGCGCCAATATTGAGGTGGGTGGTACCCACTGGCTGGTAGTGGAACAGGAAGAATACCCTGACAACCTGACGCCGATGCAGGCGGTAGAGAAATCCAAACAGGGGCTGGAAAGAGAAATACAACTCTGGCAGCAGAGCCGCTAGCCAGGGCTGGCAGCACGGTGCTTAGGAAAAGGTTAAAACCGGCTAAATGCTAAGGGTTATCTGGCCCTGCAGATAGTCGGCACATTGCCCTGTCAGCTCAACACGTTGACCTTTTAGCTGACAGGCAACGGTGCCGGATCGCGCCGATAGTTGCCTGGCTGTCAGCGCTGTTTTAGCGAGTTTTTCCGACCAGTAGGGTGCGGTCTCACAGTGCGCCGAGCCGGTAACCGGATCCTCATTAACCCGTAGTCTGGGAAAGAAACAGCGACTGACAAAATCCACGTCTTTGCCGGGCGCAGTGACCACGACGCCACGCCCGTCGAGCTGCATCCAGTGAGAAAAGTCAGGTTTGAGGTCACGAACCTGACGTTCATCCCTGAGCACCACGATATAATCAAACGCCATCAATACTTCCTCAGGCTGAACCCCCAGGCCCCTGAACAATCCTTGTGGCGGATTGACGACCGGTTGGGGTAGCGATGCCGGGAAGTCCATGACCAGCCCATTTTCGCACTGGCGCACTATCAGTTCGCCGCTGCGGCTGGTAAACACAATCTCATCACTAGCGTGACCTAAATGGGTAAATAAAACGTGCGCAGCGGCCAGGGTCGCATGACCGCAGAGGTCCACTTCCTCAACAGGGGTAAACCAGCGCAATCGGTACTTGCCATCCTCTGCTACAAAAAACGCCGTTTCAGACAGATTATTTTCCTCGGCGATCTGTTGCAGCAGGCTATCGTCAAGCCACTCAGTCAGGGGGCAAACTGCCGCTGGATTGCCAGAAAAGGGTTGCTCTGCAAAGGCATCGATCTGGTAAAGCGGTAATTTCATAAAGGCTCCTGAGTGAAATGAAAATCCGGTCGTTATTGCTTGCGTTTCGGATGGCGCTGACTCATCTGGGTGTCTTCACCCGCGCGGCGCAGCGCCAGCCTGGTAAAAACAGGGCCAACTAATTCAAAGAATACCGTGGCGCCAATAGCGACAGCCAATATATCCTCGGCTAATTGTGGAAACTGTTGGCTTGCCAGTAATGCCATGCCAATTGCCACACCTGCCTGAGGTAATAATGCCGGGCCAAGCCAGCGACTGACCACCGGATCGGCACCGCTGAGCCTGCCACCAATAATCGCCCCCGCAATTTTACCGACAATTCGCAATAGTATGTAGCCAATCACCATAGCGCCCGCATTGAACAGTGCCGGTATATGCAGAGCGGCGCCGGCGAGAATAAAAAACAGGATTTTAAAAGGCCAGTCTATATATTCAATTTCGTGGAATGGTCGTTTGTGATGCCCGGCCAGTGCGTAGACCACTGACCCCATGACCATAGAGGCCAGTAAAAAAGACACGCCAAACCACTCTGCCAGGCCACCGCACAAAAATACGAAACCGAGCGCCTCGACCATCGTGGGTTGTCCGGGCCGGATTCGCCCGGTGAGATAAGCCATGGGCGCCCCAAGCAGAGTGCCTAACAACATGGCACCACCCACATCCTGCACCCCCAGCCATAAACCGTGCAGACCATTGCCGTCGCCACCGAGCACCAGGGCCCAGGCCAGTAAAATGCTGAATATGATCATTCCCCACGCATCGTCTATGGCGACAACGCCGGTAAGAACCGAGGTAAAGGGGCCTTTGGCGCGGGCTTCTTCAATCACATCGGTGGTGGCCGCCGGCGCGGTAGCCGACGCGATGGCCGCCAACAATAATGCCATGATCAGCGGTACATCAAACAACCAGAGACCAGCCAGTACAACGACTACCGTAATCACTACATTGTAAATGGAGACCTTGAGAATGGTGTCGCCAAGCCTGCCGGTTAACAGACGAACCAATTTCTCTCCGAGTAAAAAGCCAATCATCAACAGCGCGATATTGGCTATTACCGGAAACCAGGTCTGCTGAATATCGGGCAGTACGTCGATTCCTGAAGGGCCAATGACAAAGCCAAAAGCCAGCAGCAATGTCACTCGTGGTAGTGGCGTATGCCTGCCGATTCCTTCTACCGCAAGGCCAGCCAACAGCAATCCACCGACGGTAATTAACAAACTACTGATAGGCATTTTTCGTCTCGTAAGAGAAACAGCGTTTAACCGGTTACAGAACCGGCCTGTAAGATGATGTTAATCCACATCGCCACCACGGCAACAAAAGACAGCAGAAAGGCCACAAACCTGTGCACTGGATTGTTGTAAGTGATATGGATCAGGCTGTGAATAATTCTGAAACCAACGAACAGCCAGGCAAATATCAGCAACCATTCACTTACTATATTCAGCGCCATTGCACTGGCACCTGCGGCATAAAACAGCACCGGCACTTCAAACAGGTTATCGAAGTTTCTGCCAAATTTGGCAATATGATCCGGCACAGTGTAATTAGCCATGACTTTAAAATATCTGGGATCGAGTTCGCCGGCCGAGGCACTGCTGATTCGCCTGTAACCGGTTAACAGACCCACAATGACGGTCAGCACAACCAGTGCAAACATGGGGTAGAGTAAGTCCATGGTATTTCCTCGTGTCGACTGAATTTAACCTGACGGGTGTGTGCAGACTAAGCGATCTGCGTTGCATCAGCCAGTATGTCTGACCATACGGCAAACTCGTTGCCACTGGGATCGGTAAAATGAAAGCGCCGGCCACCGGGAAAGGCAAAAATGGCTTTTTTAATCTTGCCGCCACACTCCTGGACTTTGCGTTGCATGGCCTCCAGGTCGTGGCTGTACAGCACGATCAGAGCGCTGCCTGTATCGGTGTCTGCTGCCAGTTCCGAGCGGTAAAAACCACCATCTATGCCAGCTTCACTGAAGGCTGTGTAATCGGGACCATAATCAACAAATTCCCAGCCAAAGGCGTCACTAAAAAAACGTTTAGTCTGCTCGAGCTGACTGGCAGGGAACTCTACATAATTAATTTTTCCGGTAGCTTTCATTTTTTTATTCCTTCAAATAGTTACAACAGCATAGCACTCATCTTAACTTACGGCAGACACCTGCTGCTACAGGCGAAACATGCCAGCTGCTCGCCGGCGATTAAGGACATGTGTGCTATGTGGTTGAGTAAATGCCAGTTTGTATTACAGTGGTAAACGGGCTTACCTGAAGGATGAATCGTTCGATGGTTAAAAAAATCGGTAAGGTCTGAATCTGAAAACAACACTCAGTCGTTTGGTTATAGCCACAGCCCCCCTGATAAAGGATGTTTATGGAACATGAAGAGTTATTTCCCTTGTTGTGTGCTATCGCTGATGGCAAAAGAGATGAGTTTGCAGAACTGTATGCTAAAACCAGTGCGCAGATCTATGCAGTCGCCCTGAAAATGCTTAAACATAAAGAGTTGGCTGAAGAAGCAACCCAGGATGCATTTATCAAGGTCTGGCATGGCGCTTCCAGTTACCAGCGCAGCAAAGGTACAGTGCTGACCTGGATGGTCAGTATTGTCAGATATCGGGCCCTCGACATTATGCGCTATCACAACATTCGCAACGAAGTTACGCTGGAACCCGAGAAAGATGGCCCCACCACCACGATCCCCGTTCCCTCAGCAGAACGTAAACGACTAGCCGAGTGTATTGAGGAACTGGATGACCAGCAACGCCAGGCCATTCACCTGGCCTATTATGGTGGGTTATCTCATCATGAAGTCGTGCAGCATCTGGGGTCCCCACTGGGAACCATTAAGAGCTGGATTCGCAGGGGGCTGCAAAGTCTGCAAAGGTGCCTGTCATTATGAACTATCACACAGAATCATTACGTAACGCGCTGGCCGCAGAATATGTACTGGGTACCCTGCGCGGCGGAGCGCGAAGACGCTACCAACAGCTGATCATGACAAATCAGTCTATTGCCGAAACCACCTGGTTGTGGGAGCAATACCTGAACGGAATGGGCGGCGACATTACACCGGTTGCGCCCGGTGAAAATGTATGGGAAAGCATTCAGGAAAAGTTGGGCTTTGTTAATAAAAATGCGTCCGTAAGCGAATTTAAGGCCCCCAGCAAACATCAATCCCGATTCTGGCGCGGTCCGGCATTGCTGGCTTTCGCCGCCTCATTGCTGATTGCTGTGGTCTGGACCAGTTTAAGTCCGTCGCTGGCACCGCCGGTAACGCATATCGCAGTGGTCAATGATCAAAAGACCAATCCGTTATGGTTAATTGAGATCTCTGACCAACAATTGCGGGTCAGGGCGACGGATCAGCTCGTTGCTCTTGCTGATAAAGACTTTGAACTGTGGATTGTGCCTGCAAACGGTAATTCACCAATCTCATTGGGGGTACTGCCTAAAAATGGAGAGCTGAGTGTTCCGGCGCCTGATAGTCTGAAGTCCGTACCCATCAATGTTCTGGCGGTCAGTCTGGAGCCACTGGGTGGCTCACCCACCGGGCAGCCAACAGAGGTGTTGTACACGTCAAATCTGATAAACGTGTAAAAAAAGTAATTCTTTTGCATCCAACCCTCTGAGTTGTGCGTTTGGTTTTAACGAACTCACAATAAAGAGGGATTTACTATGCAGCATTACACTAAGTTTGCCGTCGCGCTGATTGCCGGCGTGGTGGCATTTTCAACACAGGCTTCGAGTCACAGAGAAGCCCCCGGAGTGACTCAGACTCCGACCATAGACTCTACAGACTTTTATGCGTTTAACAGCTATGAATCTGGCAGAGAGGATTACGTCACGCTGATCGCAAACTATATTCCTTTGCAGGATGCGTATGGCGGCCCAAACTATTTTAAGATGCACCCCAGAGCCCACTATGCAATACATATCGACAACGACGGTGACGCCGTTGAAGATTTGTCTTTTGTGTTTGATTTTGACGCCAAACTGGGCGCTGATGGCAATGGTATTGCTTTGTCGATTGGCCCGGAAGGTGAACAGAAATCGGTAAAAGTACCCCTTAAAAATGTTGGCCCGGTAAGCCTCGACTCCAGTGCGGCAGCCAACTTTTTTGAAAGCTATACCGTGGAACTCGTGCAGGGCAGCCAGGGAAATGGCAATCGCACAACCTTGTCAGCCAACGGCTCAACGTCGTTAGGTAAGCCGCTGGATTTTATTGGCACCAAAACCTTTGGCAGTGTCGCAGGCTATGAGCAGTATGCGAATCAGTTTGTTTACACAACGGATCTGCCAGGCTGCAGTATGCCGGCAAAAATCTTTGTCGGCCAACGTAAAGACCCATTTGTGGTTAACCTGGGTAAAACCTTTGATCTGGTCAACTATGTGCCGGTTGAAGGCGACAGTGCGCCGGGTGCTAATGACGGAAATGGCTTTCCGGGTGGTGTGACACAAACCAGTGACAACGATGACCTGGTGGATAAAAATGTCACCAGTATTGCCGTTGAAGTACCCAAATCCTGTGTGACAGGAAGCGGCAATGGCGTAATTGGCGCCTGGACTACCGCCAGTTTACCCCAGGCCACGGTGCTAAACCCCAATGCTACCTTTGACAAGCCCGCCGTTGCTGGTGGCGCAATGACTCAGGTTTCACGGCTAGGAAGCCCGCTGGTCAATGAACTGGTGATTGGTATTGGTGACAAAGACAAATTCTCATCTTTGCACCCCAGTGAAGATGGTCAGTTTGCCGATTATGTGACCCACCCTTCACTACCGGAATTGCTCAACATACTCTTTCTGGAGGCGGTCAATGGAACCCTGGGAACCTCATTCCCAACCCTGGCACCAACCCATTTTCCACGCAACGATTTGGTGACTGCATTTCTGACCGGTTTTCCCGGCGTTAATCAGCTGGCAACCGTGACGCCCTCAGAGATGTTACGCCTCAATACGGCTATTCCGGCGGTTCCCACTAATGAGCAGTCGGCCTTTGGTGTTGCCGGAGACGATCTGGCCGGATTCCCCAATGGCCGTCGACCAGGTGATGATGTGGTAGATATTGCGCTGCGTGTGGTGATGGGAGCTTTATGTTATCCCATTCCTATCGACGGCGAACCCACCAACCTTGGCTTGTGTGAAGAGTCCGATGCCAATGTAGGCAATGTGCCATTCACCGATGGCGCTCCGATTGATGCATCGATGATGGGTAATCAGTTTCCTTATCTGGCCACTCCTCTGGCTGGTTCAAACTAAAGGAGATAATGATGTTAAGAACCATACTTCTTGGCGCAATGGCGCTGATGCTCAGTGGTTGCTTTAACGGCGATGATTCAAAATCTTCACCGATGGAGAAAAATCAGGCGCCGGTAGCAGCAGATTCACAGTTGATCACACAAACAGAGGTGCCTGTCAGCGACAGCCTGCAGGCCTCCGATGAGGACAATGATCCGCTCTCGTTTGCTCTGGAGCAGGAAGCCAATAATGGCATGGTAACCATTTCACAAAACGGTGATTTTACGTATACACCCGACAATGAGTTTACCGGCCAGGACAGCTTTACCTTCTCGGTGACCGATAATCAGAACCCGGCAGTGGTGGGTGAAGTGTCGGTCTCGGTAGAGGCGCTGCAGGTGTTGTTTTCAAACCTCAGTCGCGAAGCGTTTGCGCAAGCCGGTGATGACATGCCACTGCGTTTAAACGGTCGCGTTGTGACCAACGATGTTACCAGTGAGCAGGCCTACGACGACCTGCTGATCGACTAAATCACGCTATCGCCAGGGATGGCGTTTTTAATAAGGTCAGAGAATGAAAATGAACAAACCCTCATGGTTATCAAATATGACTCATGGTGTATTCTGGTCAGCCATTGCGCTGTGTATCAGTGCCTGGTCACCGGTGGCGATCAGCCATGAAAATCACCAGCACGAAAAACCCCATAGTGAGAAAGCGCCAGACCAGTACAGTGAATCAGGCCTTGAGCAGTTACTGGATAAGGTTATGGCCTTGCAGTATCTGACGTCCTCGGAGACTGACATCAGCGGATTGCGTAAAGCGGTCGAAGAATATACGCCTGAAACCGATAAAGACGCAGTCCGCAGACAGTACGGACTCGCCAGAGTCCAGCAGCATCAGCATGATTTTAAGGCAGCCAGTCAAACCCTTGAAGATGCTTTAAATCAGGCTCCCCGGGATGCCGGGCTACTGTTGCTCAAGGCTTCCGTACTGAATAATCTGGGCCGGTATAGCGCGGCAACAGAGGCCTGCAAAAAATTGTTAGGTCTGACGAATGCCGCTGTTGTGACGGCATGTGTGGTGGATACCCGGGCGCAACAGGATCCGGAAGGCATCCAGACATACTATGGTGATTTACTACAGATGGTCGAGCGCACTCAGGGGCAAAACTCAACCCATCAGATTTGGATTTCACAGATACTGGCTGAACTGGCATTGTCGATGGGCCAGCCTGTAAAAGCTCAACAGCATATTCAGAACCTGACGCTGTCTGCAGCACCATTGAGTGCCATTGCATTATGGGCAGACATTCAGTTTGCACAAGACAATGATCAGCAGGTACTGAACAGCCTGGTTACCTTGACTGAAGACCATGTGTTTATCGATGATGCACTGTTGCTGCGACTGGCAATGGCAGAGAAGTTCACAGATTCAGGCAGCCAGTGGTTAAAGGCGATGCAACAGCGTATCGCTCAGCGAACAGCGGCACATAATTACGCCCATGCTGCAGAGCTGGCAAAATTCTATTTGTATGTAGAACCCAACCCGGAAAAAGCCAACTACTGGGCAGAGGTCAATTACAGGCATGCGAAGTCGCAAATGGATGCTGATCTGCTCGCGGCGGCGAAGACACTCGCGGCCGACAAGTAAAGGTGTCTGTAGCTGAAGCCGGGAGAATCAAACGGGAGGCAAGGCTGTATTTTGATATCAGGCAGAACATGTAAATTCTGGCCGGTGTCAGGATGGTTGCCAGGGCCTCAGCCAATGCTCCCCCTTTAGTTCAGCAGGCAACGAACTGGGTTGTCGGTTACTTAACGATCAGGTAGGTGCCGGCACCCACTATGATACTGCCAGCGGTGATTTTGGCTGCCCTTTGTGCCCTTAACCTGAATGTCAGAATTTTTTGCGCCGCGAAAGCATAACCGAGCTTTACCCCACCTACAGATACAACTGTGATGGCCATAATTGCCATGAGTTCGTAGGTTCCGATAGCGGTCAAATCAACGAATGTGGGAAACAGGCTGGCATAGAACAATATGGCTTTAATATCGCCAAGCGTGATAAGCAGGCCGGACAGAAAGCTGGTCGACAGAGATGATGCAAAGTTGTGTTTTGTGGTTGCCTGAGTTGAGTGGGCTGTTCTGAGCAGACTGATACCAAACCAGATTAGATATCCCCCGGCCAGATACCGAAATAACACAAACAGACTTCCCATCGCGTCGGCCAGAGCTGTGAGCCCCAAAATGGCAAGCAGAACAAAAATCAGATCACCAAGCACGATGCCACAGCTGGTGGCAACACCGTGTTTAAAGCCGGCGGTAGCGCTACGCACAACAACCAGTGCCACACTGGTGCTGGGGAGCGCCGCCAGGGCGATCATCAGGGTAAACAGGATAAGTATATCCGCAATGTTCATCGTTTCGGCCCGGTGTTCAGTGATCCCAATGTGTTTATTACTCAGATCATGCCAGTGTAGTTGGGGTGAGCAGCGATTTTTCCGATCCATGCCTTGATAGCCGGATACTGACTCAGATTAAAGCCTCCTTCATCAGCCACATGGGTGTAGCCGTACAAACTGATATCGGCCGTGGTCAACCTGTTGCCGGTTAAATAGGGGGTTGTGGTCAGTTGTTGTTCCATCACCGCCAGTGCTTTATGCCCGCCGGCCTGTTTAGACTTATATTCCTGCTTACGCTCTTCAGGCAGGCCGAGGTATCTGGCGATAAAACGTGCCACGGCAATATAAGGCTCGTGGCTGTATTGCTCGAAGAATTGCCATTGCTGAACCTTTGCCAGTTCGAAAGGATCCCCGGGCAGCAGATCACTGCCAGCAGCCAGATAATTGAGTATGGCATTGGACTCCGACAAACAGCGGCCATCCTCCAGCTCCAGCAGCGGAATCTTGCCGTTTGGGTTTTTCCTCAAAAAATCACTGTTTGTGGTATCGCCTGCCAATATATCCACATGGATCCACTGGTGCTCAATGCCCACCAATGCACACAGCAGTTTGATTTTGTAGCAGTTGCCGGAGCGGATATCGCCATATATTTTCATTGGTTTTCCTTTAACAGAACGGGTCTTGCTGTCATATACACACAGCCTTCCAGTGGCGGCATTTCGCCAGGGTAAGCCGCGAACTCAAAACCCGCTTTGCGATAACACTGAATCGCCGGAAGGTTATCTTCCAGCACAAACAACGAACACTGGGCCAGCTCCAGATCACTGCAGCCGATTTCTCCTAACTGTTGTACCAGTACGCGACCCAGGCCCTGCCCGCGCTGCAAGGGGGAAACAGCCAGGCGGCCCAGATGGCAACGACCCTCGCGCAGGTAATACTGACCAAAACCAATAAGCTCGCCATGTTCACCAATTAACGAATAGGAGGGTAGGGTATTCCAACGGATATCTTCGACAAAAGATGTAGCTGTAAAAGGAAAGCGAAACATCGGGCCGCCCCAGTTTAAGCAGGTTTTGCGGTCGGGGAACCAGCTCATCAGTGTGGTCAGATGATGGGATGTGGCCTTGGTGAGGTGCATCCTTTAACTCCCTTCAGGTTAATAACAGAGGGTAAAGCGGTGGTGTTGTGGTGGCCTAAATCTGTTCAGGCTCCGCCAAAAAACTTAATTCCACGCCATTACCGGCAGGATCGGTTAAAAACAGCTGAGTTTGTTGTAACGCTTCTACTTTTGCCTGACGATATTTGACATTATTCGCTTCCAGCCATGCTTTAGTAGCGTTAAGCCCTGTTGCTCTGAAAGCGAAATGATCCAGGCAGGAATTTTCACAAGGCTGCTTTTCTGCGTTTTCTATCAGATGCACAACAGGCTTATCCGCCGCATACAGCCAGTATCCCGGACGACTGAAATCCGGACGGTTGCCAACTTTCAGCCCGAGAATGCTGACATAGAAATGTAAAACCTTATCCAGAAGCGCTTCAGGCGCTGCAATATTTATATGATCAATATGTTTGATATTCATTGCTATGTATCGTCCAGTTGTTTGCTCATAAATACGCTATTGGGATCTTCCGAATAGTCGGCAAAAGGTGCACAGGGCATAAAACCGAATGCTGAGTATAATTGTCTCGCCGGTTCAAAAAATGCCATTGAGCCGGTCTCCAGGCTGAGTCGTTTATAGCCCCGGCCTGCAGCCTCCCGCATCAGATGGCTGAGCATGGTAGAGGCGATGCCCTGACGCAGATAATCCAGTCGTATTTCCAAGATGATTTCCTGCTCTGATTTTTGTTAAAGCACCGGTGATAATAATTTCAGGTTACGGCGCTGTGCCTGCTAAGGGCTTTTGCTGGCGTAGCTAAATCCCGGCCTCGACCATCTGCTTTATCTTTGTTGCTTTCTCGAAATGATTCAGTTCGTGGGTTTTTATCCACCAGGTTGCTGCTTCCATAAGAAGCTCCGGATCATCATTCTTATTGGCAAAAAAGGCATAAAATGACAACCCGACAGACTCGCCTTTTACACCGATCTTTCTGGCGCAGACTTCTGAAATTTTCTTCCTTAACTCAGATCGCATGTGAATCCATGATAATAAATAACCCGATCATTACATCAGAATCCCAACCAGAGCGCACCTGTTAAACAGGCTTATTGCGGCTTATTTGCGGTCTCTTGCTGTCTTTGCCAATCACCCCCGCAGCTGCCAGTCCTAACAGGCGGCGGAAGGTGGGGCATTGCATATGACTCGGTGCTGAGCACACCGCCGCATGGCGCAGGCCATCACGCATGGCGGTCAGTTTGCGGATAGAAGCATCGAGTTCGTCTGCCTTGTCTGACAACATTTGCCGGTCAATCTCCGGCTCTCCCTTGCCCCCTGACATCTGCTTAATCTCATCCAGTGAGAACCCCGCAGAGCGCCCTAGTGAGATAAGGGCCAGTTGTTCCAGCACACTGGCGCTAAACTGCCGGCGTATACCCTGCCTGCCCAGAGAACGGATTAATCCTTTTTCTTCATAAAACCGCAGTGTGGAGGCGGGAACACCGGAACGCTTCGCGACTTCAGAAATATCCATATCGGGCCTGGCGGTTAGCCTGATTTACTAGGCTGCTGCCCGTATTTTCCCTCGATTATTTGGTCATTTACGGTTTATGCCCGTACAAATCATTCATTAGGGAATGCAATGTCTGTGATATCTGCCACAAAAAACGGGAAATACTGGTCGGTTTCAAAATGGTTGCCCGCCTCCACATGAGTTGGCAGGTGAAAACCACCAAATTCCCGAAACTCTGACAGGTATCCACCGAAAGGTTGCAGCCGATGAACTTTATCTGCATTTGCGTTGCTCCAGCGCATAAAGCGGACTTTGGTCGGTTGGCCGTTATTCGCTACGGTGACATCAACTGATTGCGATAACCCCTGATACATCACTGTTAGTCGGGCACAATCCTTGTCTACCAGTTCCCAGCTAATACCCGGGCCGGGCAGTACGGATGCCGGAGACCAGAACACGGCCTCGGCAACATAGCGACCAAAGGCCGAACGGGTATGGTCAGTATCGCCACCCAGGCGGGCGACCGGTATCAGCCCCATCAGCCAGAAGCGGGTCCAGCTGTTGCTGTCTGAGCCGGAAAGTGTCATCCATCCTCTCCGGGCCTGCATTTTCCAGACAAAACCCTCGGGCACCGTGAATACCTGAGTCGCTGTCATATTCAGGTAATCAGGTTTGGCTTTGCTTCCCATGCCAAACTTACCTGACATGCTGACCCTGGTAACCCGGTAAAGTGGCGTGTCTGGCTCGATGGTGTACAAAAAGAAGCGCCGGGCAGGTTCTGGTAAATCAGCAACCAACTGAGGTTTAAAGCGTGCTGGCCGAGTGGGTTGCGCGGCGATAAGCCGCTGAAAGGCGTTGTAATCAGCGCGATGGTCCGTCAGCCGCCAGATAAACATGGCCAACAATATGATCAGCAGAACCGCAATCGTCAGCATGTACGCTTCCCGGTGACTAGTCGATGTAATGTGTTTATAGCTTGTCTGTTAATAGTAATGCACTGCGTGTTGCCAGTAAAAGGGGGTGCCCGGCTCCGGGTTAAGTGGAAAGTCTGGTAACGTTTTATGGCCTCAGCATATTGCGTAAATGTTGGATAAGATATTCCGGGGAGGCTTTTGTTAAAGACACAGAATCACATTCCTGAAAATGACAGAACGCTTTGATAGCTTCTGCCAAAGCCGCAACAACGGCCTCCTCGTCAAATCTATGGGGTTGCAGATGCAGCGACTTAATCTCTAACTCATTGCGCTTTCGATGAGCTTTACAATCCATTCGCCCGATAAACGCACCCCGATAAAGCAGCGGCAGACAAAAGTAACCGTACCGGCGTTTTGAAGCGGGCAGATAACATTCTATCTGGTAGTCATATGCAAAAAGCGCCCTGAGCCTGTCCCGTTGTATCACGCTGTTATCAAAGGGTGACAGAATCAGCAGGCGGTTGTTCAGCCGGGGTAGAGGTTGCTCCAGCGCATCTTGTTCCACTACAAATACTTCGCCGCTGTTTAACCGCACCTGTTGCAGTGTACTCTGCGCCAGCCTTTCGTTGACCAGTATTTTCATTGCGTTGCGAAGTTCTGCACTGCGGCGTTGGTAGGTCAGCCCCTTGAGTGACACCACGCCATGACAGCGCAACTGTTGGTCCAGAAGGTGGGCTGCAAATTCCTCCATGGAGGGCGCGGTTGTATTGACCTGAGATGGAAGGACCCGTTCGGTAACATCATAGGTTTTCTGGAAGCCTTCACGGCCGCTCACCATCAGGTCGCCTTGCATATACAGTTGTTCGAGTGCCTTTTTGGCGGGTTTCCAGTCCCACCAGCCCGCACGTTTTTTGGTGTTGCTATCTATATCACGGGATCGAACCGGGCCTTCTGAGCGGATACGGGCCAGCAGTTGCTGCATAAGCTTTTTATCCGGGTTTTTAAACCAATGGGTCTGGCCGCTTTTGATCGCCTGCTTATAAGGCAACGAGAAGCGAAAATCCGCCATGGGTAAAAAGGCTGCTGCGTGTGACCAATACTCAAAAATATCTTTCGCTGCCAACATTTCATCGACCATGGCTGGCCTGAATCCGGGAACCCGGGAATGAAACACATGATGGTGCGCCCGCTCTACAACAGAGATGGTATCGATCTGCACATAGCCGATATGGTTGATCGCGTTACGTGCTCCGGGCAACCCACGCCCGTATGGGCGGGCCTGCAACAACCCCTGTGCGGATAAAGCCAGTCGACGTAATCGGGCAAGTTGTTGTGGATGTTTAATTTCTACCATCGTCATCGCATTACAAAAAATCAGCGGCCTGACTGGCCAGTAGCCAACAGGTTCGTTTACTACCAGAAGTCAGCTGCTGGCGGCTGTTTTTCCGGTGTATCGTGGCAGGCATTGTACGATAACAATCCCAGCTTTTAGTCTGCGGCAGCAAAGTGTTCCATCTGATCTGCATAGGCTTTTGCGAAGGCCGGGCGGGCCGTAGCACGAGCAATATAATTACGGCAGGCGGAATAGTCTTTGAGTCCATCAAACCGGTCTACCAGGCGCAGTACATCGGCCATCAGTATATCGGCCACAGAGAAGGAGTCATTGGCCAGCCATGCGCGCTCTGCCAACACCTGTTCCATATGTTGTAGCCGGGTGTTGAGAAAGTTATCCAGATGCTGCCGCCCTGGGGTTTGTGTTGTGTCATCAGAGAATTTAAAAATTGACCAGGGCAGGCTGGCAGCCTCCACGGAGTTGAGTGCTGCAAACAGCCACTTGATGACTTCGCTTCTGGCGTGTGGTTCAGAGGGCATCAGAATATCGCTCTTTTCTGCCACGTGAAGCACCATGGCGCCGCTTTCAAAAATTGTGATATCACCCTCGGTCAGCCACGGCACCTGCCCGAATGGCTGGCTGGAAAAATGTGCGGCATCCCGTTCACGGAACGACACACTCTCGACACAATAAGGCAAGCCGGCTTCTTCAAGTGCCCAGCGCACTCTCAGGTCACGTACGTAACCACGGGGTATCTCGGGCACCCAGTCGAAGGTGGTGAGGACTATTTCAGGCATCTGTTATCTCCCTTTTATACAGCGAAGAACCCGCCGCTCCGGGGCCGGCGAATTGCTGGCCACAAAGATAAGACTGTCTATTTAAATCTGGATTTTGCCGACTCCAGCGAACGGCCAAGTGAGTCCCAGGCACTATCGATACCTGCTTTCATGTCTTGCCAGGCATCGTCGCTGGCCGCTTTAAGTTCTTCCAGTTTCCGGCTGGACTCTTGCTGCTTTTCACGCAATGTTTCAATCTGTTGGTAATACTCCAGTTGCGCATCAGCCTCGGCTTGATCAGCTTTTGCCCTGAGCTTGTCAATTTCTGAATTCCACTCGTCCAGCTGTGCCTGTAACTTCTTCTGGTAAGCTTCTTTTTCGCTCATCGTTGCTCTCCTTTTTTGGGTTAGAGGTGTCATGATACAGATTGCCGGCTGCGCTTTGTAGGGTAGTTATAGCCGCCACCATCGATGAAGTAAAACGCACTATTAGTTTGACTTTCATCAGATTGTTGAATAACTTATTCATTATAGATTGATTTTAAAGGAATAAATCTTTGAGATCGCTTCAATACGTTTTTTTTATCATTCTTGCTGCAGGTGGCTTTGGTGCGGTAGCTGCTCCTAATGATACCGAGGCTTATTACCTGTGTGCTCACAAAATAACCGACAATACCAGCTGGACCTTTGGCACGGCACCGGCATACTGCGATATAGAGCCTTTTGGTGATCCCGCTTTTGTAAGCACTTATCTTGCGGACGTTGTATTCGATACCTCACTGCCTGTCAGTGAAGAGCGTGCCCGCTATATGAATGAGTTAAATGCGACGATTCGTGATGCCGCTGAGTATTACTTATCGGTCCGTAAGCCCGATGCATCTGCCGGTGAAGTTGATGCCTGGATTGAGGCCATAAAGGCTGTGGCTACGCAGGAAACCTTCTGGAGCCATTATCGCGACTCAGTCATCGATGGAAGAATGAAGATGATGCGGGGTGACTCCGGTCATGGTCACGGCATGATGCAAATTGATGACCGCTGGCATTTCGCCAGAATCAACGAGGGCAAAGGCTGGCAGATTTTCGAGAATATGCTCTATGCGCTGGAAATATTTTATGCGGAGTGGCAAAACGCGGAGCAGGCCAGTTGTATTACTGACCCACAAAACTGGCAACACAGAACCCGTGCGGCCTATGCCGCCTATAACGGCGGACCAAGCCAGATTTGTCGCTGGAAAGAGAACCCGGCCTGGCAGGACGAGGGTTTTCTGGGTAAATATGAAGCCAGATCCTGGCTGAATTATATTGCAGACAATAACAAAGCGGCGCCTGTGGATGTGCCTTGTATGATGGAAGGTACCGAATTTTGTGTGCCGGAATATGTCCCACCGCCTTACTCTCTGGCAAACCCCGAATACCCCTGGCAGTACAATTATCTGCAACTCAATACAGGCGAGATCTGTTTGTTAGAAAACGACACCTTTCATTGTGTTGCACAGCAACAGGATGCGGCTTGTCTGAACGCCAGGTTTGATCGGGTTTCTGTTGCCGGGGCCATCGAACTGGATGAGGAACAAAGCACCGCCTATGCCAAAACCGTGTATGAAAAGCATGCCTGTATGCAGTATCTGGAAAACAGCTTTGCGGTGGGCCAGAGCATCAGTGCAGAGAAAGCCATTAATATCCGCCAGAGTGCAGCCGGAACCGATACCGGTGAAGGTGCGGTAGTGGGCAAGGTCTATCAGATTCTGGATATTGTGGCGGGCACACCGGCTGATCAATCCCGCTACTATCGGATTCAGTATAGCGGCGACAATGAAGGCTATATTTTTGCCGGTGGTCTGTGGGATTTCAGCGAGTGGGCGTCGTTAGCAGAACATCAGGAGCTAGCCGATGAAGATCGTCTGATTGCTATGCAAGGTGATGAGATATACGTGACAAAATCTGATGGTATTGCACTAAAAGACGTGGCCGGTGAGCAAGGGGATGAAATTGCCAGGGTTACCAAAGATACGGCCCTTGACGTGATGGGTACGGTGGTACTGGGTGACAATAACGATATTTACTATGAAGTTAATCTGAATTCCCAGAATGGTTATATCTATGGCGGTAGTCTGTTACCCACATCCACTTTGTCTGACTGGACGTCATTCAGCCCGGATGACAGTGACACGCCAACACCTCCGGCCCCACCACCCTCAAGTCCTGATGACTCTGGTGGTGGTTCAGTCAGTTACTGGATACTGGCGCTGTTGCTGATAAGAAGGCTGAAGTCATGATCAAAAAATTGCTATTTATTGCAGCCGTTTGCGCCATCGCACTTTATCTGTGTCAAATCTGGTCATCACAGGACGCTGGCGAACCCAGAGCGCCTGCCGTTCACGCAACGCCAGAAAAGCCTGGGCAACAGCCCGCGGAGGGTGCCGCTTTAGAAGATAAACAGCCTGCCCCTGAGAAAAAACCGCAGGCAAACGCCCTGCCTGCTGAGTTTTATCAGCAGCGAGAAGCGCTTATCAGTGCGCTGAATCAGGCCAGCGCGTGCCGGGAGACCGGCGAGTGCGCATCGTCTGAGGACGACCCCAGGGCCGCCATGTTCGAACAGGAAAGGCGCCTGGTTGATGCACTGGAATCATTGCAGGACTTATATGCCAGCCATCAGTTTGAGGATCAGCAGCTGGCCATTATCACAAGTGAGTATCTGACCAGTCCCTTAGGCAGGGTACAGTTTCAGGCCTTAGCCATGATGCAACAGCAATCCCCCCACACTGAAAATGCACAGATTTTGCTGGACGCGCTGGATGACAGTTATGACGCTAAGGTGATGGAATCGGCCTTAACCGAGTTACAGCGTTATCCTGAGTTAAACCAGAGTATTGATGAGCTGCTGATAAAAAACCTCAGAACGGGCAGCTTTTATGCCTCAAGAACTATCGCACAGGGCATTCAGCCGTTTCTGAACAAAAGCAATCTGGCTGCCTATGAAGCCGTACTGAAAGAGCTGCCCGCGCAGACAGCCAAGGCCAGGCTGTTAAGTGCATCCATTAACGCCTTCAAGAAGTCGAACAGTATCGACTAACTGTAGCTGGCGACAACCGTCCTTTATCCATTTCCAATTTCCAGTTAAGCAAGCCGTATGCAAACAAAAAATGTGTTTAAATCCCTGTTCAGTTTCTGGTCTTCGCGCAGTTTACCAGAGCGCTTTTACCTCGTTCTGGTGACTGTTCTGCTGGTTTGTTTACTGAATTATGCAGCGCTGTTCGGGCCTGATGTGCCTGATTATGGAAAATCAGAACGCCAGACGGTGGCCACCGAGTTCCGTGCAGCCTGGATTGCTTCTGTGGCTAATATTAACTGGCCCAGTGAGCCGGGGCTCTCTTCTCAGGAGCAAAAACAAGAGGCAATCACGCTGATAATCTCAGCCCGATAATCCCCAACACCACCAACAGTAAGCTGAGCATTTTGACCACGCTGACCGACTCCTGAAACAGTACGATACCGGCAATGGCAGCGCCCACTGTGCCAATGCCCACCCAAACAGCATAAGCCGTTCCCAGAGGCAGAGAGCGCATGGCCAGGCTAAGCAGATAAAAACTGCCCATCATGGCCAGCAGTGTAATAAAAGAGGCAATGGGTTTGGTAAAACCGTCGGTATATTTGAGCCCGACCGCCCAAACCACTTCCAGTAAACCCGCGAAAAACAGAATCAGCCAGTTCATATCGACTCCTCGCATGCCAGGGGCCGTCCCCTTAATACCAATTATTTGGTTCAATTGGTATAAGATACTCCGTGACTCAGAGCCGTCTCTGAAACGCTGTGTTAGAGCCCGGATGGGGCATCATCTATTACTTTGTTTTAGCCTTAAACACTTTATCAAAAGCATCATAGGCCGCAAGGTGAAGCGTGTCACCATGATCCAGCTGTTCAAAAAAGCTGAAGTAGACAGATGTGCCCTCTGGTTTTGCGCCCTCAATTTTTTCAAACAGCGCTTTCGCCACACGCTCCATTGTCGGCCCTTCTTTGCCCACGCCCACATAAACCGATTTGGCCGGGTTGAGTGGCGTCGGCTCTAGGCTCAATAAGGATTCATCATCCCACCACAAACTCGGGCTGATGATAATGTAGTGATCAAATAATGCCGGGCTTCCTAATAAGATTTCAGTGGCCAGTAACCCTCCTAAGGATTGGCCTATGATGGTTTTTTCTGCGCTGGTGCGATATTTTTCTTCCACCAGTGGCTGAATCTCTTCACGAATCGCTTTAATAAAGCTTGCCGACCCGCCGTGAGACGGAAACTCTTCTATATCTTGCTGATTGTCAGAGGGGTAAGTAAAGTCGCGCTTTCTGTCAACATTGGCGATGCCTACAACGATGGTCTCCGGAAGCAATTTTATCCATGACATTGAGCCAAACTGCACCAGCCCGGCCAGATGCACAAAATCCTCATCAGCCGAACCATCCAACAGATAAATTACCGGATACTCTTTGTCAGCGTTTTCTGCATAGCTGGCTGGGAGGTATACGTTCAGCATCCGGTTTTCATTTAATATGGCTGAGTGAAAGGTCACTTTTTCTCCGATAGTAAAGGGGCTGACCTGTACATCTTCAGGTTTAGCCTTAACCACAAGAGGCAAGCTACCCAACACTAAGGCCAGAATCGCCAGATAGATTACTTTTTTCATCGTTTCGTCCTGTCTGAATTGAATGTAAACATTTTTTCTTAAAAACCTGTTTAACCACAAGACCCCATGGCAGCGGGCAACAGCCCATTGCACGTTAATGCGGTTCGAAAACAGGTGACTACTTTTGTGCGACTAAAACCAGACCAACAACAATTGACAACAAACCTGCAGATACCAGTAGGGAGTTCATTTTATTTGCCGTTCCTTCGAGCTGATTATATTTTTAATCAAAGAATCCTATCGTTTTGAACGATATTTAGCCAGTGAGTATTTGTCTTTGCATGAATTACCAAGTCAGTACATGCGAGGCTTACAGGCAATTCAGTGACATATCGTACATGCCCTTGTCACGTTCCGCTTGGTCCGCCACAGATATATCGTTGTTTGAAGCGTTACAAACCTTTTGCTCTGGCAAAAGAAACGCCATCGACTAAAATCGACTTCCACTCTGCGGCGTTCAGACTATAGGCACTCTCTGATATGTTGGTGTTATCACTCAGCCTGATTACATAAGGCACGGTTCTGCGTTCATTGCCAAAGTAGCGCTTCTGCAACGCCATAGTGCCCTCGCTGGCGAGCCAGACCTGCCCTGAAAATGCGGTCTTTTCCAGCATCCTGGTAATAGCATCCAGATCATCATCCAGGGCTACGGTAAGCAGAACAAATTTCAGATCGTGATTTTGGGAAAGCGCTTGTAGTGTCGCCAATGTTTTGTAACAGGGGGCGCACCAGGACGTAAAAAAATAGATAACTGTTTCATTACCCTCCAGTTCATCAAACGAGTGACTGGTACCGCTGAGATCAGTTAATTCGATTCTTTGAATGGGATTATGTGCGACAGACGAAAAAGACGGGGCGAAAAAGCCCAAATATTTGGCTGTAACAAGCGTGGCAATCAATAACAAAAGTATCAAACTGACTATCAATTTTTTCAAATCAGACTCCGGAAACTGATAACACATACAGCATCTGTACAGCCATAGTGATGTTTAGCTATGCACCCTTTTAACCTGGCAACGTCGCTGTTACAGGTCTTCTGATGATTAAAATTCAGTTTATTGACAAGCTTAATATACCCAGTATGGCTAAGATGGCAAATAGTGATGTCGACGGGAAACGCAAAGGATTGATATGGCCTTTTAATACGACCCTTACTTCTGCAAAACGACATGCCCGGGTGAGCCCTCAGGATGAAATGTATGTAGGAGGCAGATCGCGGGCGCAGCCTCAGCCAGAAAGCCTCCGCTGAGGACTGGCCGGTTAAATACGCTCGCTTGTTCTGAGTGTAAGCACCTCATAACCGTCTGACGTCACTGCAATCGTGTGCTCCCACTGAGCGGATAGCTTTTTATCGCTGGTGACAACGGTCCAGCCGTCTTTCTTTAACTTAACTTTGGCCTTACCCTGATTAATCATCGGTTCTATTGTGAACACCATACCTTCCTGCAAGGTCAGGCCTTTCCCTCGCTGACCATAATGTAAAACTTGCGGTTCTTCATGCATTTCCCGACCAATGCCATGACCACAGTACTCACGAACAACGGAATAACTATCTCATCCCCGGGCAACGATTGCTCGGGGGCGCTAAAAGAATATTCGAGGCTGGTTCATTCGCTAGGAAGACCCGAATTATGAGGGGATCCCCCAGCGAGCTAGCGAGCGAGTTTATGCGTTTGTTAGTTGCCGTAAACTACAAGTTTGTGCTAACGTTTGTGTGCACATAAATATGAGGTTTATCATGGATACTCGCATACAATTTAGAGTTGATGAAGAAACTAAACGTCTTGCTCAGCTCATGGCTGAAAGCCAAGGGCGTACTTTAAGTGACGCTTGTAGAGAGCTTACTGAAGAACTTGCTGAACAGCAACGCAAAGTAATTACTCACGATCAGTGGCTTACTGAACAGGTTAATGCAGCGTTTAGCAAATTGGAAACTGGACAGAGTGAGTTTGTCAGTCATGAAAAGGCTAGCTTGGACATGGAAGCTAGAAAAATGAAAATCCGGAATAAAGCTAAAAAATGATTGTTTGGGAAAAAAGCTCATTGGACGATCGTGAGGTTATTTTCGAATTTTTATACGAATTTAACCCGTTAGCAGCAGAGAAAACGGATGCAATAATTGAGTCTAAAGTAGAGAATTTGATTCAGCAGTCTTTGATGGGAGTAGAAAGAGAAGGTATACAAGGAAGACTTTTAATAATCCCAGAAGTCTCAATGATAGTTTCATATTTCGTTCAAGATGGTGCTGTTCATATTCTTCGAGTTCTACATCAAAAGCAAAAATTCCCTGTGGGCAACTAACGCCTCAAGCAGAAGCGTGCATTAGCGCTTCCTGCTGGCTTGATTTGTGTATGCCCGGCATGGGCAAGATCCGGGGACTGGGAAATGGTCAAGTCTGAGCTACGCTCAGGCCGCTGCCGCCCACAACCGGCACGGCGCGTTGAGATTGAGAAACCTGACGATGGCCAGAGACCCCCGATTACCCGATTATGTGACAGCTGCTCACTCTGGCAGCCCCTCGAATTCTGGCACATCACCTAAACCTTTATCCCAAACAGCTTTGCTAGATGTAAAGATGTGAGCTGTTGGTGATACAGAGACTTCCGTATCCAAACACCCGGCGGGAACGGCGAGCAGCCCCACCTCGTGAATGATTGGCAATGCGGAACCGCAGAACTTACAAAAACTTTTCTTGTGACGAGTGCCTGGAAGCGTGAAGGTAGTCACAGAATCTGAGCCCGCCAACCAGGTCAACTTGGCTGAGCTCGAAAATAGATTTGCCGCATGAGCAGATCCGGTATCCTTTTGGCAATGCTGACAATGACACAGGTAAAAGCCATCGAACTTCCCTTGCACTTCAAATTTCGCATTGCCACACAGGCAAGAACCAGAATAATCGGTCATCAAGTTTCCCTCTATTGCCTGTAGATCGTGCGCACATAACGGCCTCCATAAACGGCCGGGTGAAACGAGGTCCGGCGACCAAAGGGAGCGAATTTGATGGCTTGGTTATGTGCTCTACTGCGCAGCGACAAGTTTCTTGACCCTAAGGTCTTTACGGTATTGCTCAGCATGCCAAAGCTCATACTGAGACTGCTGGGTTAGCCAGCTCTCCGATGAGGTATTAAAAGCGATAGAAGCCTAATTGCCATTTCCGGACTAATACCGGCTTTGCCGTTCAGAACGGCGCTTAACGTTTTTCGACTGACCCCGAGCGCTTCAGCAGCTGCTGTAACAGACAGACCAAGAGGCTCCAGGCTCGTCGGGTTTTGAATATCAGCGACTTCCCGCAACGAGTTCAGGCAGGACGGATGGGTAGCAAACCGTTTGAGCCAGATGGTGTCACCAACGAGAATGTGATTCAGAGTTCCCAGGATGGAGCCAAAAAAGGCCCCACGGTCTTTCGCCAAATCTGTTGCGGAGAGGTGTCCCGCAGCCTCATAAACTTTCGAGTTCATCCGCTGATTATAGGCGGCTAGCAATTCAAAGTGATTTTTCAAGCTCATCAGAGTTCCTTCTCATGTATAACGCCCCACATAAGCGACAGAGCCCACGTGTTACTGTCCCAGCGAGCCTGCGAGCGACTTAATGCGTTTCTTATACGCAATTTGCCACATTTGTAGCGCATTGCTACAATGTGATGGCAAACTATTAGGAGACATCTTATGGCAACTGCAAGCGTAAGGCTAGACCAAGATCTGGTTGAGAAAGCGACCATTATGGGCAAAGCACTAAACCGAACTATGCCAAAACAGATTGAGCATTGGGCGAAGATAGGTGAAATGATGGAAGATAATCCTGATTTGCCATACGAATTCGTTAAACAGGCAATCATTTCCAAAGCTGAAAAAGAAGCAGGAAAATTGGAGCCTTACGATTTTGGCTAAGATTACCAGTGTTTTACAGACAGCTAATTTTAAGAGAGCAGTAAAGAAGTTACATCAGAATCAGAAAAGAGACTTGGATAAAGCCGTAAAGGTACTGATGGACGATCCTCTTCTAGGAGAGCAGAAAAAAGGCGACCTAGCATTTCTTCGCGTGTATAAGTTCAAGATGGTCAAGCAGTTAACTTTACTTGGTTACAGCTACGAGGATGGCACTGTAATACTCGAATTGATAGCACTTGGTTCTCATGAGAATTTTTACCGCGATGTTAAAAAGTTATTCTGACCAATTGCGTATAACGTTTCAAGCAGCCGCGCGGCTTTATCGCGTCGGCCTGCCTTGCCTTGTTATGGGTGTTTTGGCACAATATACCAATATTTGGTACAGGAGTCTCCCCATGGCTAGAAATACCAGCATTACGCTCGGCCCCCACTTTGACGAGTTTATAGCCACTCAGGTTGAAAATGGCCGCTATGGCTCGGCGAGTGAGGTAGTACGTGCCGGACTGCGTCTGCTTGAAGAAACGGAAAGTAAGCTTGAACGGCTCCGACGCCTCCTGGATGAAGGCGAGCAGAGTGGAATAGCAGAATATTCCCTTGAAAGCGTTATTACAGAACTGGACAACGAAGCTCACTGATGCGTCCATACCTGCTCACTGCCGCTGCCCGAAAAGACGTTATCGATATAGGCCGTTTCACCACCGAAAAATGGGGAAAACGTCAACGAGATAAATACCTCAGGCAGATTGACGATGCTTTCAAGCTGCTTGCTCGCCAACCTGATATTGGCCGCGATGCGGATGACATAAAACCAGGGTACAAAAAATTCAGTCAGGGCAGTCATATCATCTTTTACCGAGCCGGCACGGAATCCAGGATCGTTGTAATCCGAATTCTCCACAACAGTATGGATGTGGATCAGCACCTTTAACCCCCTAACGCTTCAAACAGGGGATTTCCGATGATTTAGTTTGTTATATTTTTGCATTACTTATCATGTGCTCTGTTCTAAGACGATAACCCTCTTCCCATGCGACCAAGACTGCAAGCAAACCTGAGAAAAAAATGATTCCCATAGACATCGGAAGAAATGTTACGAGTGACATTGCCCCAATACTCTTACCCATAAATGTTAAACAAAACATTACAATTGAAAAGATAAATACCAACAAACCAATAATCGCCGTAGCCCTGGCGATCAAAAGTAAAAAGCCTAAATGTCTACTCTGTATATTCTTATAAGGTTTCATAATTCATCCTTGATGGTTAAGTTTGAGGAAAATATAACGCCCGCAGCACGCGCGGCTTTGTAATGAAGGCGTAGCCGCAATGAAAAAGCCGTCGCTGTGCCTGCGATTGTTAACTTTTTTCTCGTTCGGAAATTTGTTGAACGCCCTTACTGATTGTAACAAATGATTTATTGAGAGCCTTAAACTCTGTACCAAGTTTGGCCCTGCATATTCTGCCTGATCCTG
>NZ_NISX01000027.1 GCF_002591895.1 Lacimicrobium alkaliphilum
GGTTTACCGGACGGTTACAAAGCCTGGGGAGCCAGGGATATTGCCAACATGAACGGCATTACTACCAGGCTTCACTGGACTTCAGCCCTACAAATGGCATATCAACGACGGCGAAGAAGTGTTTGTTGTGCTCGATGGTATTGTTGAAATGAAATACAAGATTAGCGGCGAGGAAAGTTCAGCCATACTAAAAGCCGGTGATATTTTCTATGCATCTACAGGCACAGAACTGTGGCGTTGTCGCAAGGTGAGGCAAGAGTGCTGGTGGTAGAGGCTGAGGGCAGTGTATAAGATAAACAATCACAAACGGCCACACAATAATGTGGGCTGAACGCATTAACGCTTACCGGTGCAGGCAGCGTTATAGCTTTACAGGAAGGTCATTATGCAACGTACTTTTACTCAGCGAGTAGCGTCCTACGTCAGGGGTGAGCTGGAAAATGCCAATCGTGCAAGGGTAGACGGTGATATTCAACAAGAATTCATTCACCTGGAACGGGCACATGTTATCGGGCAGGAATCAACGTATTGGCACGTCAGGGTCCATGTGCTGATGTTGCTATGGGCTATCCGTAACGGGGCCATTCGGGAAACCCTTGGTCAGGTTTTTCGTATTGTTGGCGCTGCGACCAAAACCGCATTCGGGTTGGTACCGCAAGGCAATACTGGCGGCGCAGATGTCAGCCCATTCAAAAAAATGCCAATAGCGCCGGATTTGGCCGCTTTGATTCAAAAGGCAAAGTCCGGGGTATAAACATTTGCGCTGCCTGGCCGGGCTTTTCCTTTTTTTGTTGCGTAAAGTCTGCGGGTACGCGCTGCGTCAGGGATACTGAAGGTCAGCATCTTACTTTTTAATTAATTCCATCAGGCGTTGAAGGGAAAAATCATAACTTTCGCGTTGGCTGTGGGTAAGGCTGAAACGGTGAAAGTCCACTTCTTTCCAGAATTCAGGTTGCAGTAACCGTGAAACCGTTTCTGCATTTTCCCGGGTTGCCAGCCCCATCTCCATCTTCACGCTACCCATATTATAGTTTTTGCTCTCGCGCCGGGAAAAATTAAGGTGATCAGATATCATCACCATAGCCCAGGCTCCCATCATAAAGTGACCGCCAACACTCGCATTGACCTTCTGTTGCTTTATGGCATCCAACATTTCGGGTAGCCAGTCAAAACCACCAATGCAGAATTTTTGCTTAAATCCCCCATTAATCAAGGCGTCTGATACCCCCAGGGCCAGCCAGTCAGAGGCTGACCAGAAAATGCTGGTGTCAGGGTAGCGTTGCATCAGGGTAGCAGTTTGCTGCTGTGCCAGTTCCCTTTGCCATTTTGCATTTACCACCTGATTTAACCTGAACGCAGATTGCGCAGTGATTGCTTGTTTTAAACCCGCCTCTCTGGAATCCGCCTCATAGCCATGAAAGCCATTTAGTCCGACTACGCCATTACGGTTTTTTTCTGCCTGCTCTTTGCACACTTTAAGCAGATGCCTGCTGAGTTTTCTACTGGCTGTTTGATTATCAATATAGATCTCGCCAATCCAGTTGCGGTGTTTTTCTCCGGGCAATCCGATTGCGTCACTCTCATCTTTTAACAGCAAGCGCTCCAGAGTAATAACATTCATGTCAGGGTACTGCGACAACAACTCAAACAAGGGCTCTCCCGAGCCAGAGAAAATCTGCAGTACCAGATAATCCGGCCTGCTCACCTGTAACCTTTTATTCAGCTCCTGATGCTGATATATCCTGTGGCCACCGCCATAAATGGTTTCTACATGAAGGTTTAAACTCTCAGCGGCCATGTTCGTATAGAGTTCAACTCTGGAAAAAAAGGGGTCTTCGGGTGACGAGGGAGAGACAAAAAGAACTTCAACAGCGTTAAGCTCAGCGCAGAACAGTAATGCAAACAGGCAGTTTTTTGCATACATAGGGGTATCTCATACTTATAAGCCAACATCCTTGCTCCAGTATAGACAGGATCATGGTTTCTGACAGTCACAGTAAAATGAATTGCAAACGGGAGCTGGAGCAAGAGTGATGATCATGAGCGGCGCACAGAATATGTATTAGCGTGACAGAAAGGGCACTCTTCACCAGGTTAACCGGCGATATAATGTTGCTGTCAGAAGCGCTGTGATTGCCAGGGTTTGTTCACTTCTGCTGGCGATAAAGAGGGCAGAAAGGGGGTAAAACAAGGCGGGCTAAACCCGCCTTGACAGAAGAGCGCTAGTTACAGGCTCCAAGATTTTCCCAGACATCCCAGGTGCCGGAATTCTGCTCCGGATTGTCACCCTGAGACCACCATTTGGCGCGGTATTTGTTATTGTTATATTGCACCTGATCGCCACCGGTGTAGACACTACTGCTGTTCCAGGCCGGCAGACCACCACAACCCTGATTATTGTCACTGACACTGACCAGCTTGGTCACACTGTGACTCAGTCCTTCGGCGTCTTCCACGGTGAGCTCAACACTGTAATTTCCTGCCTGAGCATACTGATGTGTCGGGTTGGCTGACGTGGAACTCTGGTTGTCACCAAAATTCCAGTTCCAGCTTACAACGCCACTATCATCTGTGCTCTGGTCACTAAAGCTGACCGTCAGCTCTGAAGCGCTGTGGGAGAAATCAGCCACTGGTGGCTGATTAGTGCCGTTTCCACATGGGCCCTGATCCTGCCACACATTGCTGAACACGTCAGGGCGGGCGCCGGTTGACCACCAGGTCGCGGTATATAAACGACCGTTGTAACTGACATTATCACCGGATTGATACGATGTGGTCGCTGACCAGGCTGGTACGCCGTTACATCCGTTACCGGTACCGTCGCTGACGGTGACGCTCTGACTGGTGGTACTTTGCAGACCTTGCTGGTCAGCTACTGTCAGGCTGATGGTATAGGTGCCTGACTGAGCATAGCTGTGTACCGGGTCTTGTGCCGTGTCACTGCTGCCGTCACCAAAGCTCCAGTTCCAGCTTACAACACCCTGATCATCGGTTGACGTATCGGTAAGTGAAACCGTCAGGCCGTTCTGACTCACACTGAACGAGGCTTGCGGAGGGGTATTCTGATTGCCGCCGCCTTCGAGGAACTCCGTATTAACCAGGCGGTTAACACTGCCGTTGGTGCCACTGATTTTACCTGTTGCCGCATTGGTGTATAACGCCTGTGCCACACTGGCAGGTGAGCTACTGCCATTTTTATCCAGATAAAGTGCGGCAACACCGGCCACATGAGGGCTTGCCATCGAGGTTCCGCTAATACTGTTGGTGGCGTTACTGCCGCCAATCCAGGTTGACTGAATGCTTGAGCCCGGCGCAAAAATATCCACACAACTGCCCCAGTTAGAGAAATTGGAACGGCTGTCACTGCTGGTAGTGGACCCAACAGTGATTGCTGCGCTGACTCTGGCGGGCGAATACTGGCAGGCATTGGCGTTGTCGTTTCCTGCTGCAACCACAGTGCTGACACCAGACTGAATCAGTCGGTTTGTGGCCTGATCCAAAGCAGTGGAGGCGCCGCCGCCCAGGCTCATGTTGGCTACTGCAGGCAGGGTGGCATTACCCGCGACCCAGTCAATTCCCTGGATAATGGCGGTTGAGGTGGTTTCGCCACTGCAGCCAAATACCTTTACCGAGTGCAGGGTGACTTGTTTGGCAACACCGTAAGTGGTGGAGCCGATGGTTCCAGCCACATGGGTGCCATGGCCGTTGCAGTCTTCCGGGCTGTTGCCAATGGTGGTTATCGTACTGCCGATCCGACCTGAGAACTGAACATGGCTGGTGTTAATACCGGTATCGATAACGTAGGCATTAATCCCTGCTGCTGAGTAATCATGGCGGTAACTGTTATCGAGCGGACGATCCTGCTGGTCGATGCGATCAAGCCCCCAGGTGGGATTATTCTGCACCGCATTAAGACGGAAGATTTGCACGGGTTCAATGTAATCAACATTGTCTTGTGCAAGCAGTGTGTTCAGCCCCTGCTCATCTGTAGTAATGGCGTAGCCTTGCAACGCATGGTGAAACTCGGCGCTCACCGTGCCCTGCGTTGCAGCAACAGCAGAGCGGGCTTGCTGAGTGACAAAGGTTTCTGTCTGTTGCAGGCCGGATGATTGTGGTTTAAGTACCACAATATACTGATCCGCGACCGTGATTTCAGCGGGCGTGGAGAGTAGCCTGGCTTCGGCCCAGGCCTGGCCCAGGGGTATCAGCGCCAGTGCAAGACCGGCAACTAACCAGTGTTTATAGATTGTTTTTTTCATAATATTTCCTTGAATTTTTTTTTGTTCGACTACCTTGTTGCTCAACCACTTCAGAGCACATCAAAGTCAAGCCAAAAGCGATAGATATAGCAATGCGTTTGCTAGACCAAAATCCACTGGCTATTTATTAAACGATCTATATCAATTTGAGGTGGTCTTGTAACACAAAGTTAACTTTAGTGTAACGAAATGATAACGCTGTCATTCGCGGCCGGTAAGGTATTGACTTATTTTGTATCAACAGCATATGGGCCCGTGTGCCTTAATCCTGTCAATGGATAAGGCTGTTGCAGATGGACAGAAAGAATACTCGTGTAATACCGGATTTAGCATGCTGAGAGGCACTCAGATTGCCCGAGTCAGCCCCTCAGTGATGTTACTTTTTGATTCCGAAGCAATGTTCGGGAGCAGGAAAGATGCCTGTTCTTACTTCTTTTTCAAATTGCGCAAATACGTCTTTGAGCGTGGTACTGAGATCGACATATTGTTTGGTAAATTTCGGAACATAGTCGCAGAACAGGCGAGGCATGTCTTCTGTGACCAGTACCTGTCCGTCACACTCTGCAGAGGCACCAATGCCGATCGCAGGGATCGCAACAGACTCGTGATTTTCCTCGCAGCCTTCTCAAACACCCCTTCAATCAGTATCGAGTAAATACCAACTAAATATTGTTATTACCGAACAAATGGGGATTTTATGACGTTAAGTGCATTTTGTTCCACTTTAGTTACCGAAAAAGCTGATCTCAATAGGTTTTTTCTGTTTTTTATAACACCCGGGATGGTTGTTTCTATAGGCTCTGGTGGGTCTGAAAAGGAAGAAAATCCACTTTGCTTTTACAAACGTAGACAAGAATAATTTTCAGGTATATGCTCCGCAAAAATTCATCCGCTATGTTTATATATTAACCATCAGTAAAAAGAGGGTCAGCCATGTTATACGATAATAATCTCGTTACCGAATGCCCGATCAGACAGATGATCAGGGATTTTTATCGCATCGATGAAAATCTGGCTGTAGACCATATTTTACCTGATGCTGAAGTGAACATGAGTGCGCGCAGTCGTGCCTGGGAGCGGGCCCGCATGATGGTGTTGCAGATTCGCGATGAACAGCGGGGCAGCAGCGGTATCGATGCACTGCTGGAGGAGTACTCCCTGTCCAGTGATGAAGGCGTGGTGCTGATGTGTCTGGCCGAAGCCTTGCTGCGCGTGCCCGACAAGAAAACGCAGGATGAACTGATCCGTGACAAACTGTCAAAAGGTCGCTGGAGTAGCCACCTGGGCAGCAGTGACTCGCTGTTTGTTAATGCCTCTTCCTGGGGCCTGCTACTGACCGGCAGCATGGTCAGCTATGCCGATCATCGCCGTGCCGATCATTTTGGTTTGCTGAAACGCACCCTGGGCAGAGTCGGTGAGCCGGTCATTCGCAAGTCTATGAATATTGCCATGAAGATCATGGGCCGGCAGTTTGTAATGGGAGAAACCATCGAAGATGCGGTGGAGCGGGCCCAGAACAAAGAAAAAATCGGTTATGTGTATTCCTATGACATGCTTGGCGAAGGGGCCCGCACAATGCGTGATGCCAAGCGTTATTATGATGCCTACGCCCATGCCATTGAAGTGATTGGCCGTGCCGCTGGTGGCCGTGGGCCACGGCGCAGCCCCGGCATTTCGGTTAAGCTTTCGGCCATTCATCCGCGTTATGAATTTACCCACAGAGAGCGGGTGATGGCAGAGATCCCGCCACGGCTCAAAGCCTTGTGTTTATTAGCGAAAAAGCATGATATCGGGCTTACCGTTGACGCCGAGGAATCTGAACGTCTGGATATCTCCCTGGACATCATCGAAGCGGTCTTCACCGATCCGGAGCTGGAAAACTGGACCGGCTTTGGTATGGCCGTGCAGTCCTATCAGAAGCGGGCCATGTACGTGATTGACTGGTTGCGTGATCTGACTCAGCGAGCCGGGCGCAAAATGATGGTGCGGCTGGTCAAAGGGGCCTACTGGGATACAGAAATTAAAAACGCCCAGAAAGAAGGACTGGAGCACTTTCCGGTATTCACCCGAAAGTCATCTACAGATGTGTCATACCATGCCTGCGCCAATCGTCTGCTGGATTACCGTGACACCATTTATCCGCAGTTTGCCACGCACAACGCCTATACCGCGTCTGTCATCATTGAGCTGGCTGGTGACGATAAAGAAGGGTTTGAATTCCAGTGCCTGCATGGCATGGGCGACTCTTTGTATGATCAGATCGTCAGAACCGATCATATCCAGTGTCGTGTCTATGCGCCGGTGGGCCAGCATGAAGAGTTGCTGGCCTATCTGGTGCGTCGCTTGCTCGAAAACGGTGCCAACTCGTCTTTTGTGAATGCCATTGTGGATGACAGTAAGCCAGTGGAATCTCTGCTTGAAGATCCGGTGGAGAAAACTCAGCGACTGAAACGCAAATACAATGAACAGATCCAAAAGCCCATCGCTTTGTTTGGCGATGAGCGGGATAACTCTAAAGGGCTGGACGTCACCGATATCAATGCCCTGAGCCCGCTGAAAATTACGCTGGATCGCTGGATAACCGAAAACAGTTTTAGCGAAGCCGACATACCCGACGGTCACCACGCAGTGCGCAACCCGGCTAATCGCGACGAGATTATTGGTTATCATCAGTATGATACCAAAGAGACCATGCTGGAAAAGCTGGAAACGGCGCACAGCCACTTCCAGAGCTGGTCGCAAAAGCCCATGTCGGAACGTGCCGATATGCTGCGCCGGATTGCCGATATTCTGGAAAGACACAGTGACGAACTGATCGCCATTTGTATCAAAGAAGCCGGCAAAACCCTCAAGGACAGCGTTGACGAAGTGCGTGAAGCGGTGGATTTCTGCCGTTATTATGCTGCCCGTGGAGAGCTGCTGGCCGAGGATGAGCGTCTGTCTCCCCGTGGAGTGGTACTGTGTATCAGCCCATGGAACTTCCCTCTGGCCATCTTCCTCGGTCAGGTGGTAGCCGCACTGGTGACCGGGAATACGGTGGTGGCCAAACCTGCCGAGCAAACCAGCCTGATCGCCAAACGTACGATTACTCTGATGGAATCCGTTGGCTTACCTCCGGGTGTGGTGGTAAGCGTGATTGCTGAAGGTCCTTTGGTTGGCAGTACCTTACTGCCGGATGAGCGTATCAAGGCGGTGATGTTCACCGGCTCCACTCAGACCGGCTCTTTGATTGCCCGTAGTCTGGCAGCACGGCATGGGGAACAGGTGCCACTGATCGCCGAAACCGGAGGTCAGAATTGCATGATTGTGGACTCCACGGCGTTGCCGGAGCAGGTGGTGGACGATGTGATTGCATCGGGTTTTCAGAGTGCCGGTCAGCGCTGTTCAGCATTGCGGGTGTTGTTCCTGCAGGAAGATATCGCCGATCAGGTGATTACCATGCTTAAAGGCGCGCTGGCTGAATTGTCATTGGGCGATCCGGCGTATCTGTCAACGGATGTTGGCCCGGTAATTGATAATAAGGCACTGGCAAACCTGACCGCTCACGTTGACGCCATGCAGGGTAAAGCTGAGCTGTTGTTTGAAAGCAGCATTCCGGACAGTTGCGCACAGGGAACCTACTTTGCCCCGCGCCTGTATGAGATCAAAGACATAGACGTGCTGCAAAAAGAGGTGTTCGGCCCTTGTGTGCATATTGTGCGTTATAAAGCGGCAGAGCTTAACGAAGTGATGGACAAAATCAATTCCACCGGGTTTGGCTTAACCATGGGCATTCACTCGCGTATTGATGAACGGGCCATTGAGCTGGCCAGGCTGGCGCGGGTCGGTAATGTCTATATCAACCGCAATATGATTGGCGCAGTGGTTGGAGTGCAGCCCTTCGGCGGGCGCAACTTATCCGGTACCGGCCCTAAAGCCGGCGGGCCTAACTATCTGCCCCGCCTGATGCTGGAAAAAGCCACGCCTAAGCCGCCCAAAGAGGCCACCGGTAATGAGGTGGACGAGGCCCTGGAGAGCAATGACAGGGACCGTCAGGAAGCCCGGGAGGTGATGGACAATGCCGTGGCGGCCGAGCAGCAATGGCGGTTGATGGATTTAAACACGCGGACATCTTCGGTGCGCCAGCTACTGGCGAAAATCGCCAAAGTCGATATTGTCGAAGAGCTGGCCGATGACTTAAACAGCACGCTGGCGGTGGCACGCTCGCAGCTGTTCGCCATTGAAAAGCGTCTGAAAAAGCCAAAGGTACTGCCGGGGCCAACCGGTGAATCCAACGTGCTGTATCTGGAGCCACGTGGGGTGCTGGTGTGTTTTGCCGACAAAGACGTGACCTTTGAATACTGGACATTGTCTATCGTCACCGCACTGGCAACAGGGAATACGGTGATTTCGGTGGTGTCTGATGTGTTTTACGAGGAAGCGCTGGCGTTTCGTGACAAGTTTATGGCCACCGGTGCACCACACGGGGTGTTTCAGGTAGTGCATTTGCGCCATTTACAGGCACTACTCGAAGAGCCTAAACTGGCCGGGGTGGTCATTGACAGTAACAGCGAACGTAGCGCCTATATTGCCAACCTGCTGGCCCGGCGTGAAGGGGCAATTCTGCCGGTGATCACCGCAGAATATAACGATAACCTGATCCAGCGTGTGCTCTGTGAAAAAACCATTAGTATTGATACCACTGCCTCAGGGGGGAATACCTCACTGATGACCCTGGTCGAAGATGAAGAGTTGCTTTACTGACGACAGTGTCAGGACGTTTATCAAAAAAACAGCCCCGCTTTTGCTGGGCTGTTTCGTATCACTTATCAGGCTTTTTGGTGAGACACATCAATCAGCTCGACGGTACCGTCTTCGCGCACTTCGGCTATCTGGCCGCGGGGTTCATCCATAAAGATCAGGGTGAACAGGCCTACCAGCGCAGTGGCAGCGATCACATAGAAGAAGGTGTGATAATCCACAAATGACAGAATCGTCAGAAAGGTTACCGCCCCCACATTACCGTAGGCTCCTGTCATACCGGCAATCTGGCCGGTCATACGGCGTTTGATCAGCGGTACTACCGCAAATACCGCGCCTTCACCGGATTGCACAAAGAAAGAGCAGCCCATGGCAATGGCCACCGCCAGCCATAATGGCCACTGGCCGTCCACCATGCCCATCAATGCGTAACCTGCTGCCAGGCCGGCGGTGAGGATCATCAGTGTGGGCTTGCGGCCGAATTTATCTGAAATCCAGCCACCAGCGGGGCGTGACATCAGGTTCATAAAGGCATAGGCACCGGCTACCAGCCCGGCTAATACCGGGTCGAGCAGAAAAGTTTCTGCAAAGAACAGTGGCAGCATAGACACTACCGCCAGCTCTGAGCCGAAGTTGGTAAAGTACAGAATATCCAGCACGGCCACCTGTTTAAAGCTGTACTTATGCAGCTCCGGCACGTTTTCGGTAAACACCTGTTTGTTCACCTGCCAGACTTTAACCACTTCGAGCAGGTAGAGCAGGCCCATGCCCAGATAAATAAAATTCACTACCTGCTGGCTGAGCATATCCACGCCGGCAGGCGAGAGTTTCCAGGCCAGCAGCGCAATGGCGGCATACATGGGCAGTTTCATTATCAGCAGGAAGAAGAAATCCGGCACAGAAGTCACTTCCATGGCGCCGAGGTTTTTCGGCCGGAAATAGGTTGAGCCCTTGGGGGTGTTAGACACATTGGCATAGTAAACAAAGGCAAACAGCAGGCTGATCACCCCGGTAATGCCGATGGCCCAGCGCCAGCCGTCTTCGCCGCCAAACAGCACGGCGACGGTTGGCAGGGTAAAGGCAGCAGCAGCGGAGCCAAAGTTACCCCAGCCACCGTATATACCCTCGGCCGTACCCAGTTCATTGTGGGGGAACCACTCAGATACCATGCGAATACCAATCACAAATCCGGCGCCGATAAAACCCAGCAAAAAGCGCGCTATGGCGGCCTGTATAAAGCTGTCGGCCAGGGCAAACATAAAGCAGGGGATCGAACAGATAGCCAGCAGCGCTGAATACACCAGCCTGGGGCCGTACTTATCGGTCAGCATACCGATGATCACCCGCGCCGGTATGGTCAGGGCCACGTTCAGAATCAACAGGGTTTTGATTTCATCGCTGCTCAGCCCTAAGGATTCTTTTACCGCCTGAAGCATGGGGGCAAAGTTAAACCAGACTAAAAAGCTGATAAAAAAGGCCATCCAGCTAAGGTGCAGCACTTTCATCTTGCCGGTAAACGACAGCAGATTGAATTTCTCGGTTGCCATGGGAATCTCCACAGAGTTATTAAGGATTTTCCGCTATTGTCTGCCTAATTCGCGCGGAAAAATTGACCCAGGTCAATATTTGCCGCCAGCTATATCCTATGCTCCGAAGCTATCTATTAGGGGGTAGTAGGAAAAGCATTTACCGCGGAGACGCAGAGTACGCGGAGGTTTATAGAGTCTGTTCTTCTGCGATCTTTGCGACTCTGCGTCTTTGCGAGAATCGTAAAGGCTTTTGGGTAGGAGCTATAAAAGAATTGCACCACGGAGGCACAGAGAACACAGAGGTCTTAAAAATATTAATCCTTTAATCTCTGCGCTCTCTGCGACTCAGCGGTGAATAGCTGTAATCAGAGTTTAGCCGAGACCATCAGCCAGAGTTTATCGGTGTCGGTGGCAAACTCATCGGCCTGGTAGTTAGCGTATTTGACCAACAGGCTGACTTTGGCATTGAGCTTATATCCGGCGCTGAGATTCCATTCATCACCATAGTCGATGCTGCCCCTGTCACTGTCATACTGGTGCCAGGTCAGGTTAAGTTTGATATCGCTGAGGCTGCTACCCAGCCCCAGATACAGATCCTGAATGCCCTCTGGCGGGGTATTCAAAAACTTATCCGCAAAGCCCTGAAACTTATGTAATGTCGCCAGCGGCGTAATAAAGGCGCCGTCGTTATCGGCGCCAAGATTTTCCATCCCGGCTTTAAGATTAACCCCTGCCAGTATGGTGGACACTTCCAGCATCTTATAATCGGCAGAGTAATCCTTGCTGTTGTCGCCGTTATCCTGCTGCGTGGCATAACTGGCTTTAAGGGTCAGTCCGGCCAGTTTGCCCTGATAACTCAGGCCAAGGGTCTGGGTCGATAAGGCGTGAGCTTGATCAAAATCCAGCCAGTAGCCAAAGCCAGTTAACTGATGGCCCTCGGCCAGTTGGTAGTGGCCATGCAGCAGATGAAAATCCCCCTTAAGATTGCCATTGGCGCTGTCATCACCAAAGATGCGGTTGATGTTATAGATATAGCTGTAGTCCAGTTTCAGGGTGTTGGCGGCGTTATACTGGGCGCGATAGCCATCGAAGGTCTGTTCGTTCTGCCGCCAGCCTACACCGCCCACAAAACGCTGGTCACCGTGGTTAATACGATGGCGGCCCAGGCTGAGATTCATCCCATCCCGCTGCCAGGACAAGGTGGCGAGGTTGACTTCGGTGCCGGTGGGGTCGGCCACCACAGGTCGCTGGATATGGCCATTAACGGTGGAGTTATAGGTTTCTCCGCCAATGGCGGTGACATTGTCCACCTCCAGTGCCAGCTTAAGCCCCTGATAAGCACCACTTTGATAAGCAAAACGGGTTTTCAGGGTATTGGCCAGGGCATCTTCATCGATGCCCTGCTGGTCAACAAATTCAGAGCGGTATCGGAATGACAGATCCACATCGCCATTTTGTATTGCCCCTGACAGAGACTCCTGCGCCAGCAGCGTCTGCATGGGTGCCAGGCTGAGGCCAACGGATAACGCAATAACACAAGGTTTCATGGTGATTTCCCGTAGTTGAAAGGTACGGGGGTATACTAAGTAGCGTTACCGGTGTGGTTATTTGATATAAATCAAATTCTGGCGCTGGCTATTCCCAATGCCTGATCCTTGCTACTTTGGGGGTAGCGGGGATTTTTTGGCCTGTTCTGCAACTAAGAACATTGTTTTAATCCTGGTCGAGAAAATTATGCTCCCGCTCATATTGCCAGCGCTGTTGCAGCCTCTCTGTCTGGATGGCCAGGTACATGGCGATCATACAGGCAGCCGATACCCCGTAGAGCAGCATAAAGGTCACCGAATAAAAGCCGGTCCAGTCCACTAAAAAGCCAAATAAGATGGGCAGGGTGCAGCCACCCAGCGCCCCCATGGCACCAATCAGGCCGCCCGCAGTGCCCATTTGTTGTGGGTAGTAGTCATTCACCAGTTTATACACGCTGGCACGGCCAAAGCCCTGAGCAATACCCATCACAAACAGCAGCGCGGTAAACCACCAGATATTGATACCAATATGCAGGGTCACATCTTTACTGGTGCCGTGTATGGTCATGGTGGTGGGCGGGTAGCTTAAGAAAAACAGACACACCAGACAGATCCAGAATACCGACCAGCTGACCACCCGGCCACCGTAGCGGTCCGCAAACCAGCCGCCCACAGAACGCACCAGCGACGAGCCGGCTACAAACAGCAGGGTAAAAGCCATGGCCTGTTTGATACTCAGATCATAGGCATGCACATAGTAATGGGGCAGCCACATTAACAGGGCCAGAAAGGAGCCGAACACAAAGTAGTAATACAGCCCCAGCCGCCAGATCCGTAACTGCCCCAGTAGTGGAAAAAAGCCGTTATCAGTGCGCGCAGTTGCCGATGGGATTATCGGCTGGCGCGGGCCAAGCAACCAGAACAGCAAGCAGGTCAGCAGGATCCCGGCGGTATAGATCCAGCCGGTTAACTGCCAGTGCCAGCGCTCGTCGAGTATCGGCAGCAGAATCAGATTGATCGCGGCCCCGGCATTACCCGCACCAAACAGGCCAAGGGCGGTACCCTGCTGATTGCTGGGAAAGAAATCTGCCACATATTTAATTCCCAGGGTAAAGGCGCTGCCGGCCACGCCGAGCCACAATCCCAGCAACAGATAATGCTCAAAGGTCTTTGCCTGAGGCAGCAATAGCAAAGGGGGGATCAGCAACAGCATCTGCCATAACAGCAGAGATTTGGCGGAATATTTCTGCACCCAGATACCGGCGGGAACACGCAGCAGGGCACCGGTGAGCATGGGCGCGGAGAGTAATATACCCAGTTCGGTCAGTGACAGCCCCAGGCTTTGTTGCAACGGCTCCGTGAGCGCAGCATACAGGGTCCAGACCGAAAAATTGGCGGCAAAAACCAGCGTGGCGAGGATCAGTGCGCGTACGGAAGTCGTTGAATAGGCCTGCATTGTTCCTCTGCCCAGTAGTAAATATCTATAGTATGTTAATACCATAGAGCCAGATTCAGATGAAGGTCTTTGACTTGTATCAAGGCTGATGCCGATAAGGGTGGATTTATCAGGCTGATATCGGTCATGCTGGCATTTATACCAATCCCAAAGGGTAAAGATGGGCGAGTCCTTATTACAGCTTGGCAGCAGTGCGCAGACTCAGGCGGGTGTTAAACCGGTCAATGAGGATGCCGTGGCCATTTTCTGCCCGGACAGCGCCTATCTGCAACAGGTTAAAGGGCAGGTACTGGTTGTGGCCGATGGTATTTCTGCCGCCGAGGCCGGCAAAGAAGCCAGCGCCAGCGCTGTCAGCCGTTTTATTCTGGAGTATTACCAGACCCCGGATACCTGGTCGGTCAGTCATAGTGGCGAACAGGTGTTATCGGCCATCAACCTGCATCTGTACCGCAGGAGCCATGAGTTTACCGATGAGCACAAAGGCTATCTGACCACCTTCTCGGCTGCGGTGCTCAAGGGTCGGCAACTGCACTTTTTTCATGTGGGTGACAGCCGTATCTATCTATACCGAAACGGCGAGCTGCAACAGCTTACCCGGGATCATGTGGCTAACCTGGGTAATAATCACCGCTTTTTATCCCGCGCCCTGGGCATGGATAATCTGTTGCATGTGGATTACTCCAGCCAGTTACTCGAACAGGATGATTTACTGCTGCTGACCAGCGACGGCGTACATGATTTTTTATCCCTGCAACAGCTATCAGAGGTGCTGAGCGAAGACCGGGACGCTGACAATCTGAGCCAGCAGTTAATTCAAAAGGCCCTGAACGCAGGCAGTGATGACAATCTTTCGGCGGTGGTAGCAAAAGTGCAGGCCCTGCCGCAACAGCAGGTGGATGATTTTAATGCAGAACTGACCCGTTTGCCGTTTCCGCCAACCTTGTCTCCTGGCATGAAGCTGGATGGCTACGAAGTGCTGGAGGTGTTATATAACTCTGCCCGCAGCCAGCTCTATCTGGTTAAGGATCTGCAGGACGACAGCCAGTGGGTGATGAAAACACCGTCGCCGAATTTCAGCGATGACAGCCATTACATTGACAGGTTTATTCAGGAGCAGTGGATTGGCAGTCGAATTCATCACCCGAATGTGGTGAGTATTCTTGCCCAGCAGCGGCAGCGCACGGCATTGTATTATCTGATGGAGCCGGTCAGGGGGGTAGATCTCGATGGCTGGCGTGCCAGCAATCCCAAGGCCGGTCCAAAGCGCCGTATTCAGCTTATCCGGCAACTTGCGCAAGCACTGAAAGCTTTTCACGCCAATGATGCGGTGCATCAGGACGTAAAGCCCGGTAATGTACTGATTGATGATAACGACAAGCTGATGCTGGTGGATTTTGGCTCGGTATTTGTGGCCGGGGTGGCCGAATTGTACCGGCCTATTGAACACCTCGGTGCCCTGGGCACGGCTACTTATGCCGATCCGAATTATTTACTGGGTAAAAACCCCGGTTGTCAGGGCGATGTCTACAGTCTGGCAACCCTTTGCTATGAGCTGTTTACCGGCCAGTTACCCTATGGGGAAAAGATCGCCGATTGTCGCAACTGGGCCGACTATGACAAACTGCGCTATGTGTCTGCCAGTCGTCATAATCCGGTTATTCCGCTGTGGTTTGACCGTGCCCTGGAGCGGGGTGTGAGTTTTGATCTGAGCCTGCGCTATCAGACCATTGATCAGCTAATGGCCGATCTTAATCATCCCAATCCTGAATTACTCAAAGAACTGCCCCCACCCAAAGAAGCGGGTAAGCTAATGCTGTGGAAGCTGATCAGCGGGTTCTGGTTTATCACCCTGCTGGTAGTGATTTACCTGTTTAGTCAACAGTGACGTTGTTAGCAACACTACCCCCAAAGAGATAGCCTGCCACCCCCTATAATCCGCAATCCTACCCCCACAAGTGAATTGTCCCGAACAAGGCGATTGGTAATAGTGACAAGGACGAATTTTATTAACCAGAGGATGAGCCAATGGCCAATCTTGACAGATGGGAACCGGAAGACGAGGGGTTCTGGCAAAGCCAGGGCAAAGCAATAGCAAATCGCAACCTGTGGATTTCCATTCCCAGTTTGTTGTGTGGATTTGCGGTATGGTTGTACTGGGGGATTCTTACCGTACAGATGATGAATGCCGGCTTTGATTTTGCCGCCAGTGAGCTCTTTACCCTGACCGCTATCGCCGGCTTATCCGGTGCGACTTTGCGTATTCCCAGCAGCTTTTTTATCCGCTTCTGTGGTGGTCGCAATACCATCTTTTTTACTACCAGTTTACTGATAATTCCGGCCTTTTTTACCGGTGTGGCGCTGCAAAACCCTGATACGCCATTATGGCAGTACCAGTTGCTGGCACTGCTGTCCGGCATTGGTGGTGGTAACTTTGCCTCTTCCATGTCAAATATCAGTTTTTTCTTCCCCAAGAAGCAACAGGGCCTGGCATTGGGTTTAAATGCTGGTCTGGGTAACTTCGGTGTCACCACTATGCAGGTGCTGATCCCGCTGTTTATGACCATAGGCGTTTTTGGTGCACTGGGTGGCGATCCGGTCACTCTGGTGTCTACCTCAGGCACCCTGATCGGGAAGATCCCGGCGGGCAGTGATACCTGGATCCAGAATGGCGGATTTTTGTGGTTGCTGCTGCTGGTGCCACTGGCTATTGCATCATTTTTCGGAATGCATAATATCCGCACCGATGAAGTGACACCTGACTTGCCCGGGTTACCTAAAGCTATTGTGATGATCAGCGCCATGCTACTGATTGGTCTGATAACCTCAGCGGCCGGGTTATGGCTTATTCTTCCAGAAGCCGGTAATGGTTCTGGCTGGGAAGTGCCCAAAGAAATTGTACTGGTGCTGGTGGTTGCGGCAACGGTGTTTATTCTGAAAATGCTGCCGGGTGCCATAGGTAAAAGCCTCAGCCGTCAATATCAGATCTTCCGTAACCGCCATACCTGGGTGATGAGTGTGATATACACCATGACTTTTGGCTCCTTTATCGGATTTGCGGCAGCCTTTCCGCTGGCTATCAAGGTAATTTTTGGCTTTCAGCATCTCACTGTCGATGGAGTGATGACCCACGACACTGCCAATCCGAACGGCCCCAGTGCACTGATGTTTGCCTGGATTGCGCCCTTTATCGGCGCGCTAATCCGCCCACTTGGCGGCTGGCTGGCAGATAAGTTCGGTGGTGCGCTGGTTACCCAGTTCTGCGCGCTGGTGATGGTACTGTCTTCTCTGGGCGCTGCGTTTTATATGCAAATGGCCTATCAATCCGCCACCCCTGAGCAGTTCTTCTGGCCCTTCTTTGGTCTGTTTCTGGTGTTGTTTGCTGCCACTGGTATTGGCAACGGTTCAACTTTCAGAACCATTGCTATGGTGTTTCCGAAAGAACAGGCCGGGCCGGTGCTGGGCTGGACGTCTGCGGTGGCAGCCTACGGTGCATTTTATATTCCCAAGGTATTTGGTGAGCAAATTAAAGCTACCACGCCAGAGGTGGCGTTGATTGGCTTTGCCATCTTCTATGGTGTGTGTCTGGTACTGAACTGGATGTTCTACTTACGTAAGAATGGCCAGTTCTATAACCCTTAATCCTGACTTAATAATGCCAACCGAAGGCCGCCAGCTTAGTATCTGGCGGCTTTTTCTTTAAGGAGTTCACGGTGTTCAATTACGAGAAAAATCTCGGCATGGCCTATACTGAGCAGCTGCCCGAACTGGGTCAGACATTGGCCCGGTGTATTGCGCTTTTTGGTGGCAAACGACTCTATGGTGTGGGCGGTGACTTTGCCGCCAATTTAATCAGCGCATTGCAACCTCATCTTGAGTTGTGCCCTTCCAGCAATGAAATGCATGCCGGTTTCAGTGCCTGCGCTCAGGCAGAAACTGAAGGCATGGGATTTTGTCTGACTACCTATACGGTTGGTAGTCTGCCCTGTGTTTCTGCGGCGGCGCTGGCCATGACCGAGAGCCTGCCGGTGGTGTTTATCTCCGGTGCGCCGGGCGAACAGGAAGTGGGCAAGCAGGCCATTCACCATACAGTGCACGCGCGGGCAGCCTGGCGTACCCAGTATGATAATGCGCTGCAGGCCTTTGCGGCGCTGGGTATAAAGGCTGAACGTTTACAGGGCCAGCGCAATGATGGCCAGCCGAATATGGCCGGCGAGCGCTTTTTACAGCTTTTGCATTATGCCTGGCAGCATCGCCAGCCGGTGTTTATTGAAGTGCCCAGAGATCAGGTATTCAGTAAGACTCAGGCCTTGCAGTTACCCGACTCACCGGCTCAGTTAGGTTGTGGCTCTCAGTTGCTGGCAGGCAGTGAGCTGATTGCCGGGGAAATCAGCAATCGTCTTAGTCAGGCGCAAAAGCCGGTGCTGTTTATCGGTGACGGGGTGAAACATAATCCGCGCTTGCGCACGTTGTTGCTGAAGTTCGCACAAAAGCACCATATTCCCTTTGCCACCAGCTGGTTTGCCAAGGGCCTGTTTGATGAGTTTGATGCCCTATGTCTGGGCGCGTATAACGGTGTGTTCAGTGACAATCTCAGCCGCGATTATATCGAGCAGCACGGCGATTATGTGATTGATATTGCCAGCAGCATCTATGCCCAGGATACCAATACCGCCTTCGCCACCGGCAGTCATTTTATCGAGGGTTTTGCCAATAAAACGGTACTTAAGGGCACCGCGTTGCAGGAACAGGATCTGGTGGAGCTGTTTGAACAGTTGCTGTGCATGACCCTGCCGGTGTTTGAGAATGCTTTGCCGGTCAGATCCGACACGTCAGGGCCTTTGGCCAATACCGAGAAACTGGACTTTCATAATCTGGCACTGGCACTCAACCAGCTTCAGCAGCAGGATAGTTGCCCCTATCTGTATTTACCAGAGGTGGGCAACAGTTATTTTGCCAGCTACAGCCTCAAAACCCGTCTCGGCGGGGCAGGGCGGGGCTGGCTGACCAACCCCTGGTACGGTGCCATGGGCACCACGCTGCCTTATGCCCGCCACTGTGCCAAACTGGTGCAGGAACAGCAACTTGATGAGCGGGTGGTGGTAATCACAGGCGATGGTGGCCTGCATTTTCAGGCCAATGAGCTGATTGAGATCCAAAAAGATCGCACCGCCATCATCATAATCTATATGCGCAATAATATCTTTCATCTGGGCAAAAGTGGTGACGGGCCGATTTATCACTGTAATGATCCGGCCTTTGATATTCATAAATTGATCGCGGCCTATGGTGGGGAATCGGCCCATTGCCGCACTGTGGGCGAGTTTAACCAGGTGTTTAAAGACTATGCTCAGCAAAATAAAGGGCTGAAACTGATTGAGGTACCGGCCGATCCTGACGAGCAATATCAGTGCCGGGAAATCCGTTTGCTGAATCTGTATATCAAAGCTAAGAACGGCGATGCTGATGCGCTGAAACAATGGCAGCGAGTGAGTTAGTGTAGTGGGCGTTCAAGCGCACGTTCAGACAACCACAGCCGGCCGGGTGATAGTTTTCACTTAAACCGGAACCGTCAATCCTGTTGGCATGAGGTGCTAAAACAGCTTAAAGTAGAAGGTGATCAACCCAACACAGGTCAGATGATGAAGTGGTACTTGCTCTGGAGCGTTTTTTTCGTCTTACTACTGAAAACCCATCATTGTTTTTCCGACACACCATTACCCGATGAAGCGCGGCTTGAGTCATTAGAAATACTGACCAAGACTCAGCCTGCAGAAGCTTACCGGCAAACCCAGGTTCTCTATCAGAAAACTCAGCCGGATAATTGGCAACAGCGACACAGGCTGGTCAATATCATGGCCTACCAATTGTTAATCCTCTCGGATCTGGACAAGGCAGACAGCGTGTTACTGGAATGGTTGGAGGTTGTGCCTGAAAATATGTCGCATATGCGTACCCGGGCGATGGAATTGTTGGGTGTAATCGCTTATCGCCGGGGCAATATGAACACGGCCAGGGATTACCTGGAACAAGCCTTAGAACTGGCTGAAACGCATGATGACAAAGAACGCATTATTACCGTCAATATTAATACGGCGATTTTTTTACAGGGCCTGAGTTTATTCGAGCAATCTCACGAATTGCTGTTGCGGGCTGATGAAATCGCACAACAGGAAGGTGTCAGCGATCATCTGTTAGCGGTACTCAGAAACAATATCGCCGAGTCTTTGATTCGGCTTGAACGATACGACGAAGCTACGGAATATTTGCAGGATTCTCTGGATATGCCAGAGTTTCAGGCCGATGACATCGCCTATGCCCGGCGGTTACTGGTGGATACCCTGATGTCTAAAAATGCTTTTGCAAAAGCAAAGACCTATGCTGAGCAGGCACTGGAGCGATATCAACAACGGGGTGATTTATTCTACCAGGCGGAACTGCACGTTTATTTGGCCAGAATCGCGCGACTGTCAAAAGGTTTGAATCTGGCAGAGAAGCATATTAACCGGGCACTGGATCTGGCAGAGGAAGCCCAGGCCCATCAGATTAAAACGGATGCGTATCTGGAACTGAGCGAAATAAAGTCTGCGCTGTATGAACCGGCACCAGCTCTGGCCGCACTAAAACAGCATACGACGTTGTTTAAGTCTCTGCATCAGGAACAAGCCCAGATGCAACTGATCATGCTGCGTGAACAGTTAGATTACATTTCACATCAGCGAGAGATCTCAACACTGGAAGAGGAGTTGAAGATTACTGCGCTGAACAATGAATACAGCCGACGTCAGAGTTTACTAATTATCATATTTTTATCCGTTATCAGCGCCTTTTTGATCCTTTTCTTCTGGCAACAACAAAAGAAGCGAAGACAAGCAGAGGACTTTACCGGAAAACTGCACCACTCATATCGACAGCTGCAATCAGCCCAGAAACAGCTGGTTGAGTCGGAAAAAATGGCCTCTTTGGGTAAGTTGGTTGCAGGGGTCGCGCATGAGCTTAATACCCCCCTTGGCATAATGACAACAGCCGCGTCAGTGTTAAATGAAAGCATTGAACAGATGCAAACGGCAAATAATAGCAAAACGTTGACACAAAAAGGCTTCGCAAGGCTATGCGGGCAACTGCAAACGTCTGATCAGCTTATCCGAAACAATCTTTTACGCTGCAGTAAGATTGTTCAGAACATTAAACAGCTTGCCATTGAGCCCGATGATCGCGAATTACAGAGTTTTACTCTGAATGAAGCTATTGCGGCAACCCGGGCGGAGTTACGGGATGAACTCAAAGGTATTACGTTCGATTGTGTGAATACTGATCTCCGGATTGTATGCAATGGCCATTATATGCAAATGCTGTTGCAGGAATTGTGCTTGAACTCAGTGATACATGGCTTTAACAACGGAAGCGGTAAATTAAGGATTGTGGCTAAAGTCACATCCAATAACTGGCAGTTGCTATACAGTGATAACGGCAAAGGGCTGAATGAGAATGATCTTGGCCACATTTTCGAGCCCTTTTTTACCACCAAAAGAGGGGATGGGCAGACCGGGCTGGGGCTGAACTTTGTTTACAATCTGGTGGTACAAGCGTTCTCAGGCAGTATTGAAGTGGTTAAAACTGATACCCCAGGCTTGTCGCTAAAAATGACTTTTCCCTTGGCGATGTTGTCTTCTTCGAGCGATCCTTGAGACCATATAGATAATGACAACAGTCTTATCACACAGGGTAAAACACATCAGACTTTTCTGACAAACCTCATCAGCAATGCGGGTAACAGGGTCAGATCGGCCAGCAGCGCCAGCATCATGGTCAGACCCGTGAGCAATCCGAAATAGATACTGGGCACAAAGTCCGACAACCCTAATGTTGCAAAACCGAGGGTTATGATGATGGACGTATACAGCAGTGCATACCCCACAGTTTTAAAGGTTTTCTGGGCGGCTTGCTCCGGCGGGTTGTCTTTAAGGTGCTGCTTATAATGATGAGTGAAATGAATGGTGTCATCCACCGCGATGCCCATGGCGATAGCTGCAATGGTGATGGTCATAAGATCCAGCGGAATGGCCAGCCAGCCCATGATGCCAAGGATCAGCATCGTACAAAGCACATTTGGCACTAATGCGATCAGAGCCAGACGAATTGAGCGGAACACCAGCAGCAACACCAGCGCCAGCGCCACATACACCACGCCAAGGGTCTGGAACTGAGATTTATACAGCCGCGAGAGAATATCCTGGTAAAGCACAAAAAGATTGGTCAGCTCGATTTGCGCAGGGTCAACGCCCTGTTTGCCGATGTAGGTTTTAAGGCTTTGTAAAAACTCCGCACGGTTGAGCCCCTCGGTGCTGTCCTGAATGCGCGAGCTGATACGAAGCTGTTGGTCATTGGCGCTAAGATAGCTGCCCAGTAATCTGTCGCGCAGCGATCTATCCAGTAAGTGGTACAGGGAATTAAGCTCATATTCCGTCAGTGGCTGGCCCTGGTTAATCTTCTTGGCCAGTTCGGTAAAATTAAATACTGAGGTGACATTGCCGACGGCGTCATACTGGCTGAGCAGGTGCTGAATTTTCTGCAGGGTTTGTATTGTCTGGGCGCTTAATACCAAATCTTGTTTGCGCTCAGACTCGGGGATTTTATACTCGATATCCAGCGGTGTTGAGCCGCCAAATTGCTGGTCAATAAACGTCAGTTCCTTACGGATTTGGGTGGACTCGCGAAAATAGTTAAGGAAGCTGTTTTCCACATCCAGCCGGGGCAGGCCCAGGCCACCCACCACTGCAACAATCAGGGTGCAGATTACCACCAGCGTTTTATGTCTGTTGCTGAGGGCCATGCAAACATTGAGCAAGGGTTTTAATAGCGGATTGTGCTGTTGTGTTGGTTTCGGCGGCGAAAGGCTGATCAGCACCGGAAACAGCAACAGACTGACACTGATAGACACCAGCATGGCAACAATCATCATCCAGCCGAAACTGACCACAGGCTGGATATTGCTGATCAGCAGTGAGGCAAAGCCTACCGAAGTGGTTAAAGCGGCATAAAAGCATGGTGTGGATTTTTCAGAGAAGGTTTTTATTATCAGTTGCTTATGCTTAACATCCGGAGTGCTGGCGGCGAGTTGCCGGTAATGAACTATCAGGTGGATGCAGACCGCCAGGGTGAGGATGAGTTGCAGGGCAATAAAGTTCGATGAAATAACCGTGGTCTTAAAGCCCAGCAGTCCGAACATTCCCATGGTCAGCAATACGCTGGCACCGCAACAGACCAGCGGCAATAGTACAAATTGCCAGCGTCTGAATACCAGCCACAACATCAGGCCGATAAACACGGCGATGCCGGTGCCAAACAGCTTAAGATCCTGCTGGATGATGCGGATAAGCTGATAGCCCAGCACATGGGCACCGCCAAGGTAAATATCCGCCTGCTGTTCGTAGGGGGCGACCATGGCATAGATTTGCTCTATTTCTTTGGCCCGGATCCGGTTCAGATCCTGTAACAGCGGCTCGGCGCGGGCTTTGAGAGACTCAACCTGCTGCTTTTGTTCCTCAGTCAGTTCACTAGTGAGGGCCTGTTTCTGAATAGCGATAATCTGTTTGTCAATTTCAGCCAGTTCATGGTCTTGTTTAAACAGGATCTGAATGGCGGTCGCGTCCTGCTGTTGATTGACCAGTAAGTCTTCATACAAAGGGTGGTCGGTGAGGATGCTCTGCATTTGCTGTGCGGAATATTGCCGGCTTTGCCAGGTCCAGTCGTCGGGGTCGAGATCCGTCTGTAACCCCTCCATGGCCTGCAGCAACGGCACATTGAGGATCGAGGTCACCGCATCAACCCGTTCAAGCTGTTGCAGTTTTTCGCTGATCTCGCTGAGGTCACTAAAGGTCTTGTCGCTAAAAAGAGGATGATTTTCAGGTTTATAAGCCAGCAGAATAAATTCCTGCGGATTGAAGCGCTGGCTCATTATCCGGGATTTTATATACAGTTGATTGTCGTTGGTCAGTAGGGTATCGGCAGACGCATCGATACGAAAATCCTTGATAAAATAACCAATACCGCCACAGGCTAAGATAAAGGCCAGCAATACCCATATCGGATGACGAATGAGCCAGGAGGCAAAAATCTCGCGGTTATTCATCTTCTGTTCCGGGTTCGTATTGCTTATCTCTCAGGAGCCCTTGTAAGTACTGATTCCTGAAATAGCGATAAGGATCTTCGCTCTGGGCTTTCAGCTCTTCGTATTTGAGCAGGCTGGGCACGGACTGCTGATAGCCGTTAAACATTTGCCAGTAGCCGGTTTGTGGACGGTCAGCAATAGCTTCCAGAGGCGTGATCATACTTTCGGTAAAAGTAGAAAAGCCGCTGCGAAAATCACTTTGTCCGATAAACGGCAGCACCAGAAATGCGCCGTAACCCACATCATAATGGGCAAGGCTTTGCCCCAGCGTCGATTTGGCTGGCGGCAGTTCTAACCAGTGGGTTGCCGGGTCAAACAGGCCAAGCAAACCTACAGTGCTGTTGATCAAAAAGCGGCCGAGATTGCGACCGGCCAGCCCACCTTCGCCCTGCAGGGTATGGTTCAGGCTGTTCCAGGGTTCACGAATATTGGCAAAGAAGTTGGATACACCGGTGCGAACCGGAGAGGGAAGATAGCTGTAACCCCGGGCAGCAGGTATTAACGCATAACGGTACATCACATCATTAAAACCAAACATCGCCCGGTTAAAGCCTTCCAGTGGGTCTTCAAACTGCTGTTCTGAATAACCCACCACCGTAGGCTCAAGGGTGTCGGTGCCCTCTGGTGTTGCCACCACGACCGGATCGTGAGCCGTGTCGACACTCTGGGAAGAAGCCTGCTCAACAGGAGATTGGCTGGCACAGCCAATGGAAAAGAACAGAAAAACCACTACTGTCAGTGTCCGGGAACACTTTTCTGTCAGATAAGAGAGGGGAAACCCGTGTCCTGAATTTTCCATGCTCTGACCGGTTATAGTGTTTAGCTGTAATCCATCATGTCAGCAAAGGTCAAAATGGTCAAATTCCCAGTATTGACGGTAATCTGAAGGCTACGATTAAGGGCAGCTGGTTTGTAGACAGAGTGCAAAAACTCAGAGGTTACGGGTTAATCCGGAACCTGGCCATGCACTGTGATAACTATCGTTCGATCTGAAGCATGATTACGATGTTCGCACAGATAAATACCCTGCCATGTGCCCATATTGAGTTTACCTTTGGTGACGGGAATGTTCAGGCTGCTGCCCAGAATACTGGCTTTAAGGTGAGCCGGCATATCGTCACTGCCCTCATAGTCGTGCTTATAGTAAGGCATATTTTCCGGCACCATCTGGTTAAAATGGCTTTCAAAATCCTGACGCACGGTAGGGTCGGCGTCTTCGTTAATGGTCAGGGAAGCCGAGGTGTGCCTGATAAAAACATGCATCAGGCCCATCTCAAACTTTACCAGTTCAGGTATCTGGCGCAGGATTTCATCGGTGATCAGATGAAAGCCCCGGGATCGGGCTTTTAGCCGGATTTCTTTTTGTATCCACATAAGCGATATCGCTGTTGTCTTAATGATATCGCTAAGAGTGACGCAAGTGCACCGCTCAGACAAGGGCCTGCGCACTATATAGATTAAAACCGATAACCGGCCTGCAGCGTGATGCTGCGTCCCTGTTCTGTATAAACACTGTGCATGCCCACCGGTGCGAAAGACATATCTGTTGAATAATTGATCGTGGTTCTGTCGGTCAGATTTTTACCCAGCAAAGCCACAGACCAGCCGTCAATATAGTCTGCCAGGGCGATGCGCAAATTAACCTTGGCGTAACCAGGCTGAGCGGTAAACGGATTCAGATCATAGTTTGTAAAGTGCTGTGATTTAAACTGGGTTTGCAGGTTAACGTTCAGTTCCATGCTGTTACTGATTTCAAGAAAGTACTCCAGTTCAAGACTGCCAGACCATTTTGGTGCAAAGGCGCCGGTCTTGCCGGACATATCGCAGGACTGGCCATCGGCCGAGACGTTATCCGGGGTGTACATCAGGCTATAAAAGCACTTGGCGCCTTTAAATTCATCCCAGGTAAAATCCAGCCAGGCGAGATTGCCGGATAAACGCCAGTTGTCGGCAAACAACCAGCGACTGTCCAGCTCAATACCGCGGCTGGTAGATTTACCGCCGTTTTTAACAAAAAAACCCGCGCTGCCATCAAAAGTGGAGGTTTGCAAGTCTTTGAATGACATATTAAACAGGGCCAGATTCAAATCGAGGTTACCGTCATCAAGGGTTAGTTTGGAACCCAGTTCATAGGCAACAACGGATTCATCTTCGAATTCCCAGTCTCTGGCGACATTGGCTCTGGCGTCAAAACCGCCAGCTTTAGTGCCGGTGGACACCGAACCATATACCATACCGTTGTCGAATTTATATTTGATGTTTAATGCCGGTGAAAAAGCGTGCTCTGTGCGCTCACCGCTGACGGCATGCTGTTCCAGCTGTAGCTCATTGGCCAGAATGCCAAGGTACATTTGCGACGGCAGTTGCTCTGGCAGGCCCATTGCCCTCAACATTGGCGGCACATTGACCAATACCTGATCTGAAATGGCTTCACCGCTGGATAACTCGACCAGACTTAACTCACGGCTGGCGTGTTTGTCTTCTTCTGAGTAGCGCAGGCCCAGGGTCATAAGCCATTGCTGATTTAATGCGTAGTCAAACTGGCTGAACACAGCCCAGGTGTCTGCATCGTTTTGATAGTCTCTGGGTCCTAGGGCGTTAAGGGGGTATATCCGGTAGGCCTCAGCAAAATCCAGTTGTGCATCCTGAAAGTAGACGCCGGCGATAAAATTAGACGGTCCCTGCCAGTCGGATGTCAGTCTTAGTTCCTGGCTCAACTGGCGGTATTGTTCATTGTTGTACTGCCGGTATACCAACGGCGCAGGACTGTCGTCTCCATCACTGGTCAATGCCAGCTCATAGCGCTGCCAGCCGGTGATAGAGGTCAGGCTGAGATCGTCCATCTGCCAGTCAACCTGCAGTGTCAGATGATCGCCGTGGTAGTCTGTGCCTTCATCTTCACCGAGATCACGCAGGCCTTTTTGGGTTACCTCGTCAAGTACATACTGGCCGGGATCGCCAAAATACTCTGGCAACGGCTCACCGGATAAATACACCGGCTCTGCCACGGCCTGCGCATTGCGTACTCCTTTTGAGTCTTCGCGATCAAACTGGTAGCGCAACAAAACTTCAATCTCCTCACTGGGTTGCCAGGCCAGAGAGAGCCTGCCGAGTAAAGAATTACGGGCAACCTCATCCCTGTCCATCAGGGCATTATGCAAAAAACCGTCTTCATTGATGGTTTTTAAAGCGATGCGGCCCTGCAGGTTGTCCGCCAGGCTATTACCAACAGCTGTTTCCAGGTTATAACCGTTACCGAATTCCAGCGCGCCATTGAGGTAACCACGCAGATCATCACTGGGTTCGGCAGTGATAATGTTTAACGCACCAGCCGTGGTGTTTTTGCCAAACAGTATGCTTTGCGGCCCTCGCAACACTTCGATGCGCTGGATATCCAGAAAGCTGCTGCGCATCAGCTGAGCGCGGCCCCGGTAAATGCCATCCACATAGGTACCGACAGTTTGTTCAAAGCCCTGATTAGAGCCTGAGCCAAGGCCTCGCATATTGATGGCAAACCCCTGGCCGGTCTGGCCCACTGAAAAATTGGCAATATTGGCAGAGAGTTGCTCTGCAGTGGTTAAATTCTGTTCGATTAACGCACGGGCCGAAACAGTGGTAATGGAGATGGGAACCTCTTTGAAACTCTGGCTGCGTTTTTGCGCCGAAACCATGATCACTTCCAGACCATCCTCTGCGGCGGGTTGTATTTGCTCAGCCCAGGCGGAGCTCATTGCCATAGCGCTAGCCAGAGCAACTACAGTTCGTTTGGTGCGGATTCGCATAATTAATCTCCAGTTTACTGCTGGCCGGTATGGCCTGTAATGGTATTCATAGGACGAGTGTCCAATTTAGTTTTAAATGTTGGTAAATGTCAACAACATGTAAGTAATTTGTTGTAGACGGGTAAATGGAGGCAGGGCTTAAGCGACTTGACTGCTGTGCGGGCGTTGGATAACGTCCTCGTTTACCCAAGCCTGTAAGAGCTGACCAGCCAATGAGCAATACGGCAGTAAAAGACAAAAAAACCGCTAAGAGTGAAGCCACCCGCGGTAAGATCCTTGAGGCAGCCCTTGATCTCATCGCCCAGCGGGGGTTGCCATCACTTTCTCATCGGCTTATTGCCGGTCGGGCAGGGGTCAGGTTATCCCTGACAAGTTATTATTTTGGCTCCCTGGACAATTTGATCGAAGCCGCATTTGATGTATTTGTTGAACAGACGCAACCCTACCGGGATAACTTGCGCGACAGTATTGAGCAGCAGTGCCTGGTACCGGGAGACAATATCACCCAGCAACAGCAGGATAAGCTGACATCCCAACTGGCGGACTTTCTGACTGAACATATTTATCGTGGTGTCAGTCAGCGGCGCCGTGAGCTGGGCGTTGAAAGTCACTTTGTGTATGCTTTTAATCTGCCATCACCACTGGCTGCTAAAATCCGCTCTTTCACTACGATGCAGTTAAAGATGATTGAAACCTTCTGTGAACGTTTTGGCAGTGCGATGCCATGGCAGGATGCCCATCTTATTCTGGCAGCGATCAGCCAGATGGAGTTCGCTTATGCCAACAATGAACGCGATTTTGAACCTGAATTTGTTCATCAATGTCTTAAACGCCTGCTTAGCAGTTTATTCCGTCCTCTTGGTGACGTTCGTTAACAAGTTATTGACAAGCACCTGTGTTTTTTTGTAATTTGGACGCTCGTCCAAAAATACTGGTGTGTTGTGCACTTTTCTACTTTCAATGTTGCTATCGGTGTGGCTCTGGGGCTGATGGCGCCTCCTGCGACAGCCCAGGTCACGCCCCAACAGATGCAGTTGCTGGTGAATAATTGTCTGCAATGTCATGCAGCGGAAAATACCAGCGCGCCGCTGATGGGGGATAAGCAGGCGTGGCAGGCACGGCTGCAAAAAGGCCGGAATCAGATACTGCGCAATACCGTTGAAGGGATCAATGGTATGCCGCCTATGGGGTATTGCAGCGCCTGTACTGAACAGGATTTGAATGCGTTGATTGATTTGATGTTGGCGCCGGCATTGGAGGAGAGCAATGACTGATACCTTTGACACCTCCGATAAAATCAGTCGGCGCAGTTTATTAAAAGGGATGGCTGCCAGCGCGTCGCTGGCACTGACGGGGTGTGGGCGAATTCCACCGGCAATACCTCTGGCGGCCCCTTTTGTACCGGGTCAGCCGCTGCCCTGGATTAACTGGGCTAAAAACCACAGCTGTTACCCGACAACGCGTCTGATTCCACACAATGAAGCACAGTTAGTCGAGCAGTTGAACAATGCAAAGGGCACCATCAGGGCTGTGGGTTCGAGTCATGCCTTCAGTGCATTGGTACCCACTAAGGATACCTTATTAACCACGGATTATCTGTCCGGATTGATCCGTCATGACAAGCTCACCAGCCAGGCTGAAGTCTGGGCCGGTACTCGCCTGCATCGCCTGGGGCCCGAGCTGGAGCAGGTCGGGCTGGCAACACAGAATCTGCCGGATATGGATTACCCTTCGCTGGCGGGGGCTATTGCCACCTCAACCCATGGTACTGGTAAGCAATTTGGCTCTCTTTCCACTCAGGTTACCGGCCTGACGCTGGCAACGGTGGATGGCCGGTTACTGAATATCAGTGCCGACAAAGACCCGGAATTATTCAGTGCCGCGCGCAACCATTTAGGAGCGTTGGGTATTCTCACCCGGGTCAGACTGCAATGTCAGCCTGCCTATAACCTGACCGAAGTGAGCCGGGTTGAGCCGCTGGAGCAGATGCTCGATGAGCTGGAGAAGCGAATGGCTCTGAACCGTCATTTTGAGCTTTTCGCCCTACCTTATTCCCCCCTTGGCATATCTGTGACCACGAATGAAGCCGCGCCAGGTGATGTTAATCAGGGAGAAGAGGATGCGGATGCGCTGAATCAGTTGCGACAGGTGTTTGAGTCTGTAGCCTGGATACCAGGAGTGGGGGAACCCTTGTATGCCTGGTTGCTGGAAAAAGCCTTTGCCGGAAATACGCCTGTGGTGCGCACAGGAGCTTCCTATAAAGTGCTGGCTCACTCCAGGACTACCCGCTTTCGGGAAATGGAATACTCGGTGCCGGTTGCAGCCGGACCAGCTTGCCTGCGTAAAGTACTGAAAACTATCAAAGACGCTAAAATCCCGGCCTGTTTTCCGATTGAATACCGCCACGTCAAGGGTGACGATATTATGTTGTCTATGTATCAGGGCAGGGATAGTGCGGTGTTGTCGGTGCATCAGTTTGGCGATCTGGACTACCGGCCCTTCTTTAATATGATCGAACCGATTTTTCATGAGTTTGATGGCAGGCCGCACTGGGGCAAGATCCATAGCCTGGATGCCAGTCAACTGGCCAGGCTGTATCCCGCACACTGGCAAGACTTTCAGGCCGTCCGGGAGAGTCTCGATCCCCAGGGCCGGTTAATTAACCCCCATTTGCATAAGATTCTTGGAGTCTGATATGGCAAGCCGCCGTACGGTACTAAAAGGTGGGCTGGCAGTGGGTGCGATAGCCGCAACCTGGATGTTTAAGCCAGTTAGCAGGGCGTCGGTACAAAGCGACTATTTCAAAGGGCTATCTCGGTTTCTGGATCAACATGACATCAGTCGCCCGGCTCTGTTAGTGGATTTAAACCGTCTGGATCAAAACCTGACTAACCTGAACACGTTTTTTAATCGTCATCCACAGAAGACCTACCGCATTGTGGTCAAATCCCTCCCCAGTCCGGCTCTGCTTGACTATATTGCCAGGCGCACGAATACGCATGCTTACATGGTTTTTCATCTGCCGTTTTTGTTGTCGCTGGTAAGCACTACGCCTGATGCCGATATTCTGTTTGGCAAGCCGATGCCGGTAGCATCAGCCCGTCATTTTTACCAGATATGGCGCAAACAGCAACCGGCCTTTGTGCCGCAAAAGCAGTTACAGTGGTTGATTGATAGTGAGATGCGGCTGAAACAGTATCTGCAATTGGCGCAGCAGCAAGAGCAAAGGCTAAGGGTTAATCTTGAAATTGATGTGGGATTGCACCGTGGTGGTTTTAACCAGACACAGGAGTTTCGACGGGCGCTGGATATTATTGCCGCCAACCCGGAGCATTTACAGTTGTCAGGTTTAATGGGCTATGACGCTCACGTCAGTAAGTTACCGGGGTTTTTGGCTGGGCGTGAGTTTGCACGGGTGCAGCAGCGCTATCAGGACTATATTGCTCAGATCCGTAAAGCATACCCTGACTGGCTGAACCGACCGTTGTGCTTTAATGGCGCAGGCAGCCCAACGTTTTTGCGTTATGCCGACGTTGAGGCGGTGAATGACCTGTCGGTTGGATCCTGTTTGCTAAAGCCCTCTGATTTTGATCAGCCGATGCTGGACGAATATGTACCGGCCGCTGTGATTGCCACCCGCGTATTGAAAAAGCAATCCAACAAAGGCATTCCGACCCAGGAATGGTTGGGTACCGTGGCCGGTCACTGGGATCCGAACCAGCAACTGAGCTTTTTTATCTATGGTGGTAACTGGATGGCAACGCCCTGTTCGCCATCAGGGCTGGAGTTCAACGAACTCTACCGAAGCTCTAATCAGCAGGGACTGCTCGGCTCGGCTGATGTTCCGTTGGACGTGGATGACTGGGTTTTTTTACGGCCCATGCAAAGTGAAGCGGTATTGCTGCAGTTTGGCGATCTGCTGGCTGTACGTGATGGCCAGCTAGAAGGGCTATGGCCGATACTCAGGCAAGGGGCCAGCAGTTCGCCTGACATTACCAGTTAAAGCAGCACACGTCCGGAGCAATGGCATTATTTTAGCATTTTAAGCCATTTCAATTTCTTTGCATTAAAAGGCGGATAGCGCCAATTAATATCGAACCAGGTACTGCGTTTCATTACCGCTTTCAGATGGCTAAAGGTATCAAAACCCCATTGCCCATGATAGCGGCCCATACCGCTATTGCCGACCCCGCCAAAGGGCAGCTCAGGGTTCGCCATAAACATCATGCCATCGTTAACACAGACACTGCCCGCGCTGGTATTTTCGAGTACGTTTTGCTCAAGCGTTTTGGACTGGGTAAACAGGTAAAGGGCGAGGGGCTTTGCCCGCTGATTAATAAATTCCGGTGCTTCGCTGATATTTTCCAGACTGATTATTGGCAAAATAGGCCCGAAAATCTCTTCTTCCATTAAAGGGCTGTTTAAATCAGGATCCTTTACCAGCGTGGGCGACATATAATGGAGGGTTTCTTCAACTTCCCCGCCACATAACAGAGTTTGTTCCTGCAAGTACGATTGCAGCCGTGCCAGGTGGCGCTTGTTAATGATCTTGCAATAGTCCGGGCTGTGTTTGGGATCTGAGCCGTAAAACTGCTCAAGCTTGTTCTGAATGGCCTGACTAAGCTGGTCAGCGAATGCTTTTTCCACCAATACATAATCAGGCGCCACACAGGTTTGCCCGGCATTCATCCATTTACTCCAGACAATGCGTGCAGCGGTTACCTCAAGATCACAGTCACTGGCAACAATACAGGGGCTCTTGCCACCCAGCTCCAGTGTCACCGGGGTTAAATGCTCAGAAGCGGCTCTCATTACAATTTTGCCTACCGCTTCGCCGCCGGTATACAAAATGTGGTCAAAATGCTGCTTTAACACTTCAGTGGTCTCTTCAACAGCCCCCTCTACCACGGCAAAGGCTTGTTGATCCAGATATTGGGGTAGCAAGGTAGCGATTAACGCACTGGTATTTGGGGACAGTTCAGAGGGCTTAACCAGAGCGCAGTTCCCCGCTGCAATAGCAGCCACCAGGGGAGCAAGCAGTAACTGAAAGGGGTAGTTCCAGGCACCGATGATCAATACCGTTCCAAGGGGCTCTGGTTGTATCCAACTGCGCCCGGGTTGTGCGATTAAAGGCGTTGATGACGTGCGGGCCTGACTCCATTTCTTCAGGTGTTTCAGGCTGTGTCGTATTTCATCCTGCAGATACCCCACTTCAGCCAGCCAGCTTTCCTGCTCTGACTTGCCCAGATCCTGATGCAGGGCGTGATAAATCTCTTTTTCGTGGTTTTCTGTCATACGCAGCAATTGCCTGAGTTGCTGACGACGCCAGTCCAGATCCCTGGTGGCTGCTGTGTTATAAAATCGCCTTAAGCTTTGAACTTGTTGCGCAATACTTGCTGACATCATCTATCCCCTAATTCAAACAGCTGTTTACCGCTTTTTGAGTACAGAATATACGACAGCTTTAGTGAGTGCCAGCGACTTCAGGACCGATGTTCCTGACAAACTTCACAGTTGGGGTTTTTAGGAACTTTGATCTGTTGCCACTGGCCGGTTTTACCATCAAAAAGTTGTAACTTTCCGTCACCGTAATTACCACACTGACTAAGAATCTTAACCGCCTCCAGGGCTTGCATGACTCCTATGATGCCCACGACAGGAGCGAGAATACCGGACTCCACACAGCTTAACTGTTGTTCGCCAAATAAATGGGAAAGACAATGGTAACAGGGGCCTTGTTGAGAGGGAATATAACTGAACAACTGGCCTTCCATACGGATGGCCGCACCGCATACCAGCGGTTTTTGTTCGCTGACACATATTCGATTGATAAGATTGCGGCTGGCCAGGTTATCTGTGCAATCGAGCACCAGATCCTGTTCAGCAACAAGTTGTTTAAGTGCCTGCTCGTCAAGGCGCGTAGTCAGCGCGCTAAGCTGGCAGTTGCTGTTAAGTTGCCTCAGTCGGGTTACGGCAATTTCAGCCTTGTTGTAACCAATATCTGCCTCGCTAAACAGAATCTGTCGCTGCAGATTACTTAGTGCCACTTCATCATTATCGTTAAGGATCACCTGGCCCACGCCCGACGCCACCAGATATTGAGCAGCCGGGCAACCAAGTCCACCCATACCGATAATCAGCACTCTGGCATTGAGGAGTTGTTCCTGGCGCTGAAGATCAAAATCCGGTAGCAGAATTTGGCGGTTATAGCGCAGAGCTTGTTCTGTTGTGAGCTGCTGACTCAATACCTGGCCTCTGGTGTTGTGCGTTTTCTATTTGTAACGTCGTAGCACTATTAAGGCAATACCTACAGTAAATAACCAACTAACTCTTATGGTGTATGGTCCGCAGCACATGCTGATAAGTAGACTGGAGCTTTGTGGCCGACAGGTAGAGATAAATGGAGCCATTTGGGGTGATTGTGGCGCAGCTGACACCACGTGGCTGGCGACAGAGTGAACGTGGGCAGAGCGAAATCGATAAAGCCAGATCACTGCTTATACAAAGTGGGATTAATTCGGTAAAGATAAATGAGAACTGCTTCGAACAGGGACGACTACCCGACATTTACTCCGGTCATGGACTGCTATCAGCGGTACATGCTGCGGCTTTTCTCGACACAAAACGTCATGCAATGCTGGTGGCCGCAGATATGCCCCTGGTCACAACACAAATGCTCAGATGGCTATTGGCCACGGGCAGTAATCATCATTGCAGTTGTCATTTTCGCTCATCCACACTGCCGCTGTATTTTCACAATGACGATTTCAGCCGGGATTACCTTGAACAACATTTAACCAGAGGAGAGCCTGTAAAAGACGATTTGTGCGGTCTCAGCTGCCTGGAACTGGTGGCGCCGTGTGAGTCGCACCTGGCTCGCCTGAATTCAGGTGGGTCAATGGAATAAAGAAGGGTTAAATATACCCAGAGGGTTTAAAAAACCCCATGCGGGCAGGGTTAATAGTACCTTTTTTGATATTTATCTATTAAAAACAAGTAGATAATCTTGGTATCCCTCTTGCAGTTTGTCATATGTAGAAACACTTCCCTGAAACCTATTTTTGGACACACCGGAACACAATTTCGGAATACGACTTTTATTTGACTACTACTGGAGCTGTAATGGAAATATTAACCCAATCTTTAGCCAGCCTGGCGACACAAGTCCCGGGTGCAACACGTATCTTTCATCATTATAAGCTGGATTTTTGTTGTGGCGGACAGCGAACGCTGGGCGATGCGCTGAGAAAACGTGAGCAGGACCCTGGCCCTGTTGTGGCTGAACTGGTGCAACTGATGAATTCTGATAACCCCGAACAACAATGGCAACAGGCGTCGAATCCCGAATTAGTAGCCCATATCTTTGAGAATTTTCATCAGAAACACCGTCAGCAGTTACCGGAGCTTATTCGTCTTGCCCGCCGTGTAGAGCATGTGCATGGCGACAATGATGATTGTCCTCACGGTCTGGCCGATCATCTTGAGGCCATGCATCAGGAACTGGAAAACCATATGCAAAAAGAAGAACAGATCCTGTTCCCTATGCTGGTCAGAGATATCTTTCCTTCCGGGCCGATCTCGGTGATGGAGGAAGAGCATTTTGAACATGGTCAGGCGCTGGAAAAGATGCAGGCACTTGCTCATAACCTGGAGCTGCCTGTGGGTGCCTGTAATACCTGGACGGCGCTTTATGTGGGATTAAAGGAGCTGAAAGAAGACCTGATGGAGCATATCCATCTGGAGAATAATATCCTGTTTGTAAATCGTGCTGAAGGTGAGGGAAGCTGCTGCGGCTCCTGCCATTAACTTCATCCAATGGTGATTGTGTAAAAAAGAAATAACCACAGAGGCACAGAGAACGCAGAGAAGTAAAGGGGCTAAACCGTTAATACCTCTGTGTTCTCTGTGACTCTGTGGTGAAATTAGCTTTTTCGTGCTTTTTTGGAGTACGTCCTGAAAATATCAGCACCAGGTTAATCTGTTGTGCTGGTTGTTTCAGGTCGCCGCCATAGCCACAGTGCTACGCAAACTAAAATCAGGGTAACAGCCAGCTGCAGGTAAACAGGTGAAGCGGATATCCATAGCAATGTTGTGCTGAGTAACATCATCCCACTGGCCAGATATTTTGCACGGCGGGAGACTGCACCATAGCGGCGCCAGTTGGCAATGTCTTTACCGAATCTGGGATGCCTGAGCAGCCAGTCTTCAAGTTGCGGCCAGCCTTTGCTGCCAGACCAGGCGGCCAGTAAGATAAACGGCACCGTTGGTAACCCGGGAAGGGGAATGCCAGCCACTCCCAATAACAGAGACACTATAGCCAGAATCTTCCAGTGCAACGCGCGAACCCAGTCCAAGCTTTTTCCTTCTGAGCGTATTTCAATTCTATCGTTACTCAGTTTAGCCGAGTCACCCCTGCTCAGGCTACCTGAGTATTGGCTGAGTGGGCAGCGATATTATTGAGCAGATTACTGGTCATTCTTTCACAAAGCAGATGCTTTAGTTTTGCAATAATCATTCAGACCTCCATCTTGCGTTCATAGCGACCAATACAACGCAACACATAGGCAATTTTGAGCATGGTTGCGGCGAAAATGAGGCTGATATGGGCGGTGATCTGAATTGCTATGCTGAATTGTTCGGGCCTGATATAGCCAACCCAGATGGTTGTCAGCATTGCCAGTACGGCAAAGATAAGTAACGCATGTGCCAGATTAGTGATACGTTGATATTGCATTTTGCTTTCTCCGAAAAAGAAGTGGCAGGGCGTTCTCAGCCCCGCCACAGGTGTTACAAAGTCTCCTGAGTGGAAAGGGGTTGCTCGCTGCTTGCTGGAGTCCGCCAACCCATCAGACCTTTTACCACCTGCCAGCTCACAGCCAGTGCACCGATGATAAAGATCACATCACCAATGGTTCTCACCCAGCGAAGTGTCTGTAGCAGTGGCGTCTGCATAAAGGTTTCGCCGCGGGCATACCAGAAGCCATGTTCCAGGCTGGCCTGAAATTGCAGAATACCTACCGGTAGTAAGCTGGTGAACAGCATCAGTACCAGACCGCCGTTAAGCCACCAGAAGGCGGTTTTCATCAGTTTTTCATCAAACTGCAGAGTCGGGCGGATATAGCGAAGTACCAGCAAGGCAAAGCCCAGCGCCAGGAAACCATAAACACCAAACAGGGCTGCATGGGCGTGGGTTGCGGTGGTGTTCAGCCCCTGAATATAGTAGAGCGCGATAGGCGGATTGATCATAAAACCAAACACCCCGGCACCGAGCATATTCCAGAAGGAAACGGCAACGAAGAACATCATCGGCCATTTTATTTTCTGCATCCACGGCGCCCGCTGTTTCAGTCGCCAGTTCTCGAAGGCCTCATAACCCAGCACTACTAACGGGACAACTTCCAGCGCACTGAAGGTGGCACCTACAGCCATAACGGGTGTAGTGGTGCCGGAAAAATACAGGTGATGGAAGGTGCCGGGTACACCACCCAACATAAACAGTGATGCTGATGCCAGACTGGCCGTGGTGGCCATAGTGCGGGATACCAGCCCCATGGAGCAGAAAATAAAGGCCAGTGCGGCGGTGGCAAACACTTCAAAGAAGCCTTCTACCCACAGATGCACGATCCACCAACGCCAGTATTCCATGACCGATAAATGCGTCCGTTCACCGTAGAAGAAACCGGCACCGTAAAATAAACCTATGGCAACAACAGAGGCAGTCAGCAGTGCCAAAAGGTTTTTGTCGCCTTCCTGCTTTAATGCCGGAACAATGGCGCGCAGCATCAGTACCAGCCAGAACACGATGCCGGTAAACTTACCGATTTGCCACAGTCTGCCCAGATCGACAAACTCATAACCCTGGTGACCAAGCCAGAAACTGAGATTCTCCGGCATGATCTGCGCGATGGCCAGGTAATTACCCACAAAGGAGCCGACCACTACGACCACCAGTGCCCAGAACAGCACATCGACACCGAGTTTCTGCCATTTTGGATCTTTACCGCCATTGATGATTGGCGCCAGAAACAAGCCCGCAGTAAGAAATCCCGTGGCGATCCAGAACAGTGCCGCCTGGATATGCCAGGTTCTGACCAGTGAGTAGGGAAAATACTGTGACACATCCAGACCATAGAACTCCTGACCTTCAACGGTATAGTGCGCGGTAAAGCCGCCAAGGAAGACCTGAAAGGTGAACAATGCCACCACCAGAAATACGTATTTGGCCAGCGCTTTTTGCGAGCGGGTAAGGCTTACCAGACTGATAGGATCCTGCTCTGGTGCTGCAATTTCTTCTTCCTCTTTACGTAAAAAGGCCCAGGCCCAGACCAACGCACCGACACCGGCGATAAGCAACACCACAGAGGCAACAGACCAGAGCAGGTTTTCGCTGGTGGGTACATTGTCAATCAGTGGCTCATGGGGCCAGTTATTGGTATAGGTTGCACCGGAGTCCGGGCGCTCAGTGGAGGCTGCCCAGGCGGTCCAGAAGAAAAACTGGGCCATTTTTGCCCGCCGCTCAGCACTGGGCAGGGTATTTTCTTTCATGGCAAAGCTTTCACGACTGGACTTCAGATCGGGATGGTCACTGAACAGCTTGTCATAGTAGCTGGCCACGTCGCTGATGGCCCTGGCCCGGCGTGCAGACAGGGTAACAACATCATTATCGTCCAGCGAATTGGTGCGATATTCGCGTTTAAGACGCAGGGTTAGCAGGGCCTGTTGTTCTTCATTCAGTTGATTAAATGATTTTGAAAAGTCCTGCTCTGCGGCGATGCTTAACCAGGCGATCAGCTCACGGTGGAGCCAGTCGGCAGTCCAGTCAGGGGCCTGATAAGCACCATGCCCCCAGATGGAGCCTAACTGCATGCCGCCCACCGATTGCCATGCGGTCTGGCCATCGAGAATACTCTCTTTGGTCATCAGCTGCTGACCGTCTTCGGTCATTACCATTGATGGCAGGGGGGGCGCCTGACGATAAACCTCGCTGCCAAAATACGCGAGCAGTGTGAAAGTTACTGCTAATACTGCAATCAGAATAAACCACAGACGACGATATTTACCCATGAGCCGGCTCTCCGTTATCTGTGGTGAGATAAAATTCTGTCCCTGAGAGGGAATAGAGTGTTTTTTTCATATTGTGATACTCCGGGTGAGTGAATTAACAGGACGCACGCTGCACCAAAGGTGTGGTGTGCACAGAATTGCCAGAACCAGCAGTTCTGTCAGTACTGCTGTCAGTTCTATCTATCGCAATACTGATGCCAATACTTATCTCTATGAATTTATTGACTTATTGATATTTGTTGGTATTTTTAACCCTGATTAAATAGGGTTTTATTGACCGTTATAGGGTTTTATTTACCATGTTAGATAAAATGTTGGTGGCAGATCTGGCCACAAGCCTGCCGGAGCAACTGCGATTAGAGCGGCTGGTGCGAACCCTGAAGGCTCATTTTGATTGTGGGGCGGTGGTGTTACTCAGACTGGAGACGGATATATTAAAACCCGTTGCCGCCACCGGATTGGTAGAAGAGGCCATGGGCCGTCGGTTTTTACCCGCACAACATCCCAGGCTTGCCACTATTCTGAACAGTGAAAAACAACCGGTGTGTTTTGAACACAGCAGCGCGTTGCCCGATCCCTATGATGGTTTACTTAATCAATTAGCCGGTTCGCCATTGCCCGTGCACGATTGTATGGGATTGCGTCTTGAGCAGGACGGCAAGATCTGGGGAGTGATTACCTTTGACACCCTTAAGGCTGGCACATTTAATCAAACTGCAGCGCAGAATTTGCTGGAGTTTAAATTGCTGATTGAAGCGGCAATCCATACGACCATACTGGAATCTGAAAACCGTGGTTTGCGTCAGTCCAGAAGCAGTCACTTCGAGCCGGGTTTGCCCGGCGAGGAGGATGCAGAAATCATTGGCCGTAGTGCGGCGCTGGCCGGTATTCTGACTGAGCTGGATGCCGTGGCTGATTCTGAGTTGCCGGTGTTGTTGCTAGGTGAAACCGGGGTGGGAAAGGAGTTATTCGCCCGTCGTTTGCATCAGCACTCCCGTCGCCATCAGAAACCGCTGATTCATGTTAACTGTGCGGCTTTGCCTGAGTCGCTGGCGGAGAGTGAACTTTTTGGCCATGTTAAAGGCGCCTTTTCCGGAGCCCAATCAGAAAGAGCAGGCAAATTTGAAGCGGCCAACGGAGGGACCTTACTCCTGGATGAGGTGGGGGAGCTACCTCTGACAGTGCAGGCTAAGCTACTCAGAACATTACAGAACGGAGAAATTCAGCGTTTGGGTGCAGATAAGCCCCGTAAAGTGAACGTAAGGATACTGGCTGCTACCAACAGGCATTTAAAAGAATGTGTGAAAAGTGGCGATTTTCGCGCCGATCTTTATCATCGTTTATCAGTATATCCGGTACATATTCCTCCTTTGCGTGAGCGCGGTAACGATGTATTGCTGTTGGCGGGGCATTTTCTGGAGCAGAACCGGGCACGCCTGGGTTTGCGCAGCCTGCGTATTTCACCTCAGTCCGAGCAGGCACTGCTGGGTTATAACTGGCCGGGTAATGTCAGGGAACTGGAACATGTAATCAGCCGCGGTGCGATTAAGGCACTGACCCGCCATGGCGATCAGGGAATGCTGAGTATCGAACCGGAGTTGCTGGATCTGGAAATGTCTGAAGTACGGGTATCACCACAAAGTATCAATACAGATGCTCAGACGTTAATGCCACTTAAGTCGTCAATTGAGCATTGTCAGCGCCAGGCTATTATCTCTGCGCTGGATCATTGTCAGCAAAACTGGGCTCAGGCAGCCAGGTTACTGGAAGTAGACTCCAGTAACCTGCACAAACTGGCAAAAAGACTGGGGATTAAATAACCACTAACTCTTACGACCGAGTCTGACCAAGCATATAGCTGATATGTTGGTGGAAACGCACAATCATCTCATTACGCTGCGGATCCAGTTGCAGTGCTTTGGCTAAACTGTTGAGCGCTGCTTCTACCCGGTTCATAAAGTGCCCGTAACCAAACTCTGTGTTGTCTTCATCGCCGGCCACAATAATAAAATGCGCGGTTTCCACCAGGTTGTCTGCCTGCCAGTGATTGGCAAACTGGTGTTTGTCGTGCTCGGTATCAAAACTGATCTTTTGCAGTTCGGTGTTGTGCTCAGACTGATCCACCTGACTGTTGCGAACCAGTGGTGTCAGGCCATTTGCCACCAGAGCCAGCCTGTACAGACTCTTGTCTTCGCTGGCCTGTAAAAAGGATTTCTCCAGCGCTTCATATAAGGGGGAAAAGTCAGTGTCACCGGGCTTGAGGTAGCGCTGTTTGAGCTGCCGGGTGAGTGGCAGGTTGACCGTTACATAACTGATTGCAGAGTGATTCTCTGGCAAGTCACACTGGCGGGCACGGTATCTGGGGTAAAGACCACGCAGCTTATAGCCATAGGTTTCTTTTTTGCCTTTGGCACCGGCAAACAGGTCATAAGACAAATGCTGATGGTCGCGAATTTTTATCTGGGTTTGCGGATCAGGTAACAGGCCTTCAAAGCTTTCCAGCAACTGGCTCACTTTATTGTGGAATTCCGCCCCATGAGCGCGGATGTCTGTGCCGGTTGCCAGAAAAACCAGGCGAATTTTACGTGCCTGATAATCCGCTTCGGTGAACAGGTTTTGCGCCTCATGGTATTGGGGATCATAGAAAAACAAAATCTGTTTCTTCATTTGCAGGCAATACGCTTCATGGTGATAACGCACCACCGGAAGCTTATCGTTGGCAATCATATGTACATTGTGTAAGCCGAATTCGTCAGCCAGAGCAAAAAATTGCTGGCTGAGTTTTTGATAACATTCGTCCGGACTTGAGTAATGGCTATAAAACGCCTCATCAGGCTTAATTTCGGCGAGGATATATTGATTAGACTTGGCGTTAGCCGGTATATACACACGGTGTTTAGAATTAATTGCCATTATTGCTCCTTTGGTATCAGGTGGAGATAAAGTGTTGATACCAAAGATAGCAGTTGTGACAGATATTTTTATTGCGCCAGATCAGAGCGTGTTGAACTTTGCTGTATATTTTTTGCAACGAATTGCGCGGTATTTATACAATGAAGCGCGATTGTGGTGTAGTTGTTCTACATGAAAGAGCGCTGAAGCGGTAGAGATGCTGCGCAAACGTTGCCCGAAGGGTTCGTCCTAAACGCTTTTTACTCTTTATTGCTTATTTTTGACTTAATCCATTAGGCCTGCAAATAAGCGCCGCGATTACAAAGCGTTTAGTTAGAACAAAATTCATACAGCAAAGATCAACACGCTCTAAGTTTTGATGACTTTTGTGTTGCAGACCAACAGGCGTTAGTCTGCAAACACCAGATAAAGCATCTGTGTAATCAGCAATATCATTACCAAGGGCCAGACCCAGCGGCTGAAGTGCCCATTCCGCCTGGGAACCGGGCTACAGCCTGTTCTTTATTGACTGTCAGAAATAGCAACGGTTTGAGCGGGTAAACAGCGTTATGGTTGTGCAGAAACTAACTAACGCTGATAGAGCAATTGTACTGATATGATTGTCAGAAAGTATAGGAGCATGCATGCTCTGTGTTTAGTGCTTTAGAGGGGCATCGCCAATCTGATAGTCCGCTTAGTGCCAGGAGCGGTCATTCAGCACAATGTAAAACTTGACCCGGCATCTGTATCAGGTGCAAAGAGTGTCACAGCTTCCTGCCGTCTTCGTGGTTGGAGGCTTTTGGACCACGAAGCGCACGAAGAAACCTGCTGCGAGACTGTAAAAATATCTGTGTAAATGGCACTCTTA
>NZ_NISX01000028.1 GCF_002591895.1 Lacimicrobium alkaliphilum
GCTGATTAGAGGATTATTCAGAGACGTTGATCCTAAAATGGTTGCTGCCTTACTTACTCCTGATTTTGCTCTGTGCTATGGCGCTTTAAGGTCTCAAGGGGGATCACATCCAGTGCTTTTTGGTTAACTGCACTAAGTATGACCTTTGGGGCGACACCGGCTTGTTCAGCCTGCAACCAGCGGGTTGCGCACAGGCACCAGCGGTCGCCTGGTTTTAATCCGGCAAAGCCAGCCATTGGGTTGGCTGCCATCAAGTCATTTCCCTGTGCCTTTGAGTACTCAAGAAACTCTTGGGTCATCACGGCGCAGACACTGTGATTGCCGAAATCGTTCTTGGGCACGTAACAAAACCCTTCCCGGGTGAAGCCCGTATTGCCGCAGCATAACTGAAGCGGTTTGCCGAAAACATTGCGTGCGTTGGCCATATTAATCCCTCTTTCTGTTTCTAGCGTATACCTGTAAGAAAAGGGTGTTGTGATCCGTCTGACACCTTCTTACCACTCAGATTGCTAAGCAGATTATCATGTTAGACAAAAGTCGGCTCACACCCAAAGCCAAAGATTCCAACCTGTCGCCAGCAGAGATCGCTAAGTTTGACGCCATGGCACAGGCCTGGTGGGACCCAGCGGGTAAATATAAGACAGCTCTGGAATTTAACCGTGCCCGGCTTGAATGGATGCTGGCACACATTGTGTCTTATTTCAGGTGCGCTGAGGGTGCAGCGATGCCTTTGCAGAAATTGTCTGTGCTGGACGTGGGCTGTGGCGGCGGCCTGATAGCAGAGCCTCTTGCTAAGGCAGGAGCAGAGGTTACAGGGATTGACGCCAGTGGCGTCAGTATTGAGGTGGCAAAGCACCATGCAGAACAAGAAGGGGTGCGGATTCACTATCGCCATGGGGTTGCAGAGGATTTGCTGGCAAAAGGCAATCAATACGATGTGGTGATCAACGCCGAGGTGGTTGAGCATGTGCCTGACCAGGCGCAGTTAATTAAAGAATGTTGTCAGCTGGTAAAACCAGGTGGAATGCTGCTGCTGGCAACATTAAACCGAACGATTAAAAGTTTTGTGATTGCCATAATTGGCGCAGAATATGTGATGCGCTACCTGCCACGGGGGACCCACGACTGGCGTTATTTTGTCAGGCCTGAAGAGCTGGAACGCATGGCACAGACTCATGGAGCCAGGATGATTGCCAGTACCGGCATGAAGTACAATATTTTTTCCGGTCAATGGTACAGCGCAGAGAATGAAGCGGTGAATTATATTCAGGCGTACTCCAAATCACCTTAGCAGCGTTTATCCTGTGCTGTTTTGTTAATGCTGCCAGATTCTGTAGCGCCAAGAATACATAACCGGTTGAAGGCACCGGCCAGGCCATGAGCAGTCTGTTAACTCGCGAACTTGTGATGGCTGCGCATAAACTGAGTCAGGTTCAGCACACTTGAAGTAGTGGTTGCGATTTTTGCAAAGAAGCAGGAAAAAGCGGGGCAGGGCAGAAAAGCCAATAACCATAAGAGAGAATACAAAAAAGAAAGGCTCACCCGGTACGGCCGGGTGAGCCTTCACGCGCTTCTAAGCGCTTACTGGGGGTCCAGCCCCATTGCTCTTAATACTTTAAAGAAGTTGTCTTTGCGGTCAGCCAGGCCATCTACCGGCCCACTGATGGGGCATGTGCTGTCGGGACAGCCCCGGTTGACAATACCCGAGATATCGTCAATAAAACCACTGCCCTGCAGGCCCCCTTCGACATAGGCCTTCAGTTCCTGATAGTAGTTCCAGCCTTCATAGGGGCCACCGGTGTTATCGTAACCCTGTACTTCATTCATCCAGTAAAACAGGCCTGCAATCCATTTAATTTCCTTGTGTTCCTGGGTACTGCATACCAACCCGGGGTTCTGACACAAATCCATATCGCTGTATAGCGGATTGGCGGGCGCACCAATAACTTCCATGCCTTCCACTACCTGGCCTTCCAGAGCGGGATCCACATGGCTGCGACCGAGGAAGTGATTAAGCTTACCGAAGTTAAAGCGCCCGGTGGTCTGGATCACTCCGCGACCCCACCAGCCACAACCTTCCACTGATTTACCGGCACTGCCGTCCCAGACAAAGCGGCCAGCCTTCTGACCATCATAGACTTTGCACTCCTCGCGCAACCATGCTTGCTTGTTAAGGTCCGGTGTACCGGTTTGGTTGCTGCAATCAGATGAATAGTTCCATTTACCTACATTGCCGTTTACCAGCAAGCCAAGCTCTTCGAGCACGGCGTCCGGGGCTACAAAAAGAGGTGCCGGTGCGCCATACCATTTGGCATGGGTATTCGCAGTCATCTCCATTTTCATATTCACCGGACACGAGTAGGGGTAGTCGTTGCCAGTGGCAGGATTGACCCCATAGTCTGAATAATTTTGCTGTAGCTGCCCGCAGGAAGAAGACAAGGGGTAATTAACCGGATCCCCGGTGTTGATTGACCAGTTGTTTTCATCACAGGCATTGTACTGGATGGTTTCCTTCATACTCTGTGCGAGGAATGCGGCAATGGCGACCTTTGCGTAGAGAATGTTGGTGGCTTCATCGGTATTTTCGTCAATCAGCCAGAACTTCACGTCCCCGACACCCTGATTATGCATGGCGTTAAGGGCCTGCAGGAAATCTCCCCATTTGTACACAGTGGAGGGGATCCAGGAATTTGACGGTGTCTGGTATAGAAATACCTCGTTATTGACTAAGGTCTCAATGCTTTCCAGTTCGGCATTCAATGCCTCAATAGAGGTCAATGGTGTGGAACTTGTGGGGCCTGCAACGTGGTAGAGTGGTACGCCGCCATGATTCTGATAGGCGACGATTTTACTCTTCAGCCAGCCATTGTCATTATGGTTGCCAACGGGAACCACCGATGTACTGGTCGGGCCGCCCCACAGAATCGCGAACACATTTGCATAGGCGGCATGGCGTAACTGGCTGGTACCCCAGTCATGTTCATTCTCCTGATTCAGTAAGGCGCCAACACTGGTGGCTGAGCCGTATGTTTGCGCATCCAGAGGGATATTCAATACCTCCGGACGAATCGCTGAGAGATTGGCACCAATATTCTTATCGCCCATGAAATAGCTGCCGGCACTGGCCGAATGGTTCGCCAGATCATAGTCGCCGATAGATTCGCCGGTCGTGGCGAGGTGACCACCTGGTAATTGCCACAACATTGCAGGTACCTCGAAATACTCGGTGATCTGGCGCACATAGTTCAGATAGTTTTGCCATTGACGTGGGCCAAACGCATGTTTCTCTTTGCCATCAGGTGAGAAGCCGTCATGGTTGCCTTTGTCAAAGGCGAGAAAATCCGGGCGCAGGTCAGCGTCATCAAACAGACCCAATTCGAGTAGAAAGGCGGCAAACGGCTCAGAGGCGCCATTCCATACAGCTTGCAGGCCAGAGTACTCTGAACGCAGATTGCTGGTGTTGGTATTGCCTTCCAGATTAACTACCCACGCAAAAGGTATATCGGGACTAAAGCGCTTAAGAATAAAGTGCTGTGACTGAACCCAGCCTTTGAGGTTGTCGCTGAGCAAACTCCCGGCTTCGCTTTGTAATTCATTGAGGTTATACAGTGAGCCGAGACTATGCAGATTGCCGTTGTTGTCTTCAACCTGATAACCACTGTCCAGACTGATGGCTTCCTGCAGAGCCTGTTGTACCTGAACCGTTGTCCAGTTGTCTGGTTCACCAAACAGGCTGGTAAAAGTGCCTGGAGACTCAAACCACTGACCTAGTAACTCGGTGTTGAGCAGCAGTGTTGCCGGATGTTCGTGACTGGAATTTTTGCGTACCTGCATCTGTGCTGCCTGACGGATCAGATTGCGGTAATGGATCACCAGATTGTTGTAGTTGAGAATATCTTCTGAACCGAGATCCTGACTCTGACTGGCGTCAGCAGTGTTGGCCACCAGCACAGGGCGTACCTGTGTGCCAATTTGTCTGGCCTGAGTAATGGTCTGGCGGGTAACCTCTGGCGTCAGCAACTGGCCACGCCCGTCGTTACCGGTAAACTGATAGATTGCATTGACCTGAGAGGCTGCCAGTTCAGCATTGTCAGCAGGGTCATTGTTTACCAGCGTGCCCATGGCCAGGGTGTTGGGCCAGCCTTTAACATAGAGATCGATCTGATCATCGAGACTGGGCAGACATAGTCCCGAAGTGGTTCCTGGTCCACACGTCAATACGGGGTTGCCTCCGCCGCCCGCAACGGTGACGGTTGTGGCACTGCTACCAGTGCAGGCTTCCTGATTGCCGACCACATTGCAAAGTGCCACTTCAAAATCATAGCTGCCTCCCTGGGTCAGGGTTACGGTATGCTGCCCGGATTGCGCGCTATTGCCGTTGGCGGTAAGTGGCGCGCTATGCACTACGGTATTATTCTTAAGCAGTCGCCATTGATTGCCATTTTTCCCCCAATACAGGTTCCAGCTGATAGTTACATCTACGCTGCCATTGGTTAGTTCGAGATCGGTGGGCATCCAGGCAATAGCGGGTGCGGCAGGGGCTTCCGGCGCCGGGCCGTCGGTCACCGTGACGGTGAGCTGATCGCTGTCGCTGAATTCGCTGTCATTCACCATATAGGCCAATATATAGCTACCTGTTGCGTCAAAGGTAACCTGGGTGGTGCCGGAACTGGCATCACTGAAGCTGACAATACCGGGACCGGAAACTTTGCTCCAGATCTGGGTGACAGGGCTTGTTTTGCCGTCATCCTGGAATGTGCCAGTTAATGTCAATGGCTGACCTAACGATGCGCTGGCATCGTTGCCTGCATCGGCTATCGGAGGTTGGTTGGGTAACGCATCCGCCACCACTACCTGTACATCATCAAAAGCACTGAATTCACCATCATTTGCGGTTAACCTCAGGACATATGTACCGATTGTATTGAATGTGGCGGTGGTTGAAGGGGCAGATACGCTGCCAAAAGTCACGGTGCCGGGTCCAGACTGGCGTGTCCAGAGAATATCCAGTGGGCCAGACAGGCCATCGTCCTCAACGCTGCCACTGAGATTCACCGGACTGCCTGGTTCTGTGTTCAGGTCATTGCCCGCATTGACAACAGGCGGCTGATTTACCGCATCGCCTGAAACACTGATGGTGGTTGTATTACTCTGAGTGCATGATTCCGGAGTCACTGAGGTATCGCACAACTTCACCTGATAAGCGTAACTGCCGCCACTGGATTGGCTAATCTGAGTTTGCCCTGACTGAGCGTTCTTGCCGTTAGGGGTAAGGTTCCCAGTGTGAACGACGCTGCCATTTTCCAGCAGGTACCAGGTGTCCCCATTATTGCCCCACCACATATTCCACTGGATGGTGTACTGGGCCGGAGCGCCATAGCTGGTCTCCATCCAGGCTATATTGGGGGTGCCTGGTGCGGCCAGGATACTGGGTGCAAACAACAAGCCCGCGGCATTGAGCAGGGTTGCAGTAAGGAGTGCTCTTTTCATCTTAGTTGCCCTCGGTGTTAAGGAAAACTGCTGTACAGCAGTCAGCAAAGTTGCATAAACCTAGAATATGCTCACCTATTAGTCAAATAATTGGACTAAATATTTTACATAAAAGAAACAAAAAATTAACGTTTGTGGGTGTGCTGGTAGGCCTTATGGATCAGAGTTCTGGCAGGTAACATTACCGGAGTTATGGCTGCAGGAGCCTGATGTTAGTTGGGGGCGCATGGGCTTCGCAGCAACTAGTGGATGTATATCAATTAGCTTGCCTGAAAGAAAACCGCCGGGCGTTCGAGTAAATGCTAAGCGTAGTGACGGCGACCAGAATGAGTGCCATGCCACAAAGTTGCAGAGCGTCCAGATGCTCATTCAGAATCAGCACGCCGAATAGCGATGCTACTACCGGTTCCACCATTGCTACAACTGAAGCGACGGCAGGCGCTGTATAGTTCAGCCCCGCAATATACAGAATAAATGACACCCCCGCGCCAAGTATCCCAAGCAGGATAAACAGCCACCAAACCTGAGAGCCTATAACCGCAATGATATTGTCAATATTAGCCGGCCAGATCAGGATGGCGGCGAGTAAGGAAAATGCTATCGTCAGAATGGCTTGTGGGCTGCCGTGTGGGGCGGCTGATTTAAAACCGAAAATAAATACCGCGTAGAACAATCCGGATAGTAGCCCGGCGCCCACACTAACCGGCGTGACAGCGGACGCGCGAATATCGTAAATACCTGTAAGTAATACGATTCCCGTCATCACTACTGCGATCGCCGCCCATTTCATCGGTGTGGCACTTTCAAACCTTAAGAAAAACGATGCAATATAGACAAATACTGGTGCGCTATACATTAGCGTAGCGGCAACCGCCACGCCGCCATGGGCAATGCTGATGAAAAAGAAAACAAAATTACCGGCAACGCCGAGGCCGGCGATGCTCGCCCATGCCCATAACTTGATGCTTGTCAGACCGTTTCCCTGTGGGCGCACAGTCAGCCAGATAAGAACAAAAACCAGCCCGACCGCGCCACGGTATAATGCGATAATGTTTGGGTTCCATCCTTTGTCCATCAGAATCGCGGCAATACCGCCAGATAGCCCCCAACACAGTGCCGCTAAGACGACAAATAGTGTTGCCATTTTGTATGATGGAATCCATCTGCTTGTCGATGGCGAATGTAAGACCATTGCGTCGATCCTCAACTTTCGTTTCTAATCCGGCGCTGAACTGAGAACAGGATCAGCGTAGTTGATATGGCAACGGGGATCTAATCTGTGTTTAAGGCGCGTTAAAAGGGCTGACTGGTCGGCTCAAAGGGTGATTCAACGTTGGTGTCGTTGTATTTGCCGACTGAATCTTCGATGACTTCACTTGCCATTGCGGTTTCCTGTTCGCTGCGGGTATTAGCCACCAGTACAACCTGACCGTTTGCGATTGCATCTTTGACCAGATCTGAAAGCGAGCCTTCCTTGTTTCCGGAGCTGTCTGGTGAGCCTGTGGCGCCCGTTGCGGCTCCGATTAAACCACCAATACTCGCGCCCCAGCCGATCAGCATCAGTGGAGCAACCAGCGGACTGGCGACAAACAGCGTGACGCTGGACGCCGCCAAAGCTACGCTGCCCAGCGCACCGATACCTGTACCCGCAGCGGTACCTATTGCGCCGTCTACTAATATATCTTTTAGCGCGGCATCGCTTTTGGCTTCCTGTGCCGACGAGACTGAAGCCGAATTGGCTGAGAATATCTGTATTTTTTCTCGTGGTAAGCCTTTTTCGACCATCCTTGAAAGTGCACTTTGGGCTTCGTCGCGCAGGGGGAAAAATCCCGATACGTGGTGGCAATAGTCGTTCATGATATTTCTCCTTAGGATGTCCTGCATGAGAGGAGGAAATTCAAGTTTGTCTGATGAAAGTGATTAGGTCTGTACGCTGGCAAACAGAAAGAGTCTGGCTTTTAAGGTGACAGCGGTGTTGTAAGCCCGTATACAGTCGCCAGATACCTTAACCGCTGAGTGCGGGTAAAAGCTCAGGGCGGGAATTTGTATTCGAATAAAAGATCTGTCACCGTTTTATAGTACGAGTGCTGAAGAGGTCGAGCCTGATGAGAAAATCAATCCGACATACCCTGGTGGCCTTGTTAACCCTCCTTGCGTTAGGGGTAGGCTACCTGTGGCTGACCTTTGCCAGCTCCTTTGGCTACAGCCCACCCGCTAATTTGCCGGTGGTAGACGAAGACGCCACCTATTCTGTATTTGTCTATGGCACGCTCACCCAGCCCTGGGTGCGCTGGCTGGTGATGGGGCGCGCCGGGAACAGTGAGCCTGCCGAGCTGCCCGGTTTTCGTAAAGAGGCGCTGGATATCAAACCTGCGGACGGGGCAGTTACCCGGGGACAGGTAATCAGCGTAAGTGCCGATGAACTCAGGGCGCTGGATCGCTACGAGAGGCTGGGAGTGCGCTATGAGCGGGTTGAACTGACGCTGAAAAATGGTCAGTCAGCCTGGGTATACCGGCTGATGGAGCCGGTACTGCTGGAGATTACCGACGAGATTTCAGAGTAATCCAAAGACTCATAATCGTTTCAACTGAATATCAATCTTGTCGTAATACAAAGTGGTTTTACCCTCAAAGCCGGAATCCGTGCCTACAAACAACCAGATACTGCCATCACTGCCGGTGGTAAATTCGATGCGACTGTCGCCGGTGCTGGCCAGCACCTTCTCTACATATATACTGCCTTCACAGTTGGCGTCTTTGGCGGCAATATCGCCGATGATTTTGGCGTTTTTACCGTTATTGTTTTGTACGCCCTTGTCCAGATTGAGGTAATAGTCTGCCTGCATGGGTTCCTGCTCGCCGAAACCGAATTTCATCCATACCGCTTCACCGGGGGCGCCGCCTATACCCATACAGCCCTCGCCGGCATTGGTCAGAAAGTTAACGCTGATATCTGCCTGGTAGCGGCTGCTTGGTTCCAGCCCGGTAAACTGGCCTTTGATGTACATAAACAAGTCGTCGCTGCGATTGTGGCCAGACAGCATAAAGCCTTGTTTCTGGCTATCTGTTGGCAGGTGTTTCAGGCCTGAGCTCAGTTCATAGATGTCAGGATCATCGGGCGGATAATCAGAAAAACCGGCTTTCCAGCCGTGGTCGCTTTGTTCAAAGTCAAAGCTGTAAACGGGATCTTCTTTGTTACCGCCGCTGTTAAGGTCAAGTTCACAGCCGCCCAGAAGCAGGCTCAGGGCCAGCACTGAAGTGATTTTATTGTACATGGGGTGCCTCGTTGATGAATTGGCTCTTATCCTAGGCAAGGGAAGGGCTGTTATCTGTATCAGTTGTTAATCGACCCCCGTCAATTTGTAAAAGGTTGTAGGCAAGGCTGTCACTTTGTTTTTCTCTTGTTACCGGGCATCAAAATAGCCACTAAGGCCGGGCTGCAAGTGTTCGGTTGCGCCCGCTTTCTTTCGCCTCATACATTGCGCGATCAGCTAGTTCAAACAGTGTTTCGTAGGAATTTATACTTTGCTTAAGCTGTTCCGAAGAGACTACGCCTATGCTGATGGTGAGTGGCCTCCCGCCAATCTGTATCCGGCCGACCAGCTCATGTAACCGGCGGGCGAACATCAGCGCGTCCGATTCACAGGTATCCGGCAGCACAAAGGAGAACTCTTCTCCCCCATAACGGCCTACGACATCCGACGCTCTGGCATGCTCACGCAATACGTCGGCTAAACGTTTCAGTATCTCATCGCCGGCCAGGTGTCCTTCAGTGTCATTCACCTGCTTGAAGTTGTCGATATCGAGCACAGCCACGGAAACCGGGCTTTGACTCCGCCTTGCCTGGGCGAGCAACTGTTCCGCCCGGCGCTTGAGTTGTCGGCGGTTGACCAGGCCGGTCAACTCGTCGGTGACGGACAACTGGTACAGCTTTTCACTGTGCTCCTCCAGTTGCCGACGGGCCCGAATGAGCTCCTGGTCCAGTTGATTGCGCCGGGTTGCGTTAAACAGACTCCAGTAGATATATCCTTCTTCCCCATCGGTAAGGGTTGCATTGGCAACCACTGGTATCACCTGTCCCTCTGCACACTGAATATCCAACATGACTTCTTCACACACTCCCTCATGTAACAGCAGGGGGAGCAGATAGGTGTCGAACATAATATTTGAGGCTGGTGTAAGCAGATCCGTCAGCGTCTGACCGACAAGGGACTGCCGGGATTTGCCAAGCATTTTTTCGGCGTAAGCGTTGGCATATTGCAACTGCCGCCCACCCTGGTGATCAGAGCTTGCTGTTACCAGGCAGGCACAGGGGAAGTTATCCGGCACCCAGTGTTTATCGTATGACATGGCAGGCCCTACCGTGACAGGAAGGCAAGTACCTCGGCGCTCACCTTATTTGGGTAACTCATGTGAAAACAGTGACCTTCAGTATCCAGGGTCACCAACTGACTGCCGGGCATATTTTGATACATATACTCGCCCACTGACGGGTTGGCTAGTGCATCGGACCGGCCCTGCAGCAACAGGGTTGGATGGCGGTTGCGGGGCAGAATATGGCGATAATCGGAAAAGAAGGTAGCGTTTGCGAACGTTCTGGCGACCAGCGGGTCGGTGGAGCAAAAGCTTCCCGAGAGCTCACCGGTCAGTTCATCCGGGGCGTCATCGCCCATGACAATTGGTGCCAGATAATTCGCCCAGCCGATATAATTCTTGTCCATCAGATCCATCAGCTGTTCGAGATCTTCACGGGAGAAACCACCCTGATAATCCGGCGGCAGGTTCAGATAGCAGGGTGAGGGGCCCAGCATCACCAGCTCGCGGAATCTGTACGGCTGCTCCAGAGCCGCCAGCAGGCCCACCACGCCACTGACCGAGTGGCCGATAAAGCTGACATCCTGAAGATCAAAGGCCTCGCAAATGTCGAGTACATCCTGAGCGTAACCTTCCAGACAACTGTAGCGATCAACACTGAAAGCACTTAATCTGGAATGACCACTGCCGACATAATCAAACAACAGCACCCGATAGGTTGAGGTGAATGCTGGCGTCATAAACCGCCATACATTCTGATCGCAACCAAAACCGTGTGCCAGCATGAGAAGCCGCTCACCCTTGCCGATAAAGCGCACATTGTTGCGATCGGCAATATCCTTCTGATCCAATACTCTTACCCCATAATCCCGGCATGCTGTCACACTATAGCCAAGCTGACTGAGTCAGGACAACTCTATTTTGATTGGTGATTGCATTCACCAACTCAGAACAGCCGTTTTCCTGTGATGACAATATAAAGGGCGACTACGCCAACCAGCGAATACACCAGCTCAAATGCGCCAATGTCCGCTATTCCTCCCTGTAGTGCGGTGGCGATCAGCATATATCCAAGCACTATTGAAGGCAGGCCTGCAATACCAATTAAAATGCGAATGGCTGGCGAAAGTCCGGGTTTGTCTGCTGTGCTATTCATTTACTGCTCTTTTCAGTTCGTTTATTGAGGAGGAGCTTGTTTAACTAGCATTCTTACCAGTTGCTGGATTGTGCCTGTGATTGCCACCGTACACAAATCCAGAACTGACGCTGTATGCAGATGTTTATTCAAAGCCCCCTGGATTGACCTCACTAGCTGATGGGGCAAGCTCGTTGCCCTGAATAAAAAGAACACAGGTGCTCACCTCCGCCCAACCACATCATTTGAACAGCTAGATATTTCGTCAAGACATAATTATTTCTGCTGCTCTGTCTCCGATAACGGGGTAGCTCAGCGTCTAAATTTTTCTTCCCAATTCTGGCTCACAATACTTCCTTTGGTGCATAACACTGTGATCTACAAAAGGATTCCGTGTTCAAGGGCGAAAGGCTTCCTTGTTTTAGGTTTTCAGGCATGACTTTCAGTCAGATACCCTTGGCCGGTGGCGCTTTAGTGAGTGTGAGCAGGGCGCTGTTTGAAGGTGGAAAATTTCACTGTTTGTGCCTTATGGCGGATGTCAGAGGGAACTGTGCGGGTGACAGTTAAGAAAGGGCCGCAGTCGGGCCCTACTTTGTGTTTTCTTTGCAGCAAATACTCTATCGGAGACCGGTTAAGGTGTCTCCGATGTCAGATCTATTTTGCTGTTTGTCTGCAGGCAGAAAAACAGCGCGCCAGTTCTTTAGCTTCCCGTATTGGCCAGCTTGTGCCCGGGTTTTTCTTCTTTGCCTGAGAGTATCCGTATCTCACGCTGTTTCAGCAGCTTCAGGTAGTGGTTAAAGGTTTTACTGATCTTTGTGCTGCGCTCAATAAGATCCAGTTGTGGCCAGGTGGCGCGTTCACCGGCTCGGATAAGCTCTTTAAGCCCCTCTTCTGTAGGATTGGTGAGCAGGTGTTTTAAGCTGCCGAGGCTGCGTGCTGGCAGAATATTGATATCACCCTCATATTGCTGGTCAATAATGGAGCGCAGTTTATGGATCCCCAGCTTGGTGGCCTTGCCGGGTATCAGGTTCTCCATCACATCAAAGGCATATACACCGTTGCTTTTAGCGAGGTTAACCAGGTGTTTTTTGGTCAGCGCATACAGGCCTTTGCTGTGCTGTTTGGTGCGCGATAAAAATGGCACCGCCAGAGGGTTGGTCTGGCTGACAATACTGTGGTTAACCCCGTACAGGCGGGCCAGGCGGTCAAAGGGCATATCGGCCATCAGTGAGCCATCGGCAAACCGGCGGCTTGGAATATAGGGCACGATCTCGCCGGCCTGATTACGGGCTTTGAGCTGCACCGGATCAAATACCCAGGGAATGGCACAGGAGGCGCGCACAGCCTGCGTAATAACCGCATTAGGTGAGGTTTTCGCGTTCAGCAGACGTGAATACTGGTGTAAATCGGCCGCTGACACGGTAATGGTGACCTTACGCCCGGTAAGGTTATAGGCGTCTTCGAAGGTCATCAGGTCAAACAGTTCGATCAGTGCGTTTTCGAGGTTGGTGCTATCCAGCCAGCTGCCTTTTTTCAGACCGCGCCAGAGGCTCCATTTCTGGAAGCGCTGATAAATAGATTCAGCGGTGAGCATTTCCATCAGTTGCGCATCGGTGCGGGTGGCCACCAACGCGGCAATAATGGAGCCGGCGCTGGCGCCGGAGATCACCTCAGGCAGCAAATCGTGTTCGAGCAGCGAGCGCACCACGCCGCAGTGGAAAAAGCCTAATCCGGCACCGCCACTTAGCATCAGGCAGCTCTGGCCATAGGCAAAGGAGGTTTCTTCAAAAAACGACAGTTTTTCATGAAAGTCGATATCGGCCTCATCGGCGGCGTAGATAAAATCCAGTGCCGCGCAGACTTCATTGAGGAAGTCCTGGATCAGCACTTTAGTGCCAATTTTGCACGAATGGGTCAGATCCGGGTTGGCAATATTGCCAAGGTTACCGTGAATCCCTTCATGAAGAATAAACATCAGGGCCGGGGCATCATTGCCGGCGCGGGCGTCTTTCATCCGCTGCACACGTTTTCTGATCAGTTTGTAATCATAATCGCGGGATTTATCTTCTGCTTTCCATGCGTCGGCACCAGAGAGGCGATCATGCTCAAGGCTGGCTTGCAGGAATTCCTGGTAGCTTTGTGCCCCGGCTATTGCCTGCTCAAGTTGGTGTAAAGATTTGTTGTTGGCCATTTGCTGCTGCCTGCATGGTTAATTGATGATACCGATTTAATGCCAATTAATTTGAAACGACAACCTAATTAGCGCCTGACATTTAACGGGCTAAGGTTTTAGATTGACCATTCTAACTTCTGTGGTTAGCCTGAAGCTCTCCCGGTATTCCGATAATAATAGGCACTAAAGATCTGATATGGAATGGAATAGTGAGTTATTGATCCTGTTGCTGATCCCCATCATCAGTGCCTTCGTGGGATGGTTTACCAATTATCTTGCGGTAAAAATGATGTTTTATCCGCTGGAGTTTGTGGGCATACGGCCTTTTTTCGGCTGGCAGGGGCTGATCCCGGCCAAACGGCGCAAAATGGCCGAAATCGAAGTGGAACTGGTACTCGGCAAACTGCTCAGCGTAGAGGAAATCGTCAATCGTCTGGATGCAGGATTACTCACTCAGGCGATTCAGCGGCGACTCAAACAGGTACTCCGGCGTATCGTCAATGATGTGATGCAGGAAGCGGCGCCAACACTCTGGTCTGCGCTGCCGGTGCAGGGCAAGAATCTGGTTTATGCCCGTATCGAGCTGGATATCCCCAATGTGGTGGCAAAAATGGTCAGGGATTTTCAGCAGAATGTTGGCGAGATCCTGGATATCCGCGAGCTGGTGGTCGAGCATCTGTCTGATGATCCTGAACTGATTAACGAAATCTTCCTCAAGGCCGGAGCCAGAGAATTCCCCTTTATCGAGCGCTCAGGCCTGTATTTCGGTTTCCTGTTCGGTCTTCCCACCATGCTGGTGTGGCACTTCTATCAGTTGTGGTGGATTCTGCCCTTAGGGGGGCTGGTCGTTGGTTATGCCACCAACTGGATCGCGATTAAAATTATCTTTGAGCCGAAACGGCCTACCAAAGTGGGTATGTTTACCTTTCAGGGCATGTTTTTAAAACGCCAGAAAGAAGTCTCCAGAGTGTATTCGGATATCATTCAGGAGCGGCTGCTGAATTCCCAGACTATTACTCATGCGGTGCTTAAAGGCTCCGGCTCGGCGCAATTACTGGAATTGATCGAATTGCATGTCAATGACGCCATTGAGCGATACGTGGCCGTGGCCCAGCCTTATTTTGCTCTGAGTGTGGGCTCAGAGGATTACTTTCGTATGAAAGAGCTTGCAGTACAGCGCCTGTTCGAAGATTCTGACAAATTCCTGCGCTATGCCCATGATTATGCGAATAATGCACTGAACATCGGCGATGATCTCTGTCTGAAAATGGAAGGGCTGAGCCCGGAGGAATTCGAAGGGGTTCTGCGCCCGGCCTATAAACAAGATGAATGGAAGCTGATCCTGGTGGGCGCCATTCTTGGTATGCTGGCGGGCTTCGCTCAGCTATATTTTGTATTTGGCGGATAATCACAACCAAAAGTTATTTACAGGGAATTGTCGATGAAGGTTTTTTTCTCAGCCTGTTTACTGTTTTTATCTGTCGGACTGGCGCAGGCGGCTTCTGTCTGGGAGGTGTCGTCCAAAGAGGGCAAGGTTCTGTATCTGGGGGGCACCCTGCACCTGCTCACCACTGAGGATTATCCGCTGGACAGTGCTTACAAACAGGCTTATCGGCGATCAGAAAAGCTGGTATTTGAAACCGATCAGGCGGTGCTGGAAACGGCTGAATTCCAGCGCGCCTTAATGCAACGCTTTGCGCTGGCTGAGGGCGAAGAACTGTCTGATTTTCTGGCGCCACAAACCTATGCTGATTTACGAACAGCCCTGCACAAGCGGGGCATTGCGGTGGAAGCCATGCAGGGTTTTAAAGCCTCAATGGTAGCCCTGACGCTGACCATGAGTGAATTCCAGCGCCTTGGATTTACGCAGCCGGGGGTAGATAAGTATTTTCATAACCAGGCCCTGAAGGACGGCAAAGCCACAGGTCAGCTTGAGACACCTGCCGAGCAACTGGATTTTCTCACCAGTATGGGGCATGACAACCCGGAACAGATGATTCGTTACACTCTGAAAGACATCCACCAAATGCCTGAAATGGTTGGCTCGTTGCGCCAGGCCTGGCTGGATGGTGATCTGAGGCAACTGGACAACCTCGGACTCAGACCGATGCAAAAGGAATATCCGCGGGTGTACGAGGTGCTGATTAAAGAGCGTAACCGGCAGTGGATGAAGAAAATATTGCCGATGTTTGAGTCACGGCAAACTCATTTTGTACTGGTGGGTGCCCTGCATTTACCCGGTGAACACGGCTTATTGATCCAGCTCAGGCAACAGGGCTTTAAGCTGAAGCAACTTTGATAAAGGTTTTCTTCCTTTCTGATTAGCGCTAGGCTGGTTATACGAGCCAGCCTGATTACCGGTTACCCGGTGATTCTGCCGGACGGGTATTAAGTCAACCATCTGAGGGGGCGAGACCGTGGCAAGTAAAACCGCGGAACGGATACTGTTTACCAGTCTCGAGCTTTTTAATGAGCATGGCGAAGCCACGGTTACCAGCGTGGACATTGCGATGGAGCTGGATATCAGTCCGGGTAACCTGTATTACCACTTCAAAGGGAAAGAAGTGATCGTGTTGGCGCTGTTTGATATGTACCGGCATAAACTCAGCCGCATCCTTGCAACCCCCGATCCTGACTTGTCATTGCAGGATTTTTTCTGTTTTTTATATCTGACGCTGGACTGTTCATCGTTGTTTCGGTTTTTGTACCGAAACCCATCCGATTTGATGGAGAAATATCCCGCGCTGGCAAAAGGGTTCAGGCAACTACTATTGACCCGTGAAGAGACCGTAGGCAGGCAACTGGATTATCTGCGCCGGAATCAGCAACTGAATTTGCCTGCGGATTCCCTTGCGCCACTCAGTGAACAGATAGGTCTGGTGTTCAGTCAGGCGGCAAATTACTATTTAATCAAAGAGCAGGTGCTTGACCAGAAGGGTTTTATTCAGAAATGTCTGACAAGCATTCTGTTTTTGTTACGGCCCTATTTAAAGGATGATGATGAAGCTGTTGGGGTGTTGAAAGAGCTTATCGGTGAACTGCGTTTTAATTGGGAAGGCAGGGATGAGTAAGAAAATCAGTTTTTTAGACAAGGCCTTCTGGATTACCGAGAGCGAGAATAGTCCTAAGCATGTTGCCAGTCTGCAGATTCTGGCCTTACCAGAATCGGCTGATGAGGATTACCTGCCTAATCTTGTCACCACGTTCAGGCGTTTCGATAAGGCTACGAGTCCCTTCAATACCGTAGTCGAGCGGGTCTTTGGATTTCCGTGGGCACTGAAGCCCGTGGAAAAGCTGGATATGCGATATCACGTTCAGTACCACGAAATTGACGATGTTTCTGATCGCCAGCAATTACACCTGTTTATTGCCCGGCTGCATGAGCCGCGGCTGGAACGTGATAAACCCCTTTGGCAATACCATATTATCAGCAGTAAAGAGGGACGACAGTTCGCCATCTATGTGAAGATTCACCATATTTACGGTGACGGGGCTACACTGATTCGCTGGTTTCAGGCGGCCTACAGGGATAAGCCCTGCAATGACGACTTCGCGCCGGTATGGGCCATTGAGCAGCCTATCCGAAATCGCCGAAAATGCCATTGGTTCAGAGGCCTGATGAACGGCAGCTGGCACTTTATCCGAACGATTACTGACCTGGTTTGGATCCTGTTTCGTATCCTCGTCAAATTATTGCGTATTAATACCCACTACATGCCGGTACCCTTTACCGGCACACGTACCGTACTGACCGGCCAGGTGCACAAGGGCAGAGTGGTGGCCACCGCTGATCTTGATTTTAAACGGGTACAGGCACTCTCCAAACGTTTGCGCGCTTCGGCCAATGAAATCTTATTATGCTGTTTTGATATTGGTGTGCACAGATTCCTGAAAGATTACGGTCACAGTTTTAAACGCGCTCTTTACACCAATATGCCAATTAATCTGCGTAAACCCGGCGAACAGATGGGAGGCAATAAGATTGCGATCGTGCCGGTAATGCTGGCCCATGGAGAAACAGACCCCTATCTGCGTCTGCGCCAGATTATCGAACATCACCGCATCGTAAAAAATGCCGCCAGACGCTCAGAGCCGGGTGCCTTTGCGTACTACACGATCTTAATTCAGTCTGTGTCGCTGCTGTTTGAGCTGTTGAGGGTGTCTGACTGGTTTAAGCCTATCGCCAATATTCTTATTTCCAATGTACCGGGGCCGAAACAGACTCGCTATCTCAAAGACGCAGAGTTATTGGCAGTGTACCCCATCTCTGCAATTACGCCGGGCGGTGGGGTTAATATTACTCTTCTGACATACGGGGATACTGCCAATATAGGTCTGGTGTGTACTGACCGGCGTATTAACTCACTCGGCAATATGGCCCAATATTTTAGTGAGGCCTTTGATATGCTTGAGAAATGTGTGGATGATCCCAGTCTGACCATCGAAGATATCGGTGAACATATGGATGAGGACGTACGTTCCATTGTTGCGGAGCAGGAAATTCATGAAAATGGTCATTAACCGGTTGAAACAGCTTGTATGTGGTGGTGTGGCGCTGATGCTGGTTGCCTGTGCCACGGTTAAGACGGTTCCCGGGGCAGAAGATGTCCGGCTACTGAGTGCCGCAGAGCTGTTAAACTGTCAGCGATTGGGCTCGGCTTCGGCACAGGTGGTGGATAGAATAGCCTTTGTGGAACGAGACAAAGAAAAAATGGCGAAAGAACTTCTGAAACTGGCTCAGAATGAGGCGGTGAAGATGGGAGGCAATGCGCTGCTGGTTGTCAGTGATATAAAAAATGGCAGCCGCCAGTTTGATGTTTATCGCTGCTGAATAAGTCTTCCTGAAAGCACCAGCTGTGGTGGCAGCAATACCCCTTAGTCAGGTCAGGGTCTCAGAACAGAAATGCCAGTACCTGCTTTTCGGCTCTGATCTGCTGGCCATACTCTGCAAATAATTTTTCATCCAGAAATCTGTTATCAAGTTTGTACTCAGGCTTGTGTTGCTCAAGGTAGGCCAGCATTTGCTGTTCAATTTGCCCTTTATGGTAATCCAATATGCGCTGTTTGCTGCCGTTGATATAGAGCTTCAGATATTGGCTGAGATCGCCGTACAGACTGTTTTCCAGCAGACTCATGGCGCTGCTGATACTCAGATCAATACCCAGATTCACCATGCTGCTCAGTGGCCCGGGTAACAGTTTCGTGAAAATCTCCCTGGCATCTTTGACCGCAGCATAATTGTCTTTAACCAGATGGGTCTGTAATAACCTGATATTTTTGGCGCGGAGAATACCCTGAGGTTTGTCAAAGGAGGGTGAGGCACAAAGCGTAATGAGCAGATGTGCCTGATAGAGCGGGTTACCCAGAACATCAACTTTAAACTCGCATAGCAGTGCAGTTTGTATCTGATCATCACCAGGCAAGCTGGTACTGGCTTCAATGACGTTAATGCGCCCCTTGCCATTGGGGATAGAAATATTGAAGTGAAGAGGTAGGTGAGGCCTGAGCATGTCATCAAGCTCGGTGTTGTCCATTTCAACGCGGCGCAGTATGCCCAGCCTTACCATCAGACTCAACAACCCGTACTTCAATTTGCCAAAGCGTCCCGATTCTATACGCATCACCTGCTGGTATCTCCCTCTTTCAACCCGAATAAGTCACTGTTATCAATAAACAAATTATAAAAAGGTGGATTTTTAACCTTTTATCAACAATATTGTAAAAGCCCTTACCGGAGTTCTCCATTAAAGAGGCTGTTCAGGTGAGTACCCGGCAATTTGATAATAAATACAATAAAGGTGGTGGTTTTATGTTTATCCCAAGCATGCTGTTAAAGCAACTCTACAACAGGGGCTCGCTGGTGAATACTGGTGATGGTGTCAGGTTTATGCTTAAAAACCGGTTAAAGGATGCCCACGTAACAGAAATCTGTGAAATCCGAATTGGTGAGAATGCCATTGCTGAGAAGCAAATCAGCTTACAGCTTGCTGATGGCCAGACAATGTCATTAGAAGAATTTAATCAGATTGGCAGTTACGACTTCCCCCTGAAGAGCAGCATTGCCGTGTTTATTCATCAGTGCCAGCCACTTCCCAGACAGAAACACGCGGTTTTTGTAAGCTTTAAGGCCTCGCCCTTTGGGACCCTTAAGTTTGAAGTGGAAGATGTGGTAACCGAAGACAAGGTGGCTGAGAACAAGATCCCCCGTGATGATTTGGATGATTACAGTGAATCTATCATCAAAACCCGCCAGCAGTATTTTGAGAAGTTCAGCGGTTCGAAAATCAACCATGTGGGCAAGTATTCCATCGACCCCCAACAGTTGCAGGGCAATATTGAGCATTTTATTGGTGTGGCGCAGGTTCCCATAGGTATGGCTGGCCCGTTTACGATTAATGGGGAGCACGCACAGGGTGAGTTTATGATCCCGCTGGCGACTACAGAAGGCACACTGGTGGCGTCCTATAACCGGGGCATGAAACTGTTGAATATGAGCGGTGGCGTAAAATCCACCGTAGTGGATGATGCCATGCAGCGGGCGCCGGTGTTTGTATTTGAAGATGCCAGGGGCGCCAGAGATTTTGTCCAGTGGGTGAAGAATAACTTTGAGACCATCAAGGCTGAGGCCGAATCCACCACCTCAGTCGGTAAACTCACCTATATCGATAATTTTTTATCTAATAAATTTGCCTTTTTACGCTTCAATTTTAAAACCGGGGACGCAGCGGGGCAGAACATGGTTGGGCGCGCCACCTTTGCCGCCTGTGGTTGGATCCTTGATCATTATCAGGGCGTTAAAAACTTTTATCTTGAATCCAATTTTGCAACGGATAAAAAGGCCTCGCATATTAATATTATGCGCACCCGTGGCAAGCGGGTGACGGCAGAGGCCACCATAAAACGGGAGCATCTGTTACAGGTAATGCGCGTCGACCCCAAACAGATTGATTACCATGGGCGGGTAGCCGGTGTGGGCTCGTTTCTGTCAGGGGTCAATAACACCGGGCTGCACTCGCCCAATGGTATTACCGCGATGTTTATTGCCACCGGCCAGGATGTGGCCAATGTATCCGAATCCTCTGCGGCCATTCTTTATTCTGAACTGACCGATGAGGGGGATCTGTACCTTTCCATTACCATTCCGTCACTGATTGTTGCTACCCATGGTGGTGGTACTGGCATAGGTACGCAGCGGGAATGTCTGGAGCTGCTGGGATGTTATGGCAAAGGGACGGTGTATAAGTTTGCAGAGATTGTTGCGGCAGTGGTGCTGGCGGGTGAAATTTCGCTGGCATCTGCTATTTCATCTTCTGATTGGGTCTCATCTCATGAGCAATATGGCAGGAACAGATAGCTGCTGGTTTTGTAATTTCTGTTAGACTGGTACGATGTGTTAGCGGGCAGTGGGTCTGCGCGGGTAAAGTATGCAGCATAGTGGCAGTGACAGAGCGTGAATGATAAGCAGAGCTTTGATTATATTGTAGTGGGGGGCGGGTCAGCCGGTTCAGCTCTGGCAGCACGGCTATCTGAAGATCCTGCCTGTCAGGTGTGCTTGCTCGAAGCGGGGGTACCTGACAGAAATCCCCTGATTCACATTCCTTTCGGGCTGGCGTTGTTAACCCGGTTTAAATCTATCAACTGGGATTATTACACGCAGCCACAGCGCCATTTAAATCAGCGCCGACTCTATTGGCCAAGGGGAAAAACCCTGGGTGGCTCCAGTTCTATTAATGCCATGTGTTATATCCGTGGCGCCAAAGAAGACTATGACCAATGGGAAGAACTGGGAGCCGCAGGCTGGAGCTGGCAATCTGTATTACCTTACTTTAAAAAGTCTGAAGATCAGCAGCATGGTGAAGATGCTTTTCATGGTGAGGGCGGGCCCCTGAGTGTCAGGGATCTGCGCCACATCAGTCCGCTGTCCAGGCGTTTTATTCAGGCCGGGGAATCAGTGGGTCTGACCCATCTGCAGGATTTTAACCGGGATTTCCGGGAGGGGGTCGGTGCCTATCAGGTCACTCAGAAAAACGGTCAGCGCTATTCCTCGGCGAGCGCTTACCTCAGCGATGCAAAATCCCGCCAGAATCTGCATATTATTACCTGCGCAGAAGTGCGCCGGATTCTGATTGAGGATAACCATGCTACCGGCGTCGAACTGGATTCATCCACTGGTATCAGGCAACTGAAGGCATCCAGAGAGGTGCTATTATGCGCCGGTGCTATAAACAGCCCTCAGTTGCTGATGCTCTCCGGCATTGGCCCGGCAACGCATTTGCGCGAGTGTGGCATTGAGCCTGTGGTGGATTTACCCGGAGTGGGGCAGAACTTACAGGATCATCTGGATGCCATTGTGCAGTATCAGTGTAAACGCCCCGGTGGATACGGACTTACCCTCAGGGCGTTGCCAGGCTACCTTTGTGCAGCCTGGCATTATCTCAGGGAACGTAAGGGGCTATTTACAAGCAATATCGCTGAAGCTGGTGGTTTCGCTTCTACCTCGAAAACCAACGATATGGTGGATATTCAGTTTCACTTCTTACCCGCCATACTTAAAGAGCATGGCAAGAAACTGGTGGGTGGGTATGGCTTTGGTTTGCATGTTTGTTGTTTGTACCCGAAAAGTCGTGGACAAATCTTGCTGAACAAGGCCAACCCTGGCGGTCCTGCGCATATTGACCCAAACTATCTTGATCATCCGGATGACCGTCAGATTATGCTCGAAGGGGTAAAGCTGGCCCGGCGTATACTTAAGCAAGGCTGTTTTGCGGATGTTGAAGGGCAGGAAATACTGCCTGGCGCGAATGTGACTGATGATGATGCGTTACTGAGTTTTATTCGTCAGCATGCCGAAACCATTTATCATCCGGTGGGAACCTGTCGGATGGGCAATGTTAATGATCCGATGACGGTCGTCTCACCAGAGCTTAAAGTGAAAGGCGTTACAGGGTTAAGGGTGGTTGACGCATCTGTGATGCCCACCCTGATTGGCGGTAATACCAATGCGCCGGTAATTATGATTGCTGAGAAAGCAGCCGATATGATTCGCCAGGGTGACTAAAGCTTTTATTACAGACACTTACCCCTATGCTGTTGATGCACTGCTACGCTTAGTATTTGAAATTCACCTGCTAACGGGTACAATTACTGCAAACAGGTCAGACCACTAGATAAGGATCGTATATGCCTACCAGTAAAAAATCAGCCAAACCCACAGTGGCAACCCATAAAGGCGACCGAATTGCTATTGTCAGTGGGTTACGCACCCCTTTCGCGAAGATGGCTTCTTACTTTCACGGCGTTCCTGCTGTTGATTTGGGCAAGATGGTGGTCAATGAAATGCTGGCCAGGACTAATCTGGATCCCAAACTGGTAGAGCAGCTGGTCTATGGTCAGGTTGTGCAGATGCCTGAGGCGCCAAATATTGCCAGGGAGATTGTGCTGGGCACCGGGATGTCAGTGCATACCGATGCATATAGCGTTTCCCGTGCATGTGCCACAAGTTTTCAGGCTACGGTCAATATTGCTGAGTCGATGATGGCCGGTAACATTGAAGTGGGTCTTGCCGGGGGCGCTGACTCTACTTCTGTTTCACCAATTGGTGTATCAAAAAACCTTGCCAGGGCGCTGGTGGATTTGCAGAAAACCAAAACCCTTGGGCAGAAGTGGAATGTGATTAAGCGCCTGGGCTTTAAAGACCTGTTACCCGTTCCACCCGCCGTGGCAGAATATTCCACCGGGCTGTCAATGGGGGATACTGCGGAACAGATGGCCAAAACACATCAGATCAGTCGTGAAGATCAGGATGCACTGGCCCATCGTTCGCACAGCAATGCGGCAAAAAGCTGGGAGGAAGGCAAACTCAGTGGTGAGGTAATGACGGCGTATGCCGAACCTTACAAAGGGAGCCTGGAGCAGGACAATAATGTGCGCTTCGATTCCAGACTGGAAAGCTACGCCAAGCTCAGGCCCGTTTTTGATCGTAAATATGGCACGGTGACCGCGGCAAACGCCACGCCACTGACCGATGGTGCATCGGCGGTACTAATGATGACAGAAAGCCGGGCCAAAGAGCTCGGTTATACGCCGTTAGGCTATATTCGCAGCTATGCGTTTTCAGCGATTGATGTGTGGCAGGACATGCTGATGGGGCCATCCTATGCTACCCCCATCGCTCTGGACAGGGCCGGCATGACGTTGAAGGACCTGACCCTTATCGAAATGCATGAGGCCTTTGCCGCGCAGACCCTTGCCAACATAAAAATGTTTGCCAGCGATACCTTTGCTAAGGAAAAGCTGGGACGGAAAAAGGCCACGGGTGAGATTGATATGGATAAATTCAATGTCATGGGCAGCTCCATTGCTTACGGTCACCCTTTTGCTGCAACTGGTACCAGAATGATCACCCAAATGTTAAATGAACTGAATCGACGCGGCGGTGGTACCGGCCTGGTAACCGCTTGTGCCGCAGGGGGCCTGGGGGCTGCCATGATTCTGGAAACGGAATAAGGAGGCAATGATGTCAACCAATAAGAGTGCATTTACGTTATCTCGCCGCGACGATGGTATTGCTATCCTGACTATGGATGTTCCCGGTGAGAGTATGAATACCCTCAAGGCAGAGTTTGCCGAGCAAATTGCCGAACAACTGGATGAAATCGATAAAGATCCGGGTATCAAAGGATTGGTCATTGCCAGCGGCAAGACCAGTTCATTTGTCGCTGGCGCCGATATCAGTATGCTTGCGGCTTGCAAGTCGGCAGAAGACGCGGAGGAATTATCACGTTCAGGCCAGCAAATGTTTCAGCGCATTGAAAACATGAAAATTCCGGTCGTCGCTGCCATACATGGTCCTGCCCTGGGCGGTGGGCTGGAGCTGGCGCTGTGTTGTCATTACCGTATCTGTAGCGATGATAATAAGACCGCAATGGGTCTGCCGGAAGTGCAGCTAGGTTTATTGCCAGGCTCTGGTGGTACACAACGCTTGCCCGCACTGGTAGGTATTCAAAAAGCCATGACCATGATGCTGACTGGCAAACAGCTCAGGCCTAAGCAGGCCAAACGAGATGGACTGGTGGATGACGCTGTGCCTTTGTCTATTCTGATGGATGTAGCGGTGCAGTTTGCCAATAAGCGCAAACCTCACCGCGAAGGGCCAAAACTGAGCCTAGTTGATAAGGCGCTTGAACGCACTCCATTTGGGCGCAGCTTTTTGTTTAAGCAGGCCCGTAAAAAGACGCTGGCAAAAACGCGCGGTAACTACCCGGCTCCTGAGCGCATTATTGATTGTATCGAAGCAGGGGTTAGCGGCTCCAGAGGGTACGCTACCGAGGCACGTCATTTTGGCCAACTTGTGATGACACCGGAATCCAGTCAATTAAGGAATATCTTTTTTTCCACCACAGAAATGAAAAAGGAAACCGGGATTGAAGGCGTAGAGCCTGCGTCGTTGCAAAAGGCGGCGGTGCTTGGCGGTGGGCTTATGGGCGGTGGTATTGCCTATGTAACAGCCACCAAAGCCGGTTTACCGGTCCGTATCAAAGACATTCGCTCGGAAGGTATTGCCAACGCCATCAAATACAGCTACGACCTGATGATTAAAAAGGTTAAGCGCCGGTTTATGCGTAAGTCCGAAATGCAACAACAGCTCTCATTACTCACCGGTAGCACCGACTATTCTGGGTTTAAGAACGTGGATATGGTGATCGAAGCGGTGTTTGAAGACCTGAAACTCAAACAGCAGATGGTGGCTGACATAGAAGAAAATTGTTATGAGAAGACCATTTTCGCCACCAATACATCTTCTATTCCGATCACTAAAATTGCAGCGCAGGCTAAACGGCCGCAGCAGGTTATTGGGCTGCATTACTTTTCTCCGGTGGATAAAATGCCGTTGGCTGAAGTTATTCCGCATCCTGATACCGATGATCAAACCATCTCTACCACCGTTGATTTTGCCCGCAAGCAGGGTAAGACACCGATTGTGGTCAAAGACGGTGCCGGCTTTTATGTTAATCGGATTCTTGCGCCATACATGAATGAAGCGGCAAATGTGCTGCTCAGTGGCGAGCCTATCGAACAGATTGACAAAGCACTATTAAACTTTGGTTTTCCGGTGGGTCCGATGAAGTTGCTGGATGAAGTCGGGATTGATATCGGTGCCAAGATTTCACCAATTCTGGTGGAAGAACTGGGGGACAGGTTTAAAGCGCCGGAAGCGTTTGACAAGCTGCTGGCCGATGATCGTAAAGGTAAAAAGAATAAGAAGGGGTTGTATCTCTACAGTGGTAAGAAACCCGGCAAAGAAGTGGATGAGTCAGTTTATAGTCTGCTTGGTTTGTCACCTGCGCAGCAATTCAGCCATGAGCAGATAGCCGAGCGGTGTATTTTGTTAATGCTCAATGAAGCGGCGATGTGTCTCGACGAAAACGTAATTCGCAGTCCCCGTGACGGCGACATTGGTGCCATCTTTGGTATAGGCTTTCCACCATTTCTGGGTGGCCCTTTCCGCTACATGGACAGTCTGGGCATCAGTCACATTGTTGCCAGGCTGGAACATTACCAGGGGTTTTATGGTGACAGGTTTACGCCGGCTGCGTCGCTTAAGAGTATGGCTGATGAGGGAAAAAGCTTTTATTCGTAACTCTGGGTTAACATAACCTTAACGAATAAAAAACTAAAAAATAAGTTTATATTGATATAATTGGGCCGTCTGTGATTAAGCAGACGGCTTTTTTGTTTTCATAGGTGCGCAATATGATTATCGGATTACTGGCCTGTATTGTTTCGGCAGTGTTTTGTTATGTGGAAAGTTTTCGAAGTGGCTTGAGTGCAAAACATTGGGGACTGGCAGGATTGATTTTCGGCCCTTTAATATTGCCATTATTTAACGTTAAAAGACGGCTTGCCCTGCGCCGTGTTCGCGACTTTGACTGCGTCTATCTACGCGCATAAAAAAAGAGAGCTCAGCTCTCTTTTTTGAAATTATCTGTTCCTCAGTCGATGCTGAACAACAAGCTTTGCTGTGCATTAGATACGTACTGAACCTGGCTTCCAGATTTGTACAGCAGGAGCCTGAGTCTGTACCTGAGTTTTGGCACCATCGGCGGCTTTATCAGCAACAGGGGCTGCAGTAGTCATAACAAGTGCCATTGCATAAGCTTTCAACATGGTTTCTCTCCAATCGGGTTAATTATTATTGACAGTTGTTATCAACTGCCGATTAAACATAGCGAAAGCTGTGCCATACTTTGTAAGTTATTGAAATATATACAAAGGTATAGGTTGTGGATGGGGGTTCTGAGACGTGTCAAAATATTGTCAACAGTGGTCCTGGCTATATAGTCTGCATTGACTGCGATCTGGCGAGTCAGTGTTTTTTGCAGGTGGCAAGAATTGTCTTGGGTGATGACAGAAAAGTCATCTGGTGCGGCAAGCCAGCGCCACTGTCCAGACAGGCAGGAACACATAGATGGTGTTAAAAAGTAATTTTAACATTGAGGGATGTCAGAGGTTTTGTTGTTTTATCAACTTGGAAAGGTGGCGGTTCTCGACCAGCAGGCGGGTAAAGCGCTCAGCATTCAGTGGTTTGCTGTATAGGTAGCCTTGCAGCATTTCACATTCATAACGTCGCAGTATGCTTAATTGTTGTTCCTCTTCTACGCCTTCTGCCACCACTTTAAGGCCCAGGTTATGGGCAATCGTGATAATGGCACTGGTCATATGGCGGTCTACCGAACTGGTGGCAATATCGTCAATAAATGCCTTATCTATCTTCAGGGTATTCAGTGGGAAGCGCTTAAGATAGGCCAGCGATGAGTAACCGGTACCAAAGTCATCCAGAGCCAGGTGAATTCCCATCTCTCTGAGTCGTTGCATCAGCTGCAGGGATTGTTCCGGTTGCTGCATCAGGGTGCCTTCTGTTATCTCACACTCCAGATGCAGGGCAGACAGCCCGGTTTCTTTTAAAACCTGTTCTATGCGCCTGTCCAGATCCGGCAGCTCGAACTGCCTGGCGGAGATATTGATCGCCACCCGACCGGTAAAGAGGCCTTTCTTTACCCACTCCTGAGTCTGTTCACAGGCTTTACGCAGAACAATTTCGCCAATGTCGATAATCTGACCGGTCTCTTCGGCCAGCGGTATAAACTGATCCGGACTGACAATGCCTTTCTCCGGATGTTCGAAACGCACCAGGGCTTCCATACTGACTAACTGGCCGGAGGCAATGTCCACTTTCGGTTGGTAAAAAACACTGAACAGATCTTCTTTAATACCGTGACGGATAAGGTTCTCTATCTGCAGTTGGCGTACCGCGTTCTGATTCATTTCTCCGCTGAAAAACTGATACTTATTCCCTCCGGCATTCTTGGCGAAGTACATGGCCGTGTCGGCATTTTTTAACAGTTCCTGGGGGGTTTTCCCATCTTCCGGATAGAAGGCTATTCCTAAACTGGCACCTAATACGAATTCCTGACGATTAATCACAAAAGAGCGGGCCATATCATCCAGAATGCTTTGTGCCAGGTGCGTGATGCGATGCACATCAGTGGTATTTTCAATCAGAATGCTGAATTCATCGCCGCCGAGACGATAGCAGGTAGAGCTGGTGCCGGTAATTTTTTGCAGTCTTGCCGCAATTTGTTTGATCAGTAAATCACCGGTCTGGTGGCCCATGGAATCGTTAATCTTTTTGAAATTGTCCATGTCCATACAGAGCAGGGCATGAGAGGTGGTGCGCCTGATTAAGTTTTGATGACTGGCCTGGAAAAAGGAACGATTTGGCAGGCCTGTCAGAGTGTCCGTATTGGCCAGTTGTAACAGTTCCTTTTCTGTTTGCTTGCGTGAGGTAATATCCGAGAACACACCAACAAAGTGACCAACATTACCGTTTTCATCATGAATCGCGTCAATGTTAAGATCGATCTCATAACGATCATGCCCATGACGGGTTGATTCAATTTCACCGCTCCAGTTGCCTTTTTGTTTCAGAGCCTTGCGCACCTCTTCGGTAAACGCCGGTGGATACTGGTCGAAACTCAGATAGCTTGCAAGGGCCTGTTGTTTAGTTTCGCCGGTATGGTGGCAATAGGCCTGATTGACCGATACGATTTTAAAGCTGGTGTCGGTAATAAACACGCCGTCAGAAATGGTTTCAATAGAGCGTTTAAATAACCTTAATTGTTCCTCGGCTTCTTTTAAGTGGCTGATGTTCTTCAGAGTACCGGTCATGCGTAAGGGCTTTTTATCTGTTGACCAGGTGACCACTTTACCTCTGTCGAGTAGCCATACCCACTTGCCGCTAAAGTTTTTCACTCGGTAGGTGGTTTCATAAAACTCAGTCTGGCCTTGCAGGTGTTCGTTTAATATCTCGCGAACACGGGTGATATCTGAACAGTGGATATTTGAAGCCAGTTCGGTTACCACCCTGTGATTATCCTGGGGAAAATCAATAATGCCCCAGATGTTGGAGCGGAACACTTCCCCGTTAGGAATATCCCAGTCCCAGAGTTCATCGCCGCTGCTCCACAGAGTAAGCTTGAGGCGTTCTTCACTATCCTGCACCCGTTTCTGAGTATTTTTGCGATGCTGATATTGATTGTACCAATAGCTGAGGATTAAAAAGCCGCACAGAGCGTAAATAATCAAAGCGTAGCGGTGCAACCACAATGGAGATTTAATATGAATTTTCAGGGTCGCGGCTTCTGACCAGATACCGTCGAGCTCTCTGGCCTGCACTTTGAAAATATAATCACCAAAGCCCAGGTTAGTGAAGCTGGCCTGACGTATACGGTTATCGGCTTCCAGCCATTGGTCAGATAGTCCCTGCATCTGATAGCGATAGTTAATCGAGCTGGGATTAACCGGGTTTATCTGGGCAAATTCAAAAGAGAATGGAGAGGCTTTATTCTCCAGGGTAAGTGAACGGGTAAGGTGAATAGGTTTTTGTAGCGGACTACCGATATCATTAAGCCCTACCTGTTGATTCAGAATCTGTAGCTCGGTAATTGTTGGTTGCAACTCAGATGCCTGAGTTGAATCTGACAGTCTTTCAGGCCTGAAAACATGAAAGCCATTCATGCCACCAAACAAAATGTTACCATTTCTGGTAATCAGCCCGGCAGACTCATTGAGTTCATTGTAATCGAGTTGGGCCCGTGAAATATGTCTGACAATCTTGCCGTTACTGAGGGAGATTTGATCTATCCCTTTAAACGTCGCTGCCCAAAGATATTGCTTATCCAGTAACATGGTCAGCACAACATTATCTGACAACCCCATGGATTTATTATAATGCTGAACCGGCTGATAGGTTTCTTTATCCAGTTTATATAATCCATGCTTTAAACTGGATATCCAAAAATAGTTTTTTCCCTCCACTACTTCATTGGCATCGGAAAACGGGGACGTGCCTTCATCAGATTGGAAAATCAGTTGGTTAAACTGCTTTGTTTCCAGATTATAGAGCGTGATTCCGTCACTGGTTATAACCCATACGTTGCGATCAGAATCCACGATATTTGGTTTTATTTGTTGGCCTTGCTTGTTGGGGATTGCAATTTTTTCAATTGAATAGTCGCTTATATCTACTGATATCAGCTCTTCTGTAGATGAAATCCATGCGCTTTCACTTGTAAGTCTGACGTTTTCTACCAATTGGCCTTTTAACAGATGTTGCCTGAGTTGAACACTGGTGTTCTCTTCTATACTGTAAACAAACAATCCAACTTTGGTTGCCAGCCAGATGCGGTTTTTATGGTCAATAGCCAGGTCCCAAATGGAGTGAGGGAAATCCTGAAGGTAATAAGTAAACTCACCGGTATTTGGGTTAAACAGGTTAAGCCCGCCAAACTGCGTGGCTATCCAGACATTCCCATCCGCCGACTCCGAAAGTGCCCAGACCATATTGTCAGACAGAGAAATGTTACTGTGCGGGATAGCTTCATAATGTTTAATAAAGGCGGCGTTTTCATTAAACCGATGCAATCCACCGGAGTAACTGCCCAGCCAGATGCTGCCCTTACTATCAACAAACAGCTTAAAAATAAATCTGCTGCGCAGAGACACTAATGCGTCGTTATTCTGACCGATAGTCAAACTGGTATTTTTTTCCGGGTCTAATATGGTCAGTCCTTCTGTAGTACCAATCCAGATATGTCCATTTTGCCCTTGTGCCAGGGTTCGTACGGTATAACCGGGTAATGACGGAGTTGACTGTGGACTCAGTGATTTGACCAGTTGCAGCTTGTCGTCCAGCACAAAAACCCCTAGCTCTGTGGCCAGCCAGAGGTGGTCTTCGATCTCTAATACATCAAACAGAGCGGTTGCGGCTAGCTTGAGCCCCCAGGGGTTATTACCATCTAAGGCATACAGGTCATTAGTGTTTTTATCGAGAATGCGGATTCCATGGCCATAACTGCCTAAGAACAAAAGGTTGAGCTCTTCTTTGATGATTGTTGTTTCGGGGAAAGTCTGGTTCCCTGCTAAGCTAACAATGTTGAAGCTATCTGATTGCTGCTGATATTCGTAAATATGAGATTCATCTGCAACCCACAGCGCCTGGTCTGACTTTTCAGTAATTGTCCAGATTTTATCACCCAGTAAACTACTGTTATCCTTGGTGTAACGGCGAAAACTTTCACTGTCGGGGTGATACTTTGCCAAACCATTATCAGTGCCTATCCATAGTCTGTCCCGCGAATCAATGTATAGTTGACGCACAAACTTACCTGGCAGGCTGGATGGGTCTTCTGGGTTATGGTGGTACTGTTTAAACTCATAGCCATCGAAGCGATTCAGCCCATCAGCAGTGGCGATCCATATAAACCCTTGTTTATCTTCAACGATATCAATAACGGTAGATTGAGTAAGGCCCTGGGCTACGGAGTAGTTATCAAATTGCAGCGCCGAGATATCCGTTGTCGCAGCAGCTGTCAGAGGATAACAGCCGAGCAAAGTCAGAACTGACAATAGACAAGCCAGATTAGTCAACGAAAGACGCAATGGACACCTTTGGGCAGCACAGGCTGCTTTTTATAATAATTTTAATTTCTTTAGTGTATTACCTTCAGTCTTCCATAAACTGAATACATATCGCGCTATCCCGCTGCGCACAAGGCATAAGGCTTCCTAAAGTAAAAGATGTTAGCAAGCAAGTCAAAGGATATGGCGTTAAAAGGCCAGGCTTTATGATACCAAAGGGGCACTTGCTTTGAATTTGCTCATATTGCTGATGATTTCGCCTTTCAGCTGTACATCATCATTTGGCCCCGGCTGGTTGTACAGCAACAGCTGAGCCGGTTTGCCGCCTTTAATGAGTTGCTCAAGAAAAAGGACAACCTCATTAAGGCTCAGACGCTCTATTTGCGTACTAAGCTGATGTTGCTGATCAAAGTCCCTGTCCTGATTACCAATTGCCAGCCACAGCCTTTGGCTGCGCATCGATAAACTGGTATCACTGGCGGTTAATTGTTTGCTGATACTGGATTTTAATCCTTTCCATTCCTGTTCCGGGATGGATTGAATCAGCTCAGTTGCCCGGAGTAGAAAGCTGTCAATATGCATTACCAGATTTTCCACTGAATGTGTCGGTGACTGAATATAAAAGCCAATTCCGGGGTGTTGGTTGTAGGGCATATAGCCTGAGCCCACTACATAGCCCAATTGTTTTTCTGTGCGCAATTGATTGAAAAACGGTCCAGATAGAAGTTGCTCTGTGAGAATGGAGCGGGCAATACCGCCGACAGAACGGTCAGGTGATTGCAGATAGAGCAAAACGGCGTTTTCTCCGGGTTGACAGCGAACAGGCAACAGATAGCGTTGTGCTGACTCGAGACTGACGATCCTGCGTGGAATAGACGCTATGGGTTGTGCTTTTGCCAACAATGCCGTGCTGATGTTGGCAGAGAATGTGCGTGCCTGTTGTTCAGACCAGTCACCGTAAGCGAAGGCGTCAAGATGCAATTGCTTCAGTAGCTGATATTGCATTGTTCGCATCTTCTCTGGGGTTGCTGTGTCTAGAATAGGGAGCATATCCAGGGGGGAATCAGATAATGGCTGCAACAGCACTGACAGACGGGTAAAGAGCCTGTTGATTGGCTTGTTGAGCAAGTTATTCTGCATGGCCTGCCATTGCCTGGCTCTGGCGTGTTCAAACTGGTTGTCAGAAAATTCGAACCGCATTACATCATATACAATTTGCTCAGCCAGCTCGAATTGACGGTCGCTGAAGCCGCTGGTGTGCAGAGAAAAACCACCCTGATGGGCATAAAAGTGAAAATTCAGCCCTGCAATCATGGCCTGATAGTATTGCTGATTCAGTTTGTCCTGAACCATGCTGGTCCAGATACGTTTGTAACACCGTAGTTCGGGGCTATCCTCAATCGCGGCACTATCGAATGATAAATAAAGTTCACCTTTTGGCTGGTTAAAGTGTGGATCCTGACCAAACCAGAATTTGAATCCGGTATTACTGATCAGTTGTTGCGGCAAGCTGAATGCGGGATCCATTTGATGAGGTTCAGTGCGCACGCACAGGTATGGATTGGCTTCAGGTAATTGCATATCAGGGGCAATGTTTGCGTCAAGTAATTGCTGCCTGAGCGATGCAGAGAGCTTCTCTACGGCGTAAGGCGTGGAATACCAGCGAGCCTCTCTGTCAGTTTCCAATTCCGGCATAATCAGTTTTAAGCGCATATTGTCGGGATTGAGTTGTGCAAGAATCGATTGAATCAACTCCGGCTCGTAACTATCCATCAGATATTCTCCAATCAACAGATGCTCCTGCGGATAATGATGCATCTGTTCGGAAAGGCCTGACGCTAGCTCAATGGATCTGGGTTTATCATGAAAATCGAACGCCAGCTGATTGAACTGTTTTCTTTCATCAAAACGCCAGCGACTGATCCCTTTGCGCTTTATCAGCTTCAGATAGGCAAAAATATCCGTCAGCACACGAGACCATTGTGACGCCCCTTTGACCGTTAATTGCAGGTTAATATTAAAGTCTTTGAAGTTACTGCCATGGATTCCGCCTCCTGCACTAAGATTGGTGGCCAGCCCCTGCTTTTTCAGGTGGCTTAGCAAACTGCCCTGACCTTCATCGCCGATCAGGTGGCTGAGCAGATAGAGGGGTTTGCTGCGGTAGTAAGGTTGAATATCGGGTAGAGCGAAGGTGACAATCATGCGTCGGGCTGTTTTTATCGGCACGACTTTAAGGATTAACCCCAGATGCTCTGGCAAATACAGTGGTGGGAGTTCCTGCGCCGGGACTTTTTCTCTCTGAGGAATTGCTTCAAAATATTGCTTTACCAGGGTGCTGCTCTGATCGAGGGGTAAATCTGATACCACACACAGGCAAATATTCGTTGCATGGTAATGCAGGCTATGCATCGTGCGGAGCATTTTTTGTAGCTCTGAAGCGCTGAATTGAGAGAATACCTGTGAATTCCCCACAGAGAATTTACTGAACGGATGGGCATGATTACAGGTTTCTTTATGTACTTGATAAAGGCATCGTAAGTCGTCTTTTTGCTTAAGACGAAACTCAGCATCGATGGAATGGATTTCCGATTCGATATCCGTGACCGAAAAGTTGGGCTGTTGCAGCATAGCCGAAAATTGTTCCAGAGCAGGCCCGAGGGCTTGTGTCAATGTATCAAAATAGAAACTCGAGTGTTCGGTTCCGGTCCATGCATTTACATGCCCACCTGACGATGACAGATAGTCCGCCAGGTGATTGGGGCGATTAAATTTCTGGCAACCTAAAAACAACATATGCTCAAGCAGATGTGACAAACCCTCGCACTCTGTGGGGTCCTGGAAGTGTCCCATTGCAATCGTCGCTGAAATCGCCGACTTTTTGCTGCCGGAATCTTCTACCAGTAAAACGCGTAAACCATTGGTCAGTGTCAGATACTGGTAACGGCATTGATCATGTTTGCTTTGAATCACCGGTTGTCATGCCTCCGGGGGTGTTTACAGGATATGAAATAGGATAATCTATGCAATTGCAACTTCATTGCAGTTTTCAGGGTATTTCAACTTAATGCAAATCTTCATTATGCGTCATGGTGAGGCACAAAGCCGATTTTCACAGGACGCCAGCCGTGAGCTTACATCGCAGGGCACAGCCGAATCTGTAGCAACGGGGCTCTGGTTACATCAGAGTGCTGCAGAGATGGATTTGGCAATTGTCAGTCCCTATATCCGGGCGAGGCAGACACTCAAGGCCATACAACGCAAGCTGCCAGTAAATGAAGTAATACATACTGAGGATGTGACGCCTTACGGCAATGCCGACGAATTTTATGATTACCTTCTGGCCCTGAGAGAAACCCGACCCGAACTGAAAAGGGTACTGATTGTTAGTCATATGCCTTTTGTCAGTGCATTGGTTGATGCGCTGTGTGGTCAACAACATTCATTGCTATTTGCGACCGCCGGTGTGGCAGAGCTTCACGTTTTACCAGATGAGGTGAGAGCCAGTCTGATTCGCCAATATATTCCCTGAGTCTTCAGCATCCTGTTAGCCGCTGCCACCAGGCGAGGCTAAAAGGCCCTGGTGACGTCATGATCTTTTGATATCGCCCCCTGGAACTTCAGGAACATGCCTTGCCTGATTGTTTCAGCCTTCGTTGGGTGATTCATTATCTGGATGGTTCGGTATTGTTGGCGTTAATTGATCATTTTCTCTTTAGCTTCTGAGGCGCTTACCGATAAAGAGCAGAGGAGGAGAGAGGTATGTCGGGTAAAACGCTGCCTGCGTATTTACAGCAGGTGTTGGAAAATCATATCGCACAGTCGGATTTAGTGCGGGACAAAGAGCTGGAAGATATTTTTCGTGGCTTAAACCGTCTGAATGATAACGTTGAGCGCCTCAAAGCTGTGATCCTGAAACGCAGACAAGAGTCGTCAGCAAGCGTGCCGCAAGCACCTGTTAAAAACAAAACAGGGAAAGAATAACCCTAACTACTCTTATTTTCGTCTTTGCCATGTGCATATGGGCGATAGGAAAACGGCATTACCCGCACTGACTTGACCATATTCTCATTGGTTTCAATAATTTCGAGTGGATATCCCGCAATTCTGCAACACAGGTTAACCTGTGGGATTTCTTCAAAGTGTTCAATGATTAGTCCGTTCAGCGTTTTCGGCCCTTCCGTGGGAAACTGCCAGTCCATTTCTTTATTCAGATCGCGGATGTTTGCGCTGCCATCCACCAACACGCTGCCGTCAGATTCAAGATTCACCTCTTTACTATGAGTCGGCAGAATGGTCGTGGTGAAATCCCCCACGATTTCCTCCAGTATATCCTCCAGCGTTACCAGCCCCTGAATATCGCCATATTCGTCCACCACTAAGCCAATCCGCTCTTTGGCGGCCTGAAATTTGTATAGCAAGGTATGCAACGGGGTGGACTCAGGGGTGAAATAGATCTCCCTTACCGCCCGCAATAAACTGGCTTTGGAAAACTCGTCTTTGGTGAGTAATTTAAGTGCATCACGCATATGCAGAAAGCCAACAGCGTCATCAATATTATCCCGGTAAAGCAGCACACGCGTATGCTGGGAATGGAAGAGTTGTTTCTGAATAGACTTCCAGTCGTCGTTCACATCGATGGCGACAATTTCGTTGCGTGGGATCATAATATCCTCAGCGGTGACCTTTTCCAGGTCCAGTATTCCCACCAGCATCTCCTGGTGCTGCTTGGGGATCATGGCACCGGCTTCATGCACCACAGTGCGAAGCTCTTCACGACTCAGACTGTCTTCTCCGCTGCTGGCCGGATTAATACGAAACAGGATAAGAATTCCGTTGGTAAAGCCATTGATGATATAAACCAGTGGATAAAACACTTTAAGCAGGGGAAGCAGAATAAAGGAGCTGGGAAAAGAGATTTTCTCCGGATACAGCGCCGCCAGAGTTTTTGGTGTTACCTCAGCAAAGACCAGGATCACCAGAGTCAGCGCAAAGGTAGCAATAGCGATACCAATATCCCCAAACAGCCTCATTCCAATAATAGTGGCAACCGCCGACGCGGCAATATTGACAAGATTATTGCCGATTAATATCAGCCCAATCAGCCTGTCAGGTCTCAACAAGAGTTTGTGTACTCTGTTCGCACCACTATGGTTTTCTTTGACCAGATGCTTCAGTCGATAGCGGTTGATCGACATCATGCCGGTTTCCGAACTGGAGAAATATGCAGAGAGTACAATTAAGACGGCCAGCAGAATAAAGAGCGAACCGGTAGTGATCTCGTCCAAAAAAGGTTTCCTGTTTAAGTTACTGAACTGACTAAAAGCAGCCACGTCCTCTGATCAGAATCAGGGAGTGTGACAAACTTGAGATTACATTCCCAGCAAAACTTCTTTTACAAATCGGCTGCCAAAGTAGGCCAGAGTCAGGATCACGGCGCCAGTGACGGTTCCTATTATAATAGGTTTGCCTCGCCAGCCCAGTTTATGGTGACCGACAAGCAAGGTTGCAAACAATAGCCATGCGAGTAATGAAAGAACGGTTTTGTGAGCCTGATGTTGAGCAAACATATCATCCAGAAATACAAAGCCGCTGATGAGTGACAGGCTGAGTATTAACGTACCAATCAGAAGGAGTCTGAAAAATATTCGTTCTACAATCATCAGTGGAGGCAGGGATGAGTGCAGCAACGATACTTGCTTATGCTTCAGCCTGAAATTGATATACGAAAGTTGCAGGGCGTACAGCATACTGATTATCAGACAGCCGTAGGCAAACAATGCCAGAGTGATATGAGTTATTAACGCCGGGCGCAAATCAATATGCATCACATAAGAGTCAGGAACCAATTGATTGGTCAATACAATGATCGCAGCAAACCCGTAGACCATGGGCAGAAGCAGGGCATTAGGCAGGCTGAATGAAGCAATAGTCATCGAAAGGGTGATCATAAGGGCGACCAGCGATGCCACGTTCAGGATACTCATATTCTGCCCGGCGCCGCTGAATATGCCGTCAATAACCAGTATCATATGGGCAACCACCGCCAGGCTCCCTACCAGAACTGATAATTTGTGTTTTGGCCCTTCCTGATGAAATAACCTGGCGCTGATATGACCCACTGCGATCAGGTAAAGTGCACAGACGGCAAGTGCCATTATTAGCATGCAGTATTCTCCTTTGGCAGCATAAAGCGCTTTTATCTCCCGCTGACATCCCTACTTTGGGGTGGGTTGGCTATAATCGGTTGCTTAACCAGATAAATTCAGCCCAAGTATATCCCCTGAGGTCAGGCTAGACCAGAGATGAAATGTTGACTTAACATTGGCCTGTATAGATCCCGTTCTGAGTTAGGTATAATCCCCGCCAATAATGATTCTTTTTGAATGTATTAGTCAGCAACACCAGCGAGTCAGGAAAAATAGATGTTTGAGAATCTGAGTGAACGGTTAGGTAAAACCCTTAAAAATATCAGCGGCCGGGGCCGACTAACCGAAGACAATATTAAAGATACCCTGCGTGAGGTCAGAATGGCCTTGTTGGAAGCCGATGTCGCGTTACCTGTGGTGCGTGAATTTATCAGTCAGGTTAAAGAAAAAGCCGTCGGTATAGAGGTAAGTAAAAGCCTTAATCCGGGTCAGGTATTTATCAAGATTGTTCAGGCCGAGCTGGAAGCCATCATGGGTCAGGCCAATGAAAAGTTGGACCTGTCGTCGCAACCACCAGCGGTGGTCATGGTAGCAGGCCTGCAGGGCGCTGGTAAAACGACGAGTATTGGCAAATTGGCGAGGTTCCTGCGCGAGCGGGAGAAGAAAAAGGTACTGGTGGTCAGCGCCGATATTTACCGCCCGGCAGCGATTAAACAGCTTGAAACCCTGGCCTCTGAGGTTCAGGTTGGCTTCTACCCCTCCAGTGCCGATCAGGATCCGGTTGATATTGTTGAAGGCGCCATTGAACAGGCCCGTAAACAGTTTTTTGATGTACTGCTGGTAGATACGGCCGGTCGTCTTCATGTAGACGACAAAATGATGGGGGAGATCAAGGCTCTGCACCAGGCGATTCAGCCTATAGAAACCCTGTTTGTGGTGGATGCAATGACCGGGCAGGATGCGGCGAATACGGCCCAGGCGTTTAACGAGGCGCTGCCGTTGACCGGTGTGATACTGACCAAGGCAGATGGTGATGCCAGAGGCGGTGCAGCCCTTTCTGTACGCCATATCACCGGGAAGCCGATAAAATTCTTAGGCATGGGTGAGAAATCCGATGCCCTCGAACCTTTCCACCCAGAGCGTGTTGCCTCCCGTATTCTCGGGATGGGCGATGTGCTTAGTCTGGTTGAAGAAATTGAGCGTAAGGTTGATAAAGATAAAGCCCAGAAGCTGGCCAAAAAAGTCCAGAAAGGTAAAGGCTTTGATTTGCAGGACTTTAAAGAACAACTTGAGCAAATGCGTGATATGGGCGGCATGATGTCACTGGTAGATAAGATGCCGGGGATGGGCAATATGTCGGCACAGATTAAAGACAAGGCTAACGACAAGTCCTTTAATCAGATGGAAGCCATTATCAACTCTATGACACCGGGTGAACGTCAACGGCCAGAAGTGATCAAAGGTTCCAGAAAACGCCGTATTGCAGCGGGCTCGGGTACCCAGATTCAGGACGTGAATCGGTTGTTGAAGCAATTTACCCAGATGCAGAAGATGATGAAAAAGATGTCCGGTGGCGGCATGGGCAAAATGATGAAGCGTATGAAGGGTATGATGCCTCCGGGCGGCCCCGGTGGTCCGGGCGGAATGTTTCCCCGCTGATCGCATTGAGGGGTGAGGGATATGTGTGAGCTGAAGCCGCTACTCTCGATTTATGCTACTAACCACCACGAACCACACCAAAAGCACGCACAAAAGAAATACTAACTACGGGGACACAGAGGGCACAGAGAAGTGGAGGGGTACGCCGTTGATACCTCTGTGTTCTCTGTGTCTCCGTGGTGAAAGCTTTTAAGGGGCCTGTAGTCAGGTTTCTTCGTGCGCTTTATGGTCCAAAAGCCTCGAACCACGAAGGACGCTAAGAGCACGAAGATGGCAGAAGGAAGGGTTGTTCGTCACAAGGGAGAGCTCGTCGTCCTGATAAAAATCAGGGCCTCATAAACACAGCTGCGTAGTGAAAAGACTTCCCAGCCGCCTGATACAGATACCGGGTCAAGCCCGGCCCCCCTTGATCGTTAAATTGATACTCCGCTTTACCGATTTATTGTGATTCACTATTATTCATA
>NZ_NISX01000029.1 GCF_002591895.1 Lacimicrobium alkaliphilum
TATAAGGCTCAACAGGCATGGTAACGGTAAGTCAGGCTGGGATGGGCCTTATCCTGTACCAGCGGCAAGCCTTCCAGTAACCAGTTCAGCTGGCGTGTGCTAATGGTCAGGGCCAGTTCGTCATCCTCAATCCCTGGCCATTGGAACGTGCCTTTTTCTAAACGCTTGTAGTACAGCCAGAAGCCATTGTTGACCCACTGCAGCATTTTAATTTTATCGCGGCGGCGGCCACAGAACACAAAGAGTTGTTCCGAACAGGGCTCCTGCTCCAGGTCATAGGCAACAATATTACTCAGGCCANCTTGGTGGATCAGGTGATTGAAATGAAGGTGGGGTTGCCCGGACGCTTACCCCAGCAGATCAGGTACCACAAAAGGTCTGATAACGTTCGGTAAAATCCTCTGGTGCCGGGGTGGCAAAGGGCCGGGTTTGGGTATTTTCCTCAAAAGGCTGTTGCAGGGCACTGAGCAGATCGTTAAACAGGCTGTAGTCATTTTCATCGCTGGCGGCAGTGAGTGCCGCTTCTACCATATGGTTGCGGGCAATAACAAAAGGGTTAATGGTATTCATCTTTGCAGCCCGTTGTGCTGAGGTGAATTCACCGCCATCCGGCTGGTCGTTTTGTAGGCGCTGCTGCCAGTCTTTAAGCCAGCTGTTGAGGCCGTCCTGATCGTCAAACAGCTTTATTAAGGGCTCCGTATTGCCCCTTAATACATCACTGAGATAACGCCAGGCCAGGGTAAAATCCACCTTGTTCTGGTGCAGCAGATCGAGCCAGCGTTCAGTCAGTTCCGTGTCGTTATTATCCTCGCTGTAAAACAGTCCGAGTTTTTGCCGCTGGCCTTGCAGCAGGTAACGGCGGTACATATCCGCAAAGCGGTTGATGGTTTCTGTCAGCACTTCGACTTTTTTTTCATCTTCTCCATCAAGCAGTGGCAGTAAGGTTTCGGCAAAACGGGCCAGATTCCAGTGCATGATCTTAGGTTGGTTGGCATAGGCGTAACGGCCATGCTGATCAATAGAGCTGAACACGGCGCCGGGCTTATACTGTTCCATAAAGGCGCAGGGGCCGTAATCGATGGTTTCACCAGAGAGGGTAGTATTGTCAGTGTTCATCACGCCGTGAATAAAGCCGTGATTAATCCAGCTCGCTACCAGTGCTGCCTGTTTGTCCATTACCGCTTCCAGCATGGCCAGATAGGGGGGGGGCTGTTGCGCTAAATCCGGGTAGTGGCGTTTAAGGGTATAATCGGCCAGCGCAGTGAGGCTGGTAATGTCGTTCCGGGCAGAGAAATACTCAAAGGTACCGATACGGATATGGCTTGCTGCCACCCGTGTAAGTATAGCCCCGGGTAAGGGGTGCTGGCGTTGCACCTGTTCATGGGTCGCAACAACCCCAAGGCTGCGGGTTGTGGGAATGCCCAGGTGATACAAAGCTTCGCTGAGCAACACTTCACGCAGCATCGGGCCAAGGGCCGCTTTCCCGTCACCACCACGGGAAAAAGGCGTACGGCCAGAGCCTTTTAAGGCCAGATCCCAGCGTTGCTTGTCGTTGTCGAGCCATTCACCGAGAACCACCGCACGGCCATCGCCGAGCATGGGCGCCAGATGGCCAAACTGATGGCCGGTGTAGGCCTGGGCAAAGGGTTTGGTCGTCTCTGGCAGATTATTACCGGCAAAAAATAACGCCAGTGTATTGTCCTCAGCAGTCTCCAGCTCCAAAGCTAACTGTTTTGCCAGTGGCCGGTTCAGATACACCAGTTCAGGCGAGTCAATAGTATCCGGCTGCCATTCGATACAACCCTCTGGCAGGGCTTTGAGGTAGGTGTATTGCAGGGACAGCTTTATTTCTGACATTCGATCTCCGTTTTGGGTTTTGTGGCAAAGCCAATAGCGGCAGCCTAGTTCAGTTTAGCAAGCACAGCAACAGTCAGAGGTAGTCAGTCCGAAAATTGCATTTTGTCGACAATATATCGGTTTTTATTTGACGATTTGTGATATCGAGTCTATATTGTCGACACTTTTCGAAATCAGGCACTGTTTTTCTGTTGAATATGTTGAGCGAACAACCCATCACATCCGCGGATAAAACCTTTTTCCGCTTACGCAAAGACATTGTCGAAGGTCAGATTGCTTCAGGCTCAAAACTCAGCGAAACCGAATTGTCGACAAAGTATCAGGTCAGCCGTGCGGTGGTCCGTGAAGCCATCAATCGTCTGGAAACCTGTAATCTGGTTGAGCGCAAAGCCAATATAGGTGCGCGGGTTGTGGCACTGAGCCCGCAAGGGTTGGTGCAATTATATCAGGTCAGGGAATCGCTGGAAGGCATGGCGGCACGGCTGGCGGCCAACAATATGACAGATGAAGAAGTCAGCGGCCTGAATGACCTGCTCAGCAGCCATTTTCAGGAAGTGAAACAGGGGCAGTCCTATTATCAGGAGGCCGGTGACGTGGATTTTCATTACCGCATTATAATGGGGAGTAAAAATCAGCATCTGATCTCCATGCTGCTCAATGGCATTTATCATCTGGTGCGTATGTACCGGGTGCAGCTGGGCATGGCCGGCCCCAGGGTGACCACTGCTTTTGATGAACACCGGCATATTGTGCAGGCCATATCGCATCGTGATGAAGAACTGGCAGAAATGCTGATGCGACGCCATATTCTGTATTCAAAAAATAATATTGCCGCCAAACTGGAAGGTAAGTAGCCAAGGGTAGCGGATGCTGTTGTTGTAATTGAGAACACGCGGTAAATCCATCCATGGACGCTTCGCCACAGCATCCATGCTGTGGAGAGTTCACAATTACAACAACAGCACCCGAGTGTGTAAGGTTGATTAAATCGAAAGATCAGATAATACAATTTATGCAAACAGAGGAAAGACTATGAGTGCAGGTAAGAAATTTCGTCAGGCGCTGGCCGACAACCAGCCTCTGCAGATTGTAGGGACCATTAATGCCTACGCCGCCATCATGGCGAAAAAAATCGGTCATCAGGCCATTTACCTGTCCGGTGGCGGGGTGGCGAATGCCTCCTATGGCCTGCCTGATCTGGGGATGACGTCGTTAAACGATGTACTGGTAGATGTGCAGCGCATTACCGCTGCCTGTGATCTACCCTTATTGGTAGATATCGATACCGGCTGGGGTGGCGCCTTTAATATCGCCAAGACCATCCGCGATATGGAAAAAGCCGGTGCGGCGGCGGTACATATGGAAGATCAGGTGGCGCAAAAGCGTTGCGGCCACCGCCCGAATAAAGAAATTGTCTCCACTGCAGAAATGGTGGATCGCATCAAGGCGGCGGTAGATGCCCGCACTGACCCGGACTTTTTTATTATGGCCCGTACCGACGCTTTTGCTCAGGAGGGCTTAGAGGCCGCCATAGCCCGCGCTAAAGCTTATGTTGAGGCCGGTGCCGACGGCATTTTTGCCGAAGCCATTCAGACCGAAGAGCATTATCGGGCCTTTGCACAAGCGTTGGATGTGCCGATTCTGGCCAATATTACCGAGTTTGGTAAAACCGAGCTGTGGAACAAGGCGCAACTGGGTGAGTGGGGCGCGGCAATGGTGCTGTATCCCTTAAGTGCATTCCGGGCCATGAACAAGGCGGCCGAAAATGTGTATCAGACGATTCTTGAGCAGGGCGATCAGAAAGCGGTGGTGGATGCCATGCAGACCCGGATGGAGCTGTATGATTATCTGGACTATCACCAGTATGAACAAAAACTGGACCAGCTCTTCGCCAAGGGCAAAGAGTAAGAAAAAGCATTTTCACCACAGAGGCACGAAGCGCACAGAGATTGTAGGGCCCAATTTATTGGGTCTCAAGGGCTCAATACAGACTCTGTCAGGCGAATAAATTCGCCCCTACAGAGAACTGAGTGTTCAAAAAGAGAACACGGAGGTATAGACGTTATCAGCGGGTAAACCTCTGTGCCCTCTGTGTCTCTGTGGTTAGAAAGGCTTTTAATTGGCTTTGTGGCCGATGGTGAACAAACAAATTTAATAACAGCAAAATTTTCAGGAGAACATCGAATGGCAAAAGTACTAAAAGGGGCCGGATTACGCGGCCAGGTAGCAGGTAAAACGGCCCTTTCTACTGTGGGTAAATCCGGTTCGGGCTTAACCTATCGCGGCTATGATATTAAAGATCTGGCCAAACAGTGCCAGTTTGAAGAAGTGGCGTATCTAATCTTAAAAGGCAAATTGCCTAATCAGCAGGAGCTGAATGAATATAAACAGACTCTGCGCAGTCTGCGTGGCCTGCCTGATGCCTTAAAAGAAGTGCTGGAGCGTATTCCTGCCGATGCCCATCCTATGGATGTACTGCGCACTGGCTGCTCCATGTTGGGTAACCTGGAAACAGAAGAAAGTTTTGATCAACAGCAACAGGCTACCGACCGTATGCTGGCCTGTTTTCCCAGCATTATCTGTTACTGGTATCGCTATTCCCATGACGGTGTGCGTATCGATGTAGAAACCGATGACGACTCTATCGGCGCTCACTTTTTGCATATGCTGCACGGTAAAAAATCCAACAGTCTGCACGAGCAGGTGATGCATGTATCCCTGATCCTCTATGCAGAGCATGAGTTTAATGCTTCGACCTTTACTGCGCGGGTTTGTGCGTCCACCTTATCGGATATGCACTCCTGTGTTACCGGTGCCATCGGTTCTCTGCGTGGCCCACTACATGGCGGTGCTAACGAGGCGGCCATGGAAATGATCGAAGGCTTTACCTCGCCGGATCATGCCGAGAAAGAAATGTTAGGCAAACTGGAGCGTAAAGAGAAAATCATGGGCTTTGGCCATGCCATTTATTCAGACTCTGATCCACGCAACGAAGTGATCAAAACCTGGGCCAAAAAACTTGCCGAGGATGTGGGTGACACCGTGTTGTATCCGGTTTCCGAGCGCTGTGAAGAAGTGATGTGGCGAGAGAAGAAACTGTTCTGTAATGCCGACTTCTTCCATGCTTCGGCCTATCACTTTATGGGCATTCCCACCAAGCTGTTTACGCCGATCTTTGTGATGTCCCGGCTGACCGGCTGGGCCGCCCATGTGATGGAACAGCGGGCCGATAACCGCATTATCCGCCCCTCGGCCGATTATAACGGTGAAGCGCCGCGCAAAGTGCCGCCTATGGCTGAGCGGGATTAAGTCATCAGCTATCAGGGTTCAGTTGCCAGTGGCTGATAACTGAAACCTGGCAACTGATAACTTGTTCGTGCTTTTAGTGTGGTTCGTGGTTGAAAAAGATTAACCACAGAGTCACAGAGAGCACAGAGGTATGTAGGCCATCAATGGATAAATCTCCGTGACCTCTGTGTCTCTGTGGTGAGATTGCTTTTCGCGGAGATTGTAGGGCCCAATTTATTGGGCTATCCAGGTTCAAACCAGGCCCTGTCAGGCGAATAAATTCGCCCCTACAGCCCAACAAAGACCAGATACAAAAGGGGGAATAATGAATACCCAATACCGTAAATCCTTGCCGGGCACCAGCCTGGAGTATTTTGATACTCAGGCGGCGGTGGATGAAATCGAAGCCGGTGCCTACGCCAGACTGCCTTACACCTCCAGAGTGCTGGCAGAAAATCTGGTGCGTCGCTGCGAGCCAGACCAGCTTACCGATGCCCTCAAACAGCTGATTTACCGTAAGCGGGATCTGGACTTTCCCTGGTATCCGGCGCGGGTAGTTTGCCATGATATTCTCGGCCAGACGGCACTGGTTGACTTAGCTGGCCTGCGGGATGCCATCGCCGAACAAGGCGGCGATCCGGCCAAAGTGAACCCGGTGGTACCGACCCAGTTAATTGTGGATCACAGTCTGGCAGTGGAACATGCCGGTTTTGAAGGCGATGCCTTTGAAAAAAACCGTGCCATTGAAGACAGACGCAACGAAGATCGCTTCCACTTTATTAACTGGACCAAAACCGCCTTTAAGAATGTCGATGTAATTCCACCAGGCAACGGCATTATGCACCAGATTAATCTGGAGAAAATGTCGCCTGTGGTGCAGGTCAAAGACAATGTGGCCTTTGTGGATACCTGCGTAGGTACCGACAGCCACACGCCGATGGTGGATGCGCTGGGCGTGATTTCCATCGGCGTTGGCGGGCTGGAAGCGGAAAGCGTGATGCTTGGCCGCGCTTCTTATATGCGCCTGCCGGATATTATCGGTGTAGAACTGAGCGGTAAACTACAACCCGGTATCACCAGCACCGATATGGTACTGGCACTGACCGACTTTTTGCGTAAACAGCGGGTCGTGGGCGCCTATCTGGAATTTTATGGCGAAGGGGCCGACAGCCTGTCAATTGGCGACCGCGCCACCATTTCCAATATGACACCGGAATATGGCGCTACAGCGGCGATGTTTTATATCGATAAACAAACTACCGATTATCTGACCCTGACCGGCCGTGAAGACAAACAGGTTGAGCTGGTGGAGAAATTCGCCAGACACACCGGGCTTTGGAGCGATAGCCTCAAAACCGCCGAATATGAAAAAGTGCTGACGTTTGATTTATCTTCGGTGCGCCGCACGCTGGCCGGGCCGTCCAATCCCCACGCGTTGCTGCCTGCATCGGATCTGGTTAAGCGCGGTATTGCCGGTAAATATGAGCAGGAAGAGGGTAAAATGCCCGATGGCGCGGTGATTATCGCCGCCATCACCAGCTGTACCAATACCAGTAATCCGCGCAATATGATTTCCGCGGGTTTAATTGCCCGCAATGCCAATAAGCTGGGTTTGACCCGTAAACCCTGGGTAAAAAGCTCCACTGCACCGGGTTCAAAAACCGTGAAAACCTACCTTGAAGAAGCCGGGCTGTTGTCGGAACTTGAGAAGCTGGGTTTTGGCGTGGTGGGCTATGCCTGTACCACCTGTAACGGTATGAGCGGGGCTCTGGATCCTGAAATCCAGAAGGAAATCGTCGATCGCGACCTGTATTCGGTGGCAGTGATCTCCGGTAATCGTAACTTTGATGGCCGGATTCACCCTTATGCCAAAAATGCCTTTCTGGCCTCACCGCCTTTGGTGGTGGCCTATGCTATTGCCGGCAGTATTCGCTTTGATATCGAAAAAGATCCCCTGGGTTATGATGCGCAAGGTAATCCGGTAACGCTGAAGGATATCTGGCCCGATGACGAAGAGATTAGCGCCATCGTCAAACAGGCGGTTAAGCCTGAGCAGTATCGTGAGGTCTACGACCCCATGTTTGATCTGAGCGTGGATTACGGCGAAGACACCACCCCCCTGTACGACTGGCGAGAAAAAAGTACCTACATTCGCCGCCCGCCTTATTGGCAGGGCGCCTTTGTGGGTAAGCCCGATATGCAGGGTATGCGTGCGCTGGCGGTACTGGGAGATAATATCACCACAGATCATTTATCGCCCTCCAATGCCATTATGCTGGACAGCGCCGCCGGTGAATATCTGGCAGAAATGGGTCTGCCGGAGGAAGATTTTAATTCCTATGCCACCCACCGCGGTGACCATCTGACCGCACAGCGGGCGACTCTGGCCAATCCCAAGCTGTTTAATGAAATGGTGCGGGATGAAAAAGGTGAGGTTATTCAGGGCTCGCTGACCCGGCTTGAGCCAGAAGGTAAGGTGATGCGCATGTGGGATGCGATTGAAACCTATATGCAGCGTAAGCAGCCGCTGATCATTATCGCCGGTGCTGACTATGGTCAGGGCTCATCCCGTGACTGGGCTGCAAAAGGCGTGCGTCTGGCCGGGGTAGAAGTAATTGTGGCTGAAGGTTTTGAGCGCATTCACCGTACCAACCTGATTGGTATGGGCGTATTGCCGCTGGAATTCACCGAAGGCGAGAACCGCAACAGCCTGAACATTGATGGCAGTGAAACCTTCGATGTGAAAGGCGAACCTTCTCCTGGCGCCATGCTGACCCTGATGATCCACCGTAAAGATGGCAGCAACGAGGAGGTGCAGGTGAAATGCCGTCTGGATACCGCCGAAGAGCTGTCTATTTATGAAGCGGGCGGTGTACTGCAGCGCTTTGCCAAGGACTTTCTGCAGAGCAACTAAAGAGCAATGGTCAGTTTTCAGTGGGCAGTTTTCTGAGTAAAACTGCAGGCTGATAGCTGATAACTCAATATGGAGTTTCAAATTGTTAGAGCCACTTTTGTCTTTAGTTATAGCAACAGGTTTACTTTTGGGATCTCCGGGGCCTGCACCTTTAGCCCTGGCAGCGACCGGGGCTATATACGGGGTCAAAAGAGGTACGCCATTTCTGCTTGGGATCTTGTCAGGCCTGTCGTTTGCCATTATTGGTGCTACGGCTGGTTTAGCGGCATTGTTTGCATCATTTCCAAACATTAAAACTACTTTTCAATTGCTTGGCGCTGTTTATATTGCTTACCTTGCATGCAAAATAGCGTCAGCCCCTGTAGTTGCAAGTAATGCCTTTCAATCGGCGCCCGGATTCAAAGACGGATTTATACTAAATCTTTTAAATCCAAAAGCTTATGCTGCATTTCTGGCAATATTTTCTCAGTTTCTTCTTCCGTTCGAAGATTCTGCGGTTGGATATATCATTACAGGTATAACGTGCTTACTTGTGGCAACGGTTGTTGACGCCCTATGGTTATGTCTTGGTGGTATTTTAAAGCCGGTTTTTTCACACCCAATACAAGCAAGAGTCATTCGAATCGCGTTTGCATTACTCATGCTTGGAGCTGTTATTTATGCGTTGGTTTAAGGCTAACCTGATATAAAGGAGACTAAATGGCTGTGGATAAGGTAGCTGTTGTTACCGGTTCAGGCAGAGGTATTGGTGCTGAAGCAGCGAAGCTTCTGGCCAGAAATGGGTATTCCGTTTGCGTTAATTATGTCTCCAACGCCAAAGCTGCTGATGGCGTAAAAAATCAGATACTAAAGGATGGTGGGCACTGTATAACCGTCAAGGCAGATGTGTCGTCGGCTAATGACGTTGCCAGATTATTTGAAACAGTAGACCGGGAGTTGGGACCTGTATCTGTATTGGTCAACAACGCAGCCATACTAATGCCTCAGTGTCGGCTGGAGGAGATTTCGGAAGCGCGTTTTATCGAAGTGCTGAGGAAGAACGTTTTAAGTTGTTTTTTGTGCTCAAAAGAAGCCATAAAACGCATGTCTACAAAAAATGGTGGTGCGGGAGGCGCTATTGTCAACGTTTCCTCTGCTGCCTCGAAGAGCGGTTCGCCCAACGAGTATATTGACTACGCCGCTTCTAAAGGTGCTGTCGATACGTTGACCCGGGGACTGGCACTGGAAGTTGCACAGGAGGGTGTCCGGGTGAACGCTGTTCGGCCAGGTCTCATTTATACACAGATGCATAGTTCTGGTGGCGAGCCGGATCGCGTAGAAAGGTTGAAATCGAAGATCCCCTTACAACGCGGCGGCCAACCTGCAGAAGTCGCTGAAGCCATACTCTGGTTAGCCACTGACAGGTCTTCCTTCGTAACGGGTAGCTTTATCGATACTACCGGGGGCTTGTAATGCATACTCATATCAGGCACAGCGACAGCTTTTTCGTTACGGCTTTGGTCCATCTAATCGTGACAATAAACGCCAGTTTATTACAGGAATAAAGTATGAAGTTTAAACCGCAATTCAAAATCCCTGCCACCTATATGCGTGGCGGCAGACTATTTTCAGGCGCTAAATTCTTCCCTGAATTTATCGCCGTCGCGGCGAAAAAATGCGATTTTTCCTTGCTCGCAGGCACATTCGTGCCTGGCGGCCAGTCCCTTGGCCGCGGATGTACCGCCTTTAACCCTAACAAAATCGGAGGCTGTCATGTTTAAACCCCAGCTGCGTATTCCTGCCACCTATATGCGTGGCGGTACATCCAAAGGGGTGTTTTTCTGCCTTAAGGATCTGCCTGAGGTGGCGCAGAAGCCGGGGCCGGAGCGTGATGCATTGCTGCTGCGTGTTATTGGCAGCCCGGACCCATACGCCAAGCATACCGACGGTATGGGCGGGGCCACCTCCAGCACCAGCAAAACGGTGATTTTGTCAAAAAGCACAAAGCCGGATCACGATGTGGATTACCTGTTCGGCCAGGTCGCCATCGACAAGCCTTTTATCGACTGGAGCGGTAATTGTGGCAATCTTACCGCTGCGGTGGGGGCCTTTGCCATCAGTAACGAGCTGGTGGATAAGAACCGCATCCCGCAAAACGGTGTTGCCGTGGTACGTATCTGGCAGGCTAATATCGAGAAAACCATTATTGCCCATATCCCCATCACTGATGGACAGGTGCAGGAAACCGGCGATTTTGAACTCGATGGTGTGACCTTTCCCGCCGCCGAAGTCAAAGTGGAATTTATGCACCCGGCCGATGGCGAAGGGGCGGTGTTCCCCACCGGCAATCTGGTGGATGAATTAGCAGTGCCGGAGCATCTGGTGTCAGGCGGTAAACTCAAAGCCACTCTGATCAATGCCGGTATTCCCACCATTTTTGTAAATGCGAACGATATTGGCTATAGCGGCACTGAATTGCAGGACGTCATCAACGGCGACTCCAAAGCGCTGGAGCGCTTTGAAGCATTGCGCGCCCATGGGGCACTGAAAATGGGGCTGATCAGCGATTTAAGTCAGGCCGCTGCACGCCAGCATACCCCGAAAATCGCCTTTGTGGCACCCCCGGTCAGCTATACCGCCTCAAGCGGGAAAGCGGTTAATGCTGAAGATATCGATATATTGGTGCGGGCCCTGTCCATGGGTAAATTGCACCACGCTATGATGGGTACGGCTGCCGTGGCCATTGCCGTGGCTGCAGCCATTCCCGGCACCCTGGTTAATCAGGCCGCAGGAGGTGTTGAGCGTGAGTCGGTGACCTTTGGCCATCCCTCGGGTACCTTGCAGGTAGGCGCCAAAGCGGTACTGGAAAACGGCCAATGGCAGGTAGAAAAGGCCATTATGAGCCGCAGCGCCAGAGTCTTAATGGAAGGCTGGGTCAGGGTACCTGCTGCCGATGAGGAAACTGAATAAGGATTGCACAAGGGCGAAAAATCCCCTAGTGTCATCACAAAATCATCAGGGGTGACATCATGGTGCTTGCGGGCCGTTTGCTGGTTTATCTGATAGCGCTGGGCTCTGGCAGCAATATTGTCAATGCTGCAGGTCCGGTTGCAGAAACAGGTACTGCAAGCATAGTTGAGAATGTCAGTTACCAGAACATAACCGCCTTGCCCTGGAGAGAGGCGGACCACAGGCTTAACTATGGTCCGCAATCATTGCAATTCGGTGGACTATGGTTGCCTCAACGTGCCAGCGCTGATAATCCCGCACCTCTGGTTATTTTTGTGCACGGTGGCTGCTGGTTAAGTGCATATGATATCCGCCATAGTTACCCCTTAAGTACCGCCCTGGCCGATAGCGGTTTTGCAGTGTGGTCTTTAGAATACCGGCGCAGCGGCGATCCCGGAGGCGGCTGGCCGGGCAGCCTGGAAGATGTAATAGCAGGCATCAGTCATATCAGACAACTGCAAGATTTCCCCGTAGACCTGGAGCGTGTGGTTCTGACGGGTCACTCGGCTGGTGGTCATCTGGCATTGCTGGCAGCGCAGCACAATGATGTGCCATCCCTGGATGCGGTGATTGGTCTTGCCGCGATTACCGATATTTCTGAATACGCCCTGGGTGATAACGGCTGTCAAAAGGCCGCGGCCGGATTTATGGGAGGCTCGTCATTACAGGTACCAGAGGCCTATCAGCAGGCACAGATCAGTGCTGATAAACTCCCCTCCTCAGTGTATTTACTACATGGTGAGCAGGACAGTATTGTGCCCCTGACACAGAGTAACGGCTTTGAACATCACATATTACCTCGCGCCGGGCACTTTGACTGGTTGCATCCCCAAACACCGGCCTACGGGCTGTTTATGACCAGGCTGCAGGACTATTTGCAGGAACAAAAACCATGATCCTGATGAAAAAAATCAGCCATCATAATCTGTGTATTCTGAGGCGCAAAGGCGCTGAGAACTGAAAAACCAATCGCTCATAAGAAGGTGCTGTATTCTGGATAGCTTAGCGATGCCTGGATAAAATTTAGTACTTTGTATGGCTGGTTAAAAAGCATTCAACCACGAAAAACACTAAAGGCACGAACAGAAAGACGGGGCAGGTTTATGTTTTTCTTTGCGACCTCTGCGCCTCTGCGAGATACCCGGCTTTAATTTGTTTGCTCTCGCAGAGGCGAAAAGGTTTCAAAGAGTCAATCTGTTGCCGCCTTCGTGCTCTTCGCGTCCTTCGTGGTTAAAGGCTTTCTTTCGGACCACGAAGCGCTCGAAGAGCACGAAGAAAGCTACTGCCAGATCCCAGACTTTTGTGTTTAATCTGGCAGGGGCGCAGATGTGATGAGATTCAAATCTCAGTGTTCTCTACCGTGAACAGGGCTTGTTGTGGCTGATTACTCGCCGGTTATACCAGGGCGGCGGTTTTGATCTGGGCATATAGATGCAGGCCGGGTTTTAGATTCAGCCGGGCGGCAGATTTCTGACTGATTCTGGCCAGCAATATTGCCTTACCGGCTTTAAGCCTGACCAGCATCTGGCCTTGAGGCTCTTGCTGTAATGTGTCTACCTGTGCGCTGAGGATATTCAGTATGCTCGAATGTTCCGGGCGCTCAAGACACAGACTTACATCTCTGGCGTGGATCTGCACCCTGAATTCGCCATTGGCTGAGTGCAGTCCGGGCAGCAATAATTCGCCGATTTCCGTATCCAGACGGGTTAAACAATATTCCGGCTCCTGAGCGGCACTGCGCGCTCTGATCACCACGGTGGCGTCGCTGCGCCGGGCCAGGGGCAAATCCATTCTGGTCAGTAATTCATACAGCGGGCCTTGTGCATTGATTCGGCCATTTTCCATCAGTAGCAAGGTATCGGCCAGTTGGGCAATCTCATCGCGGCTGTGACTGACATAAAGTATTGGGATCGCCAGTTCTCTATGCAATCTTTGCAAATAGGGCAGGATCTCCTGCTTACGCTGATAATCCAGTGCCGACAAAGGCTCATCCATGATTAACAGGGCCGGGTTAATGGCCAGCGCCCGGGCAATGGCCACCCGCTGCTGTTCTCCTCCGGAAAGGGCATGGGGCTTGCGCTCAAGCAACGGTTCAAGGCCTAAAAGGTTAATCAGCCCGTCTATTTCAATGGTTTTATCATTGTCGCCCGGCCAGGCCCGTTTTTGCGCATAGCGGATATTGCCCAGTGCACTTAAGTGGGCAAACAGGCCGGGCTGTTGAAACACAAAACCCAGTTGTCGCTGATGGGCAGGCACAAAGCGGTTGTGATCCTGCCAGACATGGCCCTGAACCGACAGGATGCCGGTGCAGTTTCTCTCCAGCCCGGCAATACAGCGCAGCAGGGTGGTTTTACCACAGCCCGAGGGGCCAAACAGAGCGCTGATGCCTTTATCCGGCAGATCAAAGGTACAGCTAAGCTCAAAGTCCTCCCGCTTCAGAGTCAGGCTGGCACTGATACTCATGGGCTGACCAGTTTAAAGCGCCGGTTGAGGGCATAAATCCCCAGCAGCAGCATAAAAGACAGGCCCAGCAATAATGCCGATAAGCCGTGAGCGGCGCCGTATTCCAGCGCTTCCACATGTTCATAGATGGCAATGGAAACCACCTGAGTCTGGCCGGGAATATTGCCGCCGATCATCAGCACCACACCAAATTCCCCTAAGGTATGGGCAAAACCTAATACCGCCGCGCTGAGCAAGCCGTGGCGGGCGAGGGGCAGAGCGATGGTAAAAAAGCGGTCCAGCGGCCCTGCTCTTAAGGTGGCGGCAGCATCTAAGGTGGCAGGCTGAATTGCCACAAAGGCATTTTGCAGTGGTTGCACCACAAAGGGCAGAGAATAGAACACTGAGCCGATAACCAGGCCGGTAAAGCTAAAGGCCAGGCTACCACCGCCGAGCATGGCTGATAATGCGCCCAGTGGGCCATCAGGCCCCAGTGCCAGCAGCAGATAAAAGCCCAGTACCGTTGGGGGCAGCACCAGTGGCAGGGCGATCATCGCTTCTAATAAAAATTTAAACCGCCAGCGGCTGCGGGCCAGCCACCAGGCCAGCGGCGTGCCCAATACCAGCAAAATAAGGGTGCTGATAAAGGCGAGTTTAAGGGTCAGCCACAGGGCCATCAGATCGCCGTCAGCGAACATGGGCTGTACCTTTGTGGTCTGTGTCTTTGCTGTCGGGCAGGGTGTAGCCCCACTGTGCAATGACCTTACGGGCAGTATCGCTTTGCAGAAAATCACTAAATGCGGTTGCCTCAGGGCTGATTTTCAGAACCACTGCCTGTTGCACAACCGGGGCGTAATCATCTGCTGGCAGCAGACAATAATAATCCTTTGAAATATCAGCCTGAAGCAGCTGACTTAAGGCCAGCAGGCCCGCTTCGGCGTTACCGCTGTGTACAAACTGCCAGGCCTGATTAATGTTTTCTCCCCGAACCAGTTTAGTTTGCAGTGGCTGCCACAGTTTCAGGCTCTGAAGATATTGCTGTGCGGCCAGGCCATAGGGCGCCAGACGCGGGTTGGCAATCGCCAGATGGTTAAAGCGGCCTATTGTAAGAAATTCCGGTGTAGGATGCGGATGCTTTGGGGTATATAAAGCCAGCTGGCCGATGGCATAGGTAAAACGGCTGTTTTTTACTATCTTGCTTTGTCGTTCCAGCAATTCCGGGCGTCTGGCATCGGCGGCAAGAAACACATCAAAGGGCGCCCCTTGCAGGATCTGGCCGTACTGTTTGCCGGTGGCGCCGCTGATGATAGTGATTTTATGCCCATGTTGCTGCTCAAAGATACCGGTGAGGGATTCCAGCGTGGCCTTAAAATTACTGGCTACTGCCACCTGTAAAGGTTCGCCGTTAACAGTGAATGGAAATAGTAACAGCAGTATTACCATAAGGTTTTTTGGTCCAATAAATTGGACCCTACAGATGAAATTGCAGGATAATATTGGCGTTAATCCACCAGGCATACTACTTCCATTGCTGCGCTTTTTGTTGATCCGATGCTTTGGCCTCTACCCAATGTTCGCCATTTTCGGTTTGTTCTTTTTTCCAGAATGGCGCGCGGGTTTTTAAATAATCCATAATAAACTCACAGGCGGCGAAGGCATCTCCGCGATGGCGGGCGCTGATGCCCACAAACACGATCTGCTCGCTAAGCGCCAGTTTGCCGACCCGGTGGATCACCCGCACCCGGCCGAGTTGCCAGCGGTTGCGAGCATCATGCACAATTTCCCGTAATGCTTTTTCGGTCATTGCCGGGTAATGCTCCAGTGTCAGGCTGGTTATACGCTGGCCCTGATTCAGATCCCGCACCAGCCCGGTAAAAGTCACTACGGCACCATCACTGCTGTTATTTTCACACAGCTTTGCATATTCGGCCGCCAGACAGAAGTCTTCATTCTGCACCGCAATAAAATCCGCATTGTTGGTATGGGTCTCAGCCATAGGAGTTATCCATTTAAATTCACCACAAACAAAAACTTTTATTCACCACAGAGGCACAGAGAGCACAGAGGACTTTCCACTCATTCACCCTCTGTGTCCTCCGTGGCTCTGTGGTTAATATTAAAGGCTCTACCCACCAGTTACTGGTGGGAAGAAGGCCACTTCGTCTTTTTCTGATAACGGCGTGCTGTCATTGGCCAGGGTCTGGTTTACCGCTGCCAGGGCTTTACCCTCGGCCAGGTACTCCTGCCACAGCTCGCCTTTTTGTTGCAGATGCGCGCGCAGCTCTGCCAGTGTATTCACTTCAGGCTCAACCACCAACGTATCGCAATCCAGTACTTCTCTTAGTTGAGCAAAAAATAACACCTTCATCGTCTGTCCTTACACCTTGCACATAAAAAGCCATAATTCTCGCAGAGTCGCTAAGGCGCAGAGGATTGGTATGATCATTAAACCTCTGCGTCTCTGCGAGATCCCTTTCTTACTCGTTCCGTCTTACATTTAACACTTCACAAACCATACACTCCCCGGATTCCGCTTCGCTGTATCCAGGTTACTCGCCGATATAGCTTTGTAGCCCGTCAAGGAGCGAAGCGGATTGCGGGAACCCCTCACCCCTCACACTTCACCCCTCACCATCATACTGCCAGTGGCCGGACTTGCCGCCCTGCTTTTCCAGTACCCGGATGCCGTCGATGCACATCGCCGGGTCGACGGCTTTGCACATATCAAATAAGGTCAGAGCCGCGACGCTCACTGCGGTAAGGGCTTCCATCTCCACTCCGGTCTGGCCAGCCAGTTTGCATAAACTGACAATACGTACCCGGTTCTGACCGGGCTGGGGCTCAAAATCCACCTGGATTTTTGAGAGCATCAGCGGGTGGCACAGAGGGATAATATTGGCGCATTGTTTGGCGGCCTGAATACCGGCAATCCGGGATACACTGAAGACATCGCCTTTGGCATGTTCTCCGGCGAGGATCATCTGCAGGGTTTTGCTGCTCATGCTGATGTAGCCCTCGGCCATGGCCTGGCGTTTAGTCACCGCTTTGTCGGTAACATCCACCATGGCCGCTTCGCCTTTTTGATTAATATGGCTGAGCTGGCTCATTGGCGGGTCTCACAAGCCGGTGCGGCTTTAAGATGGCCGACAAAGTTACAGGGGCCGTGGGCAGCATCCAGTTGTTCACGAATAATGCCATTCCAGGCGGTCTTACAGGCACCGGTGGAGCCGGGCATACAGAATATCAGGGTATGGTTGGCAAGGCCCGCCAATGCACGGGATTGCACCGTTGAGGTGCCGATTTCCTTAAATGAAAGATAACGAAACAGTTCGCCAAAACCTTCTACCTGCTTATCAAACAGCACACTGATGGCCTCCGGGGTGGAGTCGCGACCGGAAAAACCGGTACCGCCAGTCAGCAACACAACCTGAATACCGGCATCGGCTATCCAGGCCGATACCTGAGCCCGAAGCTGGTAGATATCATCTTTGCAAATGGCTTTGGCGGCCAGCTGGTGGCCTGCATCTTCCACTGCAGACACCAGATACCGGCCAGAGGTGTCATTGCTCTCATCGCGGGTATCTGACACAGTCAGTACGGCAATGTTAAGGGCGTGAATGTTGTCGCTCATTTGTTCTCCTTTCCTGCTAAGAGAGCTGGCTGTCCTGCTCAGAGGCTAACGCCTGACCATATTGTAAGGGGTGTATCTGTGTCAGTAATGCCTGCCATTGCTGCGGCGTATTGACATTGATAAGTCTTTGCTCCTGATCACAAGGCAGGGCCTGTGCTTCTGCACTTTGCAGTAGCCCTTTGACTGACCCCTGACCTTCGTTACTGAGTTGTGTAAACAGTGTGTCTTTGAGCTTGTCACTCAGCAATAAACAGGCTGGTAAATAGCTGCTCTGAAAGTAACAACTGCAGCGGTGCTGATGGCTGTGATTGATCAAAGTGCTCAATAGCTCCGGGCTTAAAAGTGGCATATCTACCGGCACCACCAGCAAAAACTCTTCTGCGGGCAGTTGATTTGCCGCTGCCTCAATGCCGCCCAGTGGTCCGGCGTTTTCAAAGCGGTCCTGCAGATAGCCGGGTTGATTACGACTGATTCTGATGCGATCGCAGCCGCTGACTTTGATTCGCTCTACACAATGCTCCAGCAGGCTTTGACCCGCTAAAACCAATGTGGCTTTGTCGACGCCCATTCGGCTTGATTGGCCACCGGCCAGGATCACGGCACTTAACTTCATCAGCCCCCCAGCATGGCCAGATGCTGTGTGGCACCGGTATAGCCTTTATCCAGCCAGTGGCTGGCTTCTTTTTGACCAAGCAGGGTCACCAGTTTTTGTTGCAAGGCATCCATATTGCCTTCGCGCAGCAGCGGACGCAGATCCAGGCCCTGTTCGGCAAAAAGACACAGATGCAGCTTACCGCGGCTGGATACCCGCAGGCGGTTACAGCTTTTACAAAAGTCCTTGCTGTAGGGCATGATCAGGCCAATACGCCCGGTGTAGTCGGGGTGGCTGAACTCCTGCGCCGGGCCGGCTGATTTGTCCCTTAAAATCTGCCCCCAACCCTGTTCAAGCAAACGCTGCTTGATCGGCTGGCCACTGATATGGTTGTCATTAAAAAAGGGCTGATTATCACCGGTTTGCATTAGCTCAATCATGCGCAGTGTGACGGGCTTGTGTTTCAGCCAATCCAGCGCGTTGCTGAGCATACTGTCACTGTAGGGTTTTAGCAGCACCGAATTAATCTTGACCTGTATACCAAGATCCAGAGCCATATCGATGCCTTCGAGTACCGTTTCCAGCTTATTGTGACCGGTAATGGCGTGAAACTGGCGGGGATCCAGGCTGTCCATGCTGATATTCAGCGCACTTAAACCTGCATCGGCCCAGCTCTGAACCATCTGTGGCAGTTTAAAACCATTACTGGTAATGGCGACTTTTTCGATGCCCGGCGTGCTGGCGCATTGTTCGATAATCTGAGGTAAGTCTTTTCTTAAGCTGGGCTCACCGCCGGTGATCCTGATTTTACTGGTGCCCAGACCCGCAAAGGCGCTCACCAGCCTGGAGATTTCTTTCCTGCTGAGGAAGTCGCGATCGCCATCACACTGATAGCCATCGGGGAGACAATAAGTGCAACGAAAATTGCACACATCGGTAATGGACAGACGCAGGTAATGGAACCGGCGTCCGAATTTATCTTCCAGCATGTTTCACCTTTCCAAGTCGGGAGGCTGCGCCGTTTCCTGCACAACCCTGGCAAGCGTTTAAACCTGAGTTAACGCTTGCGGCCAGTACACCCTGCCAGAGGTTTAGGTGTAAAGGCTCGGTAAATTAAATTTTTGGCTCGTTTTCAGGGCATCACTGCACTGCTATGGTTCACTGTACACCACTGAGTTGATTGTGCCATTCCCCACAAGAGGTATGCGGCCAGTTTATTGTAGGTTGGGTTTAAACCCGGCAGCGATACCCGGAAATGGAGTGCTGCAAATTACCTGCCATAAAGTTATCAGTCTTCAGCTTACAGCTATCAGTATTTCACCACAGAGGCACAGAGAACACAGAGAAGTAAAGGATCAGTATTCGAATAGTTCAGCGACGCTTAGATATAACTTAGTACTTTGTGCGGCTGGTGAAAAACCTCAACCACGAAAAACACGAAAAGCACTAAAGGAAAGACAGAGCCGATTTATGCTTTTCTTTGCGACCTCTGCGTCTCTGCGAGATCCCGGGCTTTTACTTATTTGATCTCGCAGAGGCGCAAAGATCGCTGAGACAAGAAAATTACGTCTTTATATCCTCTGTGTTCTCTGTGCCTCTGTGGTTAAATCGAATTAATGCAGTTAGTTTTTGCTGCTAAGCAGGCCGTCGAAGAGCTGGATCTGTACCCTTTCACCGGCCTCGATATCGCCGCAGTCGCGAGGCAGGCGGATAAAGCAATTGGCCTTGCTGATCGACGTAAGCAGGCCGGAGCCCTGTTTGCCGCTGCTTTTTACCATCAGTGCGCCGTTTTCATCCTGCCAGCATATACCCCGCTGCAGATCCATTCTGCCGGGGCGTTTTTTCAGTTTGTCGCTGCTGGTTGCGCTGAGTGAAAGTGATTGTTGTGGCATTTGCCCGCCTAACAGAGCCAGGGCCGGAGTGACCAGTTGATGAAAGGTCACCAGCGCTGAGACCGGATTACCCGGCAGTCCGAAAAAGGCGCAATCATCCACTTTACCAAAGGCGAAGGGTTTGCCGGGCTTGATGGCCAGTTTCCAGAAACTGACCTGTCCCAGTTGCTCCAGTACCTCTTTGGTGTAATCGGCTTCGCCGACAGAGACGCCGCCAGAGGAAATCATCGCATCGGCGCTATGGGCCCCGCGCTGCATGGCTTCCTCAAGGTGTTTTTTATCGTCGGGAATCAGCCCCAAATCGATCACCTCGATATCCATTTTCTCCAGCATGGCACGCAATGCGGCGCGATTACTGTCATAGATCTGCCCTTGTTTAAGGGGATTGCCTGGCAACACCAGTTCATCGCCGGATGAAAAAAGCGCTACCCGCAAGGGCCGGTAAACGGTCACCTCGGCGATCCCCAGTGAGGCGAGCAGACCAATATCCACCGGGCTGATCTTGTGGCCCTGAGGTAATACGACATCACCAGTGCTGATATCTTCACCGGCACGGCGAATATTATCCCCGGCCTTAACGGCGCTGTTAAAGGTAATGTTATCGCCTTCAGCCTGGCAGTTTTCCTGCATCACCACCGCATCGGCACCGTCCGGGATCACTGCACCTGTCATAATCCTTACAGTCTGACCGGCGTCGAGGGCGCGATTAAAGGGTTCACCGGCAAAGCTTTTGCCAATTAATCTCAAGGTGTTGCTTTGCTTAAGATCTGCAGCCCGCAGGGCGTACCCATCCATGGCCGAGTTATCAAAAGGCGGAACAGAAAATTCTGAGCGAACCGGTTCACTGAGGATCCGTCCGCAGGCCTGTTCCAGAGGTATGTTTTGTGATTCGGTGGTGGCGGGTGCCAGTGCACTGAGCATCTTGTCCATAGCCTGTTCAACATTCAGCAGGCCATTGGTAAAGCAGTCTGTCATTCGTTTTTACCTTGTTGGTTAACCATCCATACCGCCGCTTCGACGCGCGAGCGCAGGTCGAGTTTTTTCAGCAGATGTTTAACATGTACCTTAACAGTGCCATCTGAGATGTCTAATTCACGGGCAATCAGTTTGTTGCTCATGCCTTTGGCGATCAGTTTGAGGATTTCCAGTTCGCGGCTGGTGAGGCTGGCCAGCGCCCGGTTAGTCTGACGCTGAGGACGACGCAGTGCCGTGGCCAGGATCTCGGCCAGTTTCGGACTCATCACCATCTTGCCCAGTGTTGCCTCTTTGATCTTGGCAATAATGTCTTCGGGCTCCATATCCTTTAACAGATAACCGTCGGCGCCGAGGCGAATGGCTTCCACCACATCTTCGTCGTTATCGGAAACGGTGAGCATAATAATACGCGCATCGACGCCGTTATCGCGCAGCGCTTTAAGAGTCTGCAGCCCATCCATGCCCTGCATGTTCAGATCCAGTGTAATCAGGTCAGGGTCGAGTTCACCGGCCATTTCAATGGCCTGCTGACCGCTGCCAGCCTCGCCGACCACCTCGAGATCCTCTTCCAGCTCAATCAGTTGTATCAGGCCTTTACGCAGTAACGGATGATCATCCACCATCAATAATTTTGCCGGGGTTTCATTAAACATATTCTGGCTGTCCTTGAGTTATGGATACTCTTACTATCCGTCAGGGTATTACCTTATCTGGCTGATGCCAACTCTCTACAGGGAGTAGCTTTTACCCATTAATGGTTAGTAGGGCGCCATATAGTTTATTTAAACTATATGGCGCTCTAGCTCCTGAGTCTGATTAAAGCAGGCCGGGCGAAAGGCGAAACTGATTTCGGTGCCGCCATCAGCGGGCTGACTGATATTCAGTTCTCCACCGAGATTGCGAGCCCGTTCCATCATAATGGCCAGGCCGTAGTGATTAAGCTTCCCTTGTGGATCTTCGATCCCCACGCCATTGTCACGAATACAGAGTCGTACCTGTTTATTGTCTTCCCCCTGAGTGGTAATGGAAACCTGCACCCTGGAGCCCTGAGAGTGATGAATGGCATTCTGACAAGCTTCGCGGGCGATTTGCAGCAGATGAATCTCTTCGTTGGGTGAGAAGGGAATATTGCCCGCGTTAAAGTCCAGAATCAGTTGTATGTTGTCGGTACGACTCTGCAATTGGCCTAAACTCTGTTGCATGGCGCTTTGCAGATCCTGGCCGTCCATTTTCAGTCTGAAGGTGGTTAATAGCTCCCGCAGTTCCCGATAGGCGGAATTTAACCCCAGTTTCAGCTCATCAATAACAGGTTCGACTTTATTGATGCCATCGGGCTGGCTAAGTATTTTCTGTAACCTTGCTACCTGAATTTTCAGATAAGACAAGCCCTGCGCCAGAGAATCATGCAGCTCACGGGCAATCACATTACGTTCATGCATCAATACCAATCTGCGTTGCTGTTCCTGTTGACTGCGCAGACTCAGGCTGACTGCAATTTGCTCCGAGACTGATCGGAATAATTGCTCCTGCCAGCCTTGCAGGGTTTGCCCTGGCATCATTTCACACACCAGCACCCCGTAATTTTCTCCCGCGTGAACCAATGGAAAACTGACGCTGTCAGGGGTTTGCGGGGTCTGATTCAGACAATCATCACAGCTTTGTTGGATACAGCGCAACGGCATAACCTTGTCGCGGCTGGGAATATGTTCATAGGGCTTATTTCCGGCTACGGTCATCAGGCAAAGATCCACATCTTTTACGCTGGTAACGGCCGCCAGTTTATTCAGCAGATGTTTAAAATCAGGGGGGTTATCTGAGGCGCTGTGTAACTCCCGGGTGATGTCGTAGAGCATTTCCAGCGCGGCATTGCTGCGCTCCAGATCGGCTGTCTTGGCTTTGACCCGCTGCTCCATGGTGCTGTGAGAGCGGCTGATGGCCTCGCTCATATGATTAAGGGTATGACCGAGCAGGGAGAGTTCGTCTTTGCCACTGTCACTGGCTCTGCCGGTAAAATCCCCACGCCCGATTTGCCGGGCGACATCAGTGAGCTGTGCCAGCGGGTGCTTGATATAGTGGTTCAGAATAAACATGGCGATGATCATCAACAGCGCCATAGCCAGCAATGCCAGGCCCTGAATCAGCCGGATTCTGGCGATATTCTTTTCTGCATGTTGTTGATACTGGCTGACCAGCACTTCCAGTTTCTGTACAAAGCGGTCTACCGCCTGTCTGATTTCAATGTTAGGTATGGGTTCACTGATGGCGTCTTCAAACAGCGGCTTAAGTTCATGGTCCCAGTGATGTTGCACGCCCTGATAAGCCTGACTCAGTTCACTGGTATGATCCTGTGTGCCTGAGGTCAGGGTGTTGGATGACAGCCTGCGTTCCAGCTCTGCCAGTTCACGCCGGGCAGTCTGAGCATCATTTTGCTGGATAGTGTTCAGCAGGCGGTAGCTTTGCATCCGTATCGAGCCTGAGACATTGACCGCATAGGCATCCTGCTCGGCACTGTCACTGATAAATACCGAACTGGTCATACTCAGTACCGCCAGCATACTGATGGCAAACATCAGCAGGCCGATGCGATAGACGATAGAGCGGTTTAACTTACTGAACATTCACAATTCCAAAAAAGTGGGCGGATCTGGTTATACAGACAGTTCCTTGGGAGTACCTCCAAGATTACATGCTGATGTGTTCACCCTCATTAATCATCGCCCGATACCCTTCAAGCCCCTAGTTTAACGTTTTTATCCCTTCTCAGGCCCTACCCATAAGGTGGTAGGCCCCCCAGTGTAGCCTATTCGGGGCCCATTGCGCTGTTGATACAGATCAATTTAACTGAAGGCCAAGCCCTTAATATCGGCCACATACCCAAGTGACCTCAACAGTTATCCAAATGACCAGTAGGGGTGTATCAGATTTACACCTGCAACCATTATAAAATAGGAGTCCGGCATGAGTCAGTTTCTGGACAGGCTGAAATACTTTAAACATATCAAAGGTGAGTTTGCCGACGGCCACGGTGTGACCACCGACGAAAACCGTCAATGGGAAGAAGGCTACCGGCAGCGCTGGCAGCACGACAAGATCGTGCGCTCGACTCATGGAGTAAACTGCACCGGCTCCTGTAGCTGGAAAATTTACGTTAAAGACGGCCTGGTGACCTGGGAAACCCAGCAAACCGATTACCCTCGCACCCGTCCGGATTTGCCTAACCATGAACCCAGAGGCTGCCCACGTGGTGCCAGCTATTCCTGGTATATTTATAGCGCCAACCGGCTGAAGTATCCCAAAGTACGTAAGCGTCTGGTTAAGCTGTGGCGTCAGGCCAAGCTTAAACATCGGGATCCGGTATTAGCCTGGGCGTCCATTGTTGAAGATCCGGCCAAGGCCAAAGAGTACAAGCAGCAGCGCGGTCTGGGTGGTTTTGTGCGTGCCGACTGGAACGAAGTCAACGAGATTATTGCCGCATCCAATGTCTACACGGCCAAAACCTATGGCCCGGACAGAGTTACCGGTTTTTCTCCGATCCCGGCCATGTCGATGGTGTCTTACGCCGCTGGCGCCCGCTATCTATCACTGATCGGCGGTAACTGCCTGAGTTTCTATGACTGGTATTGTGACCTGCCGCCTGCTTCGCCACAGGTCTGGGGTGAACAGACCGACGTGCCGGAATCGGCGGACTGGTACAACTCCAATTATATTATCTGCTGGGGCTCCAATGTGCCGCAGACCCGCACCCCTGATGCTCACTTTCTGACCGAAGTGCGTTACAAGGGTACCAAGGTGATCGGTATCACCCCGGATTACTCTGAAGTGGCCAAGCTTACGGATCAGTGGCTGGCACCCAAACAGGGTACCGATGCGGCACTGGCGATGGCCTTCGGTCATGTGATCTTAAAAGAGTTTTATGTGGACAAGCAGGTGGAGTATTTCACCGACTATGTGCGCCGTTATACCGATATGCCGATGCTGGTGATACTGGATGAGCATGAAGACGGTGGTTATACCCAAGGCCGTTTCCTGCGCGCCTCGGATCTGGTCGACAACCTCGGCCAGCAAAATAATCCTGAGTGGAAAACCATTGCTGTCGATGAGCAAAGTGGTGAGCTGGTTTCCCCTAACGGTGCCATAGGCTACCGCTGGGGTGAAGAGGGAGACAATATTGGTAAGTGGAACCTGAAGCAGCAGGATGGTGACAGTGGTAAAGATGTCAGTCTGACCCTCAGTCTTAAGGAAAAGCATGATGACATCGTAGCGGTTAACTTCCCTTATTTTGGTGGTAAAGAACACGAATACGGTTATTTCCAGCACACCAGCCATGAAGCGGTGATCCCCCGTAAAGTACCAGCGAAAACCCTGACGCTGGCCGATGGCAGCAAAGTGAAAGTGGCCTGCGTATTTGATCTTACTCTGGCCAACTACGGGGTGGAAAACGGCTATAAGGATCCGAACTGTGCCTCAGATTTTAATCAGGATCTGCCTTACACTCCGGCCTGGCAACAGGCGATCACAGGGGTTAAACCTGAGCATGTGATCAACGTCGCCCGTGAATTTGCCGACACGGCCGCCAAAACCAGGGGCCGCTCGATGATTATCGTCGGTGCCGGTATGAACCACTGGTACAACATGGACATGAATTATCGTGGCCTGATCAATATGCTGATCATGTGTGGCTGTGTCGGCCAGAGTGGCGGCGGCTGGGCCCATTATGTGGGGCAGGAGAAACTGCGTCCGCAAACAGGCTGGACACCGCTGGCCTTTGCCCTGGACTGGCAGCGTCCGCCCCGGCATATGAACGGTACGTCATTCTTCTACAACCATTCGGATCAATGGCGCTACGAAAAACTGCATATGCAGGAAGTGATATCACCGCTGACCAATAAGGACAAGTGGACCGGCTCCATCATCGATTACAACACCCGCGCAGAGCGCATGGGCTGGCTGCCTTCGGCGCCGCAACTGGGCACCAACCCGCTCAACTTGTGTAAAGAGGCGCAGGAAAAGGGCATGGATCCCAAAGACTATGCGGTGCAGCAGCTAAAATCCGGCGATCTGGAATTCGCCTGTCTGGATCCCGACAATCCGCAGAACTATCCGCGCAATATGTTTATCTGGCGCTCTAATTTGCTCGGCTCTTCGGGCAAGGGCCATGAATATATGTTGCGTCACCTGCTCGGTACCAAACATGGTTTGCTGGGTAAAGATCTGGGTGAAGAGGGGGATGAGAAGCCAGAAGATGTGAAGTGGAATGACGAGGCTCCTGAGGGCAAAATCGATTTGCTGGTAACCCTGGATTTCCGTATGTCCACCACCTGCCTGTATTCCGATATCGTGCTGCCCACGGCCACCTGGTATGAAAAGGACGATCTTAATACCTCGGATATGCACCCCTTTATTCATCCGCTTTCCAAGGCGGTGGATCCGGTGTGGGAGTCACGCAGTGACTGGGATATTTTCAAAGGCGTGGCGAAGAAATTCTCCGAGCTCTGTGAAGGCCATCTGGGTGTGGAAAAAGATCTGGTGACCATTCCCATGCAACATGACAGCCCCGGTGAACTGGCGCAGCCCTTTGGCATTAAAGCCTGGTGGAAGGACGAGTGCGACCTTATCCCCGGCAAAACCGCGCCTAATATGGTGGTAGTGGAACGGGATTACCCTAACACCTACGCCCGCTTTACCTCATTAGGCCCACTGCTGGATAAACTGGGTAACGGTGGCAAGGGCATTAACTGGAACACCCAGACCGAAGTGGATTTTCTCGGTGAGCTGAACCAGCGCCATATTAAAGAGGGTGCCAATAAAGGGCGGCCTAAGATTGAAACCGCCATTGATGCCGCCGAAGTGATCCTGTCACTGGCACCTGAGACCAATGGCCATGTGGCGGTTAAGGCCTGGCAGGCACTGGGCGCCATTACCGGTATCGATCATACCCATCTGGCGCGGCCCAAAGAGGAAGAGAAGATTCGCTTTCGCGATATTGTCGCCCAGCCGCGCAAGATCATTTCATCGCCCACCTGGTCCGGCCTTGAGGATGAGCATGTGTCTTACAACGCCGGTTATACCAATGTTCATGAGCTGATCCCCTGGCGTACCATCACCGGGCGGCAGCAGTTCTATCAGGATCACGAATGGATGCGGGATTTCGGTGAAATGCACTGTCTGTACAAGCCACCGGTGAACCTGAAAACCATTCGCCCGGTGCTGAATAAACTCGGCAATGGCAATAAGGAACTGGTACTGAACTGGATCACGCCGCACCAGAAGTGGGGCATTCACAGCACCTATTCCGACAACCTGCTGATGCTGACCCTCTCCCGTGGCGGGCCGATAGTGTGGCTGTCTGAAACCGACGCAGCTGCAGCTGGCATCGAAGACAACGACTGGATCGAAGTCTTTAACGTCAACGGCGCTATAGCCGCCAGGGCCGTGGTATCACAGCGGGTGCCCGAGGGCATGAGCATGATGTATCACGCCCAGGAGCGGGTGGTGAATATTCCCGGCTCAGAAACCACAGGTACCCGTGGCGGTATTCATAACTCGGTGACCCGTGCGGTAATGAAGCCCACCCATATGATCGGAGGCTATGCCCAGCAGTCCTATGGCTTTAATTATTACGGCACTGTCGGCTGTAACCGCGACGAATTTGTAGTAGTGCGCAAAATGAGCAAAGTCGACTGGCTGGATGATGACAGTTCGGACGTTCTGGATTCGCAGATGAATGAGCAGGAGAAGTAATATGAAAGTCAGAGCACAAATCGGCCACGGTGGCCTGAACCTGGCTAGCTTCATCCATGAGCAGGAGAAATAACATGAAGGTAAGAGCACAAATCGGCATGGTGCTGAACCTGGACAAATGCATAGGCTGTCATACCTGTTCGGTCACCTGTAAAAACGTCTGGACCTCCCGCGAGGGCATGGAATACGCCTGGTTTAACAATGTGGAAACCAAGCCCGGTATCGGCTACCCCAAAGAATGGGAAAATCAGGACAAATGGAACGGCGGCTGGGTACGCAGTAAGAACGGCAAGTTGTCACCCAAACAGGGTGGCAAGGCCCGGATTCTGGCGAATATTTTTGCCAACCCGGATCTGCCTGAGATTGATGATTACTATGAGCCCTTTGATTTTGACTATCAGCATCTGCACCGGGCAGGGGAGAGCAAGCACCAGCCTATTGCCCGGCCGCGCTCGCTGATCTCCGGTCAACGCATGGAAAAGATCCACTGGGGGCCCAATTGGGAAGAGATCCTGGGTACCGAGTTCTCCAAGCGTCGTAAGGATAAAAACTTCGATCAGATCCAGGCGGATATCTACGGTCAGTTTGAAAAGACCTTTATGATGTATCTGCCCCGTTTATGTGAGCACTGCCTGAACCCGGCTTGTGTGGCCTCCTGTCCAAGCGGTGCCATCTACAAGCGTGAAGAAGACGGTATCGTACTGATCGACCAGGACAAGTGCCGGGGCTGGCGTATGTGTGTATCCGGCTGCCCTTACAAGAAGATTTACTACAACTGGAAAAGCGGTAAGTCAGAGAAGTGTATTTTCTGCTATCCGCGTATCGAAGCCGGTCAGCCCACGGTGTGTTCCGAAACCTGTGTGGGACGAATCCGCTATCTCGGTGTGATGCTCTACGACGCCGATAAGATTGCCGAAGCCGCCTCAGTGCCTAATGATAAAGATTTGTATCAGGCCCAGTGCGATATTTTCCTCGACCCCTTTAACCCCCGCGTGATTGAGGCGGCGAAAAAAGAAGGCATTCCGCATAACTGGCTGGAAGCGGCGCAGCAATCGCCGGTCTACAAGATGGCCATGGAATGGAAAGTGGCACTGCCGCTGCACCCTGAATACCGCACCCTGCCCATGGTCTGGTATGTACCGCCGCTGTCACCGATTCAGACTGCGGCAGAAGCAGGCAGTGTCGGTATGGACGGGGTGATCCCGGATCTCAAATCACTGCGCATCCCGATTAAGTATCTCGCGAATCTGCTCACCGCCGGTGAAGAAAAACCGGTGATACGCGCATTGGAGCGGATGCTGGCCATGCGTTCCTTTAAACGTTCCCAGCAGGTGGACGGCGTGGTGGACACCGAAGTGCTGAATCAGGTGGGTCTGGAAGACTGGCAGGTAGAGGAAATGTACCGCTATATGGCGCTGGCTAACTATGAAGACCGTTTCGTCATTCCCACCAGCCACACCGCCTATGCCCAAAATGCTTATGACATGAAAAGCGGCTGTGGCTTCAGTTTTGGTGACGGCTGTAGCAGCAGTGGTGTGGATCTGTTTGGCGGTAAAGGCCAGTCGGTGCGCCAGGTCATCCCCGTGGATATGAAGGAGTAAGGTATGCAGATTTTATCTTTAATCGCCCGGCTGCTGGATTATCCACAGCCGGAGCTGATGGAACACCGCCAGGATGTCGAAACCCTGATCCGCCAATCTGAACTGACTCAGGAACATCAACAGGCGCTGCTGAGCTTCGTGCAGCACCGCTTAGATGGCGACCTGCTCGACTGGCAATCCGAATACGATGGCCTGTTTGAGCGTGGTCGCGCCTTGTCATTGCTGATCTACGAACATATCCATGGTGAATCCCGCGATCGCGGTCAGGCCATGGTGGAACTGCAACGCCAGTATCAGGCTGCGGGCCTGGCCATCAACGCCCATGAACTGCCGGACTATCTGCCGCTGTTTCTGGAGTTTGTCGCGACCCAGGGCGACAACGCCGGCGGCTGGCTGAGTGATATTGCGCCGGTACTGGGCGTGCTGGCGGTGCGTCTTAAAAAACGTGAGTCAGATTATCACCTGTTGCTGGAGGCTCTGCTGTCTTTAGCTGAAGTCGAGCTGGATCTGCAGGAGCTGGCGGCGCAGGTGGAGAAGGAAAAACCCGATCATACACCTAAGGAGCTGGATAAGGTCTGGGAAGAAGAAGCCGTGACCTTTGGCGGCGACGCCGTTAATGGCGGCTGCCCGGTGAATCAGAACAAGCCAAGTGAAACCCAGCGACGGGACCAGGATGTGCCGGTTAACTGGATGGATGCCGCCCCTGTTTCAACTCAAGCAGCGCGAGGAGCCTGACCATGAACTTTGTTGATATGTTGGTGTTTGGGATCTACCCCTACATCGTTTCGGTGATTTTTTTCGCCGGCTGTCTGCTGCGCTATGACAGAAGCCAGTACAGCTGGAAGGCGGGCTCCAGTCAGATGCTCACCAGTAAGAACTTCCGCCTCGGCAGTAACCTGTTTCATATCGGTATTATTATGATCTTTGCCGGGCACTTTGCCGGTCTGGTGATCCCTTATGAAGTCTGGACCTGGCTGGGCATTGACCTGCCGACCAAACAGCTGATTGCCATGGGCGTGGGTGGTTTCTTTGGTGTGCTGTGTTTTATCGGTATGACCATTTTAGTCCACCGTCGCCTGTTTAACCCCAGGGTTAGGGCATCGAGCAGCATCATGGACACGGCGATTCTGTTGCTGATTTATATCCAGCTGTTGCTGGGCATTGCCTCAATCTTTGTTTCAACCGGCCATATGGACGGTAATGAGATGAAAAATCTGATGAGCTGGTCGCGCTACTTGCTGACCTTCCGTCCGGGCGAAGCCATTGAGTTTATCGGTGACGTACACTGGATCTACCGTGCTCACGTATTCTGGGGTGTGACCCTGTTTGCACTGTTCCCCTTCAGCCGCCTGGTGCATATCTGGAGCGTACCGGTGAAATATGCTAAGCGCAATTATCAGGTGGTCAGACAGAAGTAGTGGAATAGGCCTGTAGGTTGGACTTTAGTCCAACAGCGAAGGCTGCCGTCAGGCATGGTGTCGGGATAAATCCCGACCTACAGGTCCATATCAGGTGTCGGGATAAATTTTGTCTTGTATTCGCGTTCCGACCTGCAATAAACCGGAGTAATTTATGATCATTAGTGATATCCCCAGTGTCAGCGTGAATCAGAGTCAGATCGATGGCAACAGAATCAGCGCGGAAATGCAGTATCATCCTTCGGACAGCCGTCGCGGAGCCATGGTCAAAGCCACTCAGGCATTGATTATCAGTGAAGTAGTGCGCCAGCGCGCCGTAGAACTGGAGATCTGGCCAGCGGACAAACCCCTGGAAAGCCATCAGGAAGAACCTTTAATTGAGCAACTGATCGAAGCTGATACCAATCTGCCTTGTGCCACTAAGGCGGAATGTGAGCATTTTTACCAGACCAATGAAGACAAGTTTCGTACTGCACCCTTGCTTGAGGTGCGGCATATATTGCTGGTGGCGGATCCGGATGACATTCAGCAGCGTGGTGAGGCTCGTGAAATGGCGGATACACTGCTGCAGCAGTTGTCTCAGACTCCCGGTGAATTTAGTCAGCTGGCGTCACGCCACTCCGGTTGCCCGTCGGCTCAGATGGGCGGCAATCTGGGGCAGATCACCAAGGGGCAGACGGTACCGGAATTTGAGCGGCAGATCTTTGCTGCACCTGAAGGGCTGATGAGTACGCCGGTGGAGAGCCGTTATGGTCTCCATCTGGTGGAGATTGTCCGACGGGTTGAGGGTAAGCCGCTGCCCTTTGAGCATGTTAAAAAGGACATTCAGGACTATCTGGATACCAAGGTGAAACGAAAAACCATTGCTCAATATATCACTCAGTTGCTAAGCACCGCCGATATCCAGGGCTTTGACTTTGGCCTGGACGGCTCACCGCTGATGCAGTAAAGCATTCACCACAGAGACACAGAGGACACGGAGTCTTTAAAGGGGTGAGCAGGAAGTCAGTGTTGAGCAATAAGGCTAAACACCGGGTGATTTAATGAATTCCCGTTAAGCTTTTCACCTCTGTGCTCTCTGTGGCTCTGTGGTTAATTAATCTAATGAGCAATGACAATCCTTTTACCGCTAAATGGTNTAATTAATCTAATGAGCAATGACAATCCTTTTACCGCTAAATGGTCGGCGCAGGGGCATACCCTGTGTCTCGGCCACTGGATTATCCATTATCAGGGCCTGCCGTTGAGTTTGCCCTCAGAGCGGGCTGAAAATGATATGGATACCTATGGCAACTTCAGTTATTTATTTCCCGATGAAGATGACTTTATTGAGGGTACGCCCGAAGTACAGTGGATTGAACAGAATATTCACTGGCTGATGGAGGTGTTTGAACAACACCGTATTCCTGTTGATGAAGACCACTTGTGTTGGTTCTACCGCGCGGTGAATGCCGCTGACTGGCGGTGCGGCAGTTGCGGAGGCTGTATCTGAGAGCACTGATAAACAGGTGAAATCATTACCGATATTCAGTTGTCTTGCAGGCTGAACAGTCCGGGCAGCAGCGCATCGGCCCGCCAGCTCTGATAATGGTCGGAATCGCAGGTGGCGTAAACCATCGCCTCAGCACTAAAAAACTCTGCGATCACCTGACGGCAGGCACCACAGGGTGAATAGAGTTTGTTACCCGGCATATAAATCAGCATAGCGGCGAATTCCTTCGCTGTATGGCCCTGTGCCAGTGCACTGAATAAGGCGGTCCGCTCGGCGCAATTGCTCAGTCCGTAACTGGCATTTTCCACGTTACAGCCAGGGATCATGCTGCCATCATTCAGAATCAGCACTGCCCCCACGGCAAAATTACTGTAGGGAATATAGGCTCTGGTAGCGGCTTGTCTGGCCAGTTCCCGGGCTTTTAGCAGATTTTGTGGCAGCATTTGGGTTATGTGTTTTACTCTGAATAGAACGGGAAATCATAACGCTAAGAGACCAATGAGAACAGATAAAAGCATCAATACCCATGCACAACAGGTTCAGGCACTGTGTTTGCAGGTGGCCAGACAGGCCGCCGAAGAAGCGGCTGTATTGGGCCTATGTGCCGAGGGCCAGTTACAGGCGGCGTTATCTGCCATTGAAATGCTTGATCCTGAATCTGCAGATAACAGTCAGTGTCACAGAAAGTAAATCATTGCCCCGGCGACTTGTCAGCCGGATTTAGGTCGAAAGGGCTTTATCACATCTTCATTACAAACCAGATAAGGCCCCTCCATCAGATCCAGGCAGTAGGGTACTGCCGGAAACACCGCATCCAGGCACTGGCGAATCGCCTTAGGTTTGCCGGGCAGGTTGATAATCAGCGACTGGCCCCTTAAACCGGCAGTCTGGCGTGAAAGTATCGCTGTGGGTACATATTTCAGGCTCTCATTACGCATCAGCTCACCAAAACCCGGCATCATCCGATCACAGACAGATTCAGTGGCCTCCGGGGTCACATCCCGTTTGGCCGGGCCGGTGCCGCCCGTGGTTACCACCAGTGCACATCCTTCGTTATCCGTCAGCTCAATAAGTGCCTGTTCAATCAACGGCTGTTCGTCTTCTATTACCCGGTAAACCGGCTGCCACTCGCTGCTCAGATAGGCGTTGAGGGCATCGATAATGGCAGGGCCGGACAGATCTTCATATTCACCACGACTGGCGCGATCACTGACGGTTAAAATTCCGATTTTGGCTGGCATATTTGTCTCCTGTTAACCTGAATGCGCATCCTAGCTGCTATCCGCCACATAGACAATCCGGCGTAATGGGTAGGAGATTGAGCCAGATCAACACCAGCCAGGCCCAGATTTGCATAATAGCCGTCAGTGATTTTCAACAGACAGACGGTTTAAATGAATCCCGAACTACTCTCACCGGCCGGTAGCCTGAAGGCCATGCGCTATGCCTTTGCCTACGGTGCCGATGCGGTCTATGCCGGTTTACCCCGTTACAGTTTGCGGGTGCGTAACAATGGCTTTGATCTGGACAGCCTGGCTCTGGGTATCAGTGAAGCTCATCAACAGGGCAAGCAATTTTATGTGGTGCTGAATATTGCGCCCCATAACGCCAAATTAACCACCTTTATCGACGATATTGCCCCAATTGCTGAAATGAATCCCGATGCCTTTATTGTCTCAGATCCGGGCGTGATATGGCTGCTAAAGCAGCACTTTGCCCATGTGCCGCTGCATCTGTCGGTACAGGCCAACACCATGAACTGGGCAGCGGTGAAATTCTGGCAACAGATGGGCGTTGAGCGGGTGATCTTATCAAGAGAGCTTTCATTGCAGGAAATCGAAAGCATTCGTGCACAAGTGTCAGATATGGAGCTGGAGGTGTTTGTGCACGGCGCCTTATGTATGGCCTATTCCGGCCGCTGTCTGCTATCCGGCTATATGGATAAGCGTGATCCCAATCAGGGGGCTTGTAACAATGCCTGTCGCTGGCAGTACAGTACCAGCGATGCCCGTGAACTGGATAATGGCGATCTCGTAGCGGTGCAGAAAACCGGGGCGCAATGTTACCAGGCGCCGGAGCCGGTGCTGCTGACGGAAAAACAGCGCCCCGACGCACCTATGCCCATGTATGAAGATGAACACGGTACCTATATTCTTAATTCAAAAGATCTGCGCGCGATACAGCATGTGCCGAGGCTGCTTGAGGCGGGCGTACAGTCTCTGAAAATCGAGGGCCGTACCAAGTCATTTTACTATGTGGCCCGCACGGCGCAGATCTATCGCCGGGCCATCGATGACGCGCTGGCTGGCAAGCCGTTCGATAATCGCCTGATGCTTGAGCTGGAAGGGCTGGCATCCCGGGGCTATACCGAGGGTTTCTTGCGTCGTCATATCCCTCAGTCAGAACTACAGAATTACGAACAGGGTGCGTCCTTAAGCAATACACAGCAATTCGTGGGGGAAATTCTGGGTACAGATCCACACACCGGGCGGGTGGAAGTGGAGGTGAAAAATCGTTTTCAGGTTGGTGATACGTTGCTGCTGATGACCCCCGCAGGCAACCACCATTTTATACTGAGCCAGTTGTTTGACCAGCAAGGTCACAGCGTGTCTGTTGCACCAGGTTCGGGTTACCGGCTCTATCTGGAAATATCACCTGAAATTGATACCGCCTATGGTTTGTTAATTCGTTGCGATAAGGAGCCATTAGCATGAGCCTTTACATTACCGAAGACTGCATTAACTGTGATATGTGTGAGCCTGAATGCCCTAATGAAGCGATTACGATGGGGCAGAGTATCTATGAGATTGACCCGGTGCTGTGTACCGAGTGCGAAGGCTACTATGACAGCCCTGCCTGTGTTGCCGTTTGCCCGCTGGATTGCATCGAGCTCTTAACTGACCACGAAAAACACTAA
>NZ_NISX01000003.1 GCF_002591895.1 Lacimicrobium alkaliphilum
AAACTCAATCGCTACATCGAAGACGGACGGCTGAGCATTGATAACAACCGTGCCGAACGGGCTGTTCGCCCCTTCGCCGTGGGCCGGAAAAACTGGTTGTTCTGTAACACCCACACTGGTGCGGATGCCAGTGCCATGCTGTACAGCCTGGTAGAAACCGCCAAGGCCAATGACCTCTCGCCCTTCGATTATTTACATTATCTTTTTAAAGAAGTGCCCAGCCTCAAACCGGGCGACGACCTCGACCACCTCCTGCCATGGAACTTCGCTAAAAGCTAGACGGTGATCGCCGGACGCTTACGTATGAGAGGTTATGTAGTGATGGGAGTTTTTGTCAAAAATGAAATTACCTGACACGAATAATGACCCATTGTTAATGGGATGGTGTAATAAACTTGTACGATGAATGCTGCTCCCCATTTAGGGGTAGAGCCTGGTTTGATAAGCTAAAAATCTCTTGCAAAGAATGGTACCAGAGGCCGGACTTGAACCGGCACAGTGTTGCCACCGGCGGATTTTGAATCCGCTGCGTCTACCAATTTCGCCACTCTGGCATCCTATTGTCGGATGTGCAAAGTCCTAAAACTTTGCAAATCTTTGCAAGCGATTTTTCGCTTTTTATAGTCAAAAGGCGCTTACCTTTCAATGACTTGCCAGCACCAACATGTTAGACGCGTTGTTTTTTGAATCCGCTGCGTCTACCAATTTCGCCACTCTGGCATTGAGGGTCTTACTACTAACAAATTATATTGCTTTGTGGCTTTTTAAGAGCGCTTTGCACTCTCGCTGCGGTCTCTCCCGGCATCCTGCCTCCCGCGACACTTGCGCATCCTGCACATCGTCTACCAGTTTATTCATCTCGCGCTGTGACAGCGAGAGGGCCGCATTATAGCTATTGGGCTGGCCCTTGCAAGTGTTTTGTCAGGCTATGACTTTTAGCTGAACGAAAAATCGGCATCCTGTGATTGAGGTTGCTGTCGCTGTGGCTGTTAGCTGATAAACTACCGCTATCTTTGTCTAACCCGGTTGCGCTGCATGACAGAACACGAGACGTTTCCCCGTGCCGGTTTTATCCGTCGACTCGCCGCAATGATCTACGACATCCTGGTTGCCACAGCAGTGGGTATGTGCGCGGCACTGGTGGCTATTGTGGTTCTGGTAATACTGCTGGAAAATAATGTGCTGGATAAACAAGGTATCGAGCACAGTCATGAAGTTATTCAGGCCTCGGCATTATACAAAACCCTGATTCAAATCTGGGTCGGTGGCTGGGTGCTGGGCTTTTTTGTCTGGTTCTGGCGCAATGGTGGCCAGACTATTGGTATGCGAGCCTGGCGACTGAGGCTGTTCAGTACTACCGAACACCCCCTGACATACAGCCGCGCGCTGTGGCGTACAATATGTTCACTGGGAGGTTTAGGCACCTTGCTGGTGCTGATTGATGTCAACAATAAGCTGTCTTTGCAGGACAGGCTGGCTAAAACGGAAATGCTGGTGCTTAGCAAAGAAGCCAATCATCACCGCAACTGGGGTAGCGTTTAGGCGGTTTTATCCGCAAATTTAAGCATGTTGCGGCCTCGTTCCTTGGCCTGATAAAGCGCTTTATCTGCTTGCCTTAACAGGTGCTCCAGATCATGCTTTGATGATACCTGGGTCATTGCGCCGATACTTACGGTAACACTGATTTGCTGTGTTTCACCCATAAATTCTGATGCTGATATTTGCCCGAGTAATCGGTTCGCAATCACATTGGCTTCCTGTTCTGTGGTCTCGGTCATCAACACACCAAACTCTTCGCCACCAAGCCGGCCGAGCAAGTCATCTTTTCTGACACCGGCCTGGATCCTCTGCGCTACCTGTTGTAATACCAGGTCACCGGTAGCATGGCCATACTGGTCATTGATCGGTTTGAAATGGTCGATATCGATCATCAGAAAAGTACAAGGCTCGGCACCGTGCAACGCCAGTTTTTGAGCTGCCAGATCAAAAAAGCCCCGGCGTGTCAGCGTAGCGGTCAGCACGTCCGTGTTTGCACGTTTATGCCACTCTTGTTTTTCTCTGATTGCGTGCATCATCGGCAGCGTTAACGCTGTAGCAACGGTCAGCAACAGATGACTGAACAATGACCACTGACCCACACCGGACAATGCGGAAGCCGTCTCAAAAGTCAGCAGATAAGACAATCCCTGCACAGTCATGATCAGAGCGTGAACAAACATCAACACCCGCAACAACACAACCACAACAATAAAACTGTCCTGTTGCCTCGCCAAGGCGCGTTCAGTTAACACAAAAAACAACGCCATCATCAGGGAAGCGACACCACCTGTGGAAATACCCGCAACGGGGGCCATTGCCAGTATCAGCGCCGTCAGCGCAAAAACCGGCATATACCCTGCACCCCACATTCGGGTGTTATCGTCCTGAAACAACTGAACAACGCCTCTCAACAACAGGCAGGATGAAAATACCAACAGCATATAACCGGGTATACTGAGGGACATTGCCAGCCAGTACTGAACAAGCAGAATCAGACTACCAACAACAAAACAACCGCAGGCCAGCGCCCAGCTGAGAAAAGCCTGCTCGCGCTCATGATAAAAATAAATTGCCACCAGATAACCACTGACCATCAGATTTATCATCAGGGCTGCGACTATGCCGGAAGGGAGTAAAACGTCCATGATACGGTACCGGGTTGGTTAAAAAACGCTGGGCTTACCAATCATTCAGAGTAGCATTTCTCACAGATACAAAGGGAAGCCGTTTAATACCTTTGGGGCCAGATCTATACGTGATGGATTGATCCTGATTCATAATCCCGCAGCCTCTGCACTGCACAATAATTGATCAACATCAAAGCGATACTTTGTAAACAGGGCTAGGCTAAGTACTCAACATCAGCGTTGAGAACTCAAATGAGAACAATATATTTAGCAGCAACAGCAGCCTTGTACCTGGGCGCCTGTACTCAGGGGCCTGACTCCCCAAGAGGTTTCAGCCTGCCAGAGGGCGACCCTCAGGCAGGAGAGGCGGTATTTATTGCCTATCAATGCCTTGCCTGCCATAGCCTTAAAGGCTATGAAGACACGGATATTGCCCCACAACTGGACAAGAAAGTGCCCCTGGGTGGCGACGTAACGAAAATCAAAACCTATGCTGAACTGGTCACCTCAGTGATCAACCCGTCCCATAAAATTGCCATGGGATATAAGCGCGAAGGCTATACCGATGAGCAGGGCCAGTCGAAAATGCGTAATTACAATGATGTTATGACGGTTACCGAGATGGTGAATCTGGTGGCCTTTTTACAGCCCCAGTATCAGCTCAAACCCTTTAACCGCACTAATTACCCGCAGTATTTTCCGTAGGGGAGAAACGCTGGGGTATTAATGGGTTAATGCCCATACTTCACTGCGCACCCTGCGGCTCTGCGTGATCTCAGGCTTTTATCTTGTTGATCTCGCAGAGGCGCTAAGACGCAGAGAATACAAAAGTTAATCCCTGAAAAAGATCACTGGGTTCCCGGCAACCATTGAATTACCACAGTGCTAACTATTAACACTATGCAATCAAAGGTGCTGGACGTGCCCGCCAACAACATGCGGGAAAGACCGCCCGTCATGCCCGGGGGCTTTTATCGGGCATCCAGCCGCCTTTTAGAAGAACAAGATTAACCGCAGAGTCGCAGAGAGCGCTAAGACGTTAATGATATTTGCTCTGCGCGCTTTGCGTCTTTGCGTGACCTCAGGCTTTTATTTTGTTGATCTCGCAAAGGCGCTAAGACGCAAAGAATACGGATGTAGGTCGGGATTTATCCCGACAGAGATGTATATGCCAGCCTTCGCCGTCGGGATAAATCCCGACCTACAATCAATCCCACCTCCAAAATAGGGTGATAATTTTCTGTGGCTCCCGGATTCCGCTTCGCTGCATCCAGACTACGCCAACTCAAGTCTGCGACTCCGCGGTAAATCTTGTCAGCGCCTGAGCAGATACATGGCGACACCGGCAAATAACAGACTTGGCAACAATGCCCCCACGGCCGCCGGAAGCTGATACACCAGTGACAAGGGCCCGAATACTTCATTGGCGATAAAAAACCCAAAGCCTGTCAGCACACCCATAATCACCCTCGCGCCCATTGTTACGCTACGCAGCGGGCCAAAAATAAACGACAGCGCCAGTAACAGCATCACACCCACCGTTACAGGCTGCAGCACCTTGCGCCATAAGGCCAGCTCGTAGCGACTGACATCCTGGCTGTTACTGCGAAGATAGGTCAGATAATCTTTCAGGCCCCGTATCGACAATGCTTCCGGTTTGACCGTTACCACACTTAATTTATCTGGGGTGAGGCTGGACTCCCATTTATCCCGCTGCTGACGACGAACTGTCACCTGCTCCTGAGTAAACACCGTGTAACTGACATTCACAAGACGCCAGCTCTGACCGCTGAAACTGGCCTGCCCTGCATTAACGATGCGGGTCAGATTAAGACTGTCGTCGAACTGGTAAATGGTAATATCCAACAGCTTGTCACGGCTCAGCACCTCACCAATGCTGACAAAATCACCACCGTCTTTGGCCCATACCAGTCGCTGAGAGGAAAACAGACTACCTCCAGAAATGGCCTGGGTTCTGATTTCCTTGGCCTGAGCCTCGCTCACCGGCGCCACCCATTCACCCACCGCCATCACAAATACCACCATTAACAGGGTCGATTTCATCGCCGCGCCAATGATACTGAAACGGCTCATTCCGGCGGCCTGCATCACCACCAGTTCACTGTTACTGGCCAGCATGCCCATACCGATCAGGCCACCGATCAAGGTCGCCATAGGAAAAAACTGTTCGATCTCACGGGGAATACTCAGTAGTACATAAATGCCGGCGATCATGACGTCATAATCACCACGATCAATGTACTTCAGCTGTTCAACAAACTTGATCAGGCTGCTCAGGCCAATGAGCACCACCAATGTAATAAACACCGTACCGATAAGCGTTCTGGCCAGATAAACATCCAGTGTGCGGATCATTTGCCAGCTCCTCTGAACCTGGCGCGTAATCTCACCCCGAACGGGCGTCCTCGTACAATCAGAAACGTACCAATCAGCAACATAACACCATGCACCCACCACAAACCCACAGCCGCTGGTACGCCACCAGACTCAAGCGCCTTGCGCCCGGCCATCAACAACATAAAATACCCCAGATACAGTAATAAACCGGGGAAAATACGCCCGAATCGCCCCTGCCTGGGGTCCACAGCGCTTAAAGGTACAGCAATCAACACTAATAACGGCATCGACAACGGAATGGCCAGGCGCCACTGCCATTCGGCCAGGGCCTCAATGCCGGGTTCTTCAAACAACTGCGGCGTCGGATAAGCCGCCAGCTTGCGACTTTGGTGTTCGGCCTGACGCTCGGCTATCTGTACCTGATACTGATCGAAGGTTACCTGGCGGAAACTGGCTTCCCCCTTTCGCCCTTCAAACTGAAAGCCCTGAGTCAGCACCAGCTTTTCAGCGCCGTCGGCTTCCTGTTGCACACTGCCATTCTGAGCATAAATAATGCGGAAATCCTGACGTTCGTCGCCCTGCTCCTGTTGAGCCAGAAACACCTGTTCCAGCTGGTTGTCGCCGCTACCAATATCATGCACAAAGATCACCGCCTTCTCATTGGTGGTTTGCTGAAAACGGCCCGGAATCAAACTGGTCAGCCCCGATTCTGCGCTGACTTCCTCTTCCAGCTGATATTCCACTTCCATCGACAGCGGTGCAAGCCACAAGGTAAGCAGCGCAGAGAACAGTGCAATAATTGTAGCCAGCACCAGCATAACCCGGGTTACATACCACTCACTGACACCACAGGCGTGCATCACCGCCATTTCATGGTCCACATATAAACGACCATGTGCCAGCATAATGCCTAGAAACAAACTCAGCGGCAGAATCAACGAGGCCAGCACCGGCATATTCAGCGCCAGGAACCCCAACACCAAACCGGCGGGTATATCACCATCGGTGGCCGCCGCCAGTACACGAACAAATTTCTGGATCACGAAAATAGCCATCAGCACCAGAAATACGGCGATTTGGGACTTCAGGGTCTCTTTGAGTAAATATCGGAAAATCAACACGGCCGTTCCAAACAGAATACGAGTCTTTGACGCCTGAATACTGTGCTTGCGGATCGGCAGAGGCTGAGTAAACTGACGCTTTTAGTGGAATGCTGTGAATTTTTAAGTAAACTTAACATTTTCACAAGTTTAATTTGCGCTTCCGGCCTTTTTATCAGGCTTTCACCGGTAAATGATTAAAAAAACCGGCTGACAACATGCTGCATTGTCTGTCAGCCTGCGACTGGCCGGCCGGAAGTATAGCAAAAGGCTAACGCACAGACAGACGTAACACCAGTACAGATGGGGTGATGAATGGAATTTAGTGTAAAAAGTGGTAGTCCGGAAAAACAACGCAGCGCCTGTATCGTGGTCGGCGTATTTGAACCCCGCCGACTGACACCGGTAGCCGAACAACTCGATGAAGTCAGCGGCGGCTATATCAGTAACTTGCTGCGCCGGGGTGATCTTGAGGGCAAGGCCGGCCAGATGCTGCTATTGCATAATGTGCCTAACATTCTCAGTGAACGGGTGCTACTGGTAGGCTGTGGTAAAGAGCGGGAACTGGACGAGCGCCAGTACAAGCAGATAATTGCCCGCACTATCAGCAACCTCAACGAAACCGGCTCTATGGAAGCGGTCTGCTTTCTTACCGAGTTACACGTTAAAGGCCGGGATACGTATTGGAAAGTGCGCCAGGCAATAGAGGCTACACAGGATTGCCTGTACACCTTTACCCAACTGAAAACCAAGAAAGACGAGCCCCGCAGACCATTACGTAAGATGGTGTTTAACGTACCTACCCGCCGGGAACTGGCGGTGGGAGAACGGGCCATCCATCACGGGCTCGCCGTTGCCACCGGTGTGAAAATCTGTAAAGACGTGGCTAATATGCCACCGAATATCTGTAATCCCCGTTATCTTCTTGAACAGGCCAGCAAACTGGCCGAGCAACATGAATCAGTGTCCGTTGACCATGTTGATGAAAAACAGATGGAAGAGCTGGGAATGCACTCTTATCTTGCGGTAGGTCGTGGCTCAGAAAATGAGTCCATTATGTCACTGATCCATTACCAGGGGGCCGCGAACCCGGCTCAGGCACCTGTAGTGTTGGTGGGTAAAGGCCTGACCTTCGATTCCGGTGGTATTTCCATCAAGCCATCAGAAGCGATGGATGAGATGAAATATGATATGGGCGGCGCCGCAGGTGTTCTGGGCGCAATGGCATCGATTGCCGAGCTCAAATTGCCAATCAATGTGATTGGTGTGCTGGCAGGCTGTGAAAACATGCCCGATGCCAACGCTTACCGTCCCGGTGATGTGCTGACCACGATGTCCGGGCAGACCGTAGAGGTGCTGAATACCGATGCCGAGGGCCGACTGGTGTTGTGCGATGCACTGACGTATGTTGAACGCTTCAATCCAGAGCTGGTTGTGGATGTGGCAACCCTCACCGGTGCCTGTGTGATCGCACTTGGCAAACATGCATCTGCCGTGCTCAGTAACCACAATCCCCTCGCTCATGAATTGATCAATGCCTCAGAGCAGAGCAGTGACAAAGCCTGGCGGATGCCGTTATGGGATGAATATCAGGAACAGATCGAAAGCCCCTTCGCCGACATGTCAAATGTAGGCGGGCGTCCGGCCGGTACGATTACCGCTGCGTGTTTCCTGTCCCGTTTCACCAAAAAGTATCACTGGGCACATATGGATGTGGCCGGTACAGCCTGGGTCAGTGGTGGTAAGACCAAGGGCTCCACAGGCCGTCCTGTTCCTATGCTGACTCAGTTTGTGATGAACCGCGCCGGTATCGAAACTGAGGACTGATGCATAAATGGCAGAGGTAATCTTTTACCTGTTAGAGCAGGAAAAGCTTGAAGACAAGCCAGCGCCCCATGCGCTGGCTTGTCAGTTGGCGGCCAGCATTTATCGGGCCAGACAGGGCTGTATGATCCTTTGCGAGACACAGCACCAGGCAGAGCAAATGGACGAGTTACTCTGGCAGCTGCCCGCCGACGCCTTTGTGCCACACAATTTAAGTGGCGAAGGGCCACCACGGGGAACGCCGGTGCAGATAAACTGGCAAGTGCCGCAACGAACTAATCAGCAAGTGGTGATTAATCTGCAGCAAAAATGCCCGACACTGCCAGGCAATGTCCGTCAGATTTATGATTTTGTGCCTGCCGAAGATACGCAAAAACAGCAGGCCAGAGAGAGATACAAACATTATCGCGCCGCGGGTCATCAACTTCAGACCCGCCCCGCGAGCAGTTTAGATGAGAGCCAAAATGGATAAGACTTTTAATCCGCAGAACATTGAACAGCAACGTTACCAGCAATGGGAACAAAGCGGCTATTTCAAGGCCAGTGGCCAGGGTGACCCCTACTGTATTCTGCTCCCTCCCCCGAATGTCACCGGCAGCCTGCATATGGGCCACGCCTTTCAGCACACCATCATGGACGCACTGATCCGTTATCACCGCATGAAAGGGGACAACACCCTGTGGCAATGTGGCACCGATCACGCCGGCATCGCAACTCAGATGGTTGTCGAACGGCAATTGAATGCACAGAACAAAACCCGCCACGATCTTGGCCGTGACGCGTTCATCGACAAGATTTGGGAATGGAAAGAACATTCCGGCGGCACCATTACTTCGCAGATGCGCCGTATGGGAACCTCACCCGACTGGAGTCGTGAAGCCTTCACCATGAGTGATGAGCTGTCCAATGCGGTCAAAGAAGTGTTTGTCCGGCTGCATGAAGAGGGCCTGATATACCGGGGTAAGCGCCTGGTAAACTGGGATCCGGTGCTGCACACAGCAGTCTCTGATCTCGAAGTGCTGAACGAAGAAGAAAGCGGCCATATGTGGCATATGCGCTATCCGCTCGCCGACGGCTCAGGCGAGTTGATTGTTGCCACTACCCGTCCGGAAACGATGCTCGGCGACACCGCAGTGGCGGTGCACCCTGATGATGATCGCTATCAGTCTTATATCGGCAAGCAGATCCGCCTGCCGCTCACTGATCGGCTGATCGACATCATCGCCGATGAGTATGTGGATCCTGAATTTGGCAGTGGCTGCGTGAAAATTACACCGGCGCACGATTTTAACGATTACGACATCGGCAAACGCCATAATCTGGACATGATCAACGTTTTTACCGATGAGGCGAAGATCAACCACAATGCGCCGGAGCAGTTCCGGGGGCTGGACAGATTCGATGCCCGTGAGAAAGTGGTGCAGGAACTGGAGCAACTTGGCCTGCTGGTGAAAGTTGAAGCTCACAAACTCAAGGTGCCCAGAGGGGATCGTACCGGTGCGGTGATAGAACCTTACCTCACCAACCAATGGTATGTGGCAGTTGAGTCCCTGGCCAGGCCCGCCATTGATGCGGTGGAGTCCGGCGAGATTAAGTTTGTACCTGAGAACTGGAACAAAACCTATTATCAGTGGATGTATAACATTCAGGACTGGTGTATCTCCCGCCAGTTATGGTGGGGGCACCGCATTCCTGCCTGGTATGACGAACAACAGAATATCTACGTAGGTCGGGATGAAGCAGAGGTCAGAGCCAAACACCAATTGGGTGATGACGTAGTTCTGCGTCAGGATGAAGATGTGCTGGATACCTGGTTTTCTTCTGCTCTTTGGCCTTTTGCCACCCTTGGCTGGCCAGAAGAAACCCCGGAGCTGGAAACCTTTGTACCCAGTTCCGTGCTGGTCACGGGTTTCGACATTATCTTCTTCTGGGTCGCCAGAATGATCATGATGACCAAGAAGTTCACTGGCAAGATTCCCTTTAAGGAAATCTATATTACCGGCCTTATACGGGACGAACAGGGCAATAAAATGTCCAAGTCCAAGGGTAATGTGCTGGATCCTATCGACCTGATTGACGGTATTGAACTCGACACTCTGATTGAAAAACGCACGGGCGGCATGATGCAGCCTCAGCTGGCACAAAAAATTACCCAGCGCACTCAGGCACAGTTTCCCGACGGCATTGCTGCCTATGGTACCGATGCCCTGCGCTTTACCTTTGCCGCGATGGCCTCCACCAGCCGCGATATCAATTTCGATATGGGCCGGGTAGAAGGGTATCGTAACTTCTGCAATAAATTGTGGAACGCCTCCCGCTTCGTGTTGATGAACACCGAAGAGCAGGATACCGGCTTAAACGGAGGTGAACTGCAACTGAGTCTGGCCGACAAGTGGATTTGGGCGCGCTTTCAGCAAACCCTGCAGGCCTTCGAAGCGGCGATTAAAGATTACCGCTTCGATCTGGCGGCACAGGCCGTATATGAGTTTACCTGGAATCAGTTCTGTGACTGGTATCTGGAGCTCTCCAAACCCGTACTCAACAGTGATGCAAGCAGCGATACGCAAAAACGTGGTACACGCCATACACTGGTAAATGTTCTTGAAAGCCTGCTGCGCCTGACTCACCCCTTTATGCCCTATATTACGGAAGAAATCTGGCAACGGGTTGCACCGCTGTGTAGGTCGGGCTTTATGTCCATGGATGGACGGTATGCCGGAGTTGTAGGGAACACGTCTCCGGCCAGCCCGACAGAGGAAAATGCCAACTCAACAGTTAATGTCGGAATAAATTCCGACCTACAAAGCATTATGGTTCAGCCGTTTCCTGAACAGGATAACGCCCTGGTTGACCATCAGGTGCTGGCCGATATCGAGTGGGTGAAGCAGGTCATTATCGGTATACGCAATATCCGCGGTGAAATGGATATCAGCCCCAGTAAGCCGCTTTCGGTCTTGTTGCGTAATGCCGGGGAAGAAGATTTACGTCGTCTGAGTAACACCGAGCTGCTGCTGAGTCGCCTGGCCCGGCTGGAAAATATCGACATCCTGGCGGCAGGAGAAAAAGGCCCGGCGTCAGCCTCTGCTATTGTTGGCGAAATGGAAGTACTGATCCCCATGGCGGGCCTGATCGATAAAGACGCCGAGCTGGCCAGAATTAACAAGGCCCTGGAAAAGCTCAGGTCGGATATGCAACGTACTGAGGGAAAACTGAACAATCAGAACTTTGTCAGTAAAGCGCCTCCGGCCGTAATCGATAAAGAGAAAGCCAAGCTCGAGGAGTTCAGGCAGCAAGCTGAAAAGCTGCTGGAGCAGCAACAAACGATAGAGGAGCTTTAACCGGTTTATGTTGCGCCGGTGGGCTCCTCTGCCGGCGCTGGTATTGACCCGATAAGCAGTTTAGTATCTCTGATAACCACTTAAACTGTGAAAATGACAAGGAAACAACAGCTGCAGGAACAAGGATTGCCCCGGCGTTGATCCCCTCATCCTAACAACATGGGCATCTGATGACGTTGTTCAGAAACCAGTTTACACGCTTATTCTCCACCAGTGAGATGCTACGCAGTCTCATGCTTCTGCTCTGTTGGTTGCTGTTATGGCGTGTATCAGTACTGATGGAATACGCGCCTCATGCCAGCATCTGGTTTCCTCCGGCCGGACTGAGTTTTGCTGCATTTCTGGTGATGGGTGTAAGGGCCATGCCGGTTCTGATGTTGTGCAGTGTTATTGCGACTTTCTGGGTAGACAGCATGTATCAGATGGAACATAGCTGGCTGCAAAACGCCTTTAGCGGGATCCTCTTTGGTGCCGCTCATTGCCTTACCTACTGGTTCGGTGCCTGGTCACTCAGAACCCTGGTCAGATCCCTTAGCGACGAAGTCTTGCCCAAAGCCATTCTGTCCTTTCTGATTATCGGGTCAGTCACCGCCCTTTCCGCAGCATTGCTGGGTACCCATGCGCTTGCAGTCAGCGGCATGATCGGTAGCAATGAAGTGTCAGATACCTGGTTGCCGTGGTGGATCGGCGACCTTGCCGCCACCATTGTGCTGACACCGCTGTTTCTGGGGATACTGAGCTGGCGTTATCCGCAGATTGATAACTGGCTGTCCGGGCTGAGTTTTCAGTTGCAGGACCAGCCACTACAACCTTACCTGGTCAAACAGGCCATTTGTATAATAATGCTCGTCGCCATTATGTTGCTGGCCTACCTGTTTCCCTATCCGGAAGTCTCCTTTGCGGTATTTTTTCTGATCATTCCGCAGATGTGGATGGTGTATACAGAGACGGCTTTTCGGGCAGCCCTGAGCCTGGCCATTTTCAGTCTGCTTAGCGCAATTCTGGTGGCATTGCTTGGGCTGATGGAGCAGGCATTGGTTTACCAGTTTTCCATTATAGTGATTGCTGCCAGTGCCTATTTTGGTCTTGCCGTGCCGGTACTGGCGGCACACAATAAACAGCTGAGTAAACTGGCCCTCAGCGATGGCCTGACTAAGCTGGCCAACAGAACGTATTTCTTCGAACGTCTGGAACAGGAAGTCACCCGTTCACGTCGCAATCAGCAATCCTTGTCATTGATTCTGTTTGATATCGATCATTTCAAACAAATTAACGATGACTATGGTCATACGGCAGGTGACACCGTGCTGATGCAAATTGCAGAGAACATCCAGCAGGATCTGCGCCAATCCGATTTACTCGGTCGCTTTGGTGGTGATGAATTTATGCTGCTGTTACCGGACAATGACCTGCAACAGTCCTCTGGTACTGCCGAACGCCTGCGCCAGAGCCTGTTCAACATCTCTCTGGAAAAGGCTCCCAGGCGACTTTCCGGCAGTTTTGGTGTAGTTGAAATACGCACCACGGAAACAGTGCAACAGGCCTTTGAGCGTGCCGATGCCAATTTGTTTCAGGCGAAACGTCAGGGACGCAACCAGGTAGTAGCGAGCTGACCATAACCCAGCCCCCTTTGTGGGCTCCTCTTTCTGCAATCCTCAGTAACAGGGGCTAGACTATTAAAGAGTCTACGTCATAAAGGAGGATAAAATGATCGGACACGCTTATCTGCTCGTCGCCAATCGCAACAAGGCAACAATTTTTGAACTTGAGGACGCAGCCAATTCTATGTCAAAAGTGGAAACTCTTGAGAACCCCACTATCAGAAAATATCAGCTTAATGTTTGATCTGTTATCATAATCACTCTATAGTGATATCACTTTGATATCACTATAGAGCAATAAAATGACTGAGAAAACCGGATTTTCTTTAAACGGCTACCTTGTAGCGCTTGTCCTGCTGGGCATTATAGTCCCCTCTGTTGCCAGTCTGAGTCCTGTCTGGGGGCCTGCGCCATGGTTCGGTATGAGCGTACTGGTTATTTGCCTTGGCTGTATGGCGGGGTTCTTTATGGTACAACCCAATCAGGCTAAAGTGATGACCCTGTTCGGTGCCTATGTGGGATCGGTAAAAACCAATGGCCTGCGATGGACCATACCCTTTTTTATGCGTAAAAATATCTCTCTGCGTATCCGCAACTTTGAAAGTGGCAAAATTAAAGTCAATGACAACCAGGGGAATCCGGTAGAAATCGCCACTATCGTCGTCTGGTCGGTTACAGATACTGCTGAGGCGGTGTTTGAGGTGGATGACTATGAGAGCTTTGTCAGTATTCAGAGTGAATCGGCCTTGCGCAATATGGCCAGTAGTTATCCCTATGATCCGCAGGAAGAAGAGGATATTGCCCTGCGCAGTCATCCACAGAAAATTTCTGACATCCTCAAACAGGAAATTCAGGACAGACTCAACAAAGCGGGTGTAACCGTCCATGAGGCCCGAATCAGTCATCTGGCCTATGCTCAGGAAATTGCCAGCGCCATGCTGCAACGCCAGCAGGCCTCTGCTATTGTTGCAGCCCGAACCCGCATAGTAGAAGGTGCTGTGGGCATGGTAGAAATGGCTCTCGAAAAACTTAAAGAGCAAAACGTGGTGGAACTGGATGAAGAACGCAAGGCCGCCATGGTCAGCAACCTGCTGGTGGTGCTATGTGGCGATAAACATACTCAGCCGGTAATTAACGCAGGCAGCTTGTATTGATACCGATCAGACGAAGTGATTGGTATAAGCCACCAAACCCGGAATCAATCTGAAATGCGCCTGAAGCGGAGTTAACTTGTCAAAAAAAGCCTATCCTCTGAGAATCAATGCCGATGTACTGGCGGCCATGCAGCGCTGGGCGGATGATGAGCTGCGCAGTGTCAATGCGCAGATTGAATACGTGCTGAGGGAGGCGCTGGTTCAACAGGGGCGGGTTAAGCTGATACAAAGAGTCGTAACTGAGATTCAGACACCTGAAACAGAACGCGATGGCGATAATGGCACAGCAATTGAATAAATAACCGGTGACAATCACAACACAAATTTTTGACACCGGGAGAGCCAATGAGCCAGCGCGCCTTGATCAACAATATCGAATCATTTTCAACGACTCTGAATCAGAAACAACTGATGCGTTTTCTCGACATCATGGATGAAATGGCAGATTTACTGCACAAGGCTCAACAGCAGTCACCCCAAAAAAAGGCTCAGAATACCAGCATGGCCCAACAGGTATCTGGGGTTCACTAATGCTCAGCGCTGTGGCCACTTAAGGGAAAAGCAGAAACGCTCCGCGCACCGGGGCGCTACTCCACAAAATACGTGCCCCAGCCATCGTAATGAACCTTGTGTTTATCGGCTATAGCCAGCAAGGTTTCGGTATCCTGATTGATCTGTTCCAGATTCAGAGGGCGTTCCACCACTGCATCGAAACACAGTAACGTTCCCCCGTCATCAAGCATCAGCTCCTCGGCATCACCCACTTCAAAACCTGCTTTGAAAGCGTCTACTGCCGCCTTTTCAAGGCGATCAAAGTTATCACTGGCGAAGTGATACTCGATAGAGTGAGGCTCGCTGGCACTGGAACCATCATCCAGCAATGCCTGAATCGTTTCCTCATTAAACTCATACCACTGACTGTGCTCAGGGTTCATAATAGGATTCTCAAGATGATTTTAGGCGCAGTCTAGCGTAATACTGGCCAGATAAGAAAGCCCGCCGGTAAAAGATTTAACCTGACACTTCTCATTTATCGACGGGCCATTTCCATCTCCGCCACTTCTTTGTCCAGCTGGGTAATTTTTTCCTGCATCTGCTGATGAAAGTAATCGCTCCATTGCTTTACACTGCGGCTTTTATCCAGCGCTACCGGTTCCGTCACTTCCACCAGCACGACGCCATTGTTCCAGCGATTCAGGCGAACCTTATCATGCAGGTTACTGGCGCAGATCATGGAGACCGGCTCACGGGTGCCACGGGCAATCAGAAAAGCGCCGCTTTTAAATGGCAGCAACCCCCGGCCATAGCTGCGGGTACCCTCGGGAAAGAGCCACACGGAAATGCCGCGCTGACGGATCTTTTTAATGGTTTGTTTAACCGTATTGCTGGCTTTGCTGAGGTTTTTCCGATCGATCAGAATATTGCCTGAAAGCCAATACAATTGTCCCATCAGTGGCACCCAGGCGAGGCTCTTCTTCCCCACCGTAACAGTACCCGGCTGAGTCGCTGAACAAATAGTGATTAAATCATAACTGTTCTGATGGTTACCGATGTACACCACAGGTTCGCCGGGGTCGAGTTTGTCCGATACCCTGACAATTACCTTAATCCCCAGCAACAGGGCGATGCTGCCATACGCCCTGGCGCTGTAGTGCACATTATTACGGTGAAAAGGCCGTACGACGCACATCAGTAGCAGAACAAGATTAAGCAGAATAAAGTATATCAGTATCAGGGGTATGCGGATCAGGGCTAACACTCAGGCTTCCTATGTTTAATTCAGGCGCCAAAGTATACAGACTTTACCTTGGCAGGATATCTGATCAGTCCGACAATTCTGCTAAACTGAAACCCAATTCATATCCCTTGTTATGAATTCAATTATAGCGGCCGATAGTCTGTATTAGACTTATCGTGAATTCCGCAATAATCCATACCGGGTGACAACCAGTCGATATCTTTTACAACGAGGCAGCCGTATTAATGCAAAGTTTTCGACCTGATGAACTAGATGACGATATTCTTAATGACCTGCTGGAAGAAATTAATGAGCTCTATGAAGCCAGCGAACAGACCCTGATGGAACTCGAGTTGCAGCCAGAAGATAATGAGCTTCAACGGGCGCTTTTCCGCTCTATTCATACCATCAAAGGGGATCTGGGGCTGGTGAATTTCACACCGATGATCCCGCTGCTCCAGCATGTCGAAGATCTGCTCGATTACCTGCGCAAAGGACAGATTAAGTACACCAGCACCATGAGTGACCTGGTATTACTGACCATGGACAGGGTCAAACTCTTTGTCGAGGCCTGCAGCAAGTCCGGCCAGGCCAGCTATGATGCAGAACTGTACAAGTTGCTGGCCAAACATATATCTCGCATAAAACCCGACAATAACGCGGAACATGAAAAGCTGCTGACAGAATCGGTATTATTGCTTGACCCTTCCCTGGATGCCACTCCGGACAGTAAAGGCGAGCAGGAGTCTGAGCATATGGACGGCGAACAGGCGCTCAGCCATATCGGTCTGACCGCGGACACTGAAGATGCCGAACACAAAGACATTCTGTTTTTCCGTGAGTTGATGGAACCCGTGGAGCGCCGTTCCAGATACTGGCAGGGTCGCGGTGACCGGATAGCCCGTCTGGCACTGTTTCTGAATAAAATGCGTGGCAGTCCTGTGGATCCTAATCAGTTAGCCGTGGCCTGTTATGTTCATGACTTTGGTATGGCTTTTATGCCTTTGCGGGTGCTGCATAAAGTTGAACCACTCGAACAGAATGAGTTCAACCTGATGCGATCCCATGTATACAAAAGCGCTCGCTTACTGGAGCACCTGGATCAATGGAATGAAGCACGCAGAATTGTGATTCAGCACCACGAGCGCATGGATGGTTCCGGTTACCCGCTAGGTATCAAGGGAGAAGAAATCTGCGAGGGGGCGAAGTTGCTGGCCATCGTCGATACCTTCGACGCCCTCACCCATTCCCGTGCTCATGAAGGCCACCACAAGCGCCCCAAGAAACGCGCAGTCATGGAGATAAACAAGGTAGCCAGTAGTCAGTTCTGCCCACACTGGATTAAAGTATTTAACAAAGCTATGGCCAATCTGCTATTGAGGCAGGGAGAGTAGTGGCGTGCCGGTGATGAGTGATTAGGGCTGAGTGATGAATTACGGAAAAAGCTATTCACCACAGAGACACGGAGAGCACAGAGGTATTAACAGTCCAATGACCTTTACTTCTCTGCGCGCCCTGCGGCTCTGCGTGATCTCAGGCTTTTATTCTACGATCTCGCAGAGGCGCTAAGACGCAGAGGATTCGCAAATCTCAAAAAAGATCACTTGGTTCCCGACAACAGCACTCGGGAACGACGCTGGGCTTAACGCCGTTAGCCCAATAAATTGGGCCCTACAAGGCGCTGTGATTCTGTGGTGAATCCCGCCTTGGTCTGTTTTTCTCTCGCAGAGACGCAAAGGCGCAGAGAAAACGGGGCTTAACTCATTAAATCTCTGCGAACTCAGCGGCTCCGCGGTGAATATTATTTTAGACCTCTGTGTTCTCTGTGACTCTGTGGTGAATTCCTGCCTTGGCTCTGTATCAACCTGGCAGCTCGGGGTCGGTGTCTGTTTCAGGCTCCGGTTGTTGTGGTAACAATACTTCCACATCATCTACCCGTTGCAGACCACGANAACGGGGCTTAACTCATTAAATCTCTGCGAACTCAGCGGCTCCGCGGTGAATATTATTTTAGACCTCTGTGTTCTCTGTGACTCTGTGGTGAATTCCTGCCTTGGCTCTGTATCAACCTGGCAGCTCGGGGTCGGTGTCTGTTTCAGGCTCCGGTTGTTGTGGTAACAATACTTCCACATCATCTACCCGTTGCAGACCACGAGGAAGTTTATGACCTCTGCGACCACGGTCTCCACGGAAATGGGCCAGATCCTCCTGACTCAGACTCATACCTCTTTTTCCGGCAATAATCTTCACCTGAGCGCCATCGGGTACGACAGCCAACACTTTGACATATTCTTCACGGGTTTTGGCTTTGGCCGAACTGATACTGATAATTTTGTTGCCTTTCCCTTTGCCCAAAGTGGGTAAGTCCTTCAGTGGGAACATCAACATGCGCCCTTCATTGGAAATTGCCAGGCACCAGTCGGTGTCCGGGTTACGCACCGGTTGTGGCGCCAGTGCTTTCGCTGCAGTAGGTAAACTTAAGTAAGCCTTACCGTTTTTATTTTTACTGACCATATCGGCAAACTGACCAATGAAACCATAGCCAGCATCAGAGGCAATCAGGAATTTATCTGCTTCATTACCCATCACCACATGTTCAATATGCTCTCCGGCGACGATATTAAATCGGCCGGTCAGCGGCTCGCCCTGACTGCGGGCCGAGGGTAAAGTGTGTGCGTCGCACGCGAAGGCGCGCCCGGATGAATCAATAAATACCGCGGGCTGATTACTGCGGCCACGGGCATCTGCCAGATAATTGTCGCCCGCCTTATAACTCAGACCATTGGCATCAACATCATGGCCTTTAGCACATCGCGCCCAGCCTTTCTCTGACAGCACAATGGTGATCGCTTCAGAGGGCACCAGTTGCTTTTCAGACAGAGCCCTGGCTTCGCCACGCTCCACCAAAGGTGAACGTCTGTCATCGCCATAGGCTTCAGCATCAGCCAGGATTTCTTTTTTAATCAGTGTTTTGAGTTTTCTGTCTGAACCGAGCAAGGCCTGTAGTTTGTCACGCTCTGCGCTGAGCTCGTCCTGTTCGCCACGAATTTTTATTTCTTCCAGGCGCGCGAGGTGACGAAGTTTTAACTCCAGAATGGCTTCTGCCTGGGTATCTGTGAGGCCAAAACGCTCCATCAGCACCGGTTTAGGTTTATCTTCAGTGCGAATAATATGAATGACTTCATCAATATTCAGAAAGGCGATTAACAAGCCCTCAAGAATATGCAGCCTTGCAAGGACCTTGTCTAACCGGTATTGCAAACGACGCACCACGGTTTCACGTCTGAATACCAGCCACTCACTAAGAATAGTGCGCAGATCCTTGACCTGTGGCCGGCCATCCAGCCCGATCATGTTCAGATTGGCACGATAGTTCTTTTCCAGATCAGTGGTAGCAAAAAGATGCTGCATAAGCTGTTCGATATCCACCCGGTTTGAACGGGGCGTAATCACCAGCCGGGTTGGATTCTCATGATCTGATTCGTCACGTAAATCACTGACCATAGGCAATTTTTTAGCCTGCATCTGCGCAGCAATCTGTTCCAGCACTTTGGCACCTGAGGCCTGATGGGGCAACGCGGTAATCACAATCTCGCCCTGATCTTCAGTATAAATCGCACGGGATTTAATCGACCCGCGGCCAGTTTCGTAGATCCGCACCAGGTCTTCGCGGGGGGTAATAATTTCCGCCTCTGTTGGATAATCCGGCCCTTTTACAAACTGCATCAGATCAGCCAGTTCAGCCTTATTGTTATCCAGCAGATGGGCACAGGCGTGGGCCAGTTCGCGCACATTATGGGGCGGAATATCGGTGGCCATACCCACGGCAATACCGGTAATACCATTAACCAGAATGTGAGGCAGGCGTGCGGGTAATACTTTTGGCTCTTTCAGCGTGCCGTCAAAATTCGGCTGCCAGTCTACCGTGCCCTGCCCCAGTTCACTGAGTAATACTTCACTGAAACGGGACAGCCGTGCCTCGGTATAACGCATGGCGGCGAAGGACTTGGGATCGTCCGGCGCACCCCAGTTACCCTGACCATCCACCAGCGGGTACCGATAGGTAAACGGCTGCGCCATAAGTACCATGGCTTCATAGCAGGCGGAATCGCCGTGGGGATGAAATTTACCTAAGACATCACCAACCGTACGGGCAGATTTTTTATACTTTGCATTGGCGCTCAACCCCAGATCAGACATGGCATAAATGATGCGCCGCTGAACAGGTTTCAGGCCGTCTCCGATATTAGGCAAGGCGCGATCCATGATCACGTACATGGAGTAATTGAGGTAGGCGTCTTCCGTAAAGTGTCTCAGAGGAAGCTGTTCAACACCTTCCGCGCTGATAGTGATTTCATGACTCATAGGTATACATTTTCTTATTGTGAAATCAGGTACTGTTATACCGGAGGCTTAACACGATGGGTATAGCCGCTCCGGACTGAACGTTATTATTGTTTCTTGTACAAGCTTACCGGATTGCATCCTTTCAGGCACCCTGCTTTATGGCAAACAATACATGCCTCCCGACTCCACCTCCATCAGAAGTCTGCGGGACAGGCAACTTAGCATTGGTATCCCTGTCTGGACAATGGTTAAATAGAGAATAAACATAATCTAACCGGAGCGCTATGCCCTTTCTCAGGCTGGTAATCGGCTGTTGCTTCTGTCTGCTGTCGCTACAGGTTTGCGCGCAGACCACCCTGCAACTGATCGACAGTAACAAGGTGCAATCTCTCAAAGGCCAGTTTCGTGTTTTGTACGATCATCAAGCCGACTTTGGTATCAACGATGTGATGCAAAACCTGCACAAATTTGACTGGCCCCAGAGCCAGAATCCTAATTTTGGCTTTGGCGAAGAGGCGATCTGGCTGCATACCACGTTCAGTAATGTCAGCCAGGAGTCACAGTGGGTTATTGATCTGGGATATGCACAGAATGACAGGGTCGACTTTTACCTTACTGCAAATGGCAAGGTGCTCGCCCACAGTATCCAGGGCAAAAAGCACGATCAGCGCTACCGTTTCCCGACCCTCGAAGCAGAGCTGCCATTTGCCACCCGGCTGGATCTTTTTGTTCGCATCCGCAGTTCAGGTGAAGTGCGTGTTGCTCCTGTTGAACTGATGTCCAACCCCGTACACAGCGAGACACTGGCGCTGGAGAACCTGGTCTGGGGCGCCTTTTATGGCGCATTGCTGATCCTGCTGCTGTATAATCTGACCCTGTTTTTCAGCCTCCGAGACCCCAGTTTACTGGCCTACGGAGCCTACATCAGCAGTGTGTTGCTGTGGCAGTTTGTATGGGGCGGCCATCTGCAACAATACACTCAGGGCGCAGTCCCTCCCTGGCTGAATCAGCATGTTGATCTGTTGTTTATCAGTGTCGCCCTGAGTGCCGGTCTGTTTACCCTTGTGTTTCTCAACGCCCCAAAAACCGCACCACGCACCAGTAAACTCATCTATATCAGCCTGTCCGGTCTGATCATACTCGGCCTGTTGTCACCGACACAGATATTGTCACCAGCCTGGCAGAGTAACCTGGTTTTTGTCTTCAGTATTCTCGCCATTTGCAGTTTTCTTTACGCTGGCTATGAAAGCTATGCCAACCATTTTAAGCCCGCCCGCTATTTTATCTTTGCCTGGAGCATACTGCTGGCCTCTGCGCTGTTAGGTATGCTGGGACTGATGGCGATTCTGCCGTCAAATAGTCTCACCACCTATTGTTTTCAGATCGGTGTGTTTATCGAGGTTTTCCTGTTTTCAATGGCATTAATGGAAAAAAGCCAGAATAAACTGGCGTCTTCGGTAGACACTGTCACTCAGGATCTGCGCAATAATATTGAAATTATTGAGGAACAGAATGCCCGCCTGGACATCGCCCGTAAACAAGCGGTTCAGGCCAGTAAGATTAAATCTCAGTTTCTGGCCAATATGAGTCACGAAATCCGCACACCACTGAATGCGATCCTGGGTTTCAGTCAGGAGCTGGCACAAACACCGTTGCCACCACAGAAACAGCAGCATTTGCGGATCATTAATTCCTCCGCTAACAGCCTGCTTAATATCATCAATGATGTGCTGGATTTCTCCAAAATCGAGGCCGGTAAACTGCAGATCAATAACGACCCGTTTTCGCCGGTTGAATTGCTCGAAGAACTCACCGATATGATGGCCCGTTCTGCACAGGCTAAGCATCTCGAATTTATCTGTGACCTCAGCCCGTTGCCGCAGAAACTGATTGGTGATGCATCACGAATACGTCAGGTGCTGACTAACCTGATCAGCAACGCGATAAAATTTACCCGCCAGGGCCATGTTCGTCTGGCGGTCAGTGGAGACGACAGAGAAAATGGCCTGTATGAACTCACGTTTATCATTGAAGACACCGGTATTGGTATCAAAGCCAGAGACAGACATCGCTTATTCAGTGCATTTTCGCAGCTCGATGCCGCGATCAACCGGGAATATCAGGGCACCGGCCTGGGTCTGGCCATCAGTCAGCAGTTAATTAAGCTGATGCATGGAAATATTGAGCTGCAGAGCGAGCTGGGCCAGGGCAGTACATTTATCGTGCGTCTGAGAGTCAATAAGCTGAGCTATCGATTGTCTCATAATACTAACGAATATTGGCAGGATAAGAATGTGCTGTTATATGACAGCTACCCGACGTCACGCAAAGCGACAAGTAAATTATTACAGACTATGGGTGCCCGTATCACCAGTGCAGATAGTCTCGATTACCTGGCCACCTGTACGCAGCCTTTCGATTATCTGCTGTTTTCCTGTGCCGAAGAAAACGAACGTTTCTGCCAGTTGCAAATGTCAGTGATCAAAGACATTAATGCGCCCCAGAAAATATTACTTGAATGTTCACAACGTCCCTTTCAACACCCAGACAAAGAACAGGTTTTCGGGCACCAGATTATGCGCCCACTAACGCCAGGCAAACTCATCCATCTGCTGAAGCCGGCACCACTGCTCCAGCCTGACAGGTTTAAGAACAAGCTGGACACGCTATCAAGTGCCCGTGTACTGGCGGTAGACGATATGGAAATTAACCTCAGCCTGCTCAGTACCTGGCTTAAGAACTCGGCCATCGAACTGTCGTTAAGCTTCAGTGGTCAGGAGGCGGTCAGCCGCTGTGAAAAAGAAGCCTTTGATTTGATTCTGATGGATGTGCAGATGCCGGGGCTGGACGGTCTTGCAGCAACCCGCCTGATCCGCAAGACCCAACTTAATCAGGGTACACCTATTGTTGCGGTTACCGCACACGCATTCAGGGAAGAAAAAGAGAAGCTATTGGCGTCAGGCATGGATGACTATCTTCCTAAGCCCATAGATTTTGATGATTTAATCCGTCTGATTAAACGCTGGTGTCAACTCGACGAAGAGTTGCCCTCGGCCATACTGGACTGGAACCTGGCACTTCAGCGAGCCAACAACGATGAGGAGGCCGCGCAGCAACTTCTGCAGGCGTTTATCAGGCAGTTACCCGACTTTAAAGAGCAAATTGCGAAGGCGGTCTCCGATGAAGACGAGTCAGCCCTGGAGCAATTGATCCATAAACTGCATGGAGGTTGCTGCTATACCGGAGTACCGACATTAAAAGGATTGTGTGAAGAAACCGAAAGTCTGCTAAAAGGCGGATATAAGCAGGATGCCATTGCCCGCCTAATGTTTCTGGACGAGGCCTGCGATCAGGTGATTGACGAGGCCACAAAGTTTTTGCAAAAACACGCACAACAAACTATCTGAGCCGGAGATTAATTACTGCTGTATAGCCTGTTGTTGACAGGCTTTTAGCAAAGCGACAAATTCCTGCTCTTCTCTGTCCAGCTCTGAACTATACAGATAAAGATCATAACCGAATGCTTCCCGCATACGACCCATCCGATTCGCCAGCATTGCCAACATACCCAAATACTGCTTTCCCTGCGCTGATTTATAGCTATCATCCTCAATCAGCGTATCACTGTAACAACCGCCACTGGTGCAATTCTGCCGGTGAGCCTGCAATAATAACGGTCTTTGCTGCATCAGAATATTGCTGGCCAGCCTTGGTGAAATATCTTCCAGTAACGGGTCATAACTTTTCAGGCGAATGCCCACCAACTCCATAGGCTCATGGGTGAGCCCCGTGTGCAGACGGGGAATATCGATACGCTGAATATTGTCCCAGTCGAGACTGTAACCACCAAAGCGGTGTAAATAGCGGAATTTTTCCGGAGTCAGCTCAAAACTATACGCGGGTTCGCGGATCTTTAACCAACCGATCAGTATCGTCACCAACGATGCGCTGGTGAGAAAAATCCCGGCCAGTCTCAATAATTCAGGCATCCAGGCCAACCACATGGCACTTAGCAGCAGCGCCACGGTGCCTGCCAGGCACAGCGTAAACCCGTTTCGTTTGGCTCCAGCCCGAATGCGAATAATGTCAGTCATAGTTTACAGCCAGAACAGTTCCAGTAACAGATACATCAATAGCCCCCAGATTAACGCAGCACGTATCTTCCTGCACCTCGGGCACTGTGTGAACAAGCCACCCTTGTTATTACTTCTGTTTTCGCGCATAAGATCCTCTTCTGTGATGTGCGCGATGAGGTGTCAGGCACCCTGCCTGTGGTATCATAGTCGCTTGATATTTTTTACGTGCGGCAAAATCCAAATTCGTCTCCGGGGCGTATCTTTGCCATTACTTATTAGTTGAGATTCCAATATGTCAGATGAGATTAAGCATCATTACCAGAAAATTATAGAGCTGTTGGGAGAAGATGTCTCCCGGGATGGCCTGGTGGACACCCCTAAACGGGCCGCCACCGCCATGCAATATCTTACGGACGGCTATAACAAGACTCTGGATGAAGTGGTCAATGATGCGGTATTTGAATCAGACACCGATGAGATGGTCGTGATTCAGGATATTGAATTCTATTCTCTGTGTGAGCATCATATGTTGCCATTCATCGGCCGCTGCCATATCTCCTATCTGCCCACCGGCAAGGTACTGGGGCTGTCCAAGTTTGCCCGTATCGTCGATATGTTCGCACGCCGCCTGCAGATACAGGAAGGTCTGACCAAACAGATCGCCGAAGCGGTGCAGCAGGTTACCGGCGCCAAGGGAGTCGGGGTTATTCTGGAAGGCAAGCATATGTGTATGATGATGCGCGGTGTACAGAAACAGAATTCTTCCATGGTTACATCGGTCATGCTGGGCCATATGCGCTCAAATCAGGCCACCCGCAATGAATTCCTGCGTCTGATCGGAAAATAACTATTAAAACCGGTAACTGATATCCAGCATTACTCTTCGCCCCTGTCCCCGGATAGGGGATTGCCCTCCGCGATAAGGCTGCAACCAGTACTGCTCTTCATCCAATAAATTATTCACGCCAACCGACAGGCTCCAGCGTCCGGGATTGTACTGGTAGAACACATCCACTAAAGACTCGGGGTTCATTTTTTTCGGCTGGCCACAAATAAAGTTACTATCCTCAGCACAGGCGTAGCGACCCGCTACCTGTTGTGCACTGAGGTTGAAACTACTTTGCCGGTTAATAAAGTAACTCAGATTGAGTTTAAACATCTGCTCCGGGATCCCCAACACCGCATCCTCGTCGCGATCCACGCCGATATCCGTAATGTTGTTATGACCCAATCTGAAATAAGAGTGGCTGAGCGTCAGGGCAATATGCTCTGACTGCCACTGCGCCTGGGTCTCCACGCCGTAAGTAGCAATATCACCAAGGGTGGTGTTACTGGCAGTCTGCGGATCAAAACCAATGTAATCACTCACTTTCATCCAGAACAGATTGGTAGTCAGAGCCAGATTCTGATCCACCTGATAACCGGCTTCCAGTTCCCAGGCGCGGGTTGATTCGGTCTTGTAGATCGCATTTCCGGCATTGGCCGCACTGGCCAGGGTATCGAACTGAGGGCTTTTGAAGGCTTCATTGTAAACCAGCTTGGCATGCCACTTTTGCCAGTGCCGGGTCAGAGCCAGTCTGGGAACGAACTTGTCACCAACAGCGTCATCATCTTCATACCGACCTGCCAGTGTCAGCACCGCCCAGCCAAGATCCTGCTGATACTGAGCAAAGACTGCCAGATTTGTATTATCACTATCGGCATGCCCCCCGAAACGACTGGCCGCATCAAACAGATAGGACTCAGTAACCCTGGCTGTTTCCCGATAAGCAGAACCACCAAGCAACAGGCTGGAAAATTCACTGAACTGATATAAGGCACTGATGTCCGCGCGGGTGCGGGATAATTCACGCCTCAGGTTATGGCCATACTGACCACGACTGTTCCAGGGGCGCTGAGACACATGACTGACGGCGGCCTCCCAGCTGAGTCTGTCGTTAGCTTGCCACTTCTTGTCGAGGCTTACGGCCAGATGTTCAAAGCTGAGCTCATTGGCCCGGGTATAGCGTAAATTTGGTGAGAAGAACAAGCCCGAGTCACCAAACAGCAACCGATCCTGCTGCTCGAACCTGTCATACTGCAATATAGCTCGCCACCCCTGGTACTGAAGATTCATATTCAGATTCACGGGTTTAGCGTTACTGTTATCTTTCAGGGAAAAGCGATATCCATCCAGTGCCTGCCAGTGTTTGTCCGAGTAATCACCCTGGCCGATTGAAGCCGACATACCAAAATGCAGACTATCATTGCCGACCGGCAGATTATTCGCATAAGACAACGCGAGCAGCCCGTGATGATTGCCGCCTTTACCCAAATCAGTACTCAGATGAACTTCACCACCTTCGCCCTGCTGGCCTTTGGTGGTGACGCGGATCACCGCCAGTGCAGCCTGACCACCATAACGGGCCGAACCCGGCCCACGAATAATCTCCACCGACCGGATATTGGCCACCGGGTAACGATTACCTAATACCAGTGAGCCAAAAGCGAGTTCATTCTGCTCGACACCATCGATGGATAACAGAATCTTGGCCTCCATACCCCAGATACCGCGAAAACTCACTGAAAAAGTACCAATGGTATCGGTTCCGACCCAAAAACCCGGTACCTGGCGCAATAAATCACTCAGATATCTGGCACCCGACTGCTCAATATAGGAAGAGGACAATAATGTTACGGTGCCCGGCTGCTGGCGTAATGTCGCCTTTTGATTCGAGGCAATATCCACTTCCATCGCCATCAGGTCGTCTAATGACAAGTGGAACAGCCCCGTCATGTCTTCTGCCATTATCGGGCCTGATACAGCAACGTTTAAAAACAGTGCCGCACACACAGAACCCATCCCTCTGAAAGTCGACAAAAAATGCTCCGGTTGTGGCTGTCTAATATAACTAACTGTAGGCTATATACAGGATTTTTATCAGTTTTTTATTGAGAAACCTTATTTCTGAAGACGCGTTCAGTCGCCACTTTGAAAGGTTTCAAACTGATTGGGGAGGTAGCCCGCCAGAGTGCCTGATAGCCTGACGTAGCTTGCCAATGCACGGGGTAATGTCATCGCAATCCCGGGGAGCTGCTGGCGTAGGTCAGGGTTACCCCGTTCATCTGCCTGCTCTATGGCCAGCTCAATATTGGCAAAGGTGCTTAACAAACGCAGAATATGGCTGAGTTCTTTTGCCGCATCGGGGGCTTTCTCCGGCACCTGTTGTTGCATCCTTTGCCAGGATTTTTGCCATACGGGCTCCAGTTGCCGATGGCCCAGCAGGCAGCCACACAACCACTGGCTCAGCGGTGACTCCATAGTCATAGCCGGAAAATACTCACACTCTGCCGGCATAATCCCGGCGGTGTTTTCGTCCCGCATTTGCATCAGTTGCTGTTTAAAACAGTCCATCAGCGGCTCAGCCAGTTTGTCAGCCAGGGCCTGATCAATGTCTTCCGGGGCGATCAGAGTCCAGGCCATCCATTGTTCAGGGGGCGGTATTTCGGGGGCTGCGGCCACGGCAAAGCACAGGCCTTGTATTTCCAGATGCCCCCGCAATTGCTGAGGATACTGATCACAGAGTTCTGCCAATTTATGATGATTCATACGTTGTTCTCCTCCACACTGAGAATCTGACGCTGCTTGCCCAACCTGTAAATGCCGCCAAACGCTGTGGGAGGGTTGGCTAACTGATGCTCAGTCAGACGCTGATAACACAGCATAAACTCTGCCAGTTCAGAATGGTCCATTCCTTTGCCGGTGCGCTGAATCAGTTTTTGTTCCTGCTCGCTACGCCAGTCAACCACGGTTTGCCAATCCGGGGCCTGCAAGACAATCAGTTCGTCGAGCTGTGCAAAAAGTCGTCGGTAGTCTTCACCCAGACACCGATTCACATATTGGCGCCATATGCCGTGTGGGTCCTGTGTGGCCTCCAGAGAATTTAACGGCCGAGTCAATTGTTTTTCAGGTTGAGGTTGCGCTCCAAGACACCAGCCCTCAATAATCAGAATATCTACCGGCCCCTGCAACCACTCTGGTTGCAATGCTCTGTCATCGCCGGACTTATCAAAACGTGGAAGCTGCAGATTCAGACCCGCGCGAAACCGGCGTATCAACTCCAACCCCAGTATCACATCATGGGTACCCGGCACACCGCGGGTAAGTAATAGCGGATGAATATGCTCTGCCAGCCAACGGCGCTGCGCCCGGGTGTGATACAAATCATCTATCGACAATACCGCCACCTGCAAACCCAAAGTCTGTACCAGCATGCTTTGCAGGTTTCTGGCCAGCGTCGTTTTTCCACTACCCTGAGCACCATTAATACCCAGTACATAAGGTCGTGACTGCGCAGAAACCCTTTCAGCCAAAGGCCACCAGTATTGTTGTACATCATCAGGCATATGCAAATGCTTACCACTGTTGCCGGCCAAACTGACCATTAATGGAACAGAATCAGGTTTATCGGGTCATTGCCGCTCAAAGACTGATCTTATACCTATTACAACAAAATCCTTATCATTTGGTAATAACAAAAATACTTTTAATCCGATGTCCCTGAAGGCAAGGGTACATCCAGCCAGAATGTGGCTCCGCTTCCCGGTTCTGACTCAAACCCCACTCGCCCTCCCATATGCTCCATCAACTCCTTCGTTATAGCCAGCCCTAATCCCGTTCCGCCTTGTTTTCGGGTATCAGAACTGTCTGCCTGAGCAAAGCGGCTAAACATCCGCGACTGAAATTGTTTTGGAATACCGGCGCCATAATCCTGAATATAAACGCGAATGTGCTCTTCTGCATGCCCGGTATACAGGTCTACCCTGCCATCCTGAGAAGAAAACTTAATCGCATTAGAGAGCAGGTTTTTGATCGCCTGTTTCAGTTTCTGTTCATCAGCCATCACATATTCATCTGAGAGCGCTTTTAACTGCACAGAAACCCCTTTGTTCTGACCGTAATTCTGCAGTGATTCAACGGTTTCTTTGATCACTGCAGCAAGAGAAATAGGTTGAATATTCATGACCATATTTCCGGTGCTCAGCTTTTCCAGATCGAGCAAATCGTTTATCAGCAGATGTAAATGTTGCGTATTTCGCATGGCGATATTAACCAGATTATTCGCCTTGTCGGGCATTTCACCCAGTTTACCACTGGCTATCAGTCCCAAAGAGCCGGCAATGGAGGTTAATGGAGTACGCAGTTCATGGCTTACTGTGGAGACAAACTCCTGTTGCATTCTTTCCGTTCGTTTTTGCTGGGAAACATCTTCTACCACCAGCCAGACAAAACGCCCCTTACTGCCCTCATCAATAAGAAGTTCATAGCATCGGGTATCCACCGGCTGCTGCCAGCGATTAAAATACTGTCGGTCAAAAGGTCCTGAGTAACCCTGTTTGAACTGCGCTTTGCTGGCCTCTTTTACTCTTCCGGGTCTGGCAACCTGTAAGTCATCTTCATTCTTACCGAGCAGTGAGCCGGGCTCTACATCCAGCATTGTGGCCATGGCCGGGTTAACCGCGACAATTTTACCACTTTGCCAGTGTATCAGCGCCATACCGATGGGTGAAAATTCAAACAATGCCCTGAAGTGCTGTTGCGTTTGTCTCTCCCTTAACATCAGGCGGGTGGGCCAGAATACTGCGGCGCTTAACAATAACCACAAAATGATCAGGCCGGCCCTGAGTATAGGGGTTCCCGGTGCCTGTCTGGACCACCCCTGTGACGGCATCGCCAGCATCAACCAGTTATTGCCCGGTATATAAATTCTGTTGATCACCGGTTTTTCCCATACCTTGTTGGTGTCTCCCCAGAATACCTCCCCCGGCTTCCCTTCATTACTCTGTCTGGCAAGCCATATCTCAAGGCCCTCTGTATCGCCCAGTCCTACACTCTGATACAACTTGTGTAAATCCAGCACGGCAGAGATAACGCCCCACAATTTATCATTTTCCTGGTTATAAACTGGGATACGCCCAATCAGGCCCTGGCCCCCCTGAGTAAGATTAACCGGGCCTGCAAACACCATTTCACCGCTATCAATGACGCGCTGAACCCCGGCCCATTGGTCGCCCAGGGTTCTGAAATCGAGGCCAATGACGGCCTCATTGCCTTCAATCGGATAGATCAGTTGCATCACCAGGTCCGGCGCCGCGCCGACATTCTGTAATTGGGGGCCGCCTCGCAGGATAATCTTAGCCAGTTCAGCGAAACGCTGTTGGCCCATATCCGGTTCTGTAGCAATACTGGCATTCAGTCCCTGTACTACCTGGATATTCTGCAATACCTGACTTTCCAGCTGCCATTTTAGCTTGGCAACGGCCTGACCAATCGCCTCTCTTTCCTGGTCCTGATATTGCAACAGATACAGGCGATCGGCGAAGAACATCACCACAACCAGAAGTAAAGGTATGGCTATGCGTAATAACCACACCAGTGGAGTAAAAAAATCTCGTTTCTGCAGCAGTGTATTGACCTGGCGTATCATAAATCCGATGCTCCACTATTTATGTCCGGCAGTTGCAACCAAAAGGTGGCCCCTTCTCCATCCACAGATTCAAAGTCTACCTCTCCGCCCATTTGCTCCATCAGTTCACGGGTAATCGCCAACCCTAATCCTGTGCCTCCTTTTTGACGGTTATCTGAGCTGTCAGCCTGCGCAAAGCGGGTGAAAATTCTGTCTCTGAATGCTTCGGGTACCCCCTCACCCTGATCCTGCACTGATATGCGTATCTGCTGCCCTACCCTGCTGGCAAACAATGTCACGACAGCACGTTCCGGCGAGAACTTAATCGCATTGGAAAGCAGATTAGCCAGCCCCTGTAACAGATATTTTTTGTCCGCCAGGATACAGAGATCCTCTTTCGCGGGAATAAGCCGGATGGTCACCCCCTGCTTCAATCCATAATGCTGGTAAAGTTCTTTCGCTTCTTGCAAAAGTGTCGCCACTTCAATAGCTTGCATAGCAAAGTGTATCGCGCCGGCTGAGAGCTTCTCCAGATCCAGAATGTCGTTAATAAGTTCGTTCAGTAGCACACTGTTTCGATAAGCCGTGGAAAGTAATGTTCGGGCTTTTTCTGGCATGTGTTGCACAGCCCCCCCGGTGAGTAAACTCAGAACGCCTTTGATTGAGGTGAGTGGGGTGCGCAATTCATGGCTGACCATCGAAATAAACTCTTTTTGCATCCGTTCTATGCGTTTGTGTTCAGTTATATCCTCGATCAGGCACCAGAGTAATGACTGTTGTTCCTCATCGGATATTTTTACGCCCTGAAACCGGATGGGGTAGGTATCATTATTCTGACAGCGCAGTTCGACGTCCACCGGACCAAACTGGCCATGATTTCTGATCTCATCGAGCATTTTATTACGCAGATAGCGATGCGAATCGGGCACCAGATCCATAATGCTCTGTTGCAACAGCTTCTGACGGGAATACCCCGAGGGGTTCAGTAGTGCCGCATTACAATCCAGCAATTTTCCGCTTTTATAATCAACCAAAAGAATGCCGATAGGGCTGAGTTCAAACAGTGATCTGAGCCGCTGTTCACTGCTCTCCAGTGACAATTCAATCTTTTTCGACTGATGAATATTGGCGATATAACCAAACCAAAGTGTACTGCCATCATCCAGGCGTTGAGGTCGCGCCCGACCCTCTACCCATTCTGGCTGCTGCTTCTCGTTCAGTACCCGATACTGCTCATGCCACAATTCCAGGCTTTGCGCAGATTGTTGAATCGAGTCACTGACGCGCTCTCTGTCCTCAGAAAAGATGCGCTCAAACACCACACCGCCGTCTTTTTTAATCTGTTCAGCAGTGACACCGTAAATATCCTGAATACCGCTGCTGCTATAAGGAAATGCCACTTTACCATCCGGCCACTGACGAAACTGGTAGATCATACCCGGTACCTGTTCCACCAGGTTATTAAGCTTACGCCGCTGCTGATCACGGTCCAGCTTTCCACCCAGCCAGCGCTCCAGTAGCCTTACAAAGAGTTTATCGATGTCATCAAAGCCTTGTTCCCTGGGCACCAGAGAGGAAAAGTTCAGCGTGCCAAAAGCCTTACCATCAACATTTAAAGGCTGGGCGATATAGCTCTCCAGACCAAACGCCTGATAACAGGAATGACCGCAGTAGTCAGATTTCTGCATATGCTCAATGGCCACCAGCGTATTTTCGCGCAGCGTAATGTCACAATAGGTATCAGTAAGCTGAAATTGCTGTCCATGAGTAAGCTCGCCTTCCTGTGGCTGACTAAACCATCGAACCACATAGGTATCGGCCAGTACTTCACTGACAATGGCCATGTCCATTTGCAGAAATTCACAGCCTAATTCCAGCGCCTGCTCTATCACCTCGGTCAGTGTTCCTTTGAGCTCGAAACTAATCCGGTTAAGTAGCTTCAGCACCCGGTTGTGCCGCTCCAGTCTTTCTCTGGCCTGCCGTTCACGGGTAATATCCAGTAAAAAGCCCTGCAGATAAGCTACGTTTCCCTGCCCGTCATAGATCGCTTTACCCCGTTCCTCTATCCAGCGAAGCTTGCCGTCTGCATGACAAATAGGATACTCAAACTGCCAGCTCCGCTTCTGTTCCACCGCCTCTGCTACCTGTTGTTCAACGTACTCATGGTAGTTGTCAGGAATCAAACTGGCATAGCTACGCCTGGCGTTGTTAATAAAATCACTAGCCGGATATCCACTGACAGGATCGATATTGCTGCTCATAAACAACATGGTCCAATGCTCATCGTACCGACAGCGATAGGTAATACCCGGAATGTTTTCTACCAGCGAGGCATACTGGTCGCGACTCTGGCGTATTTGCTGATTGAGCTCGGTAACATCCTGATACTGAATCTCCTGTTCAACGAGTGCCGCCAGGTGCCGGAACATCTCTTTTTGCTTGTCACTGAGCTGGCGTGGCTGTGAATCGATCAGGCACAGTGTGCCCAGAGGGTAACCACCACTATCCTTAATGGGGGCACCGGCATAAAAGCGGATATTCAGATCCCCGGTCACCAAAGGGTTGTCACTGAAACGCTCATCCTCCAGCGCATTTTCAACAATAAAAAGTTGCTGTGGCCGTAAAATCGCATGGCCGCAAAAAGAAATGCTGCGTGGGGTTTCAGTGGCATCTAACCCCTGTTTTGATTTAAACCATTGGCGCTTGGCATCAACCAGAGAAACCAGAACAACAGGCACATCGAAAAGCGCTTGAGCAATTTCAGTAAGCCTGTCAAAACGCTCCTCCGCTTCAGTATCAAGCAAAGAGCAGGCGCTCAATGCGTTAAGACGTGCTTGCTCATTTTCAGGTAGCTTTGGCGGCTGCATCTGTTTTCCCTTGAGTTTTACCAAACACTTATCGAAAAAAGTTTAGCTGATAAATATATGACGCACTCTAAACCATCTGTTAACTTTAAAGAAATTCAATTAATCGTCAGCTAATAAACTGTAGCTGCGCTCAGGATAGTATTGGCGGAAAATATGACTGGTTCCGTAGAAGACAAGTTAAAACTGCTATCTCAGCGTTTCGCTGAGCGTACCGGTACGGAACTGAATGAATTCAGGCACAAGCTTAATCAGTTAAATTCGCAGCAGTATAACGAAGAGATACTCAGACAATTACATCAGCTTCTTCATCGTCTCACCGGCTCAGCCGGCACCTTTGGCTTACATGAGTTCAGCCGCCAGAGTCGTGTACTGGAACAATCGGTCAAGGAATTCACCCAATACCCGGACCAGCAGTCTAACTGGGCGGCCATCTGTTCACAGCTGAAAAATCAGGTTTTACCGCAACTTGAACGTCTGCACTCTCTGCTGAAGGATTCTCCGGCTCCTGCATCGCAAAGCATGGTATCTGCACCTGCTGACCCTACCGGTAACGTGTTAGTTCTGATTGAGCATTCAGGGGCCTTTTTTGGCGCCTTGCGGGAAGAACTGCTGCATTATGGTTTTACTCTGGTGACACTCGAAAATGCCGAGCAGCTTGACCAGTCGCTGAGCCCGACACAGCAATCGGTGATCATTATTGCCCATGAAACCAGAGCTACCTGCTGTATCAATGCAAAAACTAAGTTACAGCAATCAGTTCCACACCTCAGTGTTACCGTCATCTGTTTTGGTTCCCATGAAGATTTTAGCCGCCGATATACGCTGGCAGCGAAGGGAGTAGACGGGTTGTTTTCAGAATCCACTACTGCACCTGAGATTGCCGAATATCTACAGCGACTGGAATCTGAACGACTTCAGGCAAGCGAAGGAAAGGTCTTAATCGTCGACGATGATGAAGACCTACTGGAGCACTATCGCCTGACGCTTTCACATACCGGCATTCAGGTGCGAACGCTGAGTACCCCAGAGGAAATCTTTTCAGTCCTGTCTGAGTTCCAGCCAGATATCCTGTTACTTGATGTGAATATGGGCGACTACCACGGGCCAACACTGGCGCGGCTGATACGCTTTCAGCCAGAATGGCTGAGTCTCCCGATTATTTATCTTTCCGCAGAACAGGACAGAACCGAGCAACGCAAAGCGCTGGCCATTGGTGCCGATGAGTTCCTGACTAAACCCATCTCCGATATTGAGTTACGGGAAACGGTCAGGATCCGGTGCTTCAGAGCCAGGCAGTTATCTCAGCTGCTGGCCAGAGACAGTCTGACAGGCTTACTCAAACACTCGCTGATCAAACAGGAAGTGGGCAATGAACACGCACGCTGCCAACGCCTCAGTGTACCGGCAGTCGTAGTTATGTTGGACCTTGATCACTTTAAAAAAGTAAACGACAGTTATGGCCATGGTACCGGCGATATCGTCATCAAGGCTCTGGCAAATTTATTAAAACAAAGGTTACGCAAAACCGACAAAATAGGGCGTTACGGCGGTGAGGAATTTGCCGTCGTCATGCCAGAGTGCCAGCTGACTCAGGGTGAACAGATTCTGGAGGAAATACGGGTGCATTTTTCAGGACTGCATTTTAAAGCCGGTAGTGAGGAGTTTAATGTCACACTCAGCGCCGGTATCGCCCTGCTGAATGATTACCCGAGTGCTGAAGCGGCCCTTGAAGCGGCCGACCAGGCCCTTTACCAGCGCAAGCAACTGGGGCGAAATGGTATTAGTCTGGCTCAGACTGTCGATTCCAAAGGAAATCCGTCATGAAAGTCATGATCCTCGAAGATGATGAACTGATTGCCGATTTGCTGGAAAGTCTGGTCTGTGGCCTGCACGCAGACATGCATGTTGTCAAAGCTCGCTCCCTGACCGAAGCAGAAAAACTATGGTCTGCGGAAGCCGCCGATAGTCTGCTATGTGACTGGAATCTGCCGGACGGCAGTGGCCTAAAACTGGTCAGAAACATCCGTAAAACCAATAACCATGCAAAAGTTGTGATGATTACCGCCCGCTCTGATAAGGAGTCTGTAGTGCAGGCCGCCCGCTGCAAAGTCAACGGCTTTATCACCAAACCTTTTGATATAGAAGAAGTCCATAAGCGCCTGAAGACCTTACTGCTAACCTCAGAAGCCGAGGATGAAAGTACCCTGGATATCCAGCAGATGCTTTCCAGACGTTCACGGAGCCTGGTGCAACTGCCCGGTGAGATTGATTCACTGCAGATACTCACCTTGATTGCCCAGAAAGATAGCCTGTCACCGGTAAACCTTGCCCGGGAATGGCGGGATATGCCTGCCGTTACTGCGCGGTTGCTGGATATCGCCAATAACTATTCTATGGGCCGCAGTGGTAAGGCCATTCATACCCTGAATGATGCCGTAGCAACCCTTGGTACGGATATGTCACTGAGTCATGTACTGGCCATGTCGTTGGATATCTCAGCGACACTAACACACCCATATCTTGCAGAGCTGGCAGGTAACTTTAAAGAACAGGCAGAAAAAGTTGCCAAAACCGCCACGATATTGGCTGAGAAAGTCAACGCTGACAGCCAGTCCTTATATGTCGCCGGCCTGTTGAGCCGGATTGGCGAGTTAGGCGTACTTAAAGTATTGCAGGACATTAATCACACCGGCGTAAAGCTGCAGAACAGTGACATAGATTTACTGGTAAAAGACTGGGCCAAGGTATTCGGCAACAAGCTTAAAATTCAGTGGCGGCTGCCCCTGCCACTGAGAAACCTGATCGGTGCAGTTCATTTGCTGCCCGAGGGGGCCAGTAATACTCAGGTGCTGATTATGCATGTTGCCGCGTTAAGTGCACAAGGCCAGCTTAATACGCCGCCGGCACAAAAATTATTGCGCCAGATTGGCATCACAGCAAATACCACTATTCTCCAGGGAGAAAAAGGATGACACAGCGCTCACCGCTAAAGCGAATTATGTGTGTTGAAGATGATGAAGATATTCGCCAGATCATTGAAATCGCGCTGGAGCAGATCGGTCAGTTTGAGGTACTGCTGTGTGAAAATGGCAATCTGGCCGTAGAACAGGTTGATAGCTTTGAGCCGGACCTGATTCTGCTTGATGTCATGATGCCAGGAATGGATGGCCCGGATACGCTGAACGCGATCCGCAGTCAGACCCACAGCACTAATACACCGGTAATTTTTATGACCGCAAAAGTGCAACCTGCCGAAATTGAACAGTATATTGCCCTGGGTGCGCTGGATGTGATTGCCAAACCCTTCGACCCGATGACGCTGCCGGAACAAATTACAGCCATCTGGGAACGTTAAGCAGTAAGCGCAAGGTATCCGTTGATATTAAAGGTGCATAAAAGCCGACAGCAGGCAGCTGCTGTCGGCGGCTGCAGTTAAAACTGTTGTTTGATATTCAGATACAACATTCTGCCTCTGGGGTCATGCACGGTGGCATCATAACCAATTGAGTTGCGTACCTGTGGCGCAGCCCGGTCAAGAAGATTTGTAGCACCTAACGTCAGACGCGGGCCTTTACCTCCCTCGTACCAGGGACTCATCTGATAGTTGTACTGCATATCGATACGCGTCCAGCTAGCGACCTTAGCGTTATCATCATTGTCATTCTCATAATCGCCAATATGCCTTACATACAGATTGGCAGAGTGGTTTTCATGACTCCACAAGAACCCAAGGTTAGCGCGCAGGGGTACCGTAGAAACACCAAAGTTGTTGTCATTCACATTTCCTCTGCCGTCAATGATCCCTAATATTGGATCGTCAAGGTCATAACTGAGGATATAGGTGCCATCCACTGTGGTGCGAAGAGCGCCGAATTCACCCAGTGACCAGTCGTAGTAGAGATTAAAATCCAGCCCATCTGTTTCAACCGAACCGGCATTTCGGTAATAAGTTGTGATCTTGACCGCCTCACCACTTGGGCTGCGCTGTATTTGTTCACTGTCCGGATTGGTCATCAACAGGGCCGCAGGCGACTCGGGTGTAATAAAGTCGGAATAGTCGAAACGCCAGTAGTCCATACTCACAGACATCCCATCCACCGGGAACCAGCTGAAGCCCAGATTGTAAGCATCGGAGGTCTGTGGTGTTAAGGGTTTATCGGGATCACCCGTCAGCAAAGAAATGAAGCTGACTTCTTCACCGCCGGCAAAGCCACCCGCATAGGGGTCAATGGCAGTTTGTGGAGTAATAAACTCGGAGTCGGTCTGGAATACCGTAGCAATCCTGAAAGACGAGCCGTAACTGGCGCGCAGACTGAGATCTTCTGTCGGTGCCCATAAAAATGCCACTTTAGGATCCGTCGTGCTGGCGGTGTCAAAACTTTCATGGCGCAAGGCTGCCTGTAATTCCAGGGTTTCTGTCAATGGTACCGACAGCTCGGTAAATACTGCCCTGACGTCCTGTTTTCCGCTGAAGTCTTCACCGCCACCAAAGAAGTTAAATGCCAGCTCATTGGAGCGCTCGTTAAAATCATACTCCAGTTTATCGGTTCGGTACTGGGCACCGAACGCCACGCCCACCGAGCCGGCAGAAAGCTCAAATAAGTCACCGGTGATATGGGCATCCAACACGGTCTGACTGGACTTGGCCTGATAACCGAATTCACCAAATATATAGTCATAAATCTCCGGCGTGTTTTTATTCTGGCTGGAAGATAACCAGTAATAGTACTGATCGCCCGTCGGCCCCCCCTGTCCATTCAGTGCGGCTTGCAGATTATCGGTAATCACATCTTTGCGTGAATTCTCGGTTTCATTGACACTGGTGGTCATACTGGCCTGCCAGGACCAATAGTTCGGCAGGTCGCCTTTTATCCCCAGTTGATAGCGCCAGGAACGAAATACTTTATCGTCCACATTCGCTTCCGAGCCGGCTCCCAGGGGCCGGATAAACAGCACCCCGCTATTTGATGCGCTGCCCGGAAAGGGATCCGCGCCACCCACTTCAATAGCATCCGGGTGATAAGCCGGTACTCTTACTTCATCAAGCTGAGGCTGGCTGGGCACAGAGTGAATCGTTGTGCGATTGCGGGCCACCACCAGTTCACTGAATAAGGTGGTATCAGCGGTCAGGTCATAGGACCCCTGGGCCATCGCCTGCATCTGCTCGGCTTCGGCAATAATATCGCCGTAATAACCATAGTTAAGCTGGCAGGAACCGTCACTGGGGTGCTCGCCATCTGGCTTACGACGCACCAGTCCGGGAAATTCTTCATAGGCCGAGCCATCCAGACAAACCGGATCGATTAATCTAATCGGCGGGCCCGGTGGGCCATCAAAGGCAAGCACCTTGCCGGGAAACCCATAACCACTCCAGGAATCCTGTTTGGCCGCATAATCATCACGACGCTCTGAATTGGGCACATTACTGCGAGTCAGATAATTGACCGCCAGCATCAGGTTGCCCCGGTTGCTGGCCGCTCCGGTAATGGCGCCTAAGCTGACTTCATCAGAACCATATTTATTATTCTGATAATTAACATCGAACTCCATTCCCTCAAACTTAGAGCGGGTTATAAAGTTCACCACTCCGGCAACCGCATCTGAGCCATATAACGAAGACGCACCATCTTTGAGTACCTCAACCCGTTCAACGGCAATAGCCGGAACCAATGAACTTAAATCCACAAACTGATCCCCACCCTCGGTTACGGCGGGAGAGAGTGTCTGGCGCTGGCCGTTAAGCAATACCAACGTCGATGTGACCCCCAGGCCACGCAGGTTGATGTTGGTGGTACCCACCGAACGCGCCTGTTCGAAACTGTCTGAATACACCTGAGCACCGGTATTCACAGTAAGGGTATTGACCAGGTCAGAAACGCTGGTAGCGCCAATATTGGCTAAATCTTCTGCACTCACGGTTGAAATGGGTGACGCATTGCTGCTCTGAATCCGTCCTTTGATAAAAGAGCCGGTAATGCTGATTTTTTCCACCTTGTCTTTTTCAGTTTGTGCCTGCTGAGCCATTGCTGTTGTGGGCACAAACAGCGAGGCAATCAGCAGGCTTAAATAGCGTTTACGAGTGAGGAGCGGCATTTTCAGGGTCATAGCATGTTCCTTCTTTCATATGTGTTTTGAGTGATTTCCAAGGTGACTTTTGCATTCACCTGATTATTTTATAATCCATTTAATATTTATTGTACATATGATTAACATATTAAATACATTTTATTTTTATTGTATACATGTTTAACTTAACTCAGACAGCCTCCGAAACGCTGTCTGTAGCCACAGATCAGCAATGTCACCAAAGGTAAAGGCAATGAAAAAAACAAAGCCGGAATTAACCCTCTACCACGACTGGGATTCACTGATGTCTTTCAAGGTACGGGTTTGTCTTGCAGAAAAAGAACTGGAATGGCAAAGCCGGAGGGTAATCTTAAGAAACTTTGAGCATCTTCAGCCGGATTATTTAAAACTCAACCCGGCGGGCGTGGTGCCTGCGCTGATCCACAACAACCGGGTTGTCACTGAATCCAGTGTCATCAACGAATATCTCGATGACACCTTTAAAGCAAAATCCCTGATCCCCCCTTCCGCACATGAAAAAGCCAGCATGCGGTTATGGTGTAAATATTTTGATGAGGTAGTGCATCCGACACTGCGACCAATGACCTTTGAGCTGATGATCCGTCAACGCTTCCGGGACATGCAGAAACATACACTGGAACAACTTGTGCGCGCTCACCCTATGCCTGACAGAGCACAGGCGTTCAGAAAATTAGTGGGTACGGACACAGATATCGAGGCTGTCATTGAGGCCGCAAACCGTATCAGGGAGGTGATACAAAAACTGGCAACGACGCTGCAACAGCAGCCCTGGCTAACCGGAATACACTATTCCCTGGCTGATGCCGCTTATATGGCACTGGTTGATCGGCTGCAACGGCTGCAATTGTCTTGCCTGTGGCAGGAAGCGCCGCAAGTGGGGGATTGGTTAGAGCGTCTGCAAGCCCGCCCGGCCTTTAAGCAGGCACAACCCTCTGACAATTTACGCATGCCTTCACCTGAACCCCATATCATGGCCCAGGTGAAACAGCGATTGTTATGCGATGATAAGCCGCCTGGCTAAATCAACTCACAGGCTTCTGAAAACTCCAGTCTGGGCAGACGCTGAAACAATTTACCGGTATCGCCATATCCCAGGGAGCAAAGGAAATTACTTTTGATACTGGTACCGGAAAAAAACGCCTCGTCACAAGCCTGATTATTAAACCCGGACATCGGACCTACATCCAACCCCATGGCGCGCGCTGCAATCATCAGGTACGCGCCCTGCAAAGTACCATTACGAAACGCCGAAGTGGCAGCCAGCTGTGCATTGTTCTCAAACATGGCTGCGGCATTGGGATTATGTGCGAAGAGTTTCGGCATCTGCCGGTAAAAGGTCTGATCGTGAGCCACAATCACGGTAACCGGGGCGCTGAGAACCTTGTTCACATTCAGCGGTGCCAGACAGGTTTTCAGTCTGGCCTTTGCTTCTTCGCTACGAATAAATACAAAACGGCCAGGACAACTGTTCATACTCGTGGAACCCATTCTGACAATATTGTAGAGCTCACGCAGCGTCTCATCGCTGACCGGCTTGTCCAGCCAGCCATTGTGACTTCGTGCCTGACGGATAATCAAATCCAGTGCATCACCATCTAAAGGGGCGACCTGGTCTTTTAACTCTCTGGCGGCCTGTTGCGCCTGTTCAATCTGCGCCTGCTGCTGCGCACTGATTTGTGGTGCTGTCATAAGGTGTTTCTCCTGTTGAAAAGGGCCTGGACTAAATCATCTACGACCCATTGAGTACAATTTGATTTTATTGTATACATAATATAGATTAAGGTACACCAGTCAGATAATTCAACAAAGAGCTCAGTGATGGAATTAGTCAATGATTTGCTGCCACTGGCAGCAATGATGTTAGTAACAGGCGCAGTGGCCGGCATTCTGGCTGGCCTGCTTGGCGTTGGCGGTGGGATTGTGATTGTTCCCGTTCTGGATGTGGCATTGAGTATTTATGGCGTAGATCCTGAAATCAGAATGCATGTAGCCGTTGCCACATCTCTGACCTGTATTATTTTCACCTCCATATCCTCCGCGCGGGCACACCACAAAAAAGGCTCTGTGGATTTGCGTCTGGCAAAAGCCTGGGGCGGCTGGATCTTAGCGGGTTCGCTGGCGGGCGCCGTTGTGGCTTCATCCGTCAACAGCCTGGTGCTCTCGGCCATCTTTGGCTGTGTGGCTCTGATTGTGGCGCTTAAAATGTTGCTGCCAGCAGACAATATGACCGTCGCAGAAGACATACCCGAGGGCCTGATTGCACCGGCCCCACCCCTTATTATTGGCGGGTTGTCGAGCATGATGGGCATTGGCGGAGGCACACTGAGTGTTCCGGTGCTGACGTTGCTTAATCAGCCTATTCATCGTGCCGTGGGTACGGCAGCCCTGTTTGGTCTGCTGATCAGTCTTCCTGGCGCCGCCGGATTTATTGTGTCCGGTTTTGGTGACAGTCGCCTGCCTCCCGCAAGTCTGGGCTTTGTAAATCTTATTGGTGTTGCATTAATCGCCCCGGTAACCGTGATGATGGCGCCCTTCGGAGCCCGGATAGCCCATCGTCTCAGTAAACGACATCTGAGTATGTTGTTTGGCAGCTTTTTATTGATTGTCGCGCTGCGCATGATTTACCAGACACTCACTGCCTGAACAGATTGATATACCGTTAAAAATATTCGAAGAAGCATAGATATATAATTTTAGTTATAGAAGTAAGCCAATTAATTAGTCGATTTTCCACCTCGGACGACGCACATTGAGACAATAAAAGCGGCGTCGTGCCGACGAGGCATCTAAAGGAGACAAACACCATGAGCCAATACGCTCTGACCCGGTATAGTAAAAATGATAAACCGGCTGCGGCCATCGTCATCGGTCAGTATCGCTATGATCTGGCAGCCCTGTTCAGGGCCGCTGATCCGGACAAGGAAATGCCTTGCTGGGCAGAAGACATTGATCAGGGCTTTAAAAACTGGCCGCAAATGTCGGCACAGCTTGACGAACTGGCGGCTAAAGTTCCCGGGCTCGCTTCACAGGAAAAAATTACACCGCTGCCCGATGACATAAAACTTGCGACCCCCTTCACCCCTGTGACCATCTTCGGTACCGCATCTAACTATCATGAGCACGCCGAGGAAATGCAGACCGTACTGGCTGCCAAAGCTGACAGTGCGCCTTATGTGTTTATGAAGGCCACCAGCAGCATTATCGCCACACAAGAGGAGGTGGTGATGCCACCGGAAACCTCAAAGCTCGACTGGGAAGTGGAACTGGGTGTGGTCATCGGCCGTGAGGCACGGCGTGTTAAAGCGAGCGACGCGCTCGACTACATTGCCGGTTATACGGTAGTCAATGATATCTCCGCGCGCGATCTGAACCGCCGCAGTGATTACCCCTTTAAGCATGACTGGTTTCGCGGCAAAAGCTGGGACACCTTCTGCCCCATGGGGCCGGTATTCGTTCCCAGAGACGCCATCGCCGATCCGCATAACGTCAAACTGGGCCTGTGGCTCAACGGTAAGCAAATGCAGGATGGCAACACCAGTGAACTGATCTGGAACATTTTCGAACAGATCGAGTACTTATCCGGCATTTTAACCCTGCGCCCCGGTGACCTGATTATGACCGGCACCCCAGCGGGTGTGGGCAAAGGCATCGGATTGTTCCTCAAAGCCGGCGACAAGCTGGAAGCTTCAGCCGAAGGGGTTGGCAGTATCGTCAACACCGTTCGCGCAGAAGTCATTTAATCTCAGTCTAAGGAGCTACTCATGTATACACCCAGACCGACAAAACTTGGCCACCTGGTACTCAAGGTTCAGGATATTCAGCGCTCGGTAAATTTTTATCAGGAAGTGGTGGGGCTGACAATCTCAGACTGGATTGATGATCGCATGGTATTCCTGCGCTCAGGCGAAGATCATCATGATCTGGCCCTGTTGCAATTGCCCCCCGACCAGATTGGCAAGCAAGACCCGTCGCTGTCGAGAGTGGAACACTTTTCTTATCATGTGGAATCCATTGATGAAATAAAGAAAATTGCTCAGATGCTCATTGCACGGGGCATTGAGATTGACCGGGGCGTAGGTCGTCATGGTCCGGGCGATAACACCTTTATCGTGTTTAAGGACCCCGATGGCAACAACGTGGAGTTCTATTCAGACATGTTGCAGATCACTGAAGGCAAGCCTTATGAGCCCTCGGTCTGGCCTGGCAACAAAATGTCTACCTTTGACCAGTGGAATCTCGACAACTTTGTGGTTGAGCCGCCCGAGCGGATCAAGGCTATCATCGACAAGCAGCAATGAGGACACAGCACCATGGCAACTCTGACTATTGGTAAAGACCAACTCTATTATGAAGTGCACGGTAAGGGCGAACCGCTTTTACTGGCACATGGCCTGGGTGGTAACCATGCCATCTGGTATCAGCAAGTGGCGGTACTGGCAAAAGCGTACCAGGTGATCACCTTTGATCATCGCGGCTTTGGCAATTCTACCGATCATGCCAGGCTCGGACGCAGCGGTTTTGTAAGCGACCTTAAAGCGCTGATCGATCATCTGCAGCTGAAAAAAGTCGTGCTGATTGGCCAGTCAATGGGTGGCGGCACCGCCATCACCTTTGCAAACCAGTACCCTGAGCGGGTTAGTGGCCTGATGATAGCGGACTCCTTACATGGCCTGGAAGAAAACGCTCAGGTGGCGGAAATAATGGATAAAGCCCGTGCCGAAACCGCGCAGCTGAGCCAGTTAGACAGAGTGCTGGGAGCGGCATTTAAACAGCAAAACCCACAGCTTGCGATGCTTTACAGCCAGATAAGCAGCTTTAATCACACCGACAAAAGTAATCTGACCGGCCAGTATGCTGATAATAAAGTTTCGCCACAACAACTCGGTAAGCATGACTTTCCGATTCTGTTTGTCGCAGGTCAGGACGACATTCTGTTTCCCATTGAAGCCATTCGCATGGTTCAGGAGCAGGTACCCGATTCATTTATCGTTGAGTTTGACCACTGTGGTCATTCCGCGTTTTTCGAGAAGCCGGTGGAATTCAATGACAGCCTGCTGAGCTTTTTACAAATGGCAGAGCTTGCGCCACTGAACCAATCAGTGCATAGCAACTCCGCCGGTTACATTCACCCTTAATTCAATACAGGCTAGTTAACATGACAGATATAAGCGTAGCGCAACAAGTAGTTGATGCCCTCAAGGAACTGGGTGTAAAACATGTATTCGGTGTGCCCAGCGGTGGCTGGGTAGACTATATGGAAGCCATTCGTACCACAGAAGGTATCGACTTTATTCTCGCCACCCATGAGGGTGGAGCCGCCTTTATGGCCGATGTATGCGGCAGAATTACCGGCGCCCCCGGTGTCTGTTTCGGTACATTTGGCCCCGGTGCTACCAATCTGGCCACTGGCGTCGGCAGTGCCTATCTGGATCGTTCGCCGATGATCGCCCTGACCGATGAAATGCCCGAACATAAACGCGGCAGAATTGTACAGATGGCGATGGATCATCAGGCATTGTTCGCACCAATAACCAAAAAAACCACTCGTCTTGAAGCCGGTAAGGTCAGAGAAATACTCTTTGATGCCGCTCAGGAAGCACTTTCTGGTGTGCCCGGCCCGGTGCATGTAGGTTTACCTGTTGGTATGAGTGCAGAGAAAACCACACCGCAAGACATTGCACCACTGCCACAGATCAAGATCGACAACGCCGGTAGTGAACAGCTAGAGAAGATGCAACAGCTGTTTACCCAGGCTAAAAAACCGGTGATCGTGCTGGGGCTCAGAGCCGCGCTCTGCGGTATACAGGATGAAGTTAAGGCGCTGGCAGAGAAGTTCAATGTGCCGGTGGTGATCAACCCCATGGCCAAAGGCATTCTCAGCGAAAGCCATCCCAGCTATGCCGGGGTACTATTCCATGCACTGAGCGATGTGGTGGGGCAGACCCATCAGCAGGCCGACCTTGTGGTCAGCATTGGCTATGATGAAGTGGAATTCAGCTACGAAGACTGGATGCCCGATGCACCATTAGTCAGCCTGGATATTGTGACTACCGAACTGGATACCCAACAATACACCCTGGCCTGCGATGTGCTGGGGGATATACCCCATTCGGTACAGCAACTGCTGGCCTGTGATTGCGGCCCTAAAGACTGGGATCTGCAGGCACTGGCCGCGCGCAGAGACGATATGTTTACCCGTATGTCTCCGCAGAATGACGTATTTGGCCCGTGCGCCGCTCTGGATACCCTGAGAGAGAAATTCCCTCAGAACGGGATTATGACCTGTGATGTGGGCGCCCATATTCATTTGATTGGTCAGAAATGGCCTACCCCAAAAGTTGGCCTGCAGATTATGACAAACGGCTGGTCGGCCATGGGTTTTGGTATTCCCTCGGCAATAGCGGCCAAGCTATGTAATCCCGAAACGCCGGTTTGTTCAGTAGTGGGCGATGGCGGTTTTCTGATGACCGCCGGTGAGCTGGCGGTAGCGGTACGGGAAAATCTGAGCATTGTGTTTGTACTGTTTACCGACAACGATCTGGCCCTGATCCGCATCAAGCAGGAAAAGAAGAGTAACCCCATCTACGGCACACCCATTCGTGAACGCGGCACTATTGGCGGCGACAATATCTTTGGCGTGCCGGTACTTAAGGCCTTTAATCAGAACGAATACGGCCATGCACTGGAAAAAGCCCAGGCCATGGGCGGCCCGGTGATTGTCGAAGCGATTCTCGACTCACGGGAGTATGACGATCTGGTACTGCGCAAGGACAGGGGGTGATATGCAGGCACAGGCAATTACCCCATCAGCAGACACGGCCGATGCACAAACCCTGTTAATTGACGGGCACTGGCAGGCGGGTAAAACCAGCATGACCATTCACAGCCCTTACGATAACAATGAGCTGGCCAGAGTGGCCTGCGCCGATAACGAGGACGCGCTGCGGGCAATTAGCAGCGCCCAATCGGCCTTTGCCCGTTACCGCCATCAGCCCAGTAAAGACAGGGCGCGGCTGTTACAGGACACCGCCAGACTGGTTGAATCGCGCCAGGAAAGTTTTGCCCGTACCATCACGATGGAAACCGGTAAGCCAATTACAGCCGCCCGTAAAGAGGTTAGTCGCTGCATCAATACCCTGACCCTGGCCGCCGAAGAAGCGATTCGGCTGGTGGGTGAAACCATCCGCTTTGACAGCTTCGACGGCGGCGAGCAGCGCATTGGCTATTATGAGCATGTGCCGCTGGGCGTGGTGGTGGCGATAACGCCCTTTAACGATCCGCTCAATCTGGCCGCCCATAAACTGGGCCCGGCGCTGGCTGCGGGCAACACGGTGGTACTCAAACCCTCACAACAGGCGCCGCTGTCTGCATTGCAGCTGGTCCGGGCGCTGGTTGACTGTGGGCTGGAGCCCGGCAAAGTGAATGTGCTGACCGGTTATGCACGGGATTTTGGCAACACCATGGTCGGTCATAAAGATGTGGCAATGGTGACCTACACCGGTGGCGAAGCCTCAGCAGAAGTGATTGCGAAAAATGCCGGGATTAAAAAACTGGCCATGGAGCTGGGTGCCAATTCTCCGGTTATTGTGATGGATGATTGTGATCTTGAGCGTGCCGTTGACGCCTGTGTTTCGGGCTCCTACTCGGCGGTGGGGCAGAACTGTATTGGCGTGCAGCGTATTTATGTACACCGCGATATCTACGACACGTTCAGGGCCAAATTTGTGCGCCAGACCCGTCAGTTAAAAGTGGGTGACCCCTTACAGGATGACACCGATCTTGGCCCCATGATCTGTGAGCGTGAGGCCATTCGTATCGAAAACTGGGTAAAATCAGCGGTACACAGCGGTGCCAACCTGTTGGTAGGCGGCAGCCGTGACGGTGCCTGTTATCAGCCCACTGCGCTGGATAATGTAGCTCAGGATCAAGAGCTTACCTGCCAGGAAGCCTTTGGCCCGGTAGTCAGTCTGTACCCTTTTGAGCATGTGGATAATGCCATTGAACTGGCTAATCAGGCCGACTACGCCATTCATGGCGCGGTGTTTACCAGCAATATTAACACCGCCAACAAGGTCTCGCGGGGGCTGGATGTGGCCGGGGTGATGGTCAATGATTCCACCGACTACCGGCTGGATGCCATGCCCTTTGGCGGCGCCCGGCGCGGCAGCATGGGCCGCGAAGGCGTGCGTTTCGCCATAAAAGAAATGACCCAGACCAAGGTGATGTGTATTAATCTGGCCAACTAAGACTGACCGTCAAACCTGGCATCCAGTAACCTTTAAGAACCATAAAATTAACCACAGAGACACAGAGAACACAGAGGTGTTAAGGATTTAATGCCCTTTACTTCTCTGTGTTCTCCGCCTGCCCAGCCCCTTTGATTAACTGTTTCTGAAAAGCAATACTGCTTAGTTAAAAATCACAGGTGCCGGGTGACTCTGTGGTGAAATTCGTTTTTCGTTCGTGCATTTCGTGTTGTTCGTGGTTAACCTACCCTCTGATTTACCAGGATACATGCACACAAAGCGCTGATTATGTATATAAACAGTTGCAACTCTGCGGTCATCTCGTACTATAAGCTCAGTTTACCCTTTTAAGTATACAATCTATGGCCAACCTGACGATTTCCGATAAGATTTATAATCAGCTTTCTGCACAAATCATCTCCGGCGAGATCAAACCCGGACAAAAACTCGAAGAGCAGGACATTGCCAACCAGTTTGGCGTCTCCCGTACGCCGATTCGCGAAGCCTTTCGCCTGTTGCACACCAGTGGCCTGGTGGAGAGCAAGGCGCACCGTGGTGTGACCGTGATTGAACTGGATATCGAACAGCTGGGTGATATGTACGAAGCCCTGCAGGAACTGGAAGCCTTATGTGCCCGATTAAGTGCAGAGCGGATGACGGCGGTGGAGCGCAAGCAGATAGAGCGGATGCACCAGCAATCCAAACAGGCCGTTGAAGAAGAAGATGTCGAGCGTTTTGCCGAGCTTAATGACCAACTGCACAGCGCCATCCATCAGGGCTCACGCAATAAAACCCTGCTCGAAACCATCGCCAAGATGCGCAAACGCCTGACTCTTTACCGTCAGCCCTGGCTGTTTGAAAAGCGTAACCGTCTGGAAACCTCATTCAGCGAACATGGCGAACTGGTTGACGCGATTCTCAAGGGCGACAAAGACAAAGCCTTTGAAGCCATGCGCAACCATATCTCCAATACCAGCCTCGGCACCCTTGACTATCTGATGAGCCAGAAGCCTTAAAGCATCAGAGTTAATATTGAAGGTAGGGATTCCGCGGTAAATCACTCATTTAATATAAAGTACCAAAAGCGGTTTTAAGTAGCCTTTCGCCAATGACGGCCATTAAATTTATAGCTGACTCTTTTATTTGGGTGTAGAAGAAAAAATACCCCTGAGAGATAAAAAGGCCTTGTCGCAATGCAACAAGGCCTCCTGAACAACGACGTCAGCTTAACTGACATGCACTACCGCTCTACAGGGCCTGTAATCAACTGGCCATCGCCAGATGCTTGGCTTTATCAGCCTGTCGCTGTGCTTCCAGATTAAACAGTGTATCTATGTCCATCTCCAATCCCTTATTCAGCTTCGCGGCCATTTCAGGTGTCAGAGCAGCACCACTCAGGAAGCGGCTAAGTGTAGATTGGTTAACCCCAATCATCTTCGCGGCACGGCTTGGGCTTAAACCCCGAAGTTCGATCTTACGCTTCACATAGTGCGCAGGCCCTTTCGGGGGCTTTAGCACTGAAGCAAGTCTTTGATTTAACATGTAAAAACTCCTGCAAGAGTAACCATCGCTGCAAATTTTTTATTTGTGTATTAATAGATACTCTAATAAATACCGAAAACACCGTATCGCCAAACTTTCAGTCATAGTGTTTGACGGTCAGTACAGCTTCGCCTTTCTGGTTTACTTCAATCTGCACAGATGCGGCCACATGCTGTGCATTGGTTTTAGCCAGAAAGGTGAGACGCCCTTCCGTTAACTCAACATCATCGTAGATTGTCATCAGAGCTTTAATGCTCGGTGCAGCTTCCACTGCATAAATAAAGTCAGACACTTCATCCAAAGCCATTGTGCCTAATTGTTGAATTGCCATGACCGAGGTTTCATCGATAGATATTTCCATTCTCTCTACCTCTATTTATGGTGCAAAGCCAATTGCCAACACTTTTATTGTATATGCGCATTGCGCATTGCGCAATACTTGCCATTCTCTTGCACTCCTTATCCAGATCGCTTAATAAAGGGGAAAGATCCTGTCTTGCACGCTGTACAATATTCTCTGAGCCGCCCTTAATTCTCTTATCCGGAAGTGGCTTTGGAGCTGAGGGTAACAACACGGGCTAATGGGCCACCAACCAAATCTGCGGGGAGATCACCAGTACCGCAAGGTTAATCCTATTTAAAATGGCAGCTCTGCTTTTCACAACCTAAAGAGTTTAGCTTTACGTTGCCTTATCCTTTTCTACAAACTCGCGGCAAATCAGGCCGATTTCCTGTTCACCTAATGGCTCCTGAGTGAGTCCGCAAACAAAGCCTGAGTCTGTTGTCTGGTTATACCGGCAACTCTGACACACGCCAAAACCCTTGCGCCCTGTGCTCACCTGATAGTGGCGTAACAACGTCTTTAACGAGCTACTGATCCGTTGATGCTCCTGTTCAGATAGCCCTTTAACCATGTCACGAAACTGCACCGATGGGTACGTTTGCGCCAGATAATCCAGGCCGGCCTGAGTGGCAGTCAGGTGAGTAACGCGTTTATCGACACTGTCCTTCTTTTTCTCAATTAATCCCTTGGTTTCAAGCACTTTAAGGGTCTGTGAAACGGTTCCCTTGGTGAGCCCTAAATAGTCAGTTACTGCAAGCAAGGTATCTGAGTAGCGATTGCAAATCGACAGGTAATACAACGCCTCCTGCTGCACCGGCAGCAAGCCCAACTGCGCCCCCTGGTTGCGGGACTCGTAACGCAGCATATTGGCAATGCGCTCGATAAGAATAAAGATATCACTGTTCATCGGCTCATAGTATCGAGTCAAAACTGCCACCACAAGCACAAAAATCATTTTATAGTTTCGACTCAATACCTTGTTGACAAACCCAGCAAATGTCGCTCTAATAAATATGGTTTCGACTAAAAACTAATACAGGAGAGATATTCATGAACAAACTGGTACAGGTTACCTCCACACTTTTACTAACAAGCGTATTTGCGCAGGCTCACAATCAACATCAGGGGCATATACTGGCAGAAAAATCAGCGGCAGTGCCTGCTGAATTTGACCTGGTACATACCAAGGTAACCACTGACAATGGCCATTTAGTTTTCCAGCAAGAAGTAACTGGCACAGCGGGTGGCAGCAAACCTGAAGCAATTGGCAGCCTTGCCGGTGCTGAGGTTTATAGCTATGTCTGGCCAACCAGCCTGAACTCGGCACAAGTAGGGTTTGAAAAAGATCAGGGTATCCTGGCTTTAGCCCTGACGATTCACCCTGATTTTGACGACACCCCCTTATACGACGAAGACAACGATGGCATTAAAGATAACGATGGTGACAATTGGCATAGCCACTGGGTAGTACTGGTTAAGGATGACAGTTGTGGGCCGGGTGCACTGAAAGTCAAAGATATTGCCGCCGGCAGCAACCCCAGAATGCCCGAAACCTGGCCTGAGTTACCGATTTTTATTGACAGCCCCGGTTATGATTTCGATATAGACCAGTCTGAAGTGCTGGTAAGAGTGCCTTTAAACAGGGTGAACATTGCTGAGTCATTTGCCTTTGATGGCGTTACCAGTGCACTGCGCATCAACTAGCAGGTACACAATCCATTGCTGTGTGTGAGCAAAGTCTTTGATATAGCGTCTGGTGACTTAAGTCTGCCCGGTCAGAGCCAATAAGGAGAACAGCGATGCAAGTTCATGTTTACGATACCCATGTCCACACCAGCGCTGGTCAGTACCTTCACTTTGATGTGCTGGTTGACGATAGCAACGTCGGGCAGGTTAAACAGTTTGCACAGGATTATTTAACCTCCCTGGGCGTAACAGCTGATAAGATAACCCAAAGCCGCTGCAACTTTTGCCACAGCGAAATCGCCAATCCCGAAGTCGCGCTGGCGATTGAAAACAACGGGCACAGCATTTTAGTGCTTTAGAAACATCGAAAGCCAAAACCGCTTTAATCGGTTTTGGCTTATCCCCAGCAAATCCGCCCGGATACCAGAGACATATTCATCGGTGTGGTGGTTTTACAAAGAGCGGCAGAGGGCATATAGCAGAATTTTGCCCCACAAAGGGCTCCAGGGCGAGATCGCGAACAATTATCGACCAGTTAAGCAGCTAAATAATCGATCGATTTGACGATCAGTTCTAGTCGTGATCATATACTCTCTTTTACGGAGAGCCCCAATGAGCCTGACTTTGCTGACTGACCACTTTGCCGACATTGAAGACCCAAGGCAAGCATCAAAAGTAACCTATGAACTGTTTGATGTCCTGTTTTTAACTCTGACAGCGGTCATCTCAGGCGCAGAAGGCTGGGAAGAAATCGAGGATTTTGGCCATCTTCGGCTCGAATGGCTGAAAAAGTACGGTGATTTCAGTCACGGCATACCGGTACATGACACTATTGCCAGACTTGTTTGTCGAATCGACCTGCAGGCATTCCATCAGCGGTTTATTCAGTGGATGCAGGCGACTGAAGAATTCACTGATAAAGAAGTCGTTGCTGTTGATGGTAAGACGCTACGTCGCTCGTACAAGCGCAACGACAGGCAATCGACACTGCACATGATAAGTGCTTTTGCCACCAAAAACGGTGTTGTCCTGGGTCAGCGACGGACGGATGAGAAATCGAACGAGATTACCGCCGTACCTGAGTTATTAGCGCTATTGGAACTAGAAGGGGCGATGGTGACGCTCGACGCCATGAGCTGCCAAAAGCAAATCGTGAAGACGATAGTCAAGAAGAAAGCCGACTACTGCATTGCAGTGAAAAAGAACCAAAAATCGCTATATCAGGCGCTTCAGGATGCATTCGAACTCAGTGACAGCCACGAACCTGGACATCTTGAGCAAGAGCATGGTCGTGTAGAATATCGCGCCTATGATGTCTTGTCGGCACTTGAACTGCCGGCAAGCCTACGTTCAGTCTGGTCATCGCTCGCAACCATTGGCCGCGCCACGTACTATCGTTTGGCGAATGGCAAAGAGCAGTTGCAGTATCGTTATTATATAAGCTCAGCAAGCTTATCCGCAGAGCAGTTTGCCAGCACAGTGCGAGCTCATTGGGGCGTTGAAAACCGACTGCATTGGGTTCTCGATGTGACGATGCGTGAAGATGACTGCCCAATTAGCCGTGGCCATGCTGCAGATAACCTGGCGTGTTTCCGGCATGTCGCGCTGAACCAAATACGCCGTGAGAAGACAATAAAAGCGAGTGTCAATCGCAAACAGAAGATGGCAACAATGAGCGAAGAAGTGCTGGATTTAATCGTGAATGCTTAAAAAACGTTCACGCTCTTGCCCTGGCTTTGAATATAAACTTTGTTCACCACAGCTCCTCGTAATAAAACTGAATTTTAATCAGCCACCCTGTTTTTACAATGACATTTAATATCCCGCTCCGGGGGAGAATATGTCCCACTGATTTAGCCTGTTATCTGCTATTGCGAAATCTTTTCAAAGTTTGACGCCGCAACTGAGCAGACACCAGCAATTATCACTGACTCACCTCGTGCTAGCGCTTCAGTTGTAAAATTATTCTGCATGCCTTCTTCTTATGGCAGGTGACAACGTCTTCGCGGCAAGAGGTTTTAAATAAGAGCGGAAGACGTCTTTTTGGGTTTTTGTAGCATGTTTCGGTGATGGATACTAATTCAGAGTCTTAACCGGGACGGCGCATCAGCGGGAAAATCATCTGTACCGGGCAATCAGGTTTAAAGAGAGGCTTTGCTACGTAAAAAGAGCAGAGATTGCTTAGTGCAATATCTGCCCTTGCCCTCAAACTGCGCTGCTATCTTATTTCAAAAACTAAGACCTTTGTTCTCTACACATGACCGGTACGTTTATCTTGTTTCGTTCTTACAATTTTTCTAAGAGCGGTGACAACGGGATCCCCAGGTCAGGCAATGTCGGCGGCAGCGTATCAAATTCGGCGGGCAACTTTGTCTTAACCAATTCCATTTCAGCTGTGTCATTTTGATGAAAAGACACATAATACTTGAGTGCATTGCCCATAACGTTGCTATCTGATAATTGGGCAAGAACAGTCTGCGCGTTATCATAATCCTTCATTTCAACGTAAGCTCTGGCCAGGAGTAATAAGGAACCCTCTTTGGTGCGATCTTTTAGTATCGCTTTCAGAGCCAGCATATCTTCCAGTGCTGCTTCGGGCTGACCGAGGCGCAAATGTGTAATAGCGCTCAGATTCTTTAGAAAAAATGGTGCCCTATCAGTTTGTGGGTACCACTGTTCATACGCTGATAATACATCTTTATAACGACCCAGTTTATGGCCTACATGACTAAGCAGAGTGAAGCCTAAAAGCTGGATTTTTACCTCCTCGTGAGAATTGAGCCTTTCTCTGCCTGATTGCCAATCCAAAATGTTTGTAAAAACCTCATTTAACAGCTCTGCATCTGTACTTTTTGCATTACTGGATCGTGCCAGTAAATCTGCCAATTGTGCATCATAATTTGAATCGACCTGCTGTTGCGTTACAGGTTGCTCAGCTGATTCACTCCCGACAATTTTTGCTGCGGTGGCAGCACTACATGAAATTGACAGAATCAGTGCGACTACATGTTTCGTTTTCATCGTTTTCTCCTTGTCTAACGTTTTGATTCTTTTGATATTAAAGTTACTTTTGTGCGCAATACTCAGCAATGGTGCAGTAAATGATTGCTGTTGATTATTACTGTGCTGTACCAGCAACAGACTGGCCAGATCTTGCTGATATTGTTGATTAAGGGTGGCAAAACATCGCTCATCACAGCGTAATTCCAGCTGTTCTTTAGCTTGCTTGGTGAGCATCTTACAAAGAGGATTCCACCAGAAAAAACTCTCAAACAGGCAAAGAAACCAGGCCCAGTAAATATCCCCGAGACGCAAGTGGTTAGCCTCATGACGCAGTATAGAAGCGAGCTCAGAACGCGTTTCCATAGAATGGTCAAGCCAGATCACGGGACGTAACAAGCCACTGGCAATAGCCGGTGTCCCCAATGATGTGATTCGAACCGGGTAGCCTTCACTCAGATCACTGTACTTATTGGTGGGTGAAGAATGCCGATACAAACGATCAATTAGTTTCTGGTAAGCAATTATGCGTAATGTGAAAATAACCCCACCAGTTAATAATGCAGCAGCAAATAAACCACTAAGCAGAACATCAAACGACGGGATTGATAGGGCTGACGATGTAGCATCACTTAGCGGGCCACCTGAAACATCGATATCTGCTGCTAACTCTGATGATGGCAAGATATCTGCGACCTTGAAAATAAGCGCATCCGGTACAGATGCGATGGTATACATTGGCATTATTTGCCAGGGTACAAACCAACAGAGTACTGCAGCAACAAGAAGCTTTAGATTAATATTTACAGGACCACTTTTGAGTATTCGTGATGCCCATAGTGCGCTTAAGGTTATTATTAAATTGGTAAACAAATAGTCTGTCATCGCCTACACCTTATTTAGAATCTTTCTTACTATCCAGCAGCGTTTTCAGATAGGCTATGTCGTCATCATCTAATTTTTCATTTTCAATGAAATGGGCAATAAAATTGCGTGAATCACCCTGAAAGAAACGGCGCATAAACCCCGGTGTGGCTTGTTTTGACAGCGTACTTTGTGTAACCAGTGATTGATAAACTATTGCCCGGCCTTGTTGACCATGACGTTCAATAGCGCCTTTCTTTTCAAGTCTATCGACAATCGTCTTCACCGTTGTGTAGGCAACGTTTTTACGCCTGCCAGGTTGTTCACATAACAGTTGATGTATATGGCTCGCAGTGCAGGGTTCGTGTTGCCAAAACAACTGCATCACATCCATTTCATATTCACTTAGCTTCAAATTTCACACCTTTTACTACATTTGTAGTTATTAGTTTCTACAAATGTAGTAATAGAGGTGATGCTTGTCAATAACTAATTTGAAAATCAGCTATGGGATGCCATTGCAGTAGCTTGGGAAGCCTCGAGTTCCGCGCAAAGATAATCAGTGGGCCTCTTGTCGCATTAAGCCGAAAGGCGGAGGTTACAGGGTCCGATCTTGCATTTTTCAGGCTTATCCAAACAAAAATGCTCTATATATGAAGCATAAAACTACCATATGCTTGATATATAGAGCAAAATAGAGCATTAACCCCTCGCTGAATTATAGTCGCACAGTGAGGAGCCGGAGCTTGCCTGACCCGCAGTCGCCAGATCAGCCCACTACCCCACCATCCATGCCACCAGGCGGCGAATTAGCGGCGAGATTACCAGCACCACCGGGAAGGCCACCATAAAGCCAAATCCCCAGGCGTTGAGCCAGATAAACAGCAGCCCGTCAGGTAACCCCAGGTTGTACAGAGTGACCACCAACGACATAATGCAGGACATACTCAGTGACATAAAAAACGAAGTGAGTATGGCTTTAAAACGGGGCGAGACCATTTACGGCTCCAGCAGCTGTACGCTGATGTTTTCCAGCGCGTCGGTCACCACTACCTGACAGGCCAGCCTTGAATCCGCTGTCGCCGACGGCAATTGCGCCAGTATTTGCCGCTCACCGGCGTAGGGAGTGGGTAGTTTTGCCGCCGATTCCGGGGGCAGAGACACATGGCAGGTGCCACAACTGCAACAGCCGCCGCAGATGGCCGCCATACCCGGCAGATTATTTTCCTGCGCAGCCACCATCAGGCTGACTCCAGGTTCGGCCTGCACCGTCACCGCCTTGCCATCTGGCCGGATAAACCGGATTGTGGTCATTACTGCCTCCTCAGTTCAGATACTGGTACAGGCTGCGAAACAAAATCCACAGCGCCATTAATGTCAGTAGTCCTTTCAACAACGGAAAAAATACCTGTGCCGGAATATAGGCGCGTAAACGGGTGCCCAGCCAGGACCCCAGAGTTGCGCCCAGCACGGTACTGAACAACACGCTGGCATGGTCTGAAAAGTGAAACCCAATCAGCACAAATACGGTGATTTTGCAGACATTGCCAATCAGCATAAACAGTGAAGCTGTGGCAATTACCGCGTCTTTATCGGCCAGCTTTTTATACAACAGGGTCACGGCCAATGGCCCCGGCGCACCAACCAACAACCCCAGCCCACTCTGCAAGGCACCGACAACAAAAAAGTTCTCAAACCGGCTCATCAGGCGGTCGACTCTGACAGACCACAGAGAAAGCAACAGATAGCAGGCAATAAAAAGAGGGATCAGCCGGGTGTCTAACTGCACCAGAAACAGGCTGAATATGGTTACCCCCGCTATGGAGCCAAGCAAATATAAAGGGAGCAGCGACCAACAGGTTGCCGATAAATGAAACGCCAGCCTGGAGCCATTACTGGCCAGTTGTGTTACCGCATGTACCGGTACTATTGCCCCGGGGGCCACAAACAGAGGCAACAGCAACACCAGGATCATCCCCCCGCCCATGGCGCAGATACCTGCCAGCGTTGAGGTGAGTGTTGTCAGTACAAACAACAACAGTTCCTGTGAGGTAACCATTCTGATGCCTATACAAGCGAAATAGAAAAAGCCCCGAAGCCGTCACACAAACCAACTTCGGGACAAGGGAAGGCGAACATGGACGCCTTCAAACGGCGATCAAAGGGTCTTATAACTTTGTGTACCCACCCAGCCTCGTTCAGAAATATCTACCATGATATTTTCCGGACCATTCATTTTATACTCGGCATTGTCTTTGGCGGGATTCTTACCCAGGCCCTGAGCGAGGTTTACGTCATGGCGGGGTTCATAACCATTTGCCTTGAAGTTCGATACCATCTGTTCAATGTCATCACACTGGAAGCCAACATGGTGCAGGCCCACATAGCCTTGCGGAAACTCTTTTCCGGCAGCCGGTCCGTTTTTAAATTTGAGTATTGCCAGATTAATATTGCCATCGGTCATGTAGTAACCGTTGGCATTGCGGCTGGCGACTACGCCTGCCACTTCCCAGCCCAGTACATTCTCAAAGAATGCCTTGCTCTTGTCCGGATCATCAGAGGCCATCGCCAGGTGTTTAAGTTGAATAGGTGAACTTGGCTTTGCTGCCATAATCATTACTCCTGCTATAAATTTAACTGCCGACCCGCAACGGTGCGGTCAACGAACGTAACGCTTCAATAACACTCAGTGCGGTAATGCGACCTGTACCCGGATTCTCAATGGTCGGTACATTCTCAATGGTCATCTCAAAACTGGCACTGTCTGCTTCTACCCTGATTGTATGGGTATTGCGGGTTTTGCCAGGATCAGCCCAGATTTCCAGCGCGGTTTTCTCCGCACCAACCCCTGCCAGGCCAAGTGCGGCGGCCACATTGACATTCGAGGGGAACAACTGCGCGCCTTGTGCTGCGCTGCCTTTAAACACGCGAAGCGGCTCAGTGATACCCAGTAACTCAACCTGGTTCTCAACAATGTATTTGGCTTTAACCAGCGAGGTGGGCGGCTTACGGGTGACCATTGTCACCGAATGAATCGTTCCCAGTGCCGCTGCGCGAACCGCGTCCAGCCCGAGCAGTGCCCCGGTGGCCAGAACAATGCGGCCATTGTTGCGCCGCGCCAGCTCAATCACTTGCGGGTGTTGCAATATTGCCGCCCCACTCACCGTCACCAATGTCTTACCAGCGCGCAGCACGGGCTCAGCGATATCCATAAAGGCCTGAGTCGGTGCACAATCAACAACGATATCCGCCTGTTCAGCCAGTTGCTCAGCACTGACCAGAGCAACGGGGCGACTCAGTGCCTGCATCGCTTGTTGAGCTCTTTGCTCATTTCCGGATGTAATGGCCTTAAGCACTAAGCCTTCGACCTTATCATCCAGCGCTTTGGCCACCACTCGCCCGATGGTGCCGAACCCGGCGATACCGACTTTAAGATCCTGATTCATACCCCACCTGAAAGAATTAACGACACAAACAAAGAATACACATTTAATTTATTGTATACAAGTTGTTTATTTTGTCTTTACGCTGTACTACTCTCTGTCTCCGGCGCTCTGGAAGGTAACACCGGATATTTGCCCATCATCAGGATCAGCACACAACAGATAATCATAGTGCCTGACATGGCCCACAGCACTTCGGTGTAGCGCCCCAGTAAGTCGTAAGCAACACCCATAATTAAGGGACCGATACTGGCGCCAATTTTAAAACCTGAATAACTGTAGCCATAAATCACACCAAAGGCGCGATTGCCAAAATAGCGACTGGTAAAGTACGCCATCACGTCAAATTCGGCACCAATGGCGATGCCGATTAGTGCGGTACATAAGGCCGCTGAATGGCCAGTGGCACCAAGTGCAAACGCCGCCAGGCCAAGCACAGGGCCAAACATAAAGAACACCACCACATAAGGGGCAAAAAACTTGTCCATCAGGTACCCGGCCACCAGGCGACCAAGAATGATCGATATTCCTAAATATGCGAAGGTTTCTACTGCCTGTTGCAGAGTTAATCCGCGGTCCATCATCATCGGCACAAGATGTACCAGTACGGTAGAGGTGGTTAAACCGGTAATCAGGAAAGAACCAAACATTAACCAGAAGGTTTTTTGTTTCAGCGCTTCTTTGGCGGTATAACCGATTAGCGGTTTATCCGACGGAGCCTGCGCGACCGACGCTTTTTGTTCCGCTTGTGGCTCAATGCCATCGGGATGCAAGCCCATATCGGCAGGCTTGTCACGCATCAGGAATTTGGTCATCGGCAGCACCACGACCAGAATAATCAGGCCAATAGCCAGATACGCTTCACGCCAGCTGAAAAGACCGATGAAATACGAAGCGATTAAGGGTACCAGCGTAGTACCCAGGCCCACACCAGCCAGACCAATACCCAGGGCCAGCCCACGGCGTTTATTAAACCAGCTCACCAGTAATCTGGAGTAGGTCAGCGGTGCGGTACCGGCCCCCAATAGCGGGATCAGAATGCACATGGCATATAAATGCCAGATAGAGGATGTCATCAGTGACATTGAAGCAATCGTCACCGCGAATAGCAGTGTCGAGGGCACGAGAATTTTCTTGGCGCCGTATTTGTCCACCAGCGATCCCACATAAGGGAAAAACAGGATGGCGGTAATTCCAATTACCGTTGAGCCAAAGGAAATCTGACCACGACTCCAGCCAAAACTGGTCTCGAACTCCTTGATAAAAGTCCCAAACGACATGGCTATAACGCTGTAACCAAACGCCAGACCGATAATTGAGCCCACCACAATCCACCAGCCGTAGAACATTTTCGTATCCTTCGTTGCGGTTAATTCTACTTTCTCATTCATTGGATAACCCCTCTTATTGAATACACTTAAATCTATTTGTATACATATTACATGTCAAGAACACTTTGACGGATTGTTATATTTATGTTGCCAAAGGAGATAACGCCAGCGATGGTATGCATCGCAAAATCAGTCAGGTGTTTCTGGGTGGGGAAAACACAGCAAGCCGGAGCAGCAGGGCTCCGGCTGTTTAAAGGTTAGAATTGATAGGTTACTGAAACACCAAAGGTTCTGGGTGCTTTATAGGATGAAAATACGGTATTGTCCCAGGCGGCATACACCGTAGTGGAAGCAATATTCTGTTCATCAGTCAGGTTTTTACCCCATAACTGCACTGACCAGGTATCGTCCAGACTGGCCAGCTGAACACTGGCGTTCAGGGTCGTTTCAGAATCAACATGGGTCAGTGGGTCGTTGGAATTATCGAAGAAGTATTCGTCCTGATACTGATAATCCAGTCTCGCGGACCAGTATCCTGCATCGGTTTCCCACTCATAAGTGGCAGCCATATTAAAACTGTGTTCAGGGGTACGGCGCATTCTGTTGCCCTGAAAGTCTTCGCCGTCAACTTCGAAGGAATCGGTAAACTCCGCATCGATAAAGCCATAGCTACCGGTCAGTGTCAGGTTATCTGTCAGCAAAGCGGTCAGTTCCAGCTCCAGACCTTTGGCTTCACCGGTACCGTTTCTGACCTCAAGGTCATCCGGCGTATTGGGGCCGGTTTCAACCCAGATCTGATTCTGCATATCGGTATATTCGGTATAGAAAACGGCGGCATTGAGACGCAGGCGGTCATCAAAGGCCTGAGATTTAATACCCAGCTCGTGGTTTAAGGCAAATTCCGGGGCAAAAGCGAGAATGGCTTCTTCAGCACTTTCCGGGCCTTCACCATTAAATCCGCCGGCTTTATAGCCTCTGGAGAGTGAGTAATAGTAAAACAGATCTTTATCGGCTTTGTAATCTACAACCAGACTCGGTGTCCAGGCATCCCATGACTCTGTGGTTGACACGTCATATTGTTCAACCCGGTTGCCGTCAAGATCCTGATGCAGCGTATCAAAGTTATCAAAACGTCGGCCGGAGGCGATAGAACGGAAGTCTTTTTTATCCTCACTCCAGCGCAGACCAGCGGTAATCCGTAATTGCTCGCTCAGGTTATAACTGGCCTGGCCGAATACCGCATAGCTGTCGGTCACATTTGCAGTGGTGTTGTAGAGTGTACCGGTAGTGGTGCCCCACTGCGTGTGGAACCAGTAATTCACCATTTCATCGCGTTCAATATCCTGGCGCATATAATAGGCACCCAACTGCCAGTCCACCGCACCCTCTGCGCCGGCAAGACGAAACTCCTGAGAAAACTGTGATGACACCTCGTCTTTCTGCTGGTACCACATATCATCTACCTGCATTGCAGCTATCTCAGCATCATCGGCCACGGTGTTGTTGGCCGGGTCACCCCAGGGGTCAAAAAACACCGAAGTGTCTACCAGACCAGCGGCGGCATTTTCAAAGAAGGAAAAATCATTGTCACGATAGGCAGTAATAGAGGTCAGCGTGGCGTTAGCCAGCTGATAATCCACCTTGGCACTGACACCTTTTACTTTGGCCTTTTCAAAACCATCGAATTCATTTTTTGCGTTGCGCGGATCGTCGCTGATAAAAGGCTGGTTGCGGCCTTCGCTGTAGCTGATATAGCGTACCGGTGGCACCGAGTCAGAGTCAGACGCATCGGCACTGACCAGAATCTCCAGGTCATCGCTGGGGGTAAAAAGTAACTGACCACGCAGGTTGTATCTGTCCATGGTGTCAGCGTCATTGCCGGTAAAGGTGTTTTCACCAAAACCATCGCGCTTTGTTGCGCTGAATGCCAGCTTGCCGCCAACATTGTCAGAGATCCCTCCGGTCACATAGCCCTTACCTTCAAGCAGACCGTAATTGCCCACATTCAGTTCCACTTTCCCTTCGGGATACGCCAGTGACGGCTTGCGGGTAATAAAATTAATTGCGCCACCGACCACATTCTTACCGTATAACGTGCCCTGCGGGCCACGCAACACTTCAACACTGGCCAAATCGTACAGATCCATTGCTGCAGCAACACCGCGGGATATGTATACCCCATCAACATAAACACCAATGGCCGCACCAGCGCCGGCGCTTTCAATATCGCTACCGATACCGCGCATAAAAAGTTCGGGCTCAGCGGCGTTATACACATTCATCTGAAAACCAGGCACACGCTCCGCTATACCATTGAGTGCATCAATTCTGGCGTCTTCAAGGTCACCCCCGCTGAAGGCAGAAATCGCGATAGGTGTTTCCTGCAAGCTTTCTACCTTATGTCTGGCAGTAACCTTAATCACTTCAATAGATTTAGCCGAGGATTCAGTGTCTGCGTCCTGTGCCATTGCGTTACCGGACAGCACCAGGGCAATGCTAATAGCCAGCGGGTGACGACGAATTGTAGGGTTTGAGGTAAATAACATCTTAGCGAGCTCCTCCCCGGTAACCAGGGTCAAGGTTGTGATTATAATGGACCAGAGGCAAGTTCCCCTGTCGCTGTGAAATAACCCTAAGGGAGGTGTTGTTATAATAGAAATACTTTGTTTCGACGTTGCTATAACAATTTTTACATACCTGTAACATTAGCGATGTCGCTATCCGCAGGTTACCGTTGTCGATGACTGAATACAATTTACGGCTGCGGCCATTCAAACCATAAGTTCTCATTTTCAGCCTGTGCTGATAGCCATGCCGTGTAACTCACTGGTATCTTGTCAGCGACAAATTCCGGCAACAGACATATAAATAATGATATAGCTGGCGGCATTATTATTATTTTTAATAAAAGTTACAACTCTCTAACATAACTCCATCAATGTCGTTTAACCGCGGCTAAAACGTATTGGCAGATTTATCATGACCTATAACAGAGAATATTTTGAACAGCTGGACCAACAGGACCCACTGGCACCGTTCCGGGACCAGTTCGCCTTAAACGCGGGAGAGATTTACCTCGATGGCAACTCCCTTGGGGCCCGCCCCAAAAAGGCGGCACAACGGGCTGTACAAGTCATGGAGCAGGAGTGGGGAAAGGACCTGATCCGCAGCTGGAATACCCATAACTGGTTTGAATTGCCTTATCGTATTGGCGACAAGATCGCCAGCCTCATCGGGGCCGATAAGGGTGAGGTAGTGTGTACCGATGCGACCGGTATCAATCTTTACAAGGCCGTCGCCACGGCACTGAAGCTCGCCCCGAAACGCAAAGTGGTCTTGATGGAAGGCAGCAACTTTCCCACCAACAACTATATGATTCAGGGCCTGGTGGCCCAGCTGGGCGACGGGTACGAAGTACGGTTTGCCGAAGACCATGAATTTGCAGAAAAGATTGATGAGGATGTGGCGGTTGTATGCCTGACTCAGGTGCATTACAAAACCGGCCGCCTGCTCGATATGCAGGCCATCACTGAACAGGCCCAGCACAAAGGTTGCCTGGTGGTGTGGGATCTGTGTCATAGCGCCGGTGCTTTGCCGGTGGATTTAAATGCAGCCAACGCCGACCTGGCTGTTGGCTGCACCTACAAATACCTCAATGGTGGTCCGGGCAGTCAGGCGTTTATCTTTGTCGCCAGACGCCATCAGAATAAAGTCAATCAGCCTCTGAGTGGTTGGTGGGGCCATAGTGCACCGTTTAACTTTGAGCGCGACTACCAGCCCGGAGAAGGGATCAGTCAGATGCTGACCGGCACCCAGGGAATACTCGGCCTGGCCGTTACCGAAGTCGGAATCGATGTTATGTGTGCAGCAGATATGCAGCAGATCCGGGCTAAATCCCAGGCGCTGACCCGCTACTTCATTGAACTGGTAGAAGAACGGTGTGGCCAGTTTGATTTTACTCTGGTCAGTCCCCGCGAGGATGAATTACGCGGCAGCCAGGTAGCGTTCAGCCATGCTCAGGGCTACCCGATCATGCAGGCGTTGATTGACGCCGGCGTAGTGGGCGACTTCCGGGCTCCGGATATTTTACGCTTTGGGTTTGCCCCCTTGTATAACAGCTATTGTGATATCTGGGACGCCGTTGAGCGCTTTCACGACATTATGCTCACAGAGCGCTGGAAACAACCCCGCTTTAATCAACGTCATGCCGTTACCTGAACAAAATCTGGCCCTATAGCCATTGTTAGAGAGGAACTGAAATGTCAGACAGTCGCACAGCGCCACAGTGGTCTTCACACTTTGCTTTTATGATGGCGTCCATCGGCACCGCGGTGGGGCTGGCAAACATCTGGCGTTTTCCTTATACCACCGGTATGAACGGCGGCGGCGCCTTTGTGTTTATCTATATTCTCGCCGCCCTGATGATTGCCATGCCGGTACTGATTGCAGAACTGATGGTAGGTCGCCGGGGGCGTAACAGCCCGCCACAGGCCATCGCCACAGTCGCCCGTGAGTCAAGAGGCAGTTCCATGTGGCGTCATATGGGAAATCTTGGCGTGCTCGGAGCAATACTGGTGCTGTCCTTCTATGCCATTGTGGGCGGCTGGACCATGGCCTACGTGCTGGAACTGGCATCGGGTAAGTTACAGGGTATGAACGCCGCAGCAGTAGCGGGTGTATTCGACAATCTGCAAGCGGCCCCGGGGCTGATTCTTTTCTGGCATATTCTGTTTCTGGCTCTGGTGGTGGGTATTTCTTCACTGGGACTGGCATCGGGCGTCGAGCGCCTGGTTAAAATCGTTATGCCGCTGTTGTTTGTGATGCTACTGATGATGGTGGGCTACGCTGCCTGGATTGGCGATTTTGCCGCAGCACTGGCGTTTTTATTCACCCCGGACTTTTCTAAAGTCACGCCGGGCGTTGTACTGGAAGCTACCGGACAAGCCTTTTTTTCTATCAGTGTCGGACTGACCAATTTAATGGTCTACGGCGCCTATATGAATAAAGCCACTTCGATTCCCCGCTCTTCTGTCACCATTGTGGCTGCAGACACACTGGTTGCACTGCTAGCCGGCCTGGCCATTTTCCCAATCATTTTTGCCTTTGGGCTGAATCCTGCGGAAGGCCCCGGACTGGTATTTGTGTCACTGCCGGTAGCCTTTGCACAAATGCCCGCCGGCGCACTGCTCGGCGCTCTGTTCTTTACCTTGCTGTTTTTCGCGGCATTGACCTCTGCTATCTGTATGCTCGAAGTCCCCACATCCTGGTTAGTCAATAAAACCCAATGGTCCCGCCGTCGAGCCACCTTGTGTGCCGGCTCTATGGCATGGGCACTGGGCATTCTGGCGGCGTTGTCTTTCAATATTCTGGCTGACGTGTATCCGCTTGGCTTTATACCGGCCTTTGCCTCCACCACGTTTTTTGGCCTGTTTGACTATTTCACCTCCAATATTGCTATGCCACTGGGCGGGATCTGTGTGGTGATCTTTGTCGGCTGGGTTGTCGCCAGGCATGTCAGTGCCGACGAGTTAGGTTGGCAGCCAGACAGCTACAGATACAAGATATGGCTTTGGGTTTCCCGACTGATCGCGCCCGGAGTACTGCTGCTGATGTTTATCAATAATTTCTGATCCCGCGCTTTTTTCACCTAAAAATTCATGAGGCTATTATGAGTAACAAAATAAATGCCGCCATTATCGGGCCGGGAAATATCGGTACCGATCTGCTCTACAAGGCGCTACGCAGCGAGCGCATCAATCCGGTGCTGATGATAGGAGTTGACCCGGCTTCGGAGGGGTTAAAACGTGCCGACAAGCTGGGTATTAAAACCTGTGCCACAGGGGTAGAAGGCGCATTGGCGCTGATTCGGGAACTGAATATCGGCATCGCTTTTGATGCCACCTCGGCCTATGCCCACAAAGCCAACGCCGAGAAACTCAATCCTCTGGGCGTCACCATGGTGGATCTGACCCCAGCTGCCATCGGCCCGTTCTGTGTTCCCCCGGTAAACCTGGATAAACTGGAACCCGGCAAACTCAACAATGTGAATATGGTGACCTGCGGCGGACAGGCCACTATTCCCATGGTGGCGGCAGTCAGCCAGGTTCAGGCGGTTTCGTACGCCGAAATTGTGGCAACGGTGTCCAGCCGCTCTGTCGGCCCCGGTACCCGTCAAAACATCGATGAATTCACCCGTACTACGGCCAGCGCCGTGGAATCAGTGGGTGGAGCCAGTCAGGGCAAGGCCATCATTATTATCAATCCGGCCGAACCCCCGCTAATCATGCGTGACACCATTCATTGTCTGTGCGAGCAACAACCGGATGAGCAAGCCATCACCGAATCAGTGCTGAAAATGGTGGAAAAGGTACAGGCTTATGTGCCCGGATACCGACTCAAAAATGGCCCGGTGTTTGATGGACATAAAGTGTCTATTTATCTTGAGGTAGAGGGCAGAGGTGACTTCTTACCCAATTACGCCGGCAATCTCGACATTATGACCGCTGCCGGTCTGCACACCGCTGAATTGATTGCACAGCATAAACTGGCCTGAGGAGAATCTGATGAATCTGACCAACAAAACTGTCACGCTGCATGATATGAGTCTGCGTGACGGCATGCATGCTAAACAACACCAAATTTCATTACAGCAAATGGTCGATATTGCTACGGGTCTGGATCAGGCCGGCATGCCCATGATTGAAGTCACTCATGGTGACGGGCTTGGCGGTGCCTCCCTGAATTATGGCTTTGCGGCACACAGCGATGAAGACTACCTCAAAGCGGTAATTCCAAAACTACGTCAGGCAAAAGTCTCTGCTTTGCTGCTGCCCGGCATTGGTACCGTGGACCATCTGCGTATGGCCAGAGATCTGGGTGTAAGCTGTATCCGGGTTGCCACTCACTGCACCGAAGCGGATGTGTCAGAGCAACATATTGGCCTTTCTGCCAAACTGGGGCTGGACACCGTCGGCTTTCTGATGATGGCGCATATGATCAGTGCCGAGCAATTACTGGAACAGGCAAAGCTGATGGAATCTTACGGGGCCAACTGTATTTACTGTACCGATTCTGCCGGTTTTATGTTGCCCGATGAAGTGACAGCCAAGATCGGACTGTTGCGCCGGGAATTGTCAGATGAAACCGAAATCGGTTTTCATGGCCATCATAATCTGGCAATGGGAGTAGCCAACTCGCTGGCGGCCATCGAAGCAGGCGCAGCGCGTATCGACGGTTCAGTGGCCGGACTGGGTGCCGGAGCCGGCAACACACCGCTTGAGGTTCTGGTGGCGGTACTGGATCGCATGGGGGCTCGGCACAATATCGATCTGTATAAAATCATGGATGTGGCAGAAGACCTGGTAGTGCCGATGATGGACCAGCCGATCAGAGTCGACAGAGACGCCCTGACGCTGGGCTATGCAGGTGTTTACTCTTCCTTCCTGCTGTTTGCCAAACGTGCAGAGGCGCGTCATGGTGTCAGCGCAAGGGATATACTGGTCGAACTGGGTAAACGCGGTACGGTAGGTGGTCAGGAAGATATGATTGAAGACCTGGCACTGGATATGGCCCGGAAAAAGTAGCTACCGCCTGTCATGCCCGAGTGCCGTTATCGGGCATCCAGTGACTTTGAGCACCACAAGATTCACCGCAGAGGGGCAGAAAACGCAGGGAGCAGTTCTCTGCCGACCACCAGCTCCGTAGCCTGTGATACAGCGAAACGGAATCCGGGAACCCCCTCGGGCAATCCAGCACCCTTTAAATACCCCATGTTCGTACAGGTAGTCTCCCGTTGTCGAAGGTGCTGGACACGTCCGCTGCGCTCCTTGCAGGTTACGCCGGAATCAAAAAAGGGAGCCGAAGCCCCCTGTGTATGAATACCATTATCAACTACCGGGGTGGCCAGGGCGCCGCTGGCGCGCTGAAGCTCGGCTCACCCAGTAACGGACTCGACAGCGCATAGAAGCCATGGTTGGTAAACAACCAGAACAGGTTGCGGTCATATTCCACATGAACCGCATGTGACAGGTTGCCCATGGCATAGCTGGCTACCTTATCCGGCGCGAAAGGGGGCACAAAATAGGCCGCAATTTCCGGGTTGTCCGGATTGGACACATCAAATACCTGTAACCCGGCATTGTAGAAGTTAAACGGCAATATGCCCTGTTTGGCAACGCCAGGCTGATGATAGGCGCCGGTGCGTTTAGGCCCGAAGCTGCCACGGCGCTGACAAAAATCAGTGAATGCTGCGTCTTCAGGCGGCTTTGGCCTTGGCATAATGCCTTTTTCAACCGGATTAGCCGGATCTGACACATCGATGATATGAATGTTTTTGTAGGGTTCATAACAATCTTCATTCAGCGGGTAACCGCTGAAATACACCAGCCCGGTTTCCTCCACCTGAGAAACGTCGATGAAATCCCCTTCAGTGCCAGCGATATTGGGCGGGAATTTCAGGTTACCGACCACTTTCATATTGCTCGGGTCGCTGATATCCACCACATAGAATCCAAGACCACCCATCGCGGCATAACCATACTTTGCATCTTTGTCGGGCAGAAACAGGGCCATACGTGCCCCCATCCATGAAGTACGGTTACCCACACGGGCGTCGGCTCTGTACACCGCTTCATGCCCGGGATCTCCGATAATCTGACCCGGTACCGACAGCATATCCAGTAATCTGGGGTTAGCAGGATCAGACATATCCCAGGCCTGATAGCCGGCACTGTAGAGATCATTGGGATACTCGGTCAGACCATAACGTTTGTCGGGTGCCGCAGCCACATACATAATGCCGTCGCCATAGTAGGCCGGAATATCACGAACACCGGAACCCTGCTGTTCGCCCACTGGCGCATCAGGATGTAAAATATCGGTGGTGCGTTCAGCCAGTAAGGTCCAGTCTTCGGGCATTGGTCCTTTCATTTCATAGACTTTGAAGCCTTTCAGGTGAGGGCTGTTACGAATCGCTGCAACCTTATCGGGTTGGCGATACTTATCTCTTAACAAGCCAAAACGACGGATCTCATAAGCCTGTACCATCACATAATTCTGCCGCTTCTCGCTCCACTGGATTGAGGCTGCTCCCATCATCTCGCCTTCGGCAAACGGATTCACCGGCTCCCCCCCTCCGTCGGGCCCCCAGGTGTGGCCTTTGGTGAGCAACAGCTCTGCACTTTTCGGGTTGGTAATATCGAAGATCTTCAGATCGCCGCGAACATACTGATACAGATACCGTTTACCATCAAAATCAACGATATTCTGCCAGGTATGGAAGGGCTCAACCTGTATCGGATAGTAGGCTTCCACCTTCATATTTTTGATATAGCTGTTGGTATCCCAATAATCCAGCTGTCCTTCAAAAGGATGTGAATCGTGTGATTCCGGTGCGGCAACGGGATGTTTAAAACTGCCATCGCTCTGCATTCCATAACTTCCCGGTGCAGGAGGGTTAGGGCTTCTGTCTGATGACATGCCAGCCTGTATAGCCACCATAGGATCGTCTATTTTAATCGGCGCATCTTTACTGATGTCCCAGGGACTGGCATGACTCGTTCCCATCATTGCCAAAGCTACAAGCACAGTTGAGCTGATACGGTTTACTTTGTTCATAGTGACTCCTGCAGACTCGATGGTCTTTGCTGTTATCGGGTTCAATCCAGGTTAAAAAACTCGGCGGCGTTGTGAGCCAGAATGCGAGATTTAACGCCGTCATTAAGTGTTGGATGGGTTTTCACCAGCTCACCGATCACCTGCTCACCGAGCGGAAAGGGATAATCCGAACCCAGCATGACTCTCTTTTCGCCCATGGTCTTTACCAGCAAATCGAGCGCATCAGGATGAAATACGGCAGAGTCCACGTAGAACCTGTCCATATAGCTGGAAGGCAGATTGGGGCAGTCCTGACGCACAATATCGCGATGCCGCCAGGCATTGTCCACACGGCCAATCAGGTAAGGGAAACTGCCGCCGCCATGAGCAAAGCAAATCTTCAGGCTTTGAGGTAAGCGTTCAAAGGCACCGGAGAGAATCAGTGACAAAATAGACAACTGCGTTTCGGCCGGCATCGCCACCAGCCAGGGCAGCATATAATTAGGCATCCGTTCCGGTGCCATCATATCCCAGGGGTGAATCAGCACCGGCGCACCAATATCGGCGCAATGATGCAAAAAGGTCACAATACCCTCATCATCAAGGTTCTTAAGACCTACGTGATTGCCTATCTGAACACCCACATGGCCATTATCCATACAGCGGCTGACTTCTTTGCAGGCTGCATCAATATCCTGCATCGGTACCTGACACAAGGCTTTAAGGCGATTGGGGGCAGGCTGACACATTTCCAGAGCCTGATCATTCAGCCATTGAGCCAGCGCCAGCGTTTGTTCTACAGGCCGATGGTAAGCAAAGAGTACCGGCGTAGCACAGATAATCTGTGTATCGATGCCCAGCACATCCATATCTGCCAGCCGTTTTTGACTGTCCCAGCAAGCATGGGTAATGGGCCGGAATACCTTACCATCGATGATAATATCGGCCTCTTCACCATTACGGTGTACCACAGTTGGCCAGCCGTTATTGGAAAAACGACTGGCAAAGTCAGGCACCGTGGCCGGGAAAAAGTGTGCATGCATATCAATCAGTTTCATCGTCACTCCTACTTACCCGGATGCAGCTGGCCACAGGCCTTGCACGTGCGCAGTTGCTCATTCTGCTGAAAAGCGCTGAACAGCGGCGGCAGGTCGTTAACAATAGAAACCAGTTCAACCTGCACTTCGTGCAACAGGTGATTGCAGTTCAGGCAGTACCAGCGAAACGCATCTTTTTTCCCTTCAGGACGTTTGGGCTCTATCACCAGGCATAAGCTGTCGGCTTCCGGGCGCTGTGGGGAGTGTGGAACATAGGGCGGCAACAGAAACACATCGCCTTCTTTTAGCTCCAGTTTATACGGCCCTTCTTGGCCCATAATGTTGAGGTAGGCGTTGCCTTTGAACTGGTAAAAGAATTCTTCAACCGGGTCCACATGATAATCGAGGCGGTGATTGGGGCCGCCGACAACAGTACACATCATGTCGGCATCTTCCCAGATCATGGCATTGTTGACCGGAGGCTTTAGCTTACTTTGGTTCTGTTCCAGCCACTGCTGGAAATTAAAGGCTTTTAACTGACTCATTTGATGTCCTTGTTTTGCGCCAGAGGGCAGTATGCGACCCCCTTTATTTCAATCAGAAGATGAGGATGGGGTAGCTGATGCACCGCAACGGTGGTACGCACCGGCCCCTGGGTGTCAAAGTATTCGGCGTACACCTGGTTATAACCACCGAAATCATTCATATTCACCAGAAACGTATTCAGTTCTACCAGATCCGTTAACGTCGCCCCTTCAGCAGCGAGGATATCGGCGATATTGTCGAGCACGGCTCGGGTCTGAACGCGGATGTCCAGCGTCGTGGTACCCATTGCATCGGCCGTTGCACCGGCAATACTGTTGTCCGGCAATCGTGAACTGGTGCCTGAGATAAACAGAAAATCTCCGGCCCGTTTAATATGGGGAAAAGCCCCTCTTGGGGTCGCTTTACCTTTGACAAGCGTAGCGGAAGAACTCATGCGCTCCCTCCCTGTTTAGGGTCTGATGTGTACAAATGTACATCGCCCAGCCCTGAGGTTTTCAACTGAATATGGCTGTTAGCAGGTAACGCCTGTGCAGCAGTAGCGGCACCGGCCAGAACCGTCCATCCGGCTTCCAGACACAGGCCGGACTCACCTGCCAGCCGCGCGGCTTCAACCAGTGAACGATAAGGGTTACCCAGAATCGCCGACGACGACCCGACTTCTTTGGCACGGCCATTAATGTTCAGAATCATCGCCTGATTAGCGATATTTTCACCAGGCGAACACCAGGGCCCTAAAACAAAGGCCGACGAAGAGGAATTATCGGCCACCACATCCGTCAGCGAAAACTTAAAATTGGCATAGCGGGAATCAATGATTTCAAGCGCGGGAGCAATACCGTCTACCGCCGCCATCGCCTCGGTGAGGCTGACTTTGCCTTTTAAAGACGTTTTCAGCCTGAAGGCAATTTCTGGCTCAATGCGCGGATGCACATAATGCTGCATATTCAGCATGCCCCCTTCGACCAATTGCATACTGTCGGTTAACTGACCCCAGATAAGATCCTCGACCCCCATCTGCACCATCTTGGCGCGGCTGGTGAAGCCCATTTTGACACCGACCAGTTTCTCTTTTCGTGACAAACGTCTGGCAATGCTGGCTTGTTGAATCTGATAGGCCTGCGACAGATTGATCTCAGGATAATCCTGACTCAGTTGTGGTGTGGCAGTGGCAGTGATGGCCGCCTTGTCCAACCGTTCTGCGAGTTGCTGAGTTTGATGCTGTTTATTGTTCATGACGACTCTCCTGCAACCGGATTTTCAGCAAAATAAGCACTGACATTACCCAGCCCACTGATATTGCAATCGAACACATCTCCGGGTTGTGCAGGCACCATGGGGCCCAGAGCACCGGTCAGTATTGTATCGCCTTCCCGAAGAGGCTGACCGAATCGACTCATGGTTCTGGCCAGCCATAATGCGGCACTCAGAGGATTCCCCAGACAGGCGACACCCGCCCCGGTGGATACCGGCTCACCCCGTTTCCATAAGGTCATGGAACAGGTTTTCAGGTCAAGCTGGCTGAGACTCACCGGTTGACTGCCAAGTACATACAAACCGCTTGAGGCATTATCGGCGATGGTATCGAGGATATTGATATCCCAGTCGGCAATGCGGCTGTCAACGATCTCCAGTGCTGGCAAGGCAAAAGCCGTGGCACGAATGACATCAGCAATGGTGGGCTGCTCCATGGCCAGATCTCTTTCCAGCACCAATGCAACCTCCGCCTCAATCTTCGGCTGCAGTAACAGCGAAGAAGAGATTTCTTCGCCTTCAGCAATGGCCATGTCGGCAAACAGGGCACCAAAATCCGGTTGGTCAACACCCAGTTGTGTCTGCACCACGGCGGATGTCAGACCGATCTTACGGCCCACCAGACGGCGGCCTTGCTGCTGCCAGTGGCGGGTATTGAGATTCTGAACCCTGTAAGCAGACTCCAGATCCTGTTCTGCAAGCATTGTCCGGACTGGCTTACAGGGAGCCCCCGACTCTGCCGCCTGGCGCAATTGCTCGGCGGCCTGCTGTTCTGCGTCGCTGCGACTTGTTGTCATACTCACCTCTTATAATTTGATGCAAATATTGCTGGGTTCGGCATAGAAATTCAGTGAATGCTGCCCGCCTTCACGGCCGATGCCGGACATCTTTACGCCCCCAAATGGCGTGCGCAGGTCTCGCAGATACCAGGTGTTAACCCACACCATACCGGCATCCATTTCTTTGGCGACCCGGTGGCCGCGGCTGATATCGCGGGTCCAGATGGCAGCGGCGAGACCATAACGGCTGTCATTGGCCAGGCTAATCGCTTGTTCTTCGGTGTCGAACGGCGTGATATGGCAGATGGGACCGAAAATCTCTTCTTTAATACACCGGGAAGACTCCGGTAATCCGGTGATAATCGTCGGTTCAACCCATGCCCCCTGATCCCGTTCATCGTCAAACCGTGGTACATCACCACCGGTTACAAAGGTCGCACCTTCTTCTCGTGCCAGACGGTAGTAGGACAACACCTTGTTCTTGTGCTCATTGGATATCAGCGGCCCCATATCGGTATCAGGATCTGTGGGCCAGCTGATTTTCAGGCGTTCAGCCTCGGCCTTGAGCCGTTTGACAAAGGTGTCAAATATGGCGCGATGCACATACACTCTTTCAGTGCACAGACACACCTGACCACCATTAGTGAAAACAGAACGGGCGGTTCCCGCTACGGCTTCATCCAGGTCGGCATCGTCAAAAATAATGGCGGCGTTTTTACCCCCTAACTCAAATGACAGGGGCTTAACATGCTCTGCTGCAGAGCGCATAATCGCGCTGCCGGTGCGGGACTCACCGGTGAAGGTGATCGCATCAATCTGTTGATGGCCGGTCAGGAACTCGCCTGCAGAATTCGGCCCATAGCCATGGACCAGATTAAATACGCCCGGCGGAATACCCACATCGTGCATCACTTCTGCCAGCAAGGTCGCCGTGGAGGGCGTTTCCTCAGAAGGCTTGGCAACAATACAGTTCCCGGCCGCCAGAGCCGGTGCCAGCTTCCAGGTCAGCAATAATAACGGCAGATTCCAGGGCGCAATCACCGCCACCACGCCAAGGGGCCGCGGTAAGCTGTAGTTGAGAGCACCTTTACCATCTGCTGTATCGGTGTGAAAACACTCGCTGGATGCGGTTTTTACCATATCCGCAAACACTCTGAAATTGGCGGCCCCCCGGGGAATATCAATAGTGGAAGCCTGTTGCAGCGATTTTCCTGTATCCGCCATCTCAGCCGCTACAAACTCATCAAACCTGGCTTCAATACCGTCGGCAACCTTGTAAAGAAGCTCAGCCCGCTGTTGCACTGACATGTTACCCCAGGGGCCTTTAAGGGCTTTTTTAGCGGCGCTGACAGCCTGATCAACAAGCTGCTGATCGGCCTCACTGACATGACCGATGGTCTTCCCGGACACCGGGCTGATATTGCGAAATTCGCGACAACCGCTGACAAACTCTCCGGCGATATAGTTCTTCAATAATTTTGCAGTCATTCCCGGACTCTCAATAGTGGTTGCCTGGCAACCTGATTAAGGACTGAGAGTGACTTTACAGACCGTTAACATAATATAAAAATAAAATTTGAGCGTTCAGGTATATATAAAATGTTATTTCTAAAAAGAGAATATGGCTGAGCATTTACGTGGATCATCGGCGCTCAACCCACATTTTGCTTTGCCGGCAAGGCGACTAGGTATAATTTAATAGATAAAAAAATACATTATATATATATTTTACCTTATAGTAATGATCGAATTCTGAGAGATAAATCTGATGACACCAGAGAAACTGCAACGGGACATGGTGGCCCGGATGAAGCTAAAGCATCTGAAATTATTGGTTACTGTTGGTGAGCAGTGCAATATTTTCAAAGCTGCACAGTTGATGAATATGGCGCAACCTGCCGCCACCAAGATCATCCGGGATATTGAATCTGCCTATGAGTTGACGTTATTTGAACGCTCATCCCGCGGCGTTACCCCGACCTTGTATGGTGAGGTTCTGATCAAGCATGCCAAGCTGGTATTGTCACAGATAAAGCATGTCAGTGAAGAACTTACGTCATTGCATGGCGGGCTATCGGGCCATGTAACTGTAGGAACGCTGATCACCGCCAGCCTGACGCTGCTGCCAAAAGCTCTGGTCAGATTGCGTGCAGAACGGCCGAATATTTCCGTGACGGTGATTGAAGGCACGCAGGATGTGTTACTGCCAGGGCTGGTGCAGGGCGATCTGGATATGGTGGTCGGGCGCATCCCGGAGCACCAGGATTATGACGGGCTCACTTCGGTGGAGCTTTACGAGGAACCCACCGTGATTGTCGCCCGCACCGGGCATCATCTGAGCAGTCGCGGAATACTCAGTCTGGAGGACTTACTGGAAGAGTCCTGGATCTTGCCTTCAGTGCAAACCTATCTGCGCCGGGAACTGGATCAGAATTTCCGGGATCAGGGCCTGCCCTCTCCGGTTCCGGTGGTTGAATCGGTGTCAGTACTTACTAACAGAACGCTATTGAGAGAGACTGACATGCTGGCGGCAATGCCCTATCAGATTTTCAGAACCTATGAAAAACTGGGTGAGCTTTGCCGTTTGCCGGTACCCGATCTCGCCCGCAAAGGTCCGGTCGGAATTACAATGCGTACCAGCGGCGGACTGACACCTGCAGCAGGTTGTCTGGTTGAGGATTTAAAGCTGGTAGCCGAAGAATTATCACGTGACTAAAGGCAAAGCTGCAGAACAAAAGTCTCATTAAACAGTAATAAAGGTTTACCCGGAATCTCTTTAGCCTTTAAATAGCCAGTGTATTTACCAATTCTGGTGGCTATGCAGGAATTTCAGTTAGGTCAATGGCGGGTAAGTCCCGCGCGCAATCAACTGCAATGCGAACAACAAATTAACAGCATAGAGCACACGCCTATGCAGCTGTTGTTATATCTGGTGCATCACCGTGACCGGTTAGTCAGTAAGGATGAACTGCTCGAGCATGTCTGGGCAGGCAAAGTGGTCAGTGACGATGCCCTGACCGTTGCCATCAGTCAGATCCGTAAAGCTCTGGGCGACAATGCCCGCCATCCTGAATATATTAAAACCTTTCCCGGTAAGGGGTATCAGCTGATTGCACCGGTCAGCCTGCCTGTCACAGTAGCGGCTGAAACAACACCGGTCAGAAAAACCTATCCCATGCCGATCTGGTTTCTGACACTTTTCACTATCACCCTGGTAGGAATTCTGGGTTGGTTTGCGACCATGGACATCTCGTCAGAGCAGACAGATTTTCCGCCCCGGGCACTGGACGCCTATCAGCAAGGGCGTTTTCTTTTAGCACAACACAACCCGGATAAAGCGCAGCAGGCAGAGACATTGTTCAGCCGCGCCTATGAACTGGCACCGGATATGGGTAAGGCATTGTGGGGTATGGCCGAAGCCCGGCTCAGGCAACCGGATGCAGAACAGCAGGCAGTTGAACACTGGTTGCAACAGTCAATGAAACTGGCTCCGGAATTTGCACCAGCACAACTGACTCTGGCCCAGTATCACTTTACCCGTACCTGGCAGTTTGCAGAAGCTGAAAAGGCCTTCCAGCATGCGCTTAAGCTGGCCCCTGAATACAGCCAGAGTCATTTACTCTATGCCCAGTTTCTGCTCGCCAGGCGTCAGTTCGATGCTGCCCTAGAGCATATCCGCGAGTATATAAGCCTGGCCCCGCAGAACTATGCTCAGCCCGTGGTCGCCTGGGTATATACGATGATGGGCAAGCATCAGCTGGCGCTGGATGAACTGGATAAGATCGCCAGTCTGAGCGAGCCGCAACTGAGTTATCATATTTCCGCTCAGGCGGTGCTTGAAAATATGGGCCGTGAGGGTGAATCCTTTAAGCATCTTAAGATTATTCTGCAACAAGGTGGTTTCAATGAACTGCAGCTCACGGCAGCGACAGAACGTTTTCAGCTGTCGGGACTAAGCGGAGTGTATCAGTGGTTACTGAAGAATGATGACAACCGGAATATTGGCCAGTATCAGCCACCGCTTTCCCATGCCCGTTATGCGGTAAAAGCCGGCGACCATGCACTGGCATTGGAAAAACTGCGCCAGGCGGTTGCCCAGAAACAAACCGAAGTGCTCTGGCTGGGTGCCGATCCGGCCTATGCGGCGTTACATTCACTACCCGAATTCGAGCAACTGGCAGAACAAATTGGAATTCTAAGCAACTGATAAATAATGTTATTTATCTTTCCTCAGAAAGCTTAATCACTGGCTCAGGACTTTCTCACCGACACAGTCCACGCTGGCTCCTGTTATCTAATCCTTATCAGGAGCACCGAATGAAACTTTTATATGCAGTAGTGGCGTATTTACTCTGTCTGCTGGCCACCCCCCTCAACGCTGCGGAACCACTGTGGCAACACCAGTTAGACGGTCCCATCAGCGGACAACCTCTGGTGACAGAGCGAGGCATCTATGTGACAGCCAATAAATCTTTGTATCAATTTAGCGCCGGTGGTGAGTTGCTTGAGCGTTTAGATTTTTCTTCCAGGCTTTATGCCACACCTGTGGCCTATCAGGATGGCTTGCTGATCCATGCCGAAGACGGCCTGTATGCGCTGGATCACGAGGGTAATCAACGCTGGCATCATTACAGTGTCGATGGCCCGTTAAAAACAGAAGGTCAGGGATGGGGCTGGGGAGAAGGCCTGTTCACTGATCCCTGGGCCTGGTATCGCTCATCCGTAACCATTAAAGGCGAGCAAGCTTATTATGGCACGGCCAGCGGAACCTATGCCGTACTGCTTAAAGATGGCAGCCGATTATGGCATTCCGATACCGGGGTAACCCATACCACTCCGTTGCTGGTCGCAGACAGATTGATTGTGGGCAGCTGGAATAACCATTTGTACGGCTTGGATCCGCAGACCGGCCAACGGATCTGGCATTTTGAAGGGGGAACCCCAAAAGGTGCCATGGCAGACTGGAATGGCTGGCTGGGATTTAACCTGGATCCGGTCGGTGATAACAAATCTGTCTATGTGGGTAACAGAGGCAGCTACTTTTACCGTATCAGTGCCGCCACCGGCGATCTCATCTGGGCTGTTAAACAAGCCACCAGCTGGATCGGTTCGCCAGCCATTATCCACCAGGACAAAATATACTATGGCCTGTCAGACGGGCTGGGGTTGATGGTACAAAATAAATCCAGTGGCAATATTCAACAATTTATTCCCATGCCCCACTTAATATTTGCCGCACCAGTGGCAGCAAAGGAGCACATCTATTTTGCCACCCTTTCCGGTGAAGTGTTCGAGCTTAATAGCACAACAAGTGAATATCGACGTGTCTATCAGACCGGCACCAGCACTAAAAACTACGCAGTTCATGTTAAGGAAGACGGCGGGCCCATCTACCAGAAGCGTCCGGTTGATATGACATCACATCTGGGGGCCCGGTGGCAGATACAACAAATTTGGCAGGGGCTGGACAGCATACTGAGCCTTAGCTACCAACATGGCACACTCTATCTGGGCACGGCCACCGGTAAACTGATTAGCCTGCAAGTGGGGCAGGTTGATTGAATCGGCCTGCAATCTTCAGCGCAGACTCTATATTTGCACTATGCTAAAAAACTGCCGAATAATTTGTCTGAGAGGCCGGGTTAGTGGTTAAAGGGAGCGGAATATTCACGCTGTTGTGCTGGTGCTGCCTGCTGAGTCCGCCGGTGCTGGCAAACGCATTGTGTCCTGAGCCCCTCACGCTGGTGTATACCGGTGACTGGCGCCCCTATATCTACCGCGAGAATGACAGTCGCTATTCCGGTCAGGATAAGACCTTGCTGGCTGAGGTGCTGGAACAGATGAACTGTGAACTCAGCGTACTGCCGCTACCCGAGCGGCGGGTGGAAAAAGATCTGCTCACCGGCCGGATTGATGTGGTCATCGCGGCCAGCAAAAATACCCAGCGCCTCAGGCAGTTCTGGTTTTCTGTACCGTACCGGATTCAACACAATGTACTGGTGTATCGCCAGGATCAGCCACTGCCAGCCAATCCCTCTTTGCTCAGGGCCTGGATCACTAAAAGCCGCATAATCGCACTGAATGGTGGCGGCTGGTTTGGTCACGAAGTAGAACGATTAAAAAACTCTGAATATGGCCAACGGATATTGCATCTTGAGTCTCTGGAATCACGACTGGAAATGCTGCGCCTCGGGCGGATTGATGGTTTTATTGACGACTTACTGGCGGTACAGGACTACATCAAAGCAGAAAACCTGACGGATTTGAAAATTGTTGAACAGCCGATACATGTTACCCCCCAACACTTTATGTTTAGCAAGGCAAGTTTAGACTCAGAATTCATTCAGGCTTTTAATCAGATTCTCATTGAGATGACAGACTGATAAAAATTTCCCCCCGGATTAAAAACTTACAGTTTTTTTCACTCAGACACTTGAGATCATACCGGCCATCCCCATCTTGGCTGTCAGTAAAGATTCCGACTGGCAGGCGAGCCTGTAGTCATACATTCCCCGAGTGATCGGGACTTATCCATAGATATTGGTAATTTTCAGGAGATTTGAGAATGAAAATCCGTCCTTTACACGATCGCGTTATCATCAAGCGCCAAGAGCAAGAGAGCAAGTCTGCTGGAGGTATCGTACTGACTGGCTCTGCTGCCGAGAAGTCTACCCGTGGTGAGATCATTGCCGTTGGTAATGGTCGCATCCTTGAAAATGGCGAAGTAAAAGCCCTGGATGTGAAAGTGGGCGACAGCGTAATTTTCAATGATGGCTACGGCGTCAAAACAGAAAAAATGGATGGCGAAGAAGTGCTTATCATGAGCGAAAGCGACATCCTGGCTGTAGTTGAAGCCTGATACGGCCCATTGATTTAACTGAATTTAGAGGAAAGAGATTATGTCAGCAAAAGAAGTACGTTTTTCTGATGACGCCCGTTCAAGAATGCTCAAGGGCGTTAACGTTCTGGCCAATGCGGTAAAAGTTACCCTTGGCCCTAAAGGCCGCAATGTTGTACTGGAGAAATCTTTCGGTTCTCCAAGTATCACTAAAGACGGTGTTTCTGTAGCCAAAGAAATCGAGCTGGAAGATAAGTTCGAAAACATGGGCGCACAGATGGTTAAAGAAGTGGCGTCCAAGGCCAATGACGAAGCCGGTGACGGCACCACCACTGCCACAGTACTGGCTCAGGCGATTATCACTGAAGGCCTTAAGTCTGTTGCCGCCGGTATGAACCCAATGGACCTGAAACGTGGTATCGACAAAGCCGTTAAGGTTGCCGTTGAAGAACTTCGCGCTCTGTCTGTAGATTGCGCGGACAGCAAAGCTATTGCTCAGGTAGGCACCATCTCTGCCAACTCCGATGAAGAAGTCGGCAAGCTGATTGCTGATGCGATGGAAAAAGTCGGTAAAGAAGGTGTTATTACCGTTGAAGAAGGCCAGGGTCTGGAAAACGAACTGGACGTGGTTGAAGGTATGCAGTTCGACCGTGGTTACCTGTCTCCTTACTTTATCAACAAGTCTGAAAACGGCACCGTTGAACTGGACAACCCTTACATCCTGTTGGTTGACAAAAAAGTCTCCAATATTCGTGAACTGCTGCCAACCCTGGAAGCCGTTGCCAAATCTTCCAAGCCATTGCTGGTTATTGCTGAAGATCTGGAAGGCGAAGCCCTGGCTACGCTGGTAGTGAATAACATGCGCGGCATCGTTAAAGTGGCTGCCGTTAAAGCCCCTGGTTTCGGTGACCGTCGCAAAGCCATGTTGCAGGATATCGCCATTCTTACTGGTGGTACCGTGATTTCCGAAGAAATCGGCATGGAACTGGAGAAAGTCACCCTGGAAGATCTGGGTACAGCCAAACGTGTTGTCATCAATAAAGACAATACCACTGTTGTAGACGGTTCAGGCGACGAGTCTGCCATCGAAGACCGTGTGGGTCAGATCAAGGCTCAGATTGAAGAATCTACTTCTGATTACGACAAAGAGAAACTGCAGGAACGTCTGGCCAAGCTGGCCGGCGGTGTTGCCGTAATCAAAGTCGGTGCCGCCACTGAAATGGAAATGAAAGAGAAAAAAGCCCGCGTAGAAGATGCGCTGCACGCAACCCGTGCTGCCGTCGAAGAAGGCGTGGTACCTGGTGGTGGTGTTGCTCTGGTACGAGCTGCCACTAAAGTGGGCGCATTGCAGGGCGACAACGAAGACCAGACTCACGGTGTTAAACTGGCCCTGCGCGCGATGGAAGCGCCTCTGCGCCAGATCGCAGCTAACACCGGTGCTGAAGCCTCTGTGGTCGTTAACAAGATCAAAGACGGTTCTGGTAACTTCGGTTACAACGCCGGTAACGACACCTACGGCGATATGCTGGAAATGGGTATCCTGGATCCCACCAAGGTTACCCGCAGTGCACTGCAGTTTGCAGCCTCTGTAGCCAGCCTGATGATCACCACTGAAGCCATGGTAGCTGAAATTCCAAAGGAAGACGCGCCAGCCATGCCTGATATGGGTGGCATGGGCGGAATGGGCGGCATGATGTAATCTGCCCCCAGGCTAAGTAATCTGAGAAGCCCGGTCCTGTACCGGGCTTTTTTGTGTCTGTATTCCATAAAAATCTGTTTGCCAGCGACAGCTTTGGTAAGGTAACTTCAGGCTAAACAGATTAAAGGATTAAAATGAAGTACTTATTTCTGCCTGTTGCTATGTTCTTAACTGGTTGCGCCTCCCAGGATTTGAATGAGCAGTTTGAAGACAGGCTGCTTGAAGCCGCCACCGGCAAAGATTATTCCCGCAACCCCTCTCATTGCGAGAATATTAAACGCCGATGTATAGATAAAGATTATGCGCAGTGGACTCAGAAAAATGGGCAGATAGCCTGCGCCTGCAACACCTGAAGCTTAATCAATGATGCAAAAACTTGAACTTCGTATTCCTCCTGTTGTGCAGGTAGCCATTTTCGCATTGGCAATGTGGCTGCTGGATCGGTGGTTTCCGGCAGCGGCTCTGGAGCTGCCTGCTAATCTCTGGATGGCAATTTTACTGGCTGTGGCGGGCGCTGCCATCGCTTTGTCCGGGGTATGGGCGTTCCGGCGCGCGCAAACCACAGTCGACCCAAGGGTACCGGATCAGGCCAGTAGCCTGGTAACAGGCGGTATTTACCGTTATAGCCGTAATCCAATGTATCTGGGTTTTCTGCTGGTGTTGCTGGGGTGGGCAACGTATCTTGCTAACCCCTTCAGCCTGCTTGTGCTACCGCTATTTGTACTGGTGATGAATCGCTTGCAGATTGTTCCGGAAGAGCGCTTTATGCTGGAAAAATTCGGTGCGGAATTTAACAACTATAAGGCCAGCGTCAGGCGCTGGATATAATATGAGTGGATGTTGTAACAGCAGCTGTTCGGTAGACGCCCTGCGCCAACGGCAAAAAGGCACCCTGCAGATCGTGTTGGGTATCAATGCAGTGATGTTTGTCGTTATTGCCGTTGCCGCCTTCTATGCTAACTCCAGTGCGTTACTGGCCGACAGTCTGGACAATCTCGGCGATGCACTGACCTATGCGCTGAGCTTGTATGTGGTATCGCGCAGTGCACGGGCCAAAGCGAAAGTGGCACTATTTAAAGGGCTGCTGATTTTTGTTGCGGGCTGTGTAGTAGCCGGGCAAATTTTATACAGGCTTTGGGTGCCGGGTATGCCTGTGTTTGAACTAATGGGAACCTTTAGCCTGATTGCTCTGGCAGCCAATTCGGTTTGCCTTTATCTGCTATGGCGGCACCGTCATGAGGATGTCAATATGAGCTCAGTATGGGAGTGCTCCCGCAACGATATCGCTACGAATTTGTCTGTGTTTATTGCCGCCGGAGCAGTCTGGCTGACGGGTTCCGGCTGGCCGGATATTTTGGTGGCTGTGGGCCTGGTAGTACTGCTAATGCGCTCGTCACTGCGTGTGTTGTCTTCTGCTACTGCGGAGCTGCGCCGTGAGCATTAAACTTATTGCTCCGGATATGCGCTACCAGCAAAGCTATCATCAGTATATTCAGGAACTGGGAGATGAGGAGCGCTATCCGTTTCCGCTGGATTTTGACTATCAGGATTTTCCAGCCTACCTGGCACGATTAACAGAATTTGAGCAGGGCGTTAACCTGCCGCCTGGTTATGTACCCAGCAGCACATACTGGCTGGTTGAGAATGACGAGCTTATCGGTGTATCCAGTCTTCGTCATAGTTTAAACGACATTATCCGCCACGCAGGTGGCCATATTGGTATGAGTATTCGCCCTTCGCACCGGGGAAAAGGTCTGAGTAAAACGCTGCTACAGCTGACCATAGGCAAGGCGAAAGCAATGGGTATTGAGACGGTACACATTCATTGTTACCGGCACAACACCGCCTCGGCACGGATGATTCTGGCCTTCGGTGGTGTTCTTGAGTCTGAGGTAATCCTCGATCAGAAGCCGCAATCAGACATTATTCAGCGCTATCTGTGCGCGGTGTAACCTAAAAGGCTGGTCGCTACAGGCTCTCACTTAAGCCTGCTTTTTTTCCAGTTTGACCACTTCGGCCTTTTCCTGTTCCAGCAGGCTTTGGGCATCGGTGCCTTTAAACAGTTTTGTGACCTTGTCTTTATTCTGTGACAGCATTATCGACAATTCTTCCAGCAAACCGTCCTCGATTTTCAGTCCTTTGGCCTGGATATAATCGGCCAGGTTATCGGCCACATCCAGCATCTTGTCGTATTGATCCGCTTCTTTTTTGTCTGTTGTCACCAGCTTCTCTGCCCCTTTGTGTTCAACCACATAGCGTACGATGATCGCCATAACAATCTCCTGTGTTGGAAAGTCATGTCAGCATAACATGCTAACTGTATAAATAAACAGTTATCGGCATGTTTTTATATCCACATACAAGCTACCCTTTAAAGAGTGTCTCTTAACCACCAAGTTAAAGGATACCGCCAGCAACGGGAAAATCTGATCAGTTTTATTTCGGATCATTTGCTGTTATTGCCATTCTATTGATAGGAGAACGTAAAGATGTCAAATTCATCGAGCAAAATTGAAGGCATTGGCGAAATGTCAGGCCTGAAAACCATTATCGTCAATGGCAATCTGGACAGCCTGAAACAGGCTTTGGGAGATAAAACCCTGAACGAACTGGAAGTGGGTTACCTGATCGATCTGGCCAAACTGAATAATGAACCTGAGATGGTTAAACTACTTAAGCAGCACGCCGGGTAAAAAGTTATCAAAACCTGAATCTTTGGGAAAGACTAAAAATAACCACAGAGGCACAGAGAACACAGAGGGGTAAAAGGAAACTAGAGCATTAAAACCTCTTTGTCTCTGGGGTTACATTTCCTGTTCGTGTTTTTCGTGTGGTTCGTGGTAAAAAGCCTTCGACCACTAAAAACACTAAAGTCACGAACTAATAACTATCTGTCGCTGAGACGCAAGGAGCTTACAAGGCCAAGTTCTCTGCGCCTTTGCGCCTTTGCGAGATCGAATTTGACCATCTTTGATAAAGGGGCTGTAGTGTCGAATCTATTCAACAACTATCCTGAAGCAGTCCAATAAATTGGACCCTACATGACCACAGAGAACACAGAGCTATCAAGGGTTTAACCCATTTAACTTCTCTGTGCCCTCTGTGGTGAATATTGCTTTTCCTGATGGCTGATAGCTGAAAAACTTATACTACAACAGCGGTGCAATCACCAGGCTGACAATGGCCATAACATTGATCAGAATGTTCATAGACGGACCAGAGGTATCTTTAAACGGGTCGCCCACAGTGTCCCCTACCACAGTGGCAGCATGAACATCCGAACCCTTGCCGCCGAAGTTGCCTTTTTCCACATGCTTTTTGGCATTGTCCCAGGCACCACCGGCATTGGCCATCATCAGCGCCAGCAACACACAGCCAAGCAATGCACCACCAAGCATTCCGCCAAGGGCATGAGGGCCAATGATAAAGCCCACCAACGGAGGAACAGCCACCGCCAGTACCCCCGGCAGAATCATTTTCTTAAGCGCCGCTTTGGTAGCAATATCCACACAACGTGCCGTATCAGGCTCAGCCGTGCCCTCCATCAGCCCTTTAATTTCCTTAAACTGACGGCGGATTTCCTGAATCATCTCGAAAGCTGCATCACCCACAGCGGTCATGGTAATAGAGGCAATCAGGAAAGGCAGTACCCCACCAATAAACAGCCCCGTCAGTACCATTGGATCGCCCAGATGCAAAGTGAAGTCGGGATATTTAAGGGTCATGGTTTCCACAAAGGCTGCAATAATGGCCAGCGCCGCAAGCGCCGCAGCACCAATGGCAAAGCCTTTACCGATAGCGGCTGTGGTATTACCCAACTCATCCAGCGAGTCAGTAATTTCACGGGTTTCTTTACCCAGGCCACCCATTTCCGCGATACCACCGGCGTTATCAGCCACCGGTCCGTAAGCGTCAATGGCCATAGTAATGCCCACAGTGGCCAGCATACCCACTGCAGCAATGCCCACGCCATAGAGACCGGATAAACTGGTGGAGATATAGATAATGGCACATAGCGTCAGTACCGGGATCACAACCGACTGCATACCCACCGACAAACCGGTGATCATAACCGTTGCCGGGCCGGTTTCGCCGGACTTGGCGATTTTGCGTATGGGCGAACCCGCTGTGTAATACTCAGTAACCAGACCGATAATAATACCGCCTACCGCGCCAGCGACCACCGACCACCACACGTTAGCACTGACACCAGCTTGCTGAATCACAAAAAATGCGGCAATCACAAACAACACGGCTGCACCTATGGTACCGGCCCGCAGTGCCACATCGGGTTTGCTGGACGACATCATTTTCACCAACAAAATACCCAGCACGGAACAAATCAGGCCTGTTGAGGCGAGCCCCAGCGGCAGAAACATCAGTGTTTCTCTACTGCCCAAATCACTCATCACCAGAGTTGAGGCAATGGCAATAGTGGCAATCATAGCGCCGCAATAAGATTCAAAGATATCCGAGCCCATACCGGCAACATCACCGACATTGTCGCCCACATTATCGGCAATTACGCCAGGGTTACGGGGATCATCTTCTGGGATACCGGCTTCGATTTTACCCACAAGATCGGCACCAACATCTGCACTTTTAGTGAATATTCCGCCACCTACACGGGAGAACAACGCCACACTCGATGCGCCCATACCAAAGCCATGGATAACATGAGCGGTGGCCGGATCATCTCCGAAATACCAATACAACATGCCCAGTCCCAAAAGCCCCATTGAGGCCACACAAAGGCCCATCACTGAACCGCCCATAAAGGCTACAGACAATGCGGATGCGGCACCGGAGTCATGTGCTGCCTGTGTAGTACGTACATTAGCCTTGGTAGCCGTAAACATACCAATGTAGCCTGCGGCAGCGGAGCTTATCGCGCCCACAGCGAAGGCCAGAGTGGTATTCGCGCCAAGAGAGAAATATAAAAAGATGCCCAGTACCAGCGAGAAGATAAACAACATCTTATACTCTCGATGCATAAACACCATCGCACCAAGATGAATGCGATCAGCAATCACTTTAATGGTGTCATTGGTTACGGGTATGCGTTTAATCAGTCCGTATATTACGAACGCGAGAATCAGCCCAACCAGGCCGAACAGCGGTGGCAAATAGAATAAATCAGTCATAGTTTCCCCAGCAATTAATCAGGGCGCCTGAGTCCAACACGCTAGCTTGTCGGCCAGCACTGTTGGCAGGCGCAGAGCGGGGCATCACCACTACAACTTTAAAAACGCGGCTTTACCCCGTTGTTTTATCTAGTTTTTTTGCATTACGCAAAACCACTATAAACGCCATATGCTGATCTGTCAGCAACTGATTGATGAAAAATACGGCAATTTTTCTACCCCAACTGCTCACAGCCGGATTAAATGCCTTAACGGGCTTGTTAAAAACCACTTGTCATATTCGTTAACACTTAAATAGCAAATCAACCCCGGATTCTTTGCTAATCTGGCAAACGGGAAATAAATACCACAGAATAAGAGACCAATAATGAAAAAATCACTGATTACCCTGGCTGTTTGCGCAAGCCTGCTGCAGGCTTGCAGCACCAGCTCAGTCAACACCACTGCCGTCGATTCTAAGCTGGCCGGGATTATGGCCGAGGCCAGAACCGCTGATGCCCGTCTGGTCGCTCTGACTGATCAGTATATTGAAGAAACCTTACCCAGGGAGCCGATTAATGCGCTGTTCTTAGGAGATAATCGCTTTAATCATCTGTGGCCTAACAGCTTATCAGCAGAGTTTATTGCAGAGGGCGAAGCGATTTCCCGCAAATATCTGACCGCCGTTGAGCAAATTGATCGCGCCAGCCTCAAAGGCCAGGAACTGTACACCTATGATATTTTCAAGGGCAACCTTGAACAACAACTTGAGGGCAGCGCTTATCCTTTTGAACTGCTGCCACTGAACCAGTTTATTTTCAGCCCGCATAACTTTTTTATGCAGCTTGGCGGCGGTGTAAGCGCTCAGCCTTTTAATAACGCCAAAGATTTCGACAACTTCCTGCAACGGGCCGACGGTTTTGTAATCTGGCTGGATCAGGCCGTTACCAATATGCGCAAGGGTATCGAAATGAATGTGGTGCAGCCACGCCCGGTAGTGGAATCCATGCTGCCACAGATACAGGCATTGCTGCACGATGATGCCACTCAGAGCGACCTCTTTACACCTCTGAACCAGGCCAAAGACAAACTCAGCGAAGAAGACTATCAGCGTCTGCACAGCGCTTATCTGGAATTGGTAGACGAACGACTGACACCCGCTTTTGCCCGCCTGCATACTTTTCTGCAACAGGAATATCTGCCTGCTGCCCGCGACAGCCATGGCTACGGTGCACTGCCAAACGGCAAAAGCTGGTATGAATTTATGATCAAAACCAATACCACGCTGGAGCTGGGTGCCGATACGATTCATCAGACAGGTCTTAGTGAAGTGGCAAGGGTGCATAATGAAATGCGTGGTGTGGCCAGTGAAACCGGCTTTGAAGGTAGCCTGGAAGAATTCTTTGAGTTCCTGAAAACCGATCCGCAGTTCTATTTTGACTCAGAAGAAGAGATTCTTGCCGCTTATGAAGCGGTAAAAGCACGTATGGCACCAAGGCTGGAGACCCTGTTCAGTAAGATTCCAAAGGCAGATTATATGGTCAGGCCTTATCCCCCTGCGCAAGCAAAATCGGCACCGGGGGCGTCCTATATTCCGCCAGCAAAAGATGGCTCCCGACCCGGAGTCTTCTTTGCCAATACCTATAACCTTAAGGGCCAACCTAAATACGGCGTAGAAACCCTGTCAATTCACGAAGCCTCACCGGGACATCATTTCCAGATTAGTTTGCAACAGGAAATTGAAGGGTTGCCCCGGATTCGTAGTCAGACTTTCTATACAGCCTATGCCGAAGGCTGGGCGTTATATGCAGAGAGTCTGGGTAAAGAGCTTGGCTTCTTTACTGACCCGTACCAATATTATGGCAAACTTGATGCCGAGCTGTTCCGCGCCATGCGCCTGGTTGTCGATACCGGCATTCATGCCAAGGGCTGGAGCCGCGAGCAGGCCATTGACTATATGCTTGCCAACTCCACAATGGCGCGCTCTGACGTGGAATCCGAAGTAGAGCGATATATGATTATGCCCGGCCAGGCGCTGTCGTATAAAACCGGGCAACTGAAGATCCAGGAACTACGTGACTATGCGGAAGCTCAGCTTGGTGATCGCTTCGATATCAAGACCTTCCATAGTCTGATTTTGCTGGACGGCCCTTTGCCTTTGCCTTTGCTCGAAAGAAAAATCAAAGAATGGGTGGCTTCGCCTTAACTCAGGTTACAACAAAATCAGGGCCGCTTTTGCGGCCTTTTTATTAGTACCAACCCATCTGCATCAGTACTAATTTATCGACTAAGGCAGGATGCCATTTGTGGTCAAAAACCGTATAATCCCCGGCATTTCCCGTTAGCTAACCAAAAAGGAATCCTTAATGAGTCTGAACGACGTACCATCAGGCAGCAATCTACCTGAAGAAATCAATGTCATCATCGAAATCCCGGCCCACTCTGACCCGGTCAAATACGAAGTTGATAAAGATTCCGGCGCCATTTTTGTGGACCGTTTTATGTCATCCTGCATGCACTACCCCACCAACTATGGGTATGTGCCGCACACCTTGTCTGATGATGGCGATCCGGTGGATGTACTGGTCATGACCCCTTTCGCTCTGCTGCCCGGTTGTGTGATCCGCTGCCGCCCGGTTGGGGTACTGAAAATGACCGATGAAGCAGGTGAAGATGCCAAGGTACTGGCCGTCCCTGCAGACAAGCTGTCTACTATTTATCGTGGTATCAGCGAAATCGATCAGGTGGATGAGTTGCTGAAAAAGCAAATCGAGCACTTCTTCGCCCATTATAAAGATCTGGAGCCTAACAAATGGGTCAAGATCCAGGGGTGGGAAGACAGCACTGCGGCCAAGAAAGAGATTACCGATAGCGTAAAACGATACAATGACGCACCGGACAAGCCGGCCTTCTAAACTGAGAAACAACCAGGAGGTCAGCTGATGCTGGCCTTTTTTCTTCTCTCAGTCACCACGGAGACTTCTGATGAAAAAGTGGATTATTGCACTCGCCTTGTTACCCATGCTCGCCTTTGCCGAAGAACCCCTCGAACTGTTCTGGGAAGATTTGATCCCGGAGGATTATCAATTGCCGGAACAGCTGGTAGATCATGAAGCCAATAACGACATGACGCAGCAAAGTCTGGACGCACCGGTTGTTGAGGCTTTAAATGGCAGCAGAGTCAGAATTCCCGGCTTTGTGGTGCCGCTGGAGGGAGACGAAGAGAAACTCACTGAATTTTTACTGGTACCCTTTTTCGGCGCCTGTATCCACGTCCCGCCACCTCCGCCGAATCAGATCGTACATGTGAAATTTCCTGCTGGTGCACCGGTAGAGAACCTTTTTGATGCAATATGGTTGACCGGAACGTTGTCGACCGAAGGCTGGAAGGGAGACATTGCCACTGTCGGATACACGATGCAGGGAACCAAAGTAGAACCTTACGACGGCTAGCCTGTATTGTTCAGGCTATAATTGTAATTCTTTAAGTAGCTCATCGGCATAATCACAAGCCTGCTGATAGTTAATGGAAAATACATCCGGATCCTGGCCATTATCATAATTAAATAATGGCTGTGATGTGATGGCTGACCAGTCGTTGGTTTCAATACACGTCACTATTGACAAAATGTTTCCCAGTTCTCCCTCATAAGCCCTCAGAGCCGTCGCAAACTCAGGGTTAAGGTGCAGCGTATCAATCACTTCATCTGTGCTGATACTCAACATTGCATCCAGTAGCGACAGTAACCCGAGCAGGAACAAAGTGTCGCTGCGCTTCGGCATAAAGTGCTCACCGAGTAGCTGCATGAAAAGTGCCCTGGTCAGTGCCAGACGCATCAACTCAAAAGGTTTATGGGTGGTTAACTGACTTACAGATACAATAACAATAAACTTCCTAAGCGCCTGCTCTCCGAGAAATGTTGCCGCACTTTTGATCGATACAATTTCTTGTTTACGTGTTTTACAGGCGATATTGGCTAGCCTTAACACGCGGCTGGCCAGACCGATATCCTTTTTAAGTACATCACTCACCCGCTGATAATCGAGGGAATCACCCGTTGCAAGTGCCATCAGCTGCACAACTGTCATCTGCGCAGGATTAAGATTAATTTTTTGCATCATTTCAGGACGGGCAAAAAAATACCCCTGAAAATAATCTGCGCCACAAAGTTTTGCAGAATCGAAATCGTCATAGGTCTCGACTCGTTCTACGATTATCTGAGCAGTCGGAAACCGCGATCGCACCAGTTCAATATGACGGGCTGTCTCAAGCGGAGAATTCTGAATCTCTACCTTTACATAATGCATATATGGCTCCAACACATCCCATTGACTCTTCCCATCATAGTCATCCAAAGCAAATACATAGCCTTTTGCGTGAAGGGCTTTAATAACCTCTACAACCCCCTCATTGACCAGACTTCGCTCGACAATTTCTATGACAAGATTCCCGGGGGGCAGAATATCCGGGATTTTTTGCAATAAAGACACTGCGGAAATGTTAACAAACGCTTTTTTGTCTTCAGTGATTTTTTCTGTCCCGTCGAATAGCAAACTCTCGTAAAACAACCGACTGGAAGCTTTCTCGTCATCCAGACCAGCCGGAAAGGCGTTTTGCTCCGAATCACGATAAAGAAGTTCGTAGCCATACGTGCGTTCTTGGCTATCCAGAATAGGTTGCCGTGCAAGGTAGTGATAATTCATGGTCTGCCCCTCAAAAAGAACTTAGTACGACTAGGCCCAGTATTCAGATTAATGTGAAGTCGGGAAGTTTGCACTGAAAAGCCAGCAGTTGTGATCATTTCGGCAAACAGCCCAGAAAGGGCGTTGTCTGGAGGAGACTAAAAAGTATTGGACAGATATCACAGCCTGACCTAGTTTTAGTTAATGTAAGTTTTTGAACTCGTTAATAATAAGCTTACTGTCAGGGGCTATGTGATGAATAAAAAACCTTTCATGAACAACCGTCAGCTTTAAGGTCTGAAAAAACGACTATCTGTGCGGATTGGTATTACGCCCCTCTGTAAAGCTGTTCTGCACGGTTGAACAGCACCCAGGAGGTAAGAATGTATTTATCGTTGCTGCGGGTCACATTGCCCCTGTGGGTATGGGTAAAATAGGCTGGCGCTATCACCATTCGCCCCCGTTTTGGGCGAATCGTTTTGTTCTGATAATAAAATTCTGTTTCCCCGCCGTCTTCCACATCATTGAGATAATACATAAACAGCAAAATACGATGCAGTGCCTCATTCTGAGGTGATTGCGGGTACACCTCAGAATGCCAGTACGGGTAACCACCTTTGCTGGCAGGGTATTTCTGCGCGTTAATATCTCCCATGCGAAACAGGTATTGCACCAGACTCTGCAGATTGGGCCGCGCCACCTCGTCGAAATTGTCCTGTGTAATCTTAACCGGCTCACCACTTTGCGGATGCCTGAGCGTCAGACCAATCGGGCCGATTAACGCAAAATAATATTTGGCAAAATAGTCCACCAGATGAGACGTGGTGCACTCCAGCACTTCAGGCAACAGTGAAGAAAATTCACTGTTGGCACAGATTGACACGTCTTCGCTGACTTTCTTGCTGGTGTCAACGCCACCACCTGTGCGGCCTGGCTGGCGATTGGGACTGTTATCCACTTGTTGAATTAGCGCCTTACACAGATCTTCAGGTAAGGCGTTATCAATCACTTCAATAAACTGGCTCACTTTATACTCCTCCCGCCATCCTCTTCACACCTCAGACCTCACTCCTCACTTATTAATAAGGTTTGTAGCTGCTTACTTACATCTTCTGGTATGGGCGCTGACTTTTGCTGATGATAATCAAAATGGACCAGTGTAGTGATGCCCTCAGCCGCTTTTTCTCCCTGCTGCCAGACTTGTTGTATCACTTCAAAAGAACTGTTGCCGACGCGCTGAATGCCGGTGCGTATCTCCACCTCATGACCAAAATAGATCTGACGCAAAAAATCAATCTTGTAGCTGGCCAGAATCAGCGGCCAGTTATCCAAATCTGCATCGGGCGTAAAAATACGAAACACGGGGTCTCTGGCGGCTTCAAACCAGCCTGCCAGCACTGTATTGCTCACATGCTTAAGCGCGTCTGTTTCGTAAAACCTGACCTTAAATGTTTCACTTAGCATAATCACTCCAATATTAATATGAACGGTAGGGTCAAATTATTCGACCAACAACGCCACAGACTAACCATAAAAGCCCAATAAATTGGGCCCTACAAATCTCCTGTTGTTATTTTTATAACCACAAACTACAGGCTAATATTTTCTTACCGCAGAGTCGCTGAGATCGCAAAGAACGCAGACTTCCATTTTTAAATCTCCAGACCCTCAGCGTCTTTGCGGTGAAATCAACCCACTCCCCTAATCCGCTTCGCTTGTTACGGGTCACGCCGAACTCTAGCCCGGATGCAGCGCAACCCGGAAATCCCTTAATTAACTCCGTGTTCTGTTGTGCCTCTGTGGTGAATTAATTTTTCACGGTTGAAATATCTTTCAGCAAAGGCTTCAAGAAATGCCCCGTGTGAGAAGCTTCTGTCGCTGCTACCTGCTCTGGTGTTCCTTCAGCAACAATCTGGCCTCCGCCGGAGCCGCCTTCAGGCCCCAGATCAACCAGCCAGTCGGCGGTTTTGATCACATCCAGGTTATGTTCTATCACCACTACCGTATTACCGTGATCCCGCAATCGGTGCAATACTTCCAGTAACTGGCGAATATCGTGAAAATGCAGCCCCGTAGTGGGCTCATCAAGAATGTACAGAGTCTGCCCCGTATCGCGTTTGGACAGTTCACGGGACAATTTAACCCGCTGCGCTTCCCCGCCTGACAAGGTTGTGGCGCTTTGTCCTAAACGAATGTAAGACAAGCCCACATCCATCAGAGTTTGTAATTTACGGGCAAGTGAAGGGATCACGTCGAAAAACTCGCGCGCTTCTTCGACGGTCATTTCTAACACTTCATGAATACTCTTACTCTTATACTTCACTTCCAGAGTTTCACGGTTGTAACGCTTACCTTTACATACATCACAGGGTACATACACATCAGGCAGAAAATGCATCTCCACTTTGATCACGCCGTCACCCTGGCAGGCTTCACAGCGTCCGCCTTTAACATTAAAGCTGAATCGCCCCGGCTTATAACCTCGTGAGCGGGCTTCCTGGGTACCGGCAAAAAGCTCACGAATCGGTGTGAATAACCCCGCATAGGTGGCCGGATTAGAGCGCGGCGTCCTGCCGATAGGGCTCTGGTCTATATCCACCACCTTATCCAGGTGTTCCAGACCACTGATGCTTTTGTGAGGAGAAGGCTCACCGAGTGTAGCCTTATTAAGCTCCTTATGAGCCAGCACATACAGAGTGTCATTGATCAATGTCGATTTTCCGGAACCAGAAACACCGGTCACACAGGTCATCAGACCGATGGGCAGACGCAGATTGACGTCCTTCAGGTTGTTGCCCGATGCGCCTTCAAGCTCCAGCCATTTATCCTCTTTGTTTGCATGGCGCTGCGCGGGAACTGCGATTTTTTCTTCCCCGGACAGATACTTACCCGTTAGCGAGCGCTCACTGTTTATAATATCTTCAAGATTACCCTGAGCGACTATTTCGCCGCCGTGAACACCGGCACCAGGGCCGATATCGAGAATATGATCGGCAGCACGGATGGCATCTTCATCATGCTCCACCACAATCACCGTATTACCGAGATCGCGCAAATGCACCAGGGTGCTGAGCAAACGTTCATTATCCCGTTGGTGCAGGCCGATAGAGGGTTCATCAAGTACATACATTACGCCCACCAACCCGGCACCAATCTGGCTGGCCAGACGAATGCGCTGAGCCTCGCCCCCTGATAAGGTATCGGCGCTGCGGGACAGTGACAGGTAGTTCAGCCCCACATTAACCAGAAACCGCAGTCTGTCGTTAATTTCTTTCAGAATCTTGTCCGCTATCTGCGCGCGCTGACCGCTGAGGCTCAGTTGCAGAAAATACTCCAGGCTGTCTGCAATAGACATTTCAGTCACATCAGGCAGGCGGGTATCACCAATAAAGACATTTCTGGCTTCCAGGCGCAAACGACTGCCGCCACAGCTGTCACAATGCTGCTGGCTGAGGTATTTGGCCAGCTCCTCACGCACGGCGTTCGATTCGGTCTCACGATAACGACGTTGCATATTCGGGATGATGCCCTCAAAGGGATGCTTGCGCTCCATCACATCACCGCGATCATTGATATAACGAAACTTGATTGATGTCCCCTGACTGCCATAAAGCACGATATCACGATGCGCTTTGTCCAGCTCTCGGAAGGGTTTCGTCAGATCAAACTGATAGTGATCGGCCACCGCCTGTAACATCTGAAAATAGTAGTAACTGCGCTTGTCCCAGCCACGGATAACGCCACCAGCCAGACTAAGCTCATCATTGTGGATCAGTTTAGAGGGGTCAAAAAACTGCTTGGTACCGAGACCATCACAGGTCTGACAGGCCCCTGCCGGGTTGTTGAAGGAGAACATCCTGGGTTCCAGCTCAGCCATGGAGTAGCCGCAATGGGGGCAGGCAAAGTTAGCGGAAAACACCACCTCCTCCCTGCCGGCATCATCCATCCAGGCTACTTTAGCAGTGCCCCCTGACAGATTCAGAGCGGTCTCAAATGACTCTGACAAACGCAGTTGCAGATCCTCGCGCACTTTAAAACGGTCCACCACCACTTCAATTCGGTGCTTCTTGTGCAGATCCAGTGTGGGTGGGTCAGAAAGATCGCAGACTTCACCGTCAATACGGGCACGAATAAAACCCTGGGCGGCCAGATTTTCCAGAATTTTGATATGTTCACCCTTGCGATCCTGTACCACTGGCGCCAGCAACATCAGTTTGCTGCCCTCGGGCATCGCCAGCACTTTGTCTACCATCTGGCTGATGGTCTGCGCGTCCAGTGGTACTTTATGATCCGGGCAACGGGGCTCACCCACCCGTGCAAACAGCAAACGCAGGTAATCATAGATTTCGGTGATTGTGCCCACAGTAGAACGGGGATTGTGAGAAGTCGATTTTTGTTCAATGGAAATAGCGGGCGACAAGCCTTCAATATGATCTACATCGGGCTTTTCCATCATCGACAGAAACTGACGGGCATAGGCGGAGAGGGATTCCACATAACGCCGTTGCCCCTCTGCATACAGGGTATCGAAAGCCAGAGAAGACTTACCAGAACCAGAAAGACCGGTAATCACGATCAGCTTGTCACGGGGCAGGGTGAGATTGATATTCTTCAGATTGTGGGTACGGGCCCCACGAACTTCTATCTTATCCACAAAAAAGACACCTGGTAGCAGAATGAAACCCCTATTGTCGCATATACCTCCCCCGACTCACGAATAAAAGTTCAGATTTAAGCCAGATCAATGTACAGATCTGATTGCTGTGGATGCTGTCGAAATTTCCAGCCTATGCTAAACTGCGCAGCCTGAAAACCGGCACCCTGTTGCCTTATTACCACTTTGATTTATCTGACTTTCGACGGGTTATTTTGAACAATACCGAAATTCGTGGAGCCAGTGCCCTGGCCATTGTCTATGTAATGCGCATGCTTGGCCTGTTTATGGTGATGCCTGTATTAGCAGTGCTGGCGATTGAGTATCCTGATTATTCTCCTGTTATGGTTGGCCTGGCAATTGGTGGCTATGGTCTGACCCAGGCACTGCTGCAAATTCCTATGGGCGTGCTCTCTGATCGCCTCGGACGCAAGCCGGTGATTATTGCAGGGCTGTTGCTGTTTGCTCTTGGCAGTCTCGTTGCGGCCATGGCAGACAGCCTGCTGTGGGTGGTTATAGGCCGGATATTACAGGGCGGCGGCGCCATTGCCGGTGCTGTGATGGCACTGGCCGGGGATATCAGCCGTGAAAACCAAAGGGCCAAGGTTATGGCTATTATTGGCATCGCTATTGGCTTTTCTTTTTATCTGGCGCTGTTACTGGGGCCACTGCTGGCGCAAACACATGGCTTACAGGGAATATTTTTCGTCACCGCATTACTGGCGCTGGCCTGTATTCCATTGGTGTTATTTGTGGTGCCAACGGCCCGTAATCTGGCTCCAAGCGGCGATACCCTTCCCAGACTCTCTGAATTGGGAGCACTGCTAAGCCAGGGCCCACTGATAAAGCTGAATATCAGTGTGTTTCTTTTGCATTTATTGATCACCCTGCTGTTTATCCAGCTACCTACCCGATTAGTGGATCAGGGCTGGCTTCTCAGTCAACACTGGCAACTTTATTTACCGATATTAACCGCCTCAGTACTGGGTCTGATCGTACTGATGCGATTGGGTAAGCTGCTGGGACAGCAGCGGGTACTGATGCTGTCGATACTGCTGATGGCGATCAGTTTTGCCGGCCTGATACTGGATACCGGTGTAGCGGGTTTGATAATACTCTGCTGGCTGTTTTTTACCGGCTTTAATTATCTTGAGGCCAATTTGCCGGCCATGGTTTCTACCCTTGCACCGGCAGGCAGAAAGGGCTCGGCCATGGGTGCCTACGCCAGCGCACAATTTTTAGGTGCCTTTGCCGGGGGTATGCTTTCAGGTGCCATCAGTCAGTATCTGAACACAAGCTGGGTTTATACACTGGCTTTACTGCTCTGTTTGATCTGGATTATGCTGATTCGCGGCCTTGCCGCTGGCGCCACTCATGCCAAAAGGTATACACTAGCGCTGGATGCGGACGGGGCAGCAGCCGGTCAATATGTAGAACAACTCAGACAACTGGCTGGCGTCACCGATATTACCTGGGTTGAGGGGGAGAAGGCGGTATACCTGAAAGTCGACAGCCGGGCCTTTAACCTGCAACAGGCAAGACACATCATCAGTCCATCAAATTAAGTATTCTAAGCCGGACAACTATAATTAACGCTGGAACCGGCAACTGTAAGGAGCAAACATGGCGAGCAGAGGCATCAACAAAGTTATTCTGGTAGGCAATCTGGGCCAGGATCCGGAAGTACGTTACACCGCAAACGGCAAAGCGGTAGCCAATCTGAGCATTGCCACATCAGAGAGCTGGAAAGATCAGAGCGGCCAGATCCAGGAAAAGACCGAGTGGCACAAAGTAGTACTGTTCGGAAAACTCGCTGAGATCGCAGGTGAATATCTGCGCAAAGGCAGCCAGATCTATGTGGAAGGTAAGCTGCAAACACGTAAATGGCAGGATCAACAGGGTCAGGACAAATACACCACTGAAATCGTGCTGGACCCCTTCAACGGTGTTATGCAGATGCTCGGTGGTGGCGCAGGTGGCGGTGCCCCCAGAGGCAATGCCCCGGCAGGAAATTACAATCAGGCGCCGCAGCAACAACCCGCGCAACAGCCTCAGTATCAGCAGTACCCCAATCAGGCTAATCAGGGTGGTGGACAGGGCCAGCCTAAACCTCAACAACAACCTCAGAATCAGCCCGGCTCAATGCCTGAACCGGATTTTGATTTCGATGATGATATTCCCTTCTAACGAACACGTTTTTGTGTTTTGTTAACTATAGAGTTGAGAAGCCCCATTAGTTGGGGCTTCTCGCTTTCAGTGCTAAAAAAATCTTGTTGACTTGTTACCTCTATGTTGTCTACATTTATTTTATGTTAACTATGAGACAAGGTTATGTCGAAGCTTACCCATCTACTTTTCCAATCAGGAGAGCGATATCCAGCCCTTATCGATGACGACGGCATACCTGACTTTTGGGTAACGCTTTACGTTACAGTTCAACTTCGAACTTCCCATACTGCTAATGCTATCGAGAATATCATCCGCAATATTATGCACTTCAAGCTGTGGGAAGAAGTCGAGCAGCGAGACATTATATGGGAACTAATTAATGGGCAGCTGCCGGACAATGATGACGTCTACTCCCTCCGCGATCATTGCTTAGTCCAAACGAAAAGCGTACGCAGGATGCACAGATTAAAATCTGACGGAAATGTCGCCAGGCTTGAACAGCTTTTTCCAGCGGGTCGGAAAACGTTGCCACGAGTCAGCAAAACACATTATGCAATTCGGTTAACACATATCGCCGACTTCCTTAAATTCACAGCAAGGTGCGTAATGCGAAGGAGAAGCGACTACGCACAGAAATGTCAAGAAATAGACCGCTTTATCGAATTAATTAAAGCTCAAAGGAAAAAAGTCTCAAAACATAAGTCGAGGGCCAATTTTGAAGCTCCACCGATTGAAATATTTGAGAGTTTCATGGAGTTTGTGAACGAAAAAAATCCAGATAACCCTTTTAAGAACCCCGGCATTCGATTTAGAAACTCCTTAATTTTCGAGTTGCTATACGCCACAGGGTGCCGTTCCGGAGAATTGCTTGGGTTAAGAATTGACGACATTGATTTCATAAATAACAGAATTAGCATTGTTCGACGGCACGACACTGTCGATGATTGGAGGGCTAGACAGCCTGTTGCCAAAACCCTTGAACGAAGTATTTTTATTGAAAACAACCTACTTCGCCGGCTGCGTAGCTACATTCTTGATGTTCGTTCAAAAATTCCGTTTGCAACTAAACATCCTTATATTTTTGTGACTCATAAGAAGGGCAAATATCAGGGCCATCCCATCTCAAACTCTAACTTTAAAGACCGAATTCTCAGGGCTGCTACGATGAAAAGGCCTGAGCTCTATCAAGGCATTACGCGCCACGGTTTCCGTCACAATTTTAACTACAAGATTTCAGTTAGAACTGATGCGAACAACGAAGCAGTCGCGCGGAACAAGGAGCAAGCAATTGCTGAGGGCAGAAGCCTCATAACTGAATCTCAGGAAATCAAAAGTAGAATGGAGCTTAATGGCTGGGCGTCTGAGAATTCAGCTCACATATACAATCGCCGGCACATACGCGAGAAGGCTGATCTTTTGATGCGGAGCGACATGGAACTTCAATCTAATTTAACTCCAAAGGGAATTGACAATGAGAGCGAATAACACGCAGTTACCCAGATCAAAGCCTCGTCAAAGTAGTAATTACCGGGTGTCAAAGATGGGCTACGAGTTTGACATCAATTCAGACAAGTGGAAGTTAAACAGCGACATAACGTTTAAGCTGAACGCCTTTGATGTTCTCGAACCGAATACAAGGAAGGGCTTCCGTTTAGCGCTGAGCAGATATGCGGAAGAGCTTGCTGGTAAAACCACCCAGGGCATCGTGTCATATTTGAAAGAGTACATGAAAGTGACTGGTGAAAGAGCTGTTTCGGTTAATGGTCTGAGTAATTATCGATCCACTCTGAAAGGAGATACGGAATCTCACCTCGGAGCCCTTCGGGCATTTTTTTACGCTTGGCATGACTGGGAATTTCCAGGCGTCTCCAAGGAAGTTGTCGACTACCTCGAATCGCTGACGTTGAAAGGTATTGTTAAGGGAAAAGCTGTTAAGGGGCGCTGCCCATATAGTGGAGCATACACACCTAACGAGCAAGTGGCGCTTATAGAGTGGGTATCAGGTGCATTTAGTAAAGGCACCATATCACTGACCCAATACGCTTTATTTCTCTCCCTCATGATGACTGGTAGAAGAGCAGTTCAGATTCGAGCACTTACCATTGGTGACATCGTAGTTAGAGAGTCAAAGGATAAAACTCAGTATTTCTTAAATGTACCAAGAGTTAAGCAAAAAACGAGTGAGTTTCGCGAGGAGTTCCGGTTAATTCCGATTACTGATGATTTGTACTGGATTCTAAAAAACCAAGCAGATGCTTCAGTTAAGCGAGTTGAAACTAAACTTGGTCAAAAGTTGCCTGAGCCGGACAAGAGAAGCTTACCGCTATTTCTTGACACGAAAATTTTTAATGGACTTACTTCTTTAGAGCATCTGCGTTCTGAACAGGGATATAAGCAAGACTACTTGTTCATGACAGCCAGCGAATGTGGTGGTGAGATACGTAAGTTATCAATAGCAAACCAAGCGATCTCAGAGCGGACAGGAGAGTATATACACATTACCTCCAGGCGGTTTCGATATACCAAAGGAACAAACTTTTCGCGACGAGGTGTCCACGGAATAGTGTTAGCAGAAGCGCTAGATCACTCGGATAAACAGCATGTCGGAGTATATGTGGAAAACACAGTGGAAACTGCGGAAGCTATTGACGAAGTCATGGCTCCTTTCCTGGCGCATCTTGCGCAAGCGTTTCAGGGAGATTTAATTAACTCCGAAAGGGATGCAATCCGAGCAGCTGATCCACGAAGCCGGATTAGAAATAACAGGGAAAACGCGATAGGAAGCTGCGGCACAAGTAGTTTTTGCGCGTCGGGATTTCGCGCATGTTACACATGCGTGAATTTTCAGCCCTGGCGTGATGGTCCGCATAAGGAGGTGCGAGACGATCTTATCAAAGAACGAATGCACCAAAGAGAAAATCAAGTTTCTGAGTTTGTGATTCAGTCCACAGACAGATTACTGATCGCTGTTGAACAAGTTATTTTAATGTGTGACGCGAAGCAAGGAGAGCTAACTCATGAGTAACGTTGTATTCTTTCAGCCAAAGGTGGAGTTGACCGCAGAGCAGAACCTTAGTGACTTTATAGCTCATTGCCAGAATAATCTTACCCTTTACGAAGACCAAGGTGGGTTTAGTGTTAATCGGTGGAGGTATAACTGCGGGCGTAAGGAACACACCATGGTGTTCTCAAGGTACCGTGAGAAAGGGAGTAGCAACTATTCCGATGACCCTATGGATGAACCCTTTTTATCTTTTGCTAAGTCCTACGTGCGTTATCGTCAAAGCGAAAGGCAAGTAACGAGCATTGGTGACAAAACGGCCATACTGCGTACGTTGCATGATGCTCTGATTAACATTCATGGTGAAGCAAACATCTTATTAATTGACGGTCTGGTTCAGACTGAGGTTTATGACCTGTTCAATAAGCGATTCCCCAAGTCACCAAAGCTGTTCAGGTTTGGTGGGCAGTTGGTTTTACTCTACGAATTTTTGATTGCCAAAGGGATCGCTCAAACACTCCCACAATGGAGCAATCCATGGCGACGGCCACAAGCCAAAGCAGAGAGAACAGATAAAGAGTCGCAAAAGTGGCAGATGGAACGGTGCCCGAGCCAGCATCAAATGCTCTCATTAGCTGACTGCTTTGCGAAAGCTGAAACACCCCAAGATCGGTATTGGTCGAGTGTTTTGTCTTTACTAATGTTTGCTCCTGGACGGGCTGGAGAACTTGCCTTTTTAACAGTTGACAGTTTGCATGAAGAAGAAGGTCGTTTAGGAGTCCGCTGGTACGGTGAGAAAGGTTTCCAAGATTCTTTAAAGTGGGTGCCAAGGCATCTTGAAATGACTGTTAGAGAAGCTTTCGCAAGACTTTTAAAGATTGGGGCTCCGGCACGAAAGGCAGCTAAATTTGCTCATGATAATCCGGGTAAGTTCTATCGACATGAGGGATGTATAACGCCAGATGATTTCCCGGAGAATAAAGAAATGAATGCGTTGGAGTTTGCCCACGCGATGAACTTTACCTCTGCAACAATTCAGAGGATGAAGGAAAAATATGCAAAGTTTGATACTCAAGGCCCGTGGAACGTCCTAAATGCACACCAATCGAAATGGCTCCAAAAGCTGCGTAGCGAGGGAGCGACGTATGCTAATTTGGCCGAGTATGTAGTCAGCCAATATAAGAAGGAGGAATGGCCAAATTTGCCTAAAATTGGCAGACCGGTCTGGGAGTCTCTGCTCCTTATTCGAGAGAATGAATTCCACGCGGAATTTGAGCCAAAGGGGTTTAGTTGGTTGATCCCGGATGTGAATCGCTTAAATGACCAGTTGTCCCAACGTCCTATGAAAAACACAATACCTACAATTTTTCAGCGCGTCGGCATAAAGGATGAGGATGGCTCTGAGATCTCAATGACATCACATCAACTGAGGGTTTGGTTATCTACTTGTGCAGAGAGGGGTGGAATGGACTCCTGGAAGCTCGCGCAGTGGGCTGGTCGAGCGAATATAAACGACAACAGACATTATGATTTACGCACACAGGACGAACGAGAAGAGCAGACGATGTCCCTTTTGGGGATAGAGAAGCGTCCCACTCCTCTGGAGGCACTGAAACACAGGTTACCAGTATCTTACGAGGATCTTGGGCTAGATCGGATTGGGATCGCCGATGTTACAGAATATGGCATGTGTACTCATGATTATGCAATGTCTCCCTGTACCAAGGGTGGTGAGTGTATGACGTGCAAAGAACATGTTTGCATAAAAGGAATGCCAAAGACGCTGTCACGAATCAAACAACTTGAGGAAATGGTTGAATCTCAGCTAACCAAAGCCCAAAAGGATGCGAAGAATGGTGACTTTGGCGCAGACCGATGGGAAACCCACCTCGGTTGGAAATTGTCACACATCCGAACTCAACGGTTGAGGATGGAAGATAAAAACATCCCTGATGGCGCATTGCTCTGGATCCCTAAAAGCCACGATCCAAGCCCGATTGAACGCTCCTTGCAGCAGCGAGGGTTCCAAACAGAAAACACATCAGAGTCTAAGTTGAAAGCTGCTCCCACTACCCATGATGATAAGACCGTTAAGTATTTATTAGGAATTCCAGATGCCTAGAACCGTTGTTACTGAAAAAACAATGCCTTTGATTTTGCATGAGCTTGATAAATGGTCTGGCAAGCTTACTTGGAATCTGTTCTCTGACAGAGTGGCTAAAATCCTGAATGAGGAGAGCTTGAGCTATCATGCGCTAATCAAGTATGAAGTCATTAAAGAAGCCTTCACTCTGCGAAAAAAAGCCCTTAAGGAGGTAAAGGAGAATACAGGTCCAACGGATGCCACCGTAGAGATGTTGCTAAAGGAAAATGAGGTACTGCGCGCAAAGAACGCACAGTTGGAAAGGCAAGTCACTAATTTGCAGCAGCAGTTCATTCACTGGCAAGCAAATCTGCATAAGATGCCCCATGTAGATATTGTAGCGCTCGATTCGAAGCTAAACGCACCCTTGCCCGAGGTAAAGCGTAGATGACAAAGCGCAAAAATGGGGCACAGATTGGGCATGAAAATGTCGAGTTAGTAAAAAGCTGGATTGCCGAACGGAATTTTCACCGCGACTGGCATGAGTATGCCTTCAATAATCGAATCAATCGGAAGGCGCTTGCTCAAGAACTCGATTTCGCTCGTTCGGTTTGCGTCCAGAATCATGCCGTGAGGCAGCTCTTGGAGGAGGCTGAAGGGTATTGGTTCCAGAAGAAGGATGAAGATAAAAAGTCTCATGAAGCCGCAAGAGAGCGAGCGGAGAAAAAGGCGAGCATTCAAAACTCCAATAACAGTGCGTTGATTTCAAGAGTTGCAGAATTGGAAGCGGAGAACAGGGATTTGAATAACCGTCTGAAAGCATTCGAACTTCAGCAAGCCATGATCGAAGGTGGCTCCCCCGGGTTTAAAATATGAGTAACGTCATTCATCTGCGTCAAAAGGTACAGGTCACCAAAGTTCGAGGGTGGGGCTATGCAACCGTAGTGACGATTAAGGGTGATAATGTCGTTAAACATCGTGACAAAACCCTCGTCGTCAAATTCCCTAAGGATCACATCGATGCATTAACAGTAGGGTCAATGTGGGAATTGTCGGGGAAAGAGAAGGCCTCTGGATTTAAAGTTAATGGCTTCGATATTGTTGAGCACCAGATTGAAGTTGAAACGATTAAATACATTCGGCCTTCCGGGCTGCTTCTTGCACGCTGGATAAGTGCAAACATTAAAGGTATCGGCGAAGTCATCGCACGACGCTTAGTCAGGCAGAAAAATCTACAAAAAATAATCGCTGAGAAGAATGTAACTGAATTGCGTCGTATACGGGGAATGAATCAGACTCGAACCGATAACCTAATAGATCAATGGCCTGACGATAGGCTACACGAAACTATCGAATTCCTTGAGGAACAAAGCTTACCGCTTAGCTTTGGTGAGAAGCTGGTAGGACTCTTCGCTGACAGAGCGATTGAGCGGGTAAAAGAGCAACCGTTCATACTTGCTGCAATGGGCTTGTCCTTCGAACGCACGATGGAATTCGTAGGCCGTCTCGGAATTCCTCTTGATGACGAAAAGATCGTGGCTGGCGTTGCTCAATATGTGGCGGTTTCTCATGCTCGAAAATCGGGCTCAACAGTGATTGATGACGAGCGAATCCAAAGCTTATGCACAGACATTTTAGCTGCTTTCACCCCTAGCAACGCTGCTGATGTGGCGGTACAGCATGGAATGCTTGTCAAAACATCAATTGGTTACCAGGTGTATGGAACCGCCTTGATGGAGCAGGCAGTGGCGCACTTTCTTATTAAGTGCCACCGTCGCCCCCGAGGGGCTCACGCGAAATCAGCGGCATGGGAGAAGAGCCTAAGCAGAGAAAAAGTGGTTGAAGCGTTAACTGAATATGAAGGTTCACTTGATTTTGAATTGACTGGTGAACAGCGAGTAGCCATTGTGAGCTCCGTAATGGCTCCTGTGAGCTGTATCTCTGGTGGGGCAGGCACTGGGAAGACAACTATCTTAAAAGCCATCCTGGGCGTTTACGAGGCTTTAAGTGATGGTGTTCCATGCAGCCAGCTTGCTCTTTCAGGGCGTGCAGCCCAAAGAATGAGCCAAAGTACGGGGAAAGAAGCTAAAACAATAGCCAAATTTATAGCTGAATGCTTAAAAAGCAAATCCTCAGGTATACCGGCTCACCTCTTATTCGTGATCGACGAAGCATCTATGGTCGATTTACTTTCAATGTATAGATTAACCGGGCTACTGCCTCAGGCTACTAGAATTCTTTTTGTCGGTGATACCGCGCAGCTACCACCGGTATCAGCAGGTCTTGTCTTTCACGCTCTTAAAGATACCGCGATTCCATTTTTCAATTTATCTCAAGTGAAGCGGCAAGGTGAAGAGAGCGGTATTCACACTTTAGCCACTGCTGTTCGTGAGGGTAAGGCTGTAATGCCTGAGATGGTAAATCGTGTTTTTAAAGATAGTTCTGATTGCATTATCGTGCACGGTTCCGATCTCTCGCGCCTAGTTGATTTCTGGCAACAGGCAGGAGGCGTTGAAAGTTGCATCGTACTCTCCCCGACCCGAAATGGGCCGCTTGGCGTCAATAGCATCAACGAGGCACTTCAAAATGCCTGCGGGCTTGACCGCATGGCATTGTCCTACCTCGATCCTTATCATGGCTACATCAAGTGGATCACCCCTTCCGGCGCTATGCTTCTGTTGGGGGATGCTGTTCTAGTTACCTCGAACAATTACGATGAAGAAGCCAATATACGCAACGGTGATTTGGGAGTCATCACAGAGGTCTACGAATCTTCGCAACCAGGGACCGCCCTGGGGGTTATGTCGATTAATGGAAAGAACATAGATATAACGCCAAACCTCCTTGAAAAGCTTGAGCTTGGCTATGCTGTGACAATCCACAAATCACAAGGCTCTCAATGGCCAACCTGCTTTGTTATGTTGCCCGACGATGCTATTAATATGTTCGACCAGACGTTGCTATATACGGCTGTTACAAGACCGGAGCAACGGCTTGTACTAATGGGTGATGAGCGACTAATAGGCACCGCAGTTGCCCGAGGCGCGATGTCGTCAAGGCGGGTAACCACATTGCGGCAACGCATTTTAGCTCTTAGCGAAATGGAGTTGGCGCAGGTTGACTTGTTAGCTTAGAAAGGAGTTCAAAATGGGCGATGAACTATATGAAAAAAAAGTTAGCACAGAGCCTGCAAGAACTGATCAACCAAGTCAACCAGACATGTTCATTTCAAGAACAAGATGTACTTTCCCTCGCACTGATATTTCTGTTAGCGAAAGTGACAAACTTCCAATTTAAGAAGTAACATAATAAAGCTTTTACACAAAACCAACTGCTCAGCCATTATTTCAAATAAATAAGCCAACCAAAGACCTTTAAATCGGAACTTGACACACCTGAAATCTACACCTAAATACTTACTAATGGTGTTTCATAAAGTGGAAAACTCATGATTTCAAGGGTTTTAAGTGCGTATGCATCTGAAGTGCAGTCTGAGCGATATGTAAACTATCACGAGCTATATCATTCCGAGTTTCTCCGTATACACGATTACGCTCTTAAAAATGGTTGCGCGTGGGAACATGAAGATGTGGTTGCTGTCACAGAGCGTTATTGCGAAGAACACGCTAAAAGACTCATGCAGAGAACGACTAACTACAGTGAAAGTATTCCGCTTATCGCCGGGCCAAAGGAATTCTTATTGGACAGAGTTCATGCAGAGTTGAGAGTCGGTGACGAATACGAGATAGAGCTCGTACTTTTAGATTCAATTAAAAAGCCAAGGGGGGTTGTGGGTCGAATCGATTTAAAATCATATGTCACCGTTGTTGATAGTCACAAGGGGCAATCTGTATTGGACTTTGAAAATGATGAACATTTATTGCTTAAGTGGATGTCGATTTCAAGAAGTCAGGATCTTAATTTACGGATTCGTGGTGCAATCAGAGTGCTTTCAAGCATTGATTGCATAATACAGGTCCAGGATGAACAGTGATGATTTGCGCAATTGAGTTAGATGCTCTCGAACCAGACCTATCAGAACGATGTGAGCAAGAATTTCAGCGACAAGCTGACTTATATGACGGCGAACTGTTTTGGTACTTTGATAGTGCATTCGAGAAGGTAGGGCTAATCAGACCGAGTCTAAGTGCGCAGGTTGTGTTGGGTTACTTTGCTAACTGTGGTTGTCCTGTATGTTGTTTAAGGTTTGGCGCATCGTTACATCCATATATAGACGCGCGTTGGCCGGTTCGTTCGTGCCAAGCAGCTGTATTTTATATGTTAGGAGGATTAGAGATTCTCTTAAACTTACAGTACGAAGCTCGCATAAAATCGGCAATACAAGAATTTGAGTCAACAAAAGAGTGCAAAATCTTACTGCATGTCGCAGATCACATCATTACTACAAATTCTCTAACAAGCTCTATTTGCCCTGAAATACTCTCGTATATAAACAAACTGCTTTATCAAACCAGAGATAATGGTATTGAGATACAGTAATGGGAAAGACGAGCTTTAATAAACTTGAGCGGGTTTCACGTAAACTGAACTTGAGTGCAAATGATCCTGTTGCGCTAACTGAGCTGATAGTTAATAGTATTTTGGTAGCTGATTGCTGTGGCATTAATGTTAATGCCATTTCATATAAATTAATTAAAGACGTTTTATTCGCGCTTACAGCGATACAAATTAGCTCATCAAACATGTCTTATTACAAGCAGAAATCGCAATATGGAGATATCGTATCCGACGTTGCGGAAAGACTTGGTATTCCAGTTTGTGACTGGGTTACATGCAAGATCACACGGGCAAAAAGTAAATTAAAAATTGAGCCGAAGCCCTTTGGGCCAATTGCAGCGTTCCAGACACTGTTGGAAAAGCCTTTAGGGACTGAAGTGATCGATGCGTATTATTGCATTTGGGCAACCAATGGCTGGAATGTGGGAGGCAGGCGTAACTGGATACAACCCGACTTACTCCAGTGGCTCCAACACAACAACGTTAGTCCATCAATCCCAGTTAGCCACTGCCGACCTACTGCGCTGAAAAAAGTTTACAAAAGGTTGGCCGACTTGGCTCAGCTAGCTCATACAGAACGTCCCATTGATCAGACTCTTAACAGTTGGATTGACAAAAGTGTATTAGACTTTTGCAATTCCGAAATTGGTAGCAAGGTAAAATCGATAGCTTGGTTGCCTGTATATCCGAACTTACCTCAAATCCAATTCGTTGATGCTATGGAGGCCGAATTTCGTTTGTCACCATATCTGTACTGCCGCCGTTTAGATGACCTCAGTTCAAAGTTTGGAAAAGCTCACAACTCAGTGCGATTTAAGAATTCAGATGTAGGTATTGTTATTTGTATGAAACGTGAAAATGATGATGTCTTGACCCAATGTGAATACATGATTTTGAGCGAATTGTCCGATAGGGGCATCACTCCGCTAGAAGGAGCTCAAGAACGATTCGCAGCGTCGCACATACACTTATGTAAAATAGTTTTAGACATATGTGGTTCAACTTCTTTTCTCTGCTCAAGAATAAAGTCGATATCCGCAACAAAGAAGCAATGCAAATAAAACGACCGTTTTCTTTCATCCTCATTAGCCTACTAATTTACTTCGATTTTCACTTGCCTAAGTGTAAAAGAATACGTAAAGTAATCAACGTAAAGAAAACGGGCTTTTTATTTATGAAGATTGGCTATGCACGTGTTAGTACCGACGAACAATGCGAAGATGCTCAAATCGATGCGTTGAAGAGGTTTGGCTGTCAGCGTGTATATCGTGAAAAGATCTCAGGTAAGAGTGCTAAAAGGCCCGAATTGTCGCGTTTGCTTGATGCATTGCGACCAGGTGATATCGTAGTTGTTCAGCGCCTTGATCGTTTAGGTCGTTCCTTGTCTGATTTAATCGATTTGCTGAATGGCTTTAAAAACATTGACGTGCAGTTTGTCAGCCTACATGAAAACATCGATACAACCAGTGCATCGGGCGAACTGATGTTTCATATGATTGGCGCTATTGCTCAGTTTGAACGACGGCTAATCTCCGAGCGAACGAAACTTGGTTTACAAGCTGCAAGGGCCAGGGGGCGCAAAGGTGGGCGAAAAGCGAAGATGAGCGTCACGGATATTAAAAAAGCGAAAGCCATGTTATTGGACCCTGACATGACAAAAGCGGAAGTGGCAAAACATTTCGACGTGAGTCGCCCTACTTTAAACAAAGCGCTTAGTATGTACAGCCAACCACAGTGAATGCTTCAAAGGAGTGATAATGGTCAATCAAAACCCCGAACAGCGCGCCCGCGATGAAATAGACGCACTGCTTATCAAAGCCGGTTGGGCAGTACAGGACAAGAAAAAAGTCGATTTTTCTGCAGCACCCGGAATCGCAGTACGTGAGTATCAGACCGATGTTGGCCCGGCTGATTATGTGTTGTTTGTTGATAAACAGGCGGTAGGGGTCATTGAAGCCAAGCCGGAGTCCTGGGGGGAGCGCATCACCACCGTTGAGGATCAAGCTCAGGGTTACGCAAACGCCACATTAAAATGGGTCAACAACAGTCAGGCGCTGCGCTTTGTGTATGAGAGCACCGGCGTGATTACACGATTTACCGATGGCCGCGACCCGTCCCCCCGCTCCCGGGAAGTATTCAATTTTCATCAGCCAGCAACCCTACTCAAATGGCACCGGGAAAGTAAAAGCCTGCGTGGCCGGTTGCAGGAACTGCCCCCCCTGAAAACCGATGGCTTGCGCGACTGCCAGATCACAGCTATTACGAATCTGGAAGCCTCCCTGCAAAAAGACAAACCCCGTGCCTTGGTACAAATGGCTACCGGCTCAGGCAAAACCTTTACCGCCATTACCTCAAGCTACCGTCTGTTAAAAGAACCAGTCAGTGCCAACCGCATCCTGTTTTTGGTGGACACCAAAAACCTCGGCGAACAGGCCGAGCAGGAATTTATGACCTTTTTGCCGAATGACGATAACCGCAAGTTCACTGAACTTTATGCGGTCCAGAGGCTGCAAAACCAGTATATCGCCAAAGACGCTCAGGTATGTATCAGCACCATCCAGCGCATGTACTCCATCCTCAAGGATGAACCACTGGACGACGCGCTGGAAGAGCAAAACCCGGCAGAACAAATTACCCGCCCTAAAGAGCCCGTGCCGGTGGCGTACAATGCCCGCATCCCGCCGGAATTTTTCGATGTGATTATCATCGATGAATGCCACCGCTCTATCTACAACCTGTGGCGGCAGGTACTGGAATACTTCGATGCCTATCTGGTGGGCTTAACGGCCACACCCGATAACCGCACCTACGGCTTTTTCCGTAAGAACGTGGTCAGCGAATACAATCATGAAAAAGCCGTGGCCGATGGCGTCAACGTCGGCAATGAAATCTTTGTAATCGAAACCGAAAAGACCAAACAGGGCGGCAAACTGACCGCAAATGAATTAGTAGAAAAACGTGAACGAACAACCCGTCGAAAACGTTGGGAAACCCAGGATGAAGATCAGGCTTATACCGGCAAACAGCTGGATCGCGACATCGTTAATCCTGACCAGATTCGCAAAGTCATCAGTACCTTCAGGGATAAACTGCCGATAATATTCCCCGGTCGCAAAGAAATACCCAAAACCCTGATCTTCGCCAAAACCGACAGCCACGCCGATGACATTATTCAAACCGTGCGTGAAGAATTTGGTGAAAGTAACCAGTTCTGCAAAAAAGTCACCTACCGGGTCGCCAACGACAAAACCGATGCCGAAGGCAAACTCATCGAAAAAGGCGAAGACCCAAAATCGGTGCTGGCCCAGTTCCGCATCGACTATTACCCGCGCATCGCCGTTACCGTGGATATGATTGCCACCGGCACAGACGTAAAAGCACTGGAATGCCTGTTATTTATGCGCGATGTAAAAAGCAAAAACTACTTTGAACAAATGAAGGGCCGGGGCACCCGCACTCTGGACAAAGACAGCCTGCAAAAAGTTACCCCCTCGGCGCAAAGCGCGAAAACCCATTATGTGATTGTGGATGCCATAGGCGTAACCAAATCCGTAAAAACCGCCAGCCAGCCGCTGATCACCAAACCAGGAGTGGCGCTCAAAGATCTGGCCATGGGCGTAATGATGGGTGCCAGCGACAGCGATACCGTGTCATCCCTGGCCGGCCGCCTGGCCCGGCTGGACAAACAACTCGACGACAAAGAGCGCGCCCGCATTTCAGCAAAGGCAGGCGGTACGCCGCTGCTGAGCATAGTCGGCGAACTGTTTAACGCCATTGACGGCGACCGGATTGAGCAAAAAGCGCTGGAGATCACCGGCCTGCCGCAAGGCACAGACCCAGGCGAAACAGCCCGCGATCAGGCCCAGAAACAGCTGGTCAGCAAGGTGGCCAATGTATTCAACGGCGAACTCATTGAACTTATCGACAGCATTCGCCGCGACAAGGAACAAACCATAGTCCATGATGATCTGGACGCTGTATTAAAAGCCGAATGGGCCGGTGAAACCACCGAAAACGCCGAAGCACTGACGCAGGAATTTGCCGATTACCTGCAACAGCACGCAGATCAAATAGAAGCCCTTAACATCTATTTTCATACTCCGGCCCGGCGCTCTGAAGTAACCTACACACAAATCAAAGCCCTGCTAGAACAGCTCAGACAGGAACGGCCCAAACTGGCCCCGCTGCGCATCTGGCAGGCTTACGCCCATCTGGACAACTATAAGGGCGACAACCCCTTAACCGAACTCACCGCACTGGTAGCCCTGATCCGCCGCGTTTGTGGCCTCGACAGCACCATTACCCCCTTTAACGCCACAGTGCGTAAAAACTTTCAGCGCTGGATCCTCAGCTATCACGCCGGTGGCAGCAATAAATTTAACGAGCAACAAATGCAATGGCTGCACCTTATCCGGGACCATATCGCCAGCTCCTTTCACGTTGAGCGGGACGACCTGGAAATGGCCCCTTTCGATGCTCAGGGCGGCCTGGGCCAAGTGTATCAGCTATTTGGAGAGCGTATGGATTGGGTACTGGATGAACTTAATAGGGAGTTGGTGGCTTGATGGAAAACCAACTTCCCGGATCATGGTGTTTGACACCTATCGTCGAGTTATTAGAGGACAATTCGAATGGCAAGCCTTTCCAGCAGGGCTGGAGCCCTCAGTGTCAAAATCATCCAGCCGAAAAGAACTCATGGGGCGTACTAAAAACAACCGCAATCCAAGACGGTAAATTTTGGGACCATGAAAACAAAAAGCTTCCAGAAAAAATTGAGCCAAGACCCCACCTTGAAATTGTTCCAGGCGATATTTTGATGACATGTGCCGGGCCAAGAAATCGGTGCGGAGTGGTCTGTTTTGTAAAGGAAACACGTCCGAAACTGCTAATGTCTGGCAAAATGTATCGCTTCAGGCCAAATAACCGACTGTTAGACTCCAAATTTCTAGAAGCCTACATCCGTTCACATGAAGCACAACTTGCAATTGATGCAATGAAAACAGGCATCAGTGACAGTGGTTTAAATCTAACCCATAGTCGGTTCGCAACCCTAAAAGTGCCATTTGCCCCCTTTAACGAGCAAAAACGCATCGTTGCCAAAATCGAACAACTCTTCTCCGAGCTGGATAACGGTATTGCCGCACTAAAAACCGCCCGCGAACAGCTAAAAGTATACCGCCAGGCAGTGCTGAAGAACGCCTTTGAAGGCAGGCTCACTGCCAAATGGCGGGAAGAGAATATAGATAAACTGGAATCGCCTGAACAACTACTCGCCCGCATCCAACAGGAACGCGAATCCCGCTATCAACAACAACTGGAAGAGTGGAAAGCCTCAATCAAAGCCTGGGAAGCCGATGGCAAAGAAGGGAAAAAGCCGGGTAAGCCGAAAGCATTCAAAGCGATGGATACCATTGAAAACGAAGAAATTGAAATTTTGCCGAGGATTCCAAATTGCTGGAAGTATGCGCGCTTAGCAGAAATTGCATTCATTGGCTCAGGTATGTCAGTGAGCAAAGATAGAAAACTAAATGACCCAGTTGAAGTGCCGTATTTAAGAGTCGCCAATGTTCAACGCGGAAACCTTATATTAGATGAAATCAAAACTATGTGTATTGAGAAGGATTCTCTTTCAGATCTAACTTTAGAAAAGTGGGATATCTTATTTAATGAAGGAGGGGACCGGGATAAGTTAGGCCGAGGATGGATATGGGAAAACCAGATTTCACATTGTATAACACAGAATCATGTATTCAGAGCATCACCAATACTAAAGAGCGAGTATCACTCTAAGTTCATCTCTCATTGGGGCAACTCATTCGGAAAGGACTATTTCGAGAAAGGAGGAAAACAAACCACAAACTTAGCCTCAATCAACAAGACTGTTCTCAGTAACTTCCCTGTACCACTACCTTCCATGGAAGAGCAGCATCAGCTAATAGATATGCTTGATGATATGATGAGCCAGATAGAAGCGATGGAAACGGAATTTGAAAATGGAATTCAACGAGCCGAAACCCTGCGTCAATCCATCCTGAAAAAAGCCTTCTCCGGCCAGTTGGTGCCACAAGATCCTAACGACGAACCTGCCAGCGAACTACTGGCGCGTATCCAGGCAGAAATGACCCAGCGAAAAGGAATAACGAGTAAAAGATGAAACATCACTATAAGGGCATGCGTTGGCTAAAGTGTGACCTTCAAATGCAGACACCTGCTGATTCCCGTCACTGGCAGGGTGATCGCCTCTTGGGTGGTGAAGAGTTGCTTGCTGCCAAGGCGTTTGCTGAAGCATGCTTTCAAGCTGGGCTGGATATCGTCGGTATAACGGATCACAACTTTCTAAGTAAGGAGTTTATCCCGTATTTAAAAACTGCATTCGAAGATCTTGAGCGCGAGCATAATCACAGCATCACCCTTTTTCCGGGATTTGAGTTTGAGGCGGCAGGCGTGGGACGCGGCGTGCACGTACTCTGTTTGTTTGAACCTAGCGCTGATTTGGTCCAGCTTGATGCCATTCTTACAGAATGTGGTGTTACATACCCTAGAGTTGGTTCAGACGGCCAGTTGGCCAAGTCAGACAAAAATCTCAAAGACATATTGCAGATCGTTCAAGATAAGTATTCTGGCATTGTGATCATGCCTCACGCTATGAGTAACGATGGGATATTCGATAACGAATCTATTTCAGACTGGTTACAACAAGACCAATTTACCAATCCCGGACTACTTGCGATTGAAGTGCCCAAACCTGTTAATAAGATGTCAGCAGGTTATCAGCGGTTACTGAAATCAGGTGACGATTGTCAACCTGGATGGAGGAGAGTTCGCCCCATCGCAACGATAATGTCTTCCGACAATAAGAAGCTAATTGACCTCGACCAGCACGGGGCACCAACTCCAAACTCGATTGGTTACCGATACTCTTGGATAAAAATGTCGTCTCCTTCAATAGAGTCTCTACGCCAAGCTTTTCTAGATCATCAGTCTCGCATTCTCTTACCTGAGAACGTACAGAAAGATGTTCACCCTGAAAATCGCATCCGCCAAGCGATAGTCCATTCTATTTCAGTCAAAAACGTCGCATTCTTAGATGATCAGGAAATTCATTTTTCACCAAACATGAATTGTGTAATTGGCGGCCGTGGAAGTGGCAAGTCTACCTTGCTTGAGTACCTCCGTATTATTTTTAGCAAAGATAAATCGGAGGACATTGATGACGATACTATAAGTCGAATTAAGCGGGTTCGAGATACTCTGAACTCACCAGCCGCAGAGCTTGAAGTGACGTGGATCAGTGCGGATAACGTGAGAGACCGTATTGTATGGCAAAACGGGCAACCTGCTGTCCATCGTGACGATGACTTATATGACCCTGAAACGTTCTTCCAGAATTTACCTATCAGTTTTTTCAGCCAACAGCAGCTCAACCGCCTTACCGAGTCGAAAACAGGGGGAGATGGGCAGGTACCTCAGGCACAGCGTCTGCTAGATCTGATCGACGGGTTCGCAACTAACGAACTATCTGAACTAAGCGAGCAGGAAAGAAAGCTGACGGCCAAGATACAAACATCATTTTCCAAGCTAAGGCAAGCCAAAGCATTAAAGAAAGATCTTAAAAAGGCTCAACAGGAGTATCAGGAGCTGGATCGTCAGTGGAAAGCGCGAAGTGAGATTCAAGCAGATGCCACCCGACACGAGAAACTAACATCAGAAAGTCGTTATCTCGAATCGCTTGAAGGAGAGCCAGGAAAGCGATTCAAAGATGTTGTCGAACTAGCCAATGATATAGCCAGCTCCCATGCTTCATTCCAAATTGAAGATGCTCCCCATCAATCCTGGTTTAAACAATTTGATTTAAAAGTCAAACAAGCTAAAGAGAATCTTGCAGATCTCATTCGCCAGGCTGTAGAGCAGTACCAGGAAGAAATTGAGTCGCTTACGACAGAAGATCCTACTTGGGGCACGATTGAGCAAGAACTTGAGCAGGCAGATGCAAATTTCACTCAGGCATGTACACAGAAAGGTCTAACCCCTGATGACGTCGGACACCTAAAAGAGATTGATCAAGCTAAGTCCAAGAAGCAACAAGAAGTTAATGAGCTTAAGGCTGAAGTCGACAGATTGAAAGAAGAAGCTGGCAATCCAGAGGAGCAGGTGCAGCAACTGCATCTAATTTGGCAAGAGCAACTCCAAAAACGTATTGAGGCCGCTAATCGTGCAAACAGACTAGCCGTGCAGTCCGAAGAGGGGCGAAAATTCATTGAGGTAAGTGTTCAATACCAGTTTGACCAGACTAGCTTTTTCGAACTTTGGAATGATTTTGGCCCAAAGGACGGCCGAACCGCTTTAGCTCGGGCATGGTCTGAGATAGGGAGTTTACTAATAGAAGAATTCCGTCAATTACCTGACAATGAACGAGCTTCCCCATGGGACCTATTAAGAAGTTTTTACGCTAAAAATGATGGTGAGCAGGCACAGCGACTTTTCCCAAATCACTCAGAGAACCTCAAACAGTATATTGTGGACAACTTAGAGAGTTGGGATCAACTTCGCTTATCACGAGTAAAAGACGTAGTTGATTTAAAGCTCTTTCGACCTGATGGCACAGTTGCCGGTAGCATTTCTGAGGGCTCACTGTCCGATGGTCAACGGAATACCGCAGCGCTTGCTTTGTTGCTGGCTCAAGATGGAGGACCGCTGGTAATAGATCAGCCTGAAGATGAGCTTGATTCAAACTTCGTTTTCAAGGAGCTGATACCAATGCTTCGCAAAGTAAAAGTAAATCGCCAAATAATTATCGCAACTCACAATGCGAACCTACCTGTCAATGGAGATGCTGAACTGGTATATGCCCTTGAAGCGCGGGACGGTAAAGGTATGCTCCGGGCAGAAGGAGGACTTGATCATGGAACCGTTACAGCCGCTGTACTCGATATTATGGAAGGCACAGAAGAGGCCTTCCGTCGTCGACGAGAGAAGTATCACTTTTGATTTCCACTATTATGATGTTCAAAAATATCAGCAACCTTATCCACCAGTTCACAGTGGATAGCCAAGGCATTAGATATGGCAACTAAAGCGCTAAAACTCAAAACGTTACAATAAATGAGAAGTATAAGAGAGACATGACGGCTGACAACTATGTCAATAAATTGGTATGCAGACTCAGAGAGTTGATCGAGTCAGCCGAACTCTTGCGGTATAATAACCCCTCAATGAGGAGGAAAATCTGATGGCCAGTGCCAATCAACTAAAAGCCTTGCTGCAGTCACATCTGGAAGGTGATGATTCACGCTTTTATTCTGTGGCCATGCAGGTTGCCGCCCACGAAGCGAAACTGGGCCATGGCAAGCTGGCTGAGGAACTACGCAAACTGATTGACCAGTCAAAATCGCGCGGAGAGATTGCATCAGGGAGTAAAACGGTTCCTATCAGCAAACCTCGTGGAGAACTGGCTAACCTGTTAACCGTCAGCTACCCGAAGTCTCGTTTGGGGGATATGGTATTAGATGCCGGGCTCGAACAGCAGCTAAGGCGAATTATTCGCGAACAGCGCCATGCCGCGGAGATCTTGTCTCACGGTTTGTCCCCAAGGCGCAAATTACTGTTGGTTGGCCCTCCGGGTACGGGCAAAACCATGACCGCCTCGGTGCTGGCCGGGGAGCTCGGACTGCCTCTGTTTCAGGTGCGCCTGGATGGCTTGATCACCAAGTTTATGGGCGAGACTGCGGCCAAGCTCCGACAGATCTTTGAATCCACCCATCATGCCAGAGGGGTGTATTTTTTTGACGAGTTTGACGCCATTGGCTCACAGCGAGGGTTGAGTAATGATGTAGGTGAAGTCAGACGGATCTTAAACAGCTTTCTGCAAATGATCGAACAGGATGAGTCCCACAGCCTAATCATCGGGGCCACCAATCACCCGGATATTCTGGATAACGCCCTGTTCCGCCGCTTTGATGATCTGCTGCATTACGAACTACCGAACGAAGCGCACGTAGCCAGCGTTCTTAAGTCACGTTTGTCGCGCATGGCAGTCAAAAACACCTCCTGGAAACGTTTAGCGTCTAAAGCTCTTGGCCTGAGCTATGCAGAGTTAACCCGCGCGGCTGACGAGGTGCTGAAAACGGCGCTTATTGAACGAGCGGAAAGCATTTCCGAACAAGATATATCCCATGCGCTGGAAGAACGCTGGAATCTGTCAAATCGGTTAAATAAGATGAGTTAATGACAAGGATATCGCATGGCGGATAGGGAGCCGAAAAATCACCCGCATTTTATTTTCCAAAATAGCGCTCAGGCCGAAAGCTTCACTTCTCCGGTAAAAGGTGGCGGTGGTAAACAGGTGCCCGGCAGAGACAGAAATGCTCATGGTGATGCGCTGCTGGGTAAGCTCCGGCAACTGACGCCCGTTCTGGCCGAAGCGACGGAACAGCAACGGCAGGCAGGTATAGATGAAGGATTCGGACTGCAAGTTGAGTTTGAAAGCTTCCCGGATGTTGAACTGGCTTTTGAATCTCTTGCCCGTGAACGCTCAGGCATCGAGCTGAGAAATGTTCGCCAGCATGGTAACAAAACCCTTGCCACGGTATTTGTGCCAGACGGTAAGCTCGGAGTTTTTGAAAAACTCATCACTGACTATCTGGATGAAAATCAGGACAAAAAAAGTGGCCCTGCCCATAGCAAGTTACTGAATGCCATTTCAGAAATTCGTGCAGCCACTTTGCAAGCCCTGTGGACCGACTCTGTTGATTCCATGCCAACAGCAGACGATGAACAACTTTGGTGGGAGGTCTGGTTACCAACTCGGGGGGATCGACAAGGTGTAGTGAATCAATTTCGGGAGATGGCCGCCGGACTCAACTTCCGCATTGCGCCCGGTGAACTGTACTTCCCGGAACGTTCTGTGCTGCTGGTTTATGGCTCAGTCGGCCAGATGAAGCGCTCGATGATGACGTTAAACAGCATCGCCGAGTTACGTCGCGCCAAGGAAACCGCTGAATTCTTTGATGCTTTACCCCCGCAAGAGCAGCCAGAGTGGGTGGATGAGCTGAACGGTCGCTTAACTCTGCCCGCTGAAGATGCTGAGGTACCTTATGTATGCTTGTTTGATACCGGCGTGAACAAAGGGCACCCGTTGCTACAACATGCTATCTCCGATGCAGATAAGCACAGCGTTAAGCCTGGCTGGGGTGTAGACGATGCCGAAGGACATGGCACAGAAATGGCTGGCCTTGCCCTGCTTGGCAATTTGACCGAAGTTCTGTCTATTGAGGCTCCGGTAACGATTTCACATCGTTTGGAATCCGTTAAGTTGCTCCCAGAGGATGGGGCCAACGGTGGCGATGCCGTTCTGCATGGCTACCTGACATCAGAGGCGGTAAATCGGCCAACAGTCACTGCACCACACCGCAAGCGAGTTTTCAGTATGGCGATTACCGCCAGAGATAATCGTGATCGCGGGCGTCCTTCGGCCTGGTCTGCAACAATAGACGGGCTCGCCTTTGATGCCGACGAACAAGGCGAGACACCAAAACTTTTTGTAGTTTCCGCCGGAAACATCACAGACCCAGGGGCATGGATGGAATATCCACACAGCAATTCCTCTGATGGCATTCACGATCCAGCGCAGGCATGGAATGCCCTCACGGTTGGTGCCATGACCCATCTGACGAGGATCACAGAGGAAGATGCAGAGCACTATATTCCGGTTGCCGAGGCTGGAGGTTTAAGCCCGTTCAGTACCACATCCCAAACGTGGCAACCCCACTGGCCACTGAAACCTGATGTTGTGTTTGAGGGTGGTAATGTAGCTAAGGATGAACTTTTTGCCACTTCGATGCATAGCTTAAGACTGTTGACCACAAGCGCGCAAATCAACGAAAGGTTATTCACAACAAGTAACGCGACCAGTGCTGCATCTGCGCTTTGTGCCAGAATGGCCGCTCGGCTAATGGCCAGATACCCGGAACTGTGGCCGGAGAGCATTCGAGCCCTAATTGTACATTCGGCACAATGGACAGAAGCAATGAAGCGCATGTACCTCCCCGCCCGGGGCGAACCCACCAAAACACAAACCACTCAACTGGTGAGACACTGTGGTTTCGGGGAGCCAGATCTTGATAGGGCAATGTGGAGCGCTGATAACTCGCTGACTATGATTTGCGAGGAATTCCTGCACCCGTTTAAGCGCAACAATGGAAAAGAACCTCAGCTACGGGATATGAATCTTCATCGCCTGCCATGGCCACTGAAAGAGCTTGAAGCTTTAGGAGAGACCGAGGTAGAAATGCGGGTAACGCTGTCATACTTCATTGAACCCAATCCGTCAGCCCGCGGAGTGACTTCACGTTATCGGTATGAATCTCATGGTCTTAGATTTGACGTGAAACGCCCCCTGGAGAGCGAAGCCGACTTCAGAGCCAGAATAAATGCAGCCGCCAGAGACGAAGAACAGCGTATCAACAGAAACGATAGTGATCCAAACTGGTTCATTGGTAAAAAAAGTCGGCATAAAGGCTCGCTTCACTCCGACATCTGGAAAGGCAGTGCAGCAGAATTAGCAAGCAGAGGGGCTATTGCCGTTTATCCTTCTCTCGGTTGGTGGAAAACAAGGCCTGTACTCGAGCGCTATGATCAACGAGTAAGGTATTCGCTGATTGTCTCAATCAGCGCGCCTGACGTAGATGTGGACTTGTATACCCCAATTGCCAACCAGATTGGTGTACCAGTTGTCATCGAATAATCTAATTTAGTGGTCCCGATACTGATATAAAAGAGAAGTAAAAAATGAATACATCGACAATCATCTCCAGAGTCTGGAGCTTCTGCACTACCCTACGGGACGACGGTGTGGGCTATGGCGACTACCTTGAACAGCTCACCTACCTTATCTTCCTGAAAATGGCAGATGAATATGCCAAACCGCCCTACAGCCGCGATGTGGGGATCCCTGAGAAATATAACTGGCAGGCCCTGAAGCGTAAGAAGGGGGCCGAGCTGGAAGTGCTCTATGTTGAACTGTTGCGTGAACTGGGCCAAGAAAAAGGCATGCTGGGGCAGATTTTCACCAAAGCGCAGAACAAGATCCAGGATCCTGCCAAGCTCTATCGGCTGATTGATATGATCGACAGCACTCAGTGGCTGATGATGGGCGCTGATGTTAAAGGTGATATTTACGAAGGCTTGCTGGAGAAAAACGCCGAAGACACCAAATCCGGTGCAGGCCAGTATTTCACGCCCCGCTCCCTGATCCGTGCCATGGTTGAATGTGTGCGGCCTGAGCCGGGCAAGACCATTGCCGACCCTTCCTGCGGCACTGGCGGGTTCTTTCTCAGAGCGTATGATTTTCTGACTAACCCGGATAACTATCAGCTCGACAAAGAACAGAAGCACCTTTTGAAGCACCACACTTTCTACGGCAATGAAATAGTCGCCAATACCCGGCGGCTGTGTCTAATGAATATGTTTTTGCATAACATAGGTGAAATAGACGGCGAAAGCCTGATTTCTCCCAACGATGCGCTGATTGCCCCAAACCCGGTCAGTGTGGACTATGTGCTGGCCAATCCGCCCTTTGGTAAGAAAAGCTCAATGAGTTTTACCAATGAAGAGGGCGAGCAGGAAACCAATGAGCTGACCTATAACCGTCAGGATTTCTGGGCCACCACCTCCAACAAACAGCTCAACTTTGTGCAACATATTCGTAGTATGCTCAAGACCAGTGGCAAAGCGGCCGTGGTAGTGCCTGACAACGTGCTGTTTGAAGGCGGCGCTGGAGAAACCATCCGCAAGAAGCTGCTTGATAATACGGTGCTGCACACCATATTACGGCTACCTACCGGCATCTTCTACGCCAATGGCGTAAAGGCAAATGTGTTATTTTTTGATAACCGCCCTGCCAGCCCTGAACCCTGGACAAAAGATGTGTGGTTCTACGATTACCGTACGAATGTTCACCATACGCTGAAGAAAAAGCCTATGCGCTTTGACGATCTGAAAGATTTTATTGAATGCTACAACCCTCAGAATCTCGGCGAGCGGACCGAGACCTGGCACCCGGAAAATAACCCCGGGGGACGCTGGCGCAAATACAACTATGAAGAACTGATGGCACGGGATAAAACCAGCCTGGATATTTTCTGGTTGAAGGACAAGAGCTTGTCAGATCTGGATAACCTGCCGGAGCCAGACGATCTGGCTGAAGAAATCATTGAGAATCTGGAAGCGGGCCTGAACAGCTTTAGAGAAGTATTGGCCGGAATAAGTAGATAGAGGGGCCGATTTTCAAAGAGTTGGAAGCGGTAAATAATTTGAAAGGCGTGGGTTTTTGTTAACTAAGAGCCCTAAAATGAACTGGTTTTGAGCTACAATTAACAAATTTTTTGGTTTTTGTTAATCTTGACTAACTCGTTTAAATTCATAATATTGATTTACAATGACTTTACAAGTCACTCACTCACGCACTTTTAAAATAATGTGCCCTTTACCATTTTAGATCCGTCACAAATTTTGTGACGCAAACAGAATGTGTTGGTCAGGAATAGTCCACCAGGTTGACTGTATCTGCAGTTAACCTGTTTGTCTTTCAGACAGTAATCTGTATGAGATCAGCGTATCAGAAGCTCTGACGTACAGCAGTGTATGAATAAAAATGCTTGTCTTGGGGGACAATGGGTGTTTTTCAGATATTGGAAAGAGTTACATTAAAGCCGACTTGCTGCTGGCACAGTCTAAACTGGATGAAGCCAACGCACTGTTCGCGATGATAGATCATAATAGCCTGCATGCTTACCATCATAATATCTATGACGAGCTGGCCAGTCGACTCGCGGAGGCAGTATTGCACTGATTCAGCGTCGCTATGCTCAGGTAGTGTTTTTTAACCCTCTACTCTCAGCCGTCTATGTTTTCTCTGCGATCCCTATAAGCTTCTCGGCCTGAGCTTTCAGAGCCTGCTTTAACTCAACAGGCTCCAGAATGCTGAAGTCAAAGGGTAACTGACTAAGCCACAGGGCAAACCAACGAGCGCTGTCGGTGCGTGTGCTGAGCAACAGCCCTTCATCTTTTGGCTCCAGCATGGATGCCATTGAGCCCAGCTCTTCTGCTGCCTGTTCTTTGCTTGTATGCAACAGAACCCTGACCTGAAGATTACCAGGCATATTTTTCAGGCTCTGGCGAAAGTATTCAGCGGTATTGAAGCCTTGTGGCCGGATAAAGTTCTGTCCGAGAAGCTCAATGTTCTCCAGCCTGTCCAGTCTGAACGTACGCAGATCCCGTCGCAGATGGCAGTAACCGCTCATGTACCAGCGTCCACGGCGAAATAACAGTCCGTAGGGGTCCACATCCCGTTCCACAGCGCCTTTTTCATGAGAGGCATACAAAATTCTGAGTGAGCGTTGTTGTTGTACCGCTTCCAGCAAAGGTTGCAGATGTTGCTGCGGTTTACCCGGCAGGGACTCCGGCAGCATCAGGTCAATGTTTTCTGAAATCGCCCGCGCTCTGGACTTAAGCTTAGCGGGCATTACCCGCTCCAGCTTAGCCTGTACACTGCTGATAGCGGGCTGCATATCAGTCAGATTGAGGGCCTTCGCGGCCAGCAGCCCCAGGGACAAAGACAGGGTTTCTTCATTGGTAAACATCATTGGCGGCAGTTTAAATCCGGCAATCAGCATATAGCCGCCATCACGGCCCTGCTCAGTGGTGACCGGAATACCCAGATCTTCCAGTGAGCGGATATATCGGCGTACTGTTCGTTTGTCCACATTCAGCTGTTCTGCCAGCTCTGTGCCTGTCATACGCCCGTGAGACTGCAATAATTCCAGCAATGTCAGCACCCGAATGGTAGGGCCACTCATAGTATGTTCCTGCGAATCAACCAGACTTAAATATATCTTTTAATTAGGATCAATTCTGTCCTATATAGGTTTTATCTTAATCCGGTATCAGCAGACATCACAAGCTGAGATTCGCCAGGAAGTGAGAGGGCGAAGAAAATGTTATTAATTAAAATCAAGGATCCGAATCATGCAAGAACTGACTTTTTTCACTAATCCTAATTCCCGTGGCCGCATTATCCGCTGGATGCTCGAAGAACTTGGCGTTCCTTACACCACTAAAGTCCTGGAGTACGGTGGTGATATCAAATCACCCTATTACCTTAAACTCAATCCCATGGGTAAAGTACCGGCAATCAAGCACGGCGATCTGGTGGTCACCGAGGGTGCCGCAATCTGCGCGTATCTTGCTGATCACTATGCCGATAAAAATCTTGCACCGGCTCTGAGCAGTCCGCAACGGGGTACCTATTATCGCTGGCTGTTCTTTGCTGCAGGGCCACTGGAAATGGCAACGACTGCAAAAGCCTACGACTGGCGGATAGACGCAGAAAATTCCCAGTCCGTGGGCTGTGGTCTGTATCAGAATGTGCTCGATACGCTGGAAACCGCACTGGAAAACGGCCCCTATTTATGTGGCGAACAATTCACTGCCGCAGATGTGTATGTAGGCAGCCATATCAGTTGGGGCATGATGTTTAAGAGCCTGGAAGAGCGCCCTTCCTTCAAACGCTATGTGCAACGCCTGGAATCACGGGAAGCGGCTATCCGGGCCAACCAACTGGATGATGCGCTGGTAAAGCAGGATTAACATCTGTACACCAGCGATACCAGGTTATCGCTGGTGTTAATCCCGGATAGAGGATATCTCAATAATCAGCTTCAGTTAAAACAGTAAACTCAGTTCAAACAAGAGCTTGCTCAGGCTTTGACGACTGTCCATAACCAGTAATAATTCGACGGTCTGATGTTGGCTATTCACTTTGTAAAACAGGATATTATGCTTGTCTAACTGCCACTGACGATAGTCAACAATACCTAAAGCCAATAATCGCTCGCTGATCGGGGCTATTTCAGGAGTGGAGGGTAAATGCTGCTCGATTTGTTGTTTAATATCCGTAAGGGCCTTTGCAGCAGAAGGCTCACCGTATTTTTCAGCCAGAAAGGCCTTGAGTCGTTGCACCGATAGTCTGAATATCGGCGAGGTGACAATTGAGAAGCCCTCAGTCAAAGGCCTGTTCCACCGTCAGGCCGACATTTTGCAGAGATTTTTCTGATAGTTTGAGTATTTTCAGCAGTGCCAGCGTTTCCTGCTGAAACTGATAATCCTCATAAGACTGCACCACAAAAGCCGGTTTCCCATGTTTTGTAATCAGCAGATCTTCATGCAACTCCAGCGTATTGGCATGCTCTTTTAAGTAAGTAACCGTTTCGGTTTGCATAAACCACCTTTTAAAAGGCTTTAAAAAGTCTTTTGAGATTAGCAGAGCATACGCAGGATTACCAGCAGTGCCAGTCGGAATAGGATACACGCGGAAGCTAAGGGTATATATCAACCACTCAGAACAACTAATGTTGTTACAGACCCGGCAACAGCCAGGCCAGGGCCTGATCCTGACTGGAAAAGTTTTTCAGCGGATAGTTTCTGCTATCCGCTATTGACTGCACCAGACCTTGTTGTTGATCCCCGGCGTTAACGACTCTGGCTACCCGAATACGCCTGAGTAAACTGTCTAACTGATCCATCATCGCCAGCAATCTGTTGTCATCAACATTCTTTACCATTTCCCGCATATCAATTAATGCTCTATGGCAATCATAGCGCTGACTCAGCTGCATAATTTTATTGTACATGGCAAGAATGTCTTCCGGCTCAGCCAAACCGCAAGCGGTAATATGCAAAAGCCCGGACTCCCTATCGTAGCAGTGTGTAGCCCTGAATTTCTCCGTAACCTCTGTGTGCTGCATTAATCTGCTTTCCCTTACACGACCCTGCTTTAATCAATAGACCAGATCTCAACTTGTGCAACTATTTCCCACCGTCTTACACTATCATCAGTGTTTGATTAAACACCGGCAGATGTTTCCGGGATTTATACAGGGGGCTGGTACAGAAAGTTAATGTCTGCTCTAATTGATACAAATTATAACAATTAATACAAAGGTATACTGCGCTTGGCTATTTGGGGAAAAATCACAAACAGATTTGCTAAGTCTTCTGCATTCTTTGCTATCGGCATTGAGTTCGGACAACAGGCACTTCTGATATCGGTGATCTCCCGACAACAGAATAAGCTGCACTGGGTTCTGCAACAGCGACTCCCCATAGAAAACTGGCAGCAATCCCTGTCACAATGGGTTAAACAGCATCAGGCCGCTGGCACCCCCTGCCATCTGGTATTTTCTACCAACAGATATCAGTTGATGCAGGTAGACCGCCCCGCCGTTGAAGAGCAGGAGTTGATTCAGGCATTGCGCTGGTCAGCCAAAGAGTTGCTGGCCAGCAGCGAAGAAATGTCGATCGACTATTTTGATCTGCCTGCTCAACCTACCGGCAGCAATAAAGTCAATCTGGTTGCAGTGCCAACGGCCCTGGTCAAAGAAGTGTCTGAAGGCATAACCCAGTCCGGCCTGGACTTACAGACTATGGGGATTGAAGAACTGAGCCAGTGCCAGCTGCTGGAGTCCACTGAACAGGCACAGATCACGCTGATGCAGGAACCGGGAGAAGAGATCTGCCTGAGTATTATCCGTGAGCAGAAGCTGTATTTCAGTCGACGGTTAAAAGGCTATGAACAGCTCAGCACCTATGGCCTGGAACAAATACAACAGGGCATTGCCGAAACCCTGAGTCTGGAGATCCAGCGCTCAATGGACTATTTCGAGAGTCAGCTGCGCCAGGCCCAGGCTAGAAAACTGCTGATTTGTATCGATACTCCCTTTATTGAAGAGCTGAGTCAGACCCTGCAACAAATGCTGATGATCGACACCAGCCTGCTCGAAACAGACATCAATAAAGCTGAAGGGCTGAGTATCTCACCCTCGACCACTACCAGCCTGGGAGCAGCTCTGCGGCAGCGAAACGGGGCAGTGACATGAAAAACCAGGTCAATTTTTATCAGCCGTCCCTGAAGCCCGACGCGGAGTCGCTCAATCTCACCCTGGTGCTGGTTTGCTGCCTGCTGGCGATGATATTTATAGCGGGATGGTCCCTGTACAGCAGCGCCGAAGTCGATAAATGGCAGGCCACCGAGAAAACAGAGAAACGTCAGCTGGAAGAGGCCAGACTAAGGTTGCAGCACGTCACCGACGAATTAAATGCCCAACCAGACAAAAGGCTGGTGCAACAGGCCGAACTGCTGCAGAAACAAATCCTGGCTCAGAAGTACCTGTTGAAACAGTTAGATAATAAGCAGCAAGCGGGTCGCGGAACCTATGCACAATTGATGCTGGCATTGGCCAGTCAACACCAACAGGATATCTGGCTGACCCGGTTCAGCGTTACCGGAAGCAGACTGCAGATGCAGGGCAAGAGTCTGAATGCAGAATCGGTGCCTCGCTGGATGGAAAAGTTAGGCAAAAGCGATTATTTCATCGGTACCGAATTTGGCTCACTGAAGGTCTTCAGAGACGAAGATCGTCAGCTTAACTTTATTCTTGGTGCCACCGAACTGCGGGCTGACAACTCACTGAGGCCAACGCCATGAATTATACGCAAATGCAACAATGGTTCAGTGACAGACAACCGCGGGAACGCCAGTTGGTGCTGATAGCCGGGCTTTTCCTGATCCTCTATGGCGGCTATATGCTGTTTGTTGAGCCCTCACAACTCAGGGTTCAGCAATTAGAAAATCAGATCGCGCAGCACAAAGAACAATCGTCTGCTTTGCAAAGCCAGGCCGCCGCTCTGATCGCAGGCAGCCAGGATCCCGATGCCGCTGTTAAGCGTCGCATCAGCCAGCTAATGTTGCAAAAGGTAGAGCTGGAAAAGCAGATTGATGATGATACCAGCGACCTGATTCCTCCCCATCGCATGCGCAATGTGTTGCAGGCACTGTTGGCTGAGAACGATGATCTGCATTTACTGGAGATGCGCTCGCTGCCAGCCGTTAATCTCACCGAGCAGGATCAGGCCAAAGACGGGAGTGAACAATCCATGCCCGGCTTGTACCAGCAAGGGTTAATACTGATAGTCGAAGGCAAATATTTTGCCTTACAGGCGTATCTGACCGAACTGGAGATGCTGCCCTGGCGTTTTCACTGGCAACGCATGGCCTATAGTGTGCAGGAGCCTCCTGTTGGCAGAATGGAAATTGAGCTGTCTACACTCAGTACTGATAAGGCCTTTGTAGGAATATGATCATAAAACGACTGTTGTGCTTTGGGTTGATTGCCGGTGGCCTTGTACAGGCACAAGTACTGCAGGATCCAACTCAACCACCCAAACAAGCCGGTTCTATAGCCATTGCCGGGCAGCCAGTGCAGGATACTGCCAACGGAGTACCTTCGGTGACCGCGATTTTTATTGGCCCGCAGCGTCGCTATGCGATAGTGGAGGGTGATGCGCTGTATCCCGGTGAGCGCTGGCGAGAGATGGAATTGATTGAGATCCGCGCCGGGTCGGTGCTGTTCAGACATAACGACAATGAGATTGAAGTTACCCTCAGACAAGGTAAGACATTGACAAAAGGTAAAGCCAATGGCTTTTAAGCATGTAATATTTTTATCACTGCTGGTATCCATTGCCGGTTGTCAGAGCAATCAGGTTGGCAAAGATGCCAGCCGTTCGCTGGATAAAGCAATAGACAACAGTGATACCCCCTCACCTCAGGATAATAAAAAACTGGAGCAATTACCCGAGCAGGTTTCCCGGTTATTGCTAATGCCTGATGCCGCAGAGCAGGAAACCCCCTTGTTTAGCGAAGAACGCTACGATATCGCTGCTGATCAGACCGATGCCCGGAACTTCTTCGCAGGACTGGTGGAAGGTACTCCTTATTCTGTCGCCATCCACCCCGGGGTAACCGGAAATATCACCCTGGATCTCAAACAGGTTACCTTAAGTGAGGTGTTTAACCTGGTGTCGGGTCTTTATGGTTATCATGTACAACGCAGTGGCAGCGTCTTTCGTATTTATCCATCCGGCATGCGCACAGAAACCTTTGCCGTCAATTACCTGATGATGACCAGAGACGGTGCCACCCAGTCCAGCATTGTGTCCGGTGGCGTTTCCACCCAGGGCGGCGGGAATAACAACAATGGCAATAACGTCAACAGCTTTGGTGGCAACCAGCTGACGGGCGGCAATCAATATGGCAACAGTGGCAATCTGAACAGCAACTCCAGCAATAGTAACGGCACCAATATCCTCACCCGCACGCAGACAGATTTCTGGAAAGATCTCAAAGAATCCCTGCAAAGCCTGATCGGAGACCAGGACGGCAGAGTGGTTATTGTTTCCCCCCAGGCAGGCCTGGTGACAATCAAAGCGATGCCAGAGGAAATTCAGGCAGTACAGAATTATCTGCAGCTGACCGAGCAAACCGTGCAACGTCAGGTCGTACTGGAAGCCCGGATCATAGAGGTCACACTCAATGACGAGTATCAACAAGGCATTGACTGGACCAAAATCGCTAATAGCAGCCGTCTTGGCCCTATCAGCTTCTCCGGCATGGATGTGGGCAACGCCATCAGTAACAGCCTCGGCGGTATTACCGGCCTTCAGTTTGAAACCGGCAGCTTTTCCAGCGTACTGACATTGCTGTCAACTCAGGGCAATATGCAGGTGCTTTCCAGTCCGCGTGTCACGGCAACGAATAACCAGAAAGCCGTGATCAAGGTCGGCGATGATGAATATTTTGTCACTGACGTTTCCAGTCAGAGCACCATCACTGCAGCCACCACCTCCACAGGCCCAAATATTGAACTGACCCCGTTTTTTTCCGGTATCGCACTGGATGTGACCCCACAGATCGATGCCGAAGGCGGCGTGCTCCTGCATGTGCACCCTTCGGTGATAGAAACACAGGAACAGGAAAAAGTTGTCACACTCAACGAAGAACGGTTTGTATTGCCGCTGGCACAGAGCAATATTCGTGAATCTGATACCGTTATCCACGCCCGCACCGGTGAGATTGTCGTGATTGGTGGGCTGATGCAGACCATCATCAATGAAACCCATTCAAAAACTCCGCTTCTTGGCACTATTCCGCTGTTTGGGGAGCTGTTCAAAAATCGTCGGGAATCAGAACAGAAAAAGGAACTGGTAATCCTGCTTAAACCCACAGTAGTGGAACGTGGAACCTGGCAGCAGCAGCTCAGAAGCAGCCGGGATCAGATCCGGGACTGGACGGACACGAACTGAATATGTACCTGTATCACTTCGGCCTTCAGGAATTACCGTTTACGCTGACGCCCAACACCAGCTACTTTTTTGGCCTGCCCAGTCATAATCAGGCCATTGACGTACTCACTACCGCACTTAAAACCGGTGAAGGTTTTATTAAAGTCACCGGAGAAGTGGGCACGGGTAAGACCCTGATTTGTCGTAAATTGCTCAATGAATTGCCAGAGCATTTTGTCTCTGCCTATATCCCCAACCCTTACCTGTCTCCGGCGGAATTACGTGCCGCTGTAGCTGGTGAACTTGGCGTCACATTGAGTGTTGATGCCGACCAGCAGGAATTTACCCAGCGTATTCAGCAGCGGTTAATTGAAATTAACCAGCAACATAAAGCGGCAGTGCTGATTATTGATGAAGCACAGGCGTTGCCGGTTGAAAGCATTGAGGCCCTGCGTCTGTTTACCAACCTGGAAACCGAGTCCAGAAAGTTGCTACAGGTGGTGCTTTTTGGTCAGCCAGAATTAGACCAGAAACTGGCTTTGCCTGAGTTACGCCAGCTAAAACAACGCATTACATTTAGCTACCAGCTTGCCTGCATGGATTTGGATCAGCTAATCCAGTACGTGCAGCATCGTATGCAGGTAGCAGGCTTCCGGGGTACAGAAATGTTTAACCGCCGATGTGGAAAAATGCTCTACAAGGCATCACAGGGCACGCCGCGAATCGTCAATGTGTTATGTCACAAGGCGCTGATGCTGGCCTACGGGGAGGGTAAGCTGCAGGTCAGCCCCCGGCATGTTCAATTGGCCATTGCTGATACTGAAGCTGCCTCGAAAATCCGCTCCTTTAGGTGGCTGTGGCTGTATGCCTCATTGCTGCTGGTCATGCTGGTATTAGGCAGTTATTACTTTTATCCACCGGGTACCTTATGAGTGTGGTCAATAAGATGCTCCAGGATCTGGAGACGCGCCAGCAACAGCAGCAAAACAGCGCCAACTATCAACCGCCGGCGAAGCGCCGCCATGGCTGGTGGATGTTTGGCGTATTGCCATTGGCGGTAGTTGCAGCCGTAATCTATTGGTTCTGGCCGGTACTGTGGAGTATCACCGAACCGGACCGGCCACCTCAACAAACACCGCAGGCGACACAAAGCTCTCCGGAGACAACGGCGCCGTCAGTTTCAACTGACAAACAGATTGAAGAAGCAGTAACAGAGCCTGAAGAAGCAGAGGTCATTAACACCATCACCCGGCAGCCGGAGTTACACGCACAAGCTGTTGCTGATGCCGACGACACTGTGGTGCAGCAAGAGACGCCAGCATTGGCTCTGCCATCTGAAAAGCAGACTACAAATAAGCCGGTACAGACTGAGCGTTCACAGCCTGCTGTTCAAACAGAGAAACCTGTGGCTTTCAGTAAAACCCAGGCCGCAAGTAACGCCGAACAACGCTGGCAGCAACTAAAAGCCGAGGTCAGCAAAGCGATGGCCGACAACACAGAGACAGAAGCGATTTCAGGGCTTAAAAAAATGCTTGAGATACAGCCTGATAATCATCAGGTCAGACGCAAACTGGCCGCCCTGTTGCTAAAAAATGGTGCCACGGCTCACAGCGGCCTGTTACTGGAACAAGGTGTAGAGCTTTACCCTCAGGAGCTGTCACTATTGCAATCTCTTGCACGGTTTTATGATCATAACCAGCAAACAGATAAAGCACTGATGCTGCTCAAGGGTCACAATCCTAACGTGTTGCAGTATCCGGACTATATTCAACTCAGAGCCCGTTTAGCACAAAAACAGCAGGATCATCAGCAGGCACAGCATGATTATGCGTTACTGAGCCGCTATCAGCCAGACAACATAAAGTGGCGTCTGGGGTTGGCGGTGTCACTGGATCAGGGCGGCCAGCATCAGGCTGCTATAGAGGTTTACCGTTGGCTGGACGGTGCCAGTACACCACCACAAATAGGTGATTTTGTGCAGCAACGGCTGATGGCGCTGGGAGGGTAATCAGGATGGCAGGCTTACAACCAAAACTTAAAATGCGCCTGGGTGATCTGCTGGTTCATGAAAACATTATCAGCGAAGCGCAACTACAACAGGCGCTGGATGCACAGAAGCAAAGTGGACGAAAGCTGGGCCACACTCTGGTGGATCTGGGGCTGGTAAAAGAAGTGCAGTTACTGGAGTTTCTCTCCCAACAGTTAAAGGTGCCGCTGATCGACATCAGCCAGCGCAACCTGGATGCTAATGCAGTAAAACAGTTACCTGAAGTGCAGGCCCGCCGTCACCGGGCTCTGGTGCTCGAAGAACACCCGGATCACCTGCTGGTAGGCATGAGTGATCCTGCGGATCTCGCCGCTATGGATGCCCTGTCCAGTATCCTGGCGAAGCCGATTAAGGTTGCAGTGGTAAAAGAGTCGCAATTATTCAGCGCCTTTGACAGACATTACCGGCGTACCGAAGATATCGCCTCCTTTGCTCAGGAGCTGGCCAGTGAACACAGCGAGTCAGATGAGTTTGACTTTGCCGACCTGGCCACCGAGGGCGGTGATACCGCCGTTGCCAGGCTGCTAAAATCCATTTTCGAAGATGCTGTGCAGATGCAGGCCTCGGATATCCATATCGAGCCCGATGAAGACACGCTGCGTATTCGCTTGCGCGTAGACGGTGTACTACAGGAAAGCCTGATTAAAGAACGTAATATCGCCTCGGCGCTGGTACTGCGTCTTAAGCTGATGTCAGGGCTGGATATTTCCGAGAAACGACTGCCACAGGATGGCCGTACTCATATCAAGGTTAAAGGTCACAGTATCGACGTACGTCTGTCTACCATGCCGGTACAACACGGCGAATCTGTGGTGATGCGGCTGTTGGATCAATCAGCCGGGCTGCTGAGCCTTAATGAAACAGGTATGCCCGGGGCTATGCTTGATCGTTTCCGCCATTTGCTGCACCGACCACATGGCATGGTACTGGTCACCGGTCCCACCGGCTCGGGCAAAACCACCACACTGTATGGCGCGTTAAGCGAGCTGAATCAGCCAGGGGTAAAGATTATTACCGTGGAGGACCCGGTAGAATATCGCCTGCCGCGAATCAACCAGGTACAGACTAACAATAAGATCGGTCTGACCTTCTCCAGCATACTCAGAACCACCCTGCGCCAGGACCCCGACATTATTATGGTGGGCGAGATGCGTGACAATGAGACGGCGGAAATCGGTCTGCGTGGCGCACTGACAGGCCATCTGGTGTTGTCGACCCTGCACACCAATGACGCGATATCCAGTGCCATTCGTCTTTTGGATATGGGGGCGCCGGGCTATCTGGTTGCCACCTCATTGCGGGCCATTGTCGCTCAGCGACTGGTGCGCAGACTGTGTGAGAAATGCAGTGAAAATTATCAACCAAGCCAGGAAGAAGTGTTCTGGCTTGGCGGCCTGAGTGATGACATCGGACAGATTAGCTTTAAACAGGGACGAGGCTGCGATAATTGCAATAATACAGGGTATCGGGGCCGAATCGGTGTGTTCGAGTTGCTGGAAATGACCGACGCTATGATGAACGCGCTGAAGTCAGACGACACGTCTGCGTTCAGCCAGATCGCCAAAGCCAGCCCCGGCTATCACCCGCTGGCGAGATCGGCGCTGGCTTATGCCCGTCAGGGTGTGACCAGTGTCGAGGAAGTCCTGAAACTGGTGGAAATGGTAGCGGAACAACAGACCGGGGAAGCAGGGTAAATGGCAATGTTCAGCTATAAAGCCAGAAGTGCCAGCGGTGCCTTGCAGGACGGCAGTCTTGAAGCTGCGGATCAGGCGACAGCCGCACAGATTCTGCTCAATCGGGAGTTGATCCCGATTGAAATCCGGCCGCAACAAGAGCGTCGCCAGAATAGCTTTATAGACCAATTACTTACGCCTGACGTGACCCTGGAAGAAATGGTAATTTTTGCCCGCCAGATGTATTCCCTCAGTAAAGCGGGCATTCCTATTTTGCGTGCCATTGGCGGGCTGGCCGAGTCCTCTGGTTCAAAACGGCTCAGGCAGGCCCTTGTGGATGTGGTGGAGCAGTTAGAGCGCGGGCGGAATATTTCCAGTGCCCTGAACCGTCACCCTAAGGTATTCAGCCCGTTATTTGTGAGTGTGGTGCATGTGGGGGAAAATACCGGCAAGCTGGATGAGGCATTTTTGTTGTTGTCTCAATATCTGGAGAGTGAGCAGGAAACCCGCAAACAGATCAAATCCGCCACCCGCTACCCCATGTTTGTCATGATAGCCATTGTCGTGGCCCTGGTAATAATGAATCTGGTGGTCATACCTACGTTTTCTGGCATGTTTGACCGCCTCGGTGCCGAACTGCCACTGATGACCCGCTTTCTGATTGGCATGTCCAATGTCTTTGTCAATTACTGGCACCTGTTACTGCTTGGTGCCATCGCCTTAGTTTGGGCAGTGCGCCGTTATCTGAAAAGTGACTCAGGCCGTCTGAACTGGGACAGACGAAAACTCAGAATCTATGCCATCGGTAATATTATCGAACGTTCACTATTATCACGCTTTGCCCGCAGCTTCGCGATGATGGTCAGGGCCGGCGTACCACTGACTCACGCTCTGACTCTGGTAGCCGATGCCGTAGACAACAGCTATATGAGTAAACAGATACTGAAAATGCGCAAAAACATTGAAAAGGGCGAAGGCCTGTCGCGGGTTTGCACCGAGAGCGGGCTGTTTACACCACTGGTGTTACAGATGATCAGTGTCGGCGAAGAAACCGGGCAGGTGGACGAGCTGCTTACCGATGTCGCCGATTTCTATGAACGCGAGGTCGCCTATGATCTTAAAAGCCTGACCTCAAAGATCGAACCTGTGCTGATTGCCATTGTTGCGGCTATGGTACTGGTATTAGCGCTGGGAATCTTTACACCCATGTGGGACATGATGAATGCGTACCGGGGACGCTGAGTGAGTATAAAATGAACCAACAATCAGACAGTGAGAACCGACAAATGCGGCTGATCATGCAGGTTGCCGTGGTACTGATATTTTCCTCACTGATGGCAACATTTATCTGGTATTTCGAAGACAGCGAGGAAGATCTGCAGCAGACCACGCTGGATTTGCTCGCTGAAGAGATGGCCCGCAGTGTAGTCAGTGCGCGCTGGCAGTGGGAAGCGGAAGGGCGGCCAACAAGAATTTTGCAGATCCAGTACGACCGGGATGGAAATGAAACAGACAGGCGACCTATCCCGATGAGTCATCTGGGCTGGCCAAAAGTAGAGCCCAGCGCCGAGGGCTGCGACAGGCTCTGGAAAACTGTTTTAAATACACCGATGCAGGTGAATAATTTTAAAGTCTATGGTGAGTTTTTCGATGGTGTCAAAATGAGTGGTAAGGCACTGGACAGCATGTGCCGGTTCAGGGTTTCTACAGGCCCCTATTTTGACTACCGGATATATACCGGGCAGGTTATTAAACAATAAGACACCGGTGCTGAAAGGTTTTTAATCGAATTAAGGTAGCAGAGATAACAGGATGGCTATGAAAATCAACAAACAATCCGCAGGGTTTACCCTGATCGAACTGGTTATTGTGGTGGTAGTGCTGGGCCTGCTGGCGGCTGTTGCGTTGCCACGTATGCTGGAAGTGACAGAAGATGCCGAGAAAGCCACCGTTGAAGGCGTGGCCGGAGGTTTCGCTACCGGAGTCGGACTGGTGCGCGCCCAGTGGGAGCTGGAAGGCAGGCCGGCGCAAAACGGAGGCGCCAACATCACCTTTGTGACAGTGGGCGGTATTCAGATTGGCATCGACAAAGACACCGGTTATCCCACCGGTGAAGCCACCAATGATGGCAGTACCGAAGATGACTCTCTGGTGGATCTGGACTGCGTCAGTATCTTTAACCTGATTATGCAAAGCGCGCCCACTATTACATCACAGTGGAATCAGCGCCCTTTTGACTCTCATCGCTATTTTACCAGCAGTGCCGACGGCATTGCACCAGCCGGTAATGATGTGTGTTACTACTACCTGACTCAGACGATTAAAAATCAGCAGAACGAGCCCATTGATAACAGCGATGGTAACGGCTTTGTCTATGACCCCCGCATCGGCCAGGTCATCACATTCAGCAATCAGTAGGCCTGTAGGTCGGAATTTATTCCGACATCAATGCGAAAGGCCAGCATTACTGTCGGAATAGATTCCGACCTACAACTAAAACAGTTGCTTTCAGGATGGAAGACAGCACAATAAGAACAAGGGATAGCCATTAGTAACTTGAGGCAATAATATTATGAAACAACAAGGTTTTACTTTAATCGAACTGATCATCGTGATCGTGATTCTGGGTATCTTGGCGGTCACCGCAGCACCTAAATTTATTGATATTCAGTCCGATGCCACAGCCTCCACGCTGCAGGGCGCCAAGGCTGCAATGCAGGGTGGTGCGCAACTGGTTTATGCTAAATCAGCGATTGCAGGTGAGCAGAATGGAGCTGGAAACGCCAATATTGGAGCAGGCGTTACAACCAGTGATGGTTATCCCGATGCCGATGCAATGACCACAGCGATGCTTTCTGAGTGGGTAGAGCTTCCATCTGCCGAATGGACTCTTGTCGAACCTGTTGGTGCCGACGCAACCGCGGCGGGCCCTGCTGATGGTGGCTTTGGTATACACCCCGATGGCGCTACGGTAGATTTTGAGGAAACCGGCACCGATGGTGCTAGTTGCCATGTACTTTACACTAATTCAGCGGGTGGCGGCGCCTCTCCGGTTATTACCGTGGTTGCCGGTAGCTGCTAAATCCGACCAATAACATGAAAACCGCCGGCTACACCTTATTAGAACTGATTGTCGTGATCACCGTTCTGGGTGTGCTGGCGGTATCAGCCTACAGTCGCTTTCAGGGCACCGATGGGATCGCCGAATACAGTTATCAGGCACGCCTTGTCAGTGCGCTGCGCAATATGCAGACCCGCGCCATGCAGGATACCCGCCCCGGATATTGCTATCAGATTAATCTGAATACCACAGCTCCGGCCTTCGGCCCCCCGACACTGGCCTATTCACCAGGCGGTGGTGCGGCGCAACAGGCTCAGAGTTGCAGTACCAGTATCGACTATTCCACCCCTGAGTATCTGCGTACCAGCCAGACTGATATGTCAGATGACAATCTTCTGCTCAGTGCGCTAGACGGTGGCAGTGCGGTCGACCATATTGGTTTTGATGGCCTCGGCCGCCCGGTGGATAATGCACAGCAGGCCATCTGTACCGGATCAAGTGGCTGTACTCTGACCGTTACCGGCACGGCCAGCGCCAGAGTCTGTGTGGCATCTGAAGGCTATATTTATGCCTGCTGATAGAATACCGGGTGGACGAATTTCGGGTCGCTTTGGTGCTCATTCTCAAGCCATTCGATGCTCTCAGGGTTTCACCCTGATTGAAATGGTGATCGGCATTATCGTATTGGGTATTGCCCTGACGCTGATCACCAGTTTTTTGCTGCCCCAGTCAACACGCAGTATCGACCCCATCTACCAGGCCCGGGCCACAGAACTGGCGCAGTCGCTGTTGAATGAAATCAGCGCCAAGTCATTTGATCAAAATTCCGATCGCAGTGGTGGCTCACAGCGTTGTGGTGAAGATATGGATGGCGATGGAAATGCAGATTTATGTACAACAGCCGCAGGGCTGGGGCTGGACGCAGGGGAAGATTGCAGCAACAGAGACAGCTTTAATGATGTGGATGATTATTTCTGTATCAGTAATATCAATGCCGTAACGGTGCTGAATACGCCCGACAGGCCTATGAACCCATCACTTCAGCCCCTTTACCAGGACTTTCTGGTTAGCGTAGAGGGTTTTTACGATGGCAATATGGATGGCAATAACGACGGTGCCATCAGTTCCCTGAAGCTTATCCGTGTCAGTATTACCACACCCAACAGTGAAACCCTGGATTTTACGACTTACCGGGGTAACTACTGATGCAACGAACTCGTGGTTTTACGCTGATCGAACTGGTTAGCGTAATCGTTATACTGGCCATCGTTTCTGTGGGCGTTTTCAGCTTTGTCAGTATTGGTACGCGGATTTATGTGGATGTGACCGAACGGGATCAAATCTTAAGTGAGGCACGTTTTGTACTGGAGCGGCTTAATCGTGAGCTGCGCCGCGCCGTACCCAACAGTATCAGAATCTCTGCCAATTCCCGCTGTATCGAATTTGCGCCTATTGCATGGAGCAGCTTTTATGAGGATATCGCGGTTTCCCCCGAACCCGCCACAGATGAAATTGAACTGGCCAGTCTGGGCAATTATCAAAGAGAAATGAACGACAGAGTGGTTGTATACCCCCTTGAGCCTGACCATATATATCTGGGAGGCGATGCCCATAATGTCGCCCCCGATGCGAACCCGGTATCCGGTAACACCCTGCTCCTCACATCAGACCATCAGTTTGCCACTGATAGCCCGGCCAGGCGTCTGTATATTGGCCGGGAGCCTGTTAGCTACTGCCTGTCAGGGAATAGCCGGCTTACCCGTCATACCGGCTACGCCTATCGCGACGTACAGTCTGAAAGCCCCACTAATGCAGGGATTGGCACCGGCGTACTGATGGCCCGGCATATTATCAATGACCCCACTGATGCGAATGACCGGCCCTTTACACTGGAGTCTGCTACGCTGAACAGAAATGCTCTGGTACAGTTACAGCTCAGATTTGAGCTTAACGAAGAGCTGGTGGTTTTTAATAGCGAAGTGCATTTGCCCAATGTTCCATAGATCTCACCCCCGTTGTTTACCGAGGCATCAACGCGGCAGTATGCTGGTGATCAGCCTGTTTGTGATTGTGGTGATGGCGTTTCTTGCTCTGACGCTGACCCGGTTATTATCTGCCTCCAGCGACAGCCTGATTTTTGAAGTGTACGGGCTGCGTGCCCACCAGGCTGCCCAATCAGGTCTTGAAGCCAAACTGACCGAAGCCTTTCCCCTTTGCCCGCCGGGCTCGGTTAATTCAGTGTGTGTCGACAAAAGCCTTAATGACCCCACTGCCTGTGATAACACCACCGCTGTCACCTTCAGCATGGATGGCCTGCGAAATTGCAGTGTCAGCAGCAGTTGCAGTGTGGAGACTACGGGTGATAGCCGCTATTACCAGTTTACCAGTACCGGCACCTGCGAGGCGGGCGATGCGGTAACCTCCCGCACGGCTTTCGTAGATGCCAGGGTGGAATTATGAGCCGCCTTACGATTATTTTTCTGCTGCTATTGCTGATACCAGGAATCAGCTATTCGGCAACTTATACGCTCCCCGATGATGCAACCTCTTTACCTGGTGCTAATTGTTCTGCCATTGGCAACGTCATTAACTGTTCAGCAGATCTAATTCTGGCCTCTGATGATGTTATTACGGTTAGCGAAGCTGTTTCACTGAATATTGACGGCAATCTGACCCTACAAAGTGGGTTTGTCGGAAATGCCCCCGGCACACCGACCAGTTTAGACATTCAGGCAAACACCATTAGTATTGCCAACAATGTGTTTCTAAGAGCGAATATCCAGGCATCGGGTAGCATCACCCTCTCCGGAGATGTGACTGGCAATATTATCAGTGCAGGCAGCATAGCGTTATATGGCTCGGTGACCGGAAATGTGCAAACCAGCACCATTTTCATCACTGGCCTGATAGACGGCAATCTTAACGCAACGGGCAGCGTTGCTAATAATGGCGAAATCACCGGTTATGTGAACGCCCCCTGTGGTGAAAACCAAAGTTGCGGCGGCATTATTGGTGGTGAGCAATGCAATATCAATGCGAATCAGGGCGCTTGTCCTGGCAGCGCTTTACAACTGCAATGGCTGGCCTACGAACAGCCGGACTGGTTACTGGATATCTCCGGCCAGGGTAATCATGCCGGTAGCACAGGCAGTGCTGAACCATTGTTGCTGACATCAAAAATATCCTGTAGTGCCCTTAATATTCCCGATAACCGCAACCGCTTCACACAGGATGCCGTCGATTCTCAACTGGATGTGAATGATATCGGCGACAAAGGTACCATCTCGTTCTGGTATCGCAGCAATGAAGACTGGTCGCAAATCGGGCGTAGTAAAATGCTGTTTGATGCTTCCTCAGCCAGCAATGCCCAGTTTGCTCTGGGGATGAATAGTCAGGGCGGCATCAGCTTTAATATATCGGAATCCGATGGTGATACGTTACGTGTTTTCAGTCAGGTGAATTACAACTTTACCTCAGCTGACTGGGTACATATCGCCTTCTCATGGGATGCAATAAACAATACACAAAAACTGCATATCAACGGCATTCAGCAGTCACTGGTGAATATTGACAATGTCGCCGTGGACGAAGGCCTGCCACAACTTGACACCTTATATATTGGCGATAATCGCAGCACATCAGCATCGGCCACCGGCAATTCGGCCGATGGCTTAATAGATGAGTGGCGGGTGTATAATTATGTTCAGAGCAGTGCCCAGATAAACGCCGACCGGACCAATACCTCAGATTGTCCGACACCGGATCTGCAATGTGACAATTATACCTTCCAGTCCATCGGTGATTTTGCACAAAACTGGCAGGTGTCCACCAGTTCAGGTTCATTTATACCCGCGCCTGTTAATGGCAGAGTCAGGCTGACTGAGGCAGCATCCGAGCAATCCACCCGCATTACCTTAAACAAGAAATTTCCGGCGGCTGGCAACAGAGTCGAAATTGAATTTGATTATTATGCCTACAATGGTAACAGCGCCGATGGTATTGCTGTGGTGCTTTCTGATGCCAATGTCACCCCCCAATCAGGGAGTTTCGGGGGCTCTTTGGGCTATGCTCAGCGTAATAATGGCGATGCTGGCTTCGCCGGTGGCTGGCTGGGAATAGGCCTGGATGAATATGGTAATTTCTCCAATGATACTGAAGGGCGAAACGGTGGCGTCGGCTTCAGGCCTGACAGCATCGCCCTGCGCGGCGCGGCGCAAAATGACTATCCATTTTTAAAGGCTGCCACTGGGCTCAACCCTGCCATTGATGTACCCGGGGCCACACCTGGCCCCGCCCATCGCTATCGTATTGTGGTGGACTCGCAGATCACCGGTACTTCTTTTATCAGTGTCAGCCGGGACACGGGTAGCGGCTTTGTCGAGTTAATTTCATCTTTTGATGTATTCTCCGAATTCCCCGACCAACAACCTGTGGTACCGGAAGACTTTTTGCTCAGCTTTACCGGCAGCACCGGAGAGTCGATCAATATCCATGAAATCGATAATCTCGAAGTCTGCGCCATTAAAGCAGAGGATATTTTTGTTGGCCCTCATCATTACCGGTTGCAACATAACCAGACCGGCTACCTGTGCGGCGCCAGTGAGGTCACCGTGAAGGCCTGCGCCGACCCCGACTGTAAAGATTTATATGGTAATGCAGCATCACTTAGCCTGACCACCGATAAAGGCAGTTGGTCAGCCACGAATTTGTCTTTTAATGCCTCCACCACTTCCGCACTGAGTGTTGATGAGACCGGCGTGGCGACTATCGGTGCCATCAATACTGATCCACAAGCTCCGGTTGAATGTTATATCGGCGATACGGCATCAAATTGTGAAATCGACTTCGTCGAAGTGGGGCTGGCCCTGTCCTGGGACGCATGGTCATCTCCGGTCACCGTCATCCCCAATCAGCTCTCTCAAAAGGGTTTTACTGAAGATATTTATGTCGGGTTAGCCCAGGCCGGCACCTGTGAAGCAGATCTGCAGGACCAGGAATTAGAACTGGCGCTGGATTGCGTGGATCCGGCCTCCTGCAATAACAATATGCTGGTAGGCAATGATTCCCCTACCGGCAATCCCAACGATTATTTCAGCACCGGTATCACCTTTAATGATCAGGGTATTGCCACTATCCCGGCAACATGGCTGCGCTATGACGATGCGGGGCAGGTGCAGCTCAGGGTCAGAAACAGCGAGCAAAATGCCATAGGGTTAAGCAATACCTTTGTGGTTAAACCCACCGCACTGGTGCTGAGCGCCGATAATAATAATCCCCATATTGCCGGTGCCGATTTTAACCTGAACGTTCAGGCTATTGGCGCAGCAGGGGGGATCACGCCAAACTATAATGTCAGTGATGGAAATCCCGTAACTAACAGCGACCTTCGCCTGCAATTAATAAAAGCTCTGCCGTTAAATGAGGGCGAGCAAGGGGAACTAAGCCTAGGCGACCAAAATGTGGACAGTCGTAATCCCGCCTTTGCGGTATTTACACAAATCAGCAATGAAAATGCCTTTGGTTTTGATAATGGCGCTGGCAGTGCATCGGTGAGTTATTCTGAAGTTGGCAGCATAGAGATACAATTGCAGGATTCGGATTATATGAACGCCGGTAGCATCGGCTCCAATACGCTGGCTCTGGGCCGCTTTATCCCCGCCTATTTTAGTGTCAGTGCAGATACACCTCAATTGCTCAACACCTGTACCGAGGGCACAACCCCCTTTAGTTATGTAGGTGAGACCATAGGTTTTGATCAAGTTAACTCGTTGCAGCCAGCAATCCGCATCAAAGCATTCAACCAACAAAGTCAGGTGACTAATAATTATACCAATAACTTGTGGCGTCTTGGCAGCTGGGATATTCCCAACCAGATTAGTTACAGTGACAGCAGCTACAGCGAGGCCGTAACAGCCAATGTTGCAACCCAACAACTGACTAAGTTACAGCTGGATACCTATAATGGTGAGGGCATATATCGTATCGACAATGCCAGGGTGACTTACGAAAAAGGGGTTACGCCGCTGACACCCTTTGACTCCTCACTGGATATCACTATCAGCGAAGCGGCACTGACCGATAGCGATGGAGTATGCTCCAAAACCTCTCCATCTCCCTCCGCGCCTTGTCGGGCCTTTAGCATCAGCAACATTAATAGCGCCAATCTGCGCTATGGCCGCGCCCGTTTAAGTAATGCGTACGGTCAGGAAACTGAGCCTCTGCCGGTGCCATTGCAACTGGAATACTATAACGGTACGCGCTGGATGCTGAATACAGATGACAACTGTACGACATACAACGCTGGCGATTTACAACTGACCACCACCCTCACCACCTCTGCCAGCGGTGATAACACCGTTACCGGCGGGCGCCCTTTGGTACCAATGCAGGGTTTTGTGTTAGCCGCCCCGGGAGAAACAGGAGAGGTTGAGGTGCAATGGCAGCCCCTCCCTGAATGGCTGAAATTTGACTGGCAGGGAGACGGTGCTGCACTGAGTGAACCGGCCGCCGTCGCCACATTTGGCCAGTACCGCGGCAATGATCGCATTATTCACTGGCGCGAAGTGTTTGAGTAGCACTGCAACAGACACAAAAAGCGCAAAAAGAATAAATTCACCACAGAGACACAGAGGTCACAGAGAAGTAAGGGGGCTAAACCTTTGATGCCTCTGTTCTGTGAAGTTAGTTTTGTCTTTTTTAAAGGCCGCTGGATGCCCGATAACGGCATTCGGGCATGACGGTGCTTCAGGCACTAAACCCACGAACAAAAAACTATCTCTCGCCGAGACGCTGAGACGCAGGGATACCAACAACCTGTTTTGTTCTTCCTCTGCGGCTTTGCGCCTCTGCGAGATTCAATATAACCACAGAGAATACGGAGAAATGCAGGCCCATGCCTTAAAACCTCTGCGTCCTTCGTGCCTCTGTGGTTAATTTCTTTTTCGTGCTTTCAGGAATTCTGCTTGCCATGGAATGTTCCTGCGATTCTGTTGTCTGAATCAGGCCATTATGCATGCAGCAAAAAGACAGATTTTCTGACTTTGGCCGGAAATTTCCGGCTAAGGGCAAAAAAACTCATTTTTTACCTTTTTTTATACCTAAGTAGCCACTGCCAACTTGTGCAGTGACCGGGGCATTGGTAAAGTTAGGCAATCTGCAGTAATACCCTGTTTTATCCAAAATAGGGACTTTAAGGACCGGGTCTGTTCATGTTCAAAAAGCTTCGTGGAATGTTTTCCAATGACTTATCTATCGACCTGGGTACAGCCAATACACTGATTTACGTTAAGGATCAGGGCATAGTGCTCAACGAACCCTCGGTGGTTGCCATTCGCCAGGAGCGAGCCGGTGGCCCCAAGAGTGTTGCAGCAGTAGGCACCGAAGCCAAGCGCATGCTGGGCCGTACTCCGGGCAATATTAAGGCCATCCGGCCGATGAAAGACGGCGTGATTGCCGACTTTTACGTAACCGAAAAAATGTTGCAGTACTTTATCAAACAGGTACATGACAACAACTTTCTGCGCCCCAGCCCAAGGGTACTGGTATGTGTTCCCTGCGGTTCGACTCAGGTTGAGCGCCGGGCGATCCGCGAGTCAGCACTGGGTGCGGGTGCCCGTGAAGTATTCCTGATTGATGAACCCATGGCAGCCGCCATCGGCTCCGGACTGCCGGTTTCTGAGGCCACAGGCTCTATGGTGGTGGATATTGGTGGTGGTACTACCGAAGTGGCGATTATCTCACTCAACGGTGTGGTCTATTCTTCGTCGGTACGCATCGGTGGTGATAAATTTGATGAGGCTATCATCAATTATATTCGTCGTAATTTTGGTTCACTGATTGGTGAGGCCACCGCTGAACGTATCAAGCACGAAATCGGTGCCGCTTACCCCGGCGAAGAAGTTCGCGAGATTGAAGTACGTGGCCGGAATCTGGCCGAAGGGGTGCCCAGAAGTTTCACCCTCAATTCCAATGAAATTCTTGAAGCCCTGCAGGAGCCGCTTACCGGTATCGTTTCGGCGGTAATGGTAGCGCTGGAACAGTCTCCGCCAGAGCTGGCATCGGATATTTCCGAGCGCGGCATGGTACTGACAGGCGGTGGCGCATTACTGAAAGATCTTGACCGTCTGTTGATGGAAGAAACCGGTATTCCTGTAGTGATTGCGGATGACCCGCTAACCTGTGTGGCCCGTGGCGGCGGCAAGGCGCTGGAAATGATCGACATGCACGGCGGCGATCTGTTCAGCTACGAGTAAAGTGGGCAGCCGGCGATGATTATAGTTAAGAGCACGTTGGCGATGAACCCGCTCTGTATCCAGAGACTGACTGTTTAATATGGATACAATTTTTGCCAGAGGCCCCTCACTGCTCAGCAGATTGATTCTTGCCAGTCTGCTGTCTTTGTTACTGATAATTCTCGACCATCGGCTGGACAGTTTCAGCACAGTCAGAGTGTATCTGAACTCGCTGGTGAGCCCATTGCAATATATGGCAAATCTACCCGGACAGATGCTCAACCAGGCATCCAGTGCGGTAACCACACAACGTGAACTGCTGGAGCAAAATGCCCGCCTTACCCAGCAAAATATTCTTATGAGTGAGGAAGTGCAGCGCTTTAACCTGCTGAAGAAAGAAAACGACAGGCTGCGAAGCTTGCTCGGCTCACCTGTGCGCCCGGGCATGAGAAAAATTGTGGCCGAGTTGATGGCCGTTGACAACAATCCCTATAGTCATCAGGTCGTGATCAACAAAGGCACCATCAATGGTGTCTATGAAGGTCAGCCTGTACTGGATGACAAAGGCATTGTCGGCCAGGTCATGCAGGTCGGCACAACCACCAGCAGAGTATTGCTGATCGCCGATGTTACTCATGGCGTGCCGGTCAGAATCGTGCGCAATGATGTACGTCTGGTGGCCTCAGGATCCGGTCAGCTATCACGCCTGTCTGTCAATCATGTTCCCCATAGCACTGATATCAGAGAAGGGGATATTCTGGTTTCATCAGGCTTAGGGCATGTTTTCCCGGAAGGCTATCCGGTCGGCGAAGTCACCGCCGTAATCCGTGATGAGACTCGCCCCTTCGCCCTGATAAGAGCAAAACCTGCAGCACAACTGGAAAGGCTCAAGCATCTGCTATTGCTCTGGCCTGACGACGCACCGCGGGAACCAGTCATTGACCGGGGGCAGACAACGGATGTTTAGTCTGCGTAATTACACCATTTCAATCAGCATGCTGGTAGCGCTGATGCTGCAAATTATGCCTATGCCGATCATCGCCGATCCCTTCCGGCCTGACTGGGTATTTCTGGTGCTGGCGTATTGGACCCTGGCATTACCACAACGGGTAAATGTCGGTGTGGCTTTTATTAACGGGCTGTTACTGGATCTGTTACTTGGCACCACACTGGGAATTCATGGCTTCGCTCTGAGTCTGGCGATCTTTATCCTTGCCGCCAATTATCAGCGCCTGCGTAATTACTCAGTATGGCAACAGGCCTTTATGGTGGGCCTGCTGACGTCGTTGTACCATTTGGTTATTTTCTGGTTACAGCATCTGCTTACCGATATCTATTTTCTGTTTACTTACCTTTGGCCGGTGTTAACCACTATGCTGTTCTGGCCGTGGTGTTTTCTTGTCCTGCGCAAAGTACGTCGACAACTCAAGGTGAATTAATATGCTGGTTCTTGCATCTGGCTCCCCACGTCGCGCCGAGCTTCTGAATCAGCTTCAGGTGCCCTTTCGTCAACTGCCCATGGATGTCGACGAGAGCATGTTCAAAAATGAAGACCCACAGGATCATGTGGTCAGGCTTGCACGCAAAAAAGCGCAAGCCGCGCGACAAAAAGCCGGTCATATTGATCCGGTACTGGGCGCTGACACGCTGGTGGTCACTAAAAATCAGGCACTCGGCAAGCCTGAAAGCAAAGCCGATTTTGAACAGATGTTTGCCTTGCTCAGTGGCAGCACCCATCAGGTAATGACAGCCGTGGCATTGTATACGGACAGCGGCCTTCAGCACCGGCTGGTTATCACTCAGGTCAGCTTTAAGGTTCTCAGCAAACAGGAAATTGACTGGTACTGGCAAAGCGGTGAGCCGAAAGACAAAGCCGGTGGTTACGGTATTCAGGGGCTGGCGGGCCAGTTTGTGACACATATCAAAGGCAGCTATACCGCCGTGGTTGGCTTACCCTTGTATGAAACCAGCGAATTGCTCAAGGAAAATCAGGTGTTATGAGTGCAGAACTACTGATCAATGTTACCCCCTCAGAATCCAGAGTGGCGCTGATAGAAAACGGCATACTGCAGGAAGTGCATGTAGAGCGGCACACCAAACGGGGGCTGGTAGGAAATATTTATCGCGGTAAGGTCAGCCGCGTCTTGCCTGGCATGCAGGCAGCATTTGTGGATATAGGGCTGGAAAAAGCCGCCTTTTTGCACGCCTCAGATATTGTCATCCACAACGAAGTGATTGATGAAGTCACCGAGAATCATCTGGTGCGCCAGGATATTCGTGCGCTGGTGCGCGACGGCCAGGATATTGTGGTACAGGTGGTCAAAGATCCTATCGGCACCAAGGGTGCACGGCTGACGACAGATATCACGCTCCCATCCCGGTACCTGGTGTTTATGCCCAGCGTCTCTCATGTGGGCGTGTCCCAGCGTATTGAAGATGAACAGGAAAGGGAGCGCCTGAAAACCCTGGTGCAGGCCTTTTGTGATGACGAAGGGGGCTTTATTCTGCGCACTGCCGCCGAAGGTGCGAAAGAAGATGAGTTGTCTCAGGACGCGCAGTTTCTGCGTCGTCTCTGGAACAAGGTAAAATTACGCAAAAAAGAGCGCAAAACCCATGTGCTTTATGAAGACCTGCCTCTCGCCCGACGGGTATTGCGGGACTTTGTTGGCACTGAGCTGGATAAAATCCGTATCGATTCCAAGCTGGTGTTTAATGAACTGGTGGATTTCACCAAAGAGTATGTACCCGGATTACACAGCCTGCTCGAACTGTATCAGGGCGATCGTCCTATTTTCGATCTTTTCGATGTGGAAAATGAAGTACAACGCGCTTTGGAACGCCGTGTTGACCTTAAATCCGGTGGCTACCTGATTATCGATCAGACCGAAGCCATGACCACCATCGATATCAATACCGGTGCCTTTGTAGGCCATCGTAATCTCGAAGAAACTATTTTCAATACCAATATCGAGGCGACTCTGGCAATTGCCAGGCAGCTCAGGCTGCGCAACCTTGGTGGTATGATCATTATCGATTTTATCGACATGACTGACTCTGATCATCAGCGCCGCGTGCTCCACAGTCTGGAAATGGCCACCAGTAAAGATCGGGCAAAAATCAATATCCATGGCTTTACCGCTCTGGGGCTGATTGAAATGACACGTAAAAGAACTCGCGAAAGTCTGGAACATATCCTCTGTGGTGAGTGTCCAGTATGTAAGGGCCGTGGTTCGATGAAGACGGTTGAAACTGCCTGCTTCGAGATTATGCGTGAAATTGTGCGGGTGAACAGGGCCTATGATGCCGATAAATTCGTGGTGTATGCCGCTCCCGCCGTGGCAGAAGCCCTGATGGGAGAAGAGTCACACATGCTCGCCGAGCTAGAGCTTTTTGTCAGTAAACAAATCAAAGTCCAGACGGAGCCCTTGTACCATCAGGACAAGTATGACGTGGTGATGATGTGACCACTGCCACCCGCAGGCCGGTTATTTCCTACCTGTCCTGGACCTTGAGAAAACTCTGGACCCTCAGTGCCATCATCCTGCTGACGCTGGCGGTATTGCTGAGCCTGATGCGCGTCGCCCTGCCCCATATGGACGATTACAAGCATTGGCTTGAGGGTTATATCAGTGAGCAATACGGTGCCGATCTGCAAATTGGCAGTATCAGTGCCGCCTGGAAAGGCACAGGGCCGGCTATTGTGCTGCAGGATATCGCCCTGAATAATCAACTGGATTCACCGATCCAGCTGAACATTAAAGAAACTCAGATAGAGCTGGATTTCTGGTCCAGCCTGCTGAACAGACGCATTCAATCCCAACGCTTTAACCTTAATGGTCTTACTCTGGCACTGGATATCCCGCGCCTTGAGGCAGGCAGCTCAGACTATCCCGTAGTGGATGCTCTCAAAGAGCTTTTTCTGGAGCAGTTACACCGTTTCTCAGTCAATGACAGCGAGCTGTTTCTGGCCACCGCACGCCAGCGTCAACAGGTTCACATTGAACAGCTGAGCTGGCTGAATCAGGAAAACCAGCACCAGGGCGTGGGTTTATTGAAGGTAGCTGAGCTTACACGCAACTCTACCCGGTTTATTCTAGATCTGCAGGGCGGGCGAGATAATCTCAACGGGACGTTTTACGCTGATGCAAAAGATCTGGATATCTCTCCCTGGCTCGAACAATTGAATCCCAGTGAGAGAGAACTCGCTTTCGCCAGGGTGAACATGACCCTTTGGGCTGATATTAAAGACTCCAAGCCCACTTCTTTGCAGGCGGATATTAATGACAGTCAGTTCCGGTGGGAGGACGCCAACACACTGGACATGCAGCTGATCGACGGCAACTTCAGTGCCCGTCCCATTGGCTCACAATGGTACTACGTACTTCAGGATCTGCAGATCCAGCTTAATGATGACGCCCCCATCACTCTGGGTTTTAGTGGTAAACGCACTGCACTGGGTGAGATCGAGTTAGCGACTGGCAGACTCAGCCTGGCATCCGTATTTCCCCTTGCCGCTTTGTTTATGCCTGAAAACAAATTTGCCAGCCTGGAGAAGCTGGCTCCACAAGCGGATATTACCGGGTTACATGCTTTGGTGAGTGAGCAGGGCGCTGCCCTTACCATGCAGTTTGAAGACTTTAATACGGCTCAGACTGATCTGATCCCTGGCCTGAGAGGGGTATCCGGTCGCTTCGACTGGGGCTATAACCAGGGTCGTCTGCAATTTGATGCTACTGACGAGATATTGCACAGTGAATTGCTGCTCGGTAACGATTTGGACTTCCGTGAATTGTCCGGAGATATTTATTTCAGTCTGCAACAACAGCAGTTAATCGTTGCAGCACCGGACATTCGTTTTAACAGTGAAGATCTGCAACTTACCCAGGCTCTGCATTATGAGTCCGGTACAAAAAACCTCAGTCTGCTGACACGTATTGATGCCATGGCGGTGGAACATGCCAAAAACTACTTCCCTGGCGCATTAATGGGGCAAAACACTCAGGCCTATCTGGAAGAGGCACTGATATCCGGGAAAATTGAACATGGCAGTGTGCTGTGGCATGGACCGGTTGAACAATTCCCCTTTGAAAACAAACAAGGCGTTTTTCAGGCAAAGGTAGATATCACCGACAGCGAATTCGATTTCGATGCCAATTGGCCTTCGCTGACCTTATTAGATATGCAACTGATGTTTGAGAATGAAAGCCTGACCATGACCAGCCAGTCAGGCAAACTGCAGGATCTGGACATTGGTACGGTTACCGCCGTTATTCCCAGGCTGGTCAGTTCCGCCGAACTGTCCATCAATATTGATACCCGCGCCAGCGGCAAGCATCTGTCCGCCTTAATGAACAATAGCCAGATGGCGGAATCGCTGGGCAATGTTCTGTCTGAAATCCAGATTACGGGTGAACTCAGCACCGCAATGAACCTGAACATTCCGCTTACGGGTAAAAATGTGGTTGCCAGCGGTACCGTGAGATTCAATGACAACCCGGTGTACTTTCAGAGCCTGGATTTAAATGTGCAGCAGTTATCCGGCGAGCTTAATTTTGTTAATGACAAAATATCTGCCGAAGGATTACAGGCAGGCCTGTTTAACCACGATATCAATGTGACATTGTATGGCGAACAGACTCAGCAAGGCTATGCCACCGAGGTCAGTCTTCTGGGCGACTGGGATGTCCGTCAGTTACTCAGCGAACAGGGCAGTGGTCTGGCGGAATTCGTTGAGGGCAATGCCGACTGGCAGGCGGAGCTAAGTCTGCTGTTGCCACAGCAAGGCTATGAATATGAATTTCATCTGCAGTCTGATATGACCGGTTTTGCCTCGGCTTTGCCTGACCCCTTTGCCAAGCCACCAGAGCAGGACAAGCCCCTTTTGATGAATGTAGAGGGCGATGAACTGGTTTCCAATGTGCGAATTCAGTTTGGTGACAGAGTCAGATTCAATGGCTTGCTGCCACATAAAGAAATGCGTTTTTCAAGGGCCCATCTGGCATTAGGAGACAGTAGTTTTACCGGCATGGGAACCGGTTTCAGTGTATCCGCCAACTTACCCTACATCAGCGCAGAAAAAGTCTACGACAGCCTTAAGGCCTTAACCGGTTCTGTTAATGACTCCGGACAGAGCTTGCTCGGCTTACCAGAACGTATTTTTGTTAACACTGAGCGTCTGAATTTATTTGGAGGCGAGTTTAACCGGGTAGAGCTGAATATTAAGAATACCGATATCGCCTGGCTGGCGAGCGTCAATTCAAGTCAGAGCCGCGCCGATATAGAAATCAGTCATGACTGGCGCGGGCGGGGTCTGCGTATTGACGCCGATTACCTTAACCTGCCAGCCTGGCAACAACAGGCGCCTCCGGAGTTTGAAAGCAGCAATAGTCTTCCGCCGCTGGAGGTCAGTTGTAAACGCTGTAATTACGATGGACAGGATCTGGGGCAGGTTAATCTGAAACTGACGCCGGTAAACCATGGTATGCGTATCGAAAACCTGGATATAAAACGCAATGGTGACCGACTCAGTGCCAGTGGTGACTGGGTTATTGATGAGACTCAAAATCACACCAGGCTGGCGGGTAATTTTGAATCCGATGATTTCGGTGATCTGATCAGAGATTTTGGCTTTGATGCAGGCGTGCGTGATTCCTCGGCCAGCATGGATTTTGATCTGAGCTGGCAGCAGGCCCCGTATAAGTTTAATTTCGCTACCATAAGCGGTGACGTTGACTGGCAATTAAGCGATGGCTACCTGACAGAAGTCAGTGACAAAGGGGCCCGGATATTCAGTATTCTCAGTCTGGAATCCCTGATCCGTAAGCTGACACTGGACTTTCGTGATGTGTTCGCCAAGGGCTTTTTCTATGATCAGATGAGCGGTACTTTTCAGATCGAAAATGGTCTGGTGAGCACCGAAGACACGATGATAGATGGATCGGCGGGGAAAATGACCCTTGCCGGCTACACTGATCTCAATACCCAGGCAATAAACTACAATATCGGTTTCACCCCTAAAGTCACTTCCAGCCTGCCGGTGATTCTGGCATGGATGATTAATACACCGGCCGCGATTGCCGCGCTGGCCATTGATGAGGTGTTGACCTCGGCCAAAGTCATCTCCAATATCAAATACTCTCTTACCGGTACTCTGGATGAACCGGTTCTGGAGGAGCTGGGACGGGACAGCAGAGAAATTCAGCTGCCCGCCAAGACTCTGCCACAAGAGCCGCAAACCAAAGGGGCACTGGAAAACAACACAGAGGAGGCAGTAAATGGCTAACCTGATTGCCTTACAGATGATTTCAACGCCTGATCCCCAGGAGAACCTGGCACAGGTAGACAGGCAACTTGCGAATCTGCAGGTCAACGAACCAACACTGGTTGTATTACCGGAATGTTTTGCCTGCTTTGGTGGCAGCGATAAAAGACAACTGGAGCTGGCAGAAAAGCCAGGACAAGGGCCGATCCAGGAAGCCCTGGCGAACATGGCAGAAAAATATGGAATCTGGTTGGTGGCGGGTACCATTCCACTGCAATCACAGGTTCAGGCAGATAAATTTACCGCTTCCTGCCTGCTGTTTGACCCGCAAGGTAAACAAGTCAGCGAGTATCAGAAGATCCATTTATTTGATGTGCAGGTAGAAGATAATACCCGCAGCTACAAGGAGTCAGCGACTACACAGGCTGGCAATCAAGTGATTGTCATTGATAGCCCCTTTGGCCGACTGGGTCTGGCAGTGTGTTACGATCTGCGCTTTCCCGGACTCTTTCAGGCTATGGGACAGGTGGATGTGCTGGCTCTGCCTTCAGCATTTACTCAGGTCACGGGTCAGGCCCACTGGATGCCATTGTTGCAGGCCCGGGCGATTGAAAAACAATGTTATGTGGTCGCTGCCGATCAGGGCGGCGAACACGCCAATGGACGTCATACCTACGGGCACTCGGTCATTCTGTCTCCCTGGGGAGAAGTATTGAATATGATTCGCTATGGTGCCGGTATTATTCAGGCCCGTCCGGATACCGATGAATTGCAGAAAATTCGTCGCAACATGCCGGTCAGCCAACACAACCAATTCAGGAGCTATTCGATTGAACCAACAGGTTGAACAAAATTTACTCCACGCCTCTGACTTGCAGGCAAAGGATCTGCAGCAAGCCCTGGGAATGATCTATGCCCACGATAATGACTTCGCCGACCTGTATTTTCAGTCCAGCCATCATGAAAGCTGGGTGCTCGAAGACGGTATTATTAAAGATGGTAGCTACAATATCGAACGTGGTGTAGGCGTGCGCGCCGTCAGCGGCGAGAAAACCGGCTTTGCTTACTCTGACGAAATATCCAGAGACGCGCTGTTCCAGGCATGCAAAGCGACGCGCAGTATTGCCAGAGCCGGCGGGACACATCAGGTTGCGGCTTTCCATGGGCAGAAACAACAACGAACACCGTTGTATCAGAGCTCTAACCCCATTAGTGACCTGAGCGAGCAGGACAAGGTGTCTCTGCTGCATAACCTTGACGAACATGTACGCCGGCTTGAACCGAGTGTAAGCCAGGTTATTGTCAGTCTGACCGGGGTCTATGAAGAAATACTGGTGGCCGCCACCGATGGCACATACAACATGGATATCAGACCTTTAGTAAGACTAAATTGCTCAGTATTGATGGAAAAGGACGGGCGCCGCGAAAGGGGAAGTTCCGGCATGGGTGGGCGTTATGGCTACAGCTGGCTACTGGAGCTCGAAGACGGTCAGCCAAGATATCAACAACTGGCCGATGAAGCCCTGCATATGGCCAGAATTAACATGCAGGCTATCGATGCTCCCGCTGGAACCATGCCTGTAATATTAGGTAATGGCTGGCCCGGTGTGCTGCTACATGAAGCAGTGGGCCACGGCCTGGAAGGCGATTTCAACCGCAAAGGCAGCTCTGCTTTCAGTGGTCGCATGGGTGAACAGGTTGCCGCCAAAGGCGTTACCGTGGTGGATGACGGTACACTGAATCAAAGACGCGGCTCGCTGAATATGGATGACGAAGGCACACCAACCCGTTCCAATGTGCTGATTGAAGACGGGATACTGACAGGCTACATGCAGGACAAACTGAATGCCAGACTGATGGGTACAGAGGCGACAGGCAATGGCAGGCGTGAATCCTTTGCCCATTTGCCTATGCCTCGTATGACCAATACCTATATGCTGGCCGGTAAATATGAACCCGAAGAAATCATTGCCAGTGTAGACAAGGGACTCTATGCACCCAATTTTGGTGGTGGTCAGGTGGATATCACCTCAGGTAAATTTGTCTTCTCCACCTCAGAGGCCTATCTGATAGAAAACGGCAAAATCACCGCGCCCGTCAAAGGAGCAACCCTTATCGGTAACGGTCCTGAAGTGATGCGTCAGGTATCCATGATTGGCAATGATATGGCGCTGGATAAAGGTGTCGGCGTATGTGGAAAGGACGGTCAGAGCGTTCCTGTGGGCGTTGGTCAGCCAACTTTAAGAGTGGATCAACTGACCGTAGGTGGTACAGCCTGATACCAGGGCGTGTTGAAATTTGTTGCCGGACTTTGCCTTAGCCCATCAGGTCTCAGTCTGGCGTGTATTACTCCAGCTCACCTTTAAGATACTGAAACAGCTCGCGAGATGATTTGGGTGGCTTGTCAGCCAGCTTTTCTTTATTGGCCTGACGACTCAGTTGTCTGAGTTTTTGCCTCTCCAGCGCAGGGTGTTCCGCCACCACCTGATTTATCACATCATCGCCCTGAGCAATAATATCATCCCTGAGCTGTTCCAGATGATGATGCTGCTTTACCTGCTGCTTGTGCTTGTTCTCCAATACATCCAGCGCCTCACGAATGGGTTCAACATCGGTGTGGCGCATCATTTTGCCGATCAGCTGTAATTGGCGACGGAAGCCCTCTTTCTTTCTGTTTATACGCCGTGCCAGCATGACTGCATCCCTGAGTTCCGGCGCCATAGGAATTTTATCCAGCGCGCCCTGCCCCATATCCACCAGCTTGACACCCAGCTGCTGCAATTCATGCATCTCATTTTTTAGCTGCGTTTTGCTCTTGGGTTCAAAATCAGGTTCGTCTTGCCACATTTCAGTCATCGTTTCGTCTTTAATGTTACACTGTGCCGAGATACCAGAGATTGTAACACTAAGGCAGCAGTTCCAGTATATGAATCCAGAACAGACACTGACAGATATTCAAAATGTGGTAGATGACACCCTCACCCTGGCAAAGAAACTCGGTGCCACTCAGGCCGAAGCAAGCATGAGTAAAATTCAGGGCATTTCCGTGTCTTCCAGAATGCAACAGATCGAAACTCTGGAGTTTACCAATGATGGTGGCCTGGGCATCAGCGTATATGTTGGTCAGCGCAAAGGCAGTGCTTCAACGGCAGATCTGAGCTCTCAGGCGCTGAAAATGACGGTAGAAAAAGCCATTGAGATTGCCCGTTACACCAGTGAAGATCCTTGCTCTGGCCTGGCCGATGCAGATCTTATCGCCCGGGATATTCCCGATTTAGATCTTTATCATCCGCAGGAGCTGGATGCCGATGCCGGTATTCGCTATGCGATTGAAGCAGAAAAAGCCGCTTTCGGGTCAGACAACCGAATTGTCAATTCCGATGGGGCTGCCTATAACGCCAATCTCGGCGTCAAGGTTTATGGAAACAGCCACGGCATCAATGCAGGCTACCCGAGTAGCAGGTACAGCCTCAGTTGCGTACTGATCGGCAAGCAAGGCGACGACATGCAGCGGGATTATGCCTATAGTCTTAGTCGTCAGCCGGACAAATTGGATACGCCACAGCAGGTTGGCCTGGAAGCGGCTCGCGTGACCCTGTCGAGACTGGGTGGACGTAAGGCAAAAACCGCTAAAGTACCGGTGATTTTCCATCATGAGATAGCCTCCAGTTTATTTGGCCACTTTGTTGCAGCCATAAGTGGTGGAAGCCTCTACCGCAACTCCTCATTTTTGCTGGACAAACTGAATCACCAGGTGATGCCGCAGTGGTTGGCAATTCAGGAGCGTCCTCACCTGCTGCGGGGTCTGGCGAGCTCCCCCTTCGATCATGAAGGCGTCGCCACCAGAGACATGGATATCGTTGAACGGGGGGTATTGCAACACTACCTGCTCACCAGCTATTCCGGCCGCAAGCTGAATATGCCGACTAATGGCCATGCGGGGGGCATACATAACTGGCTGATCAGCAACAGTGGTCACGACTTTGAACAGCTACTGCAGGAAATGGGAACCGGTTTGCTGGTTACCGAACTGATGGGCCAGGGTGTGAATATCGTCAATGGTGATTATTCCCGTGGTGCTGCAGGTTTCTGGGTGGAAAACGGCCAGATTCAATATCCGGTGCATGAAGTGACTATTGCCGGAAATCTGGCCCAGATGCTGATGAATATTCGCGCCATTGGCACAGATACCGAAACCCGTGGCGCCGTGCAATGCGGATCAGTATTAGTTGACGGAATGCAGGTGGCGGGAGAATAAAGGCCCAATTTACTGGACTGGCCGTTTATTTTCACCGCAGAGTCGCTGAGCACACAGAGACAACGGAGAGGATAGGCCTCTTAAACCTCTGCGTCTCCGCGGTGCATTAAAGGTCACTGGACGCCCAACAACTTTGATTACTCAGATGACGGGCTATAGCCGCGACCTACAAATCTATAGGTTGCTGGGAACTCAATGCCTTTTTGAGCGATTAATTTTTGAACCCTCTGCGCCTTAGCGCCTCTGCGAGATCAAAAAGTTAAAAGCCTGAAATCTCGCAAAGCCGCAGGGTGCGCAGAGAAAACCAAGATAGAAACTCTCCTGAATTTCTGCGTCTCCGCGGTGCATTAAGTTTTTCTGCAGGTCGCTGGATGCCCGATAACAACATTCGGGCATGACGGGCGGTCGGTTGAATAAATTCCGGGCCTGCGTTGTGCTCATGCAGAGCCCTATTTATTGGGCTTATGCCTTTGCTACAGTGTGCGTAAGGAGTGAGGGAGATAAATGATCCCTGCGTTTTTCTTAGTCCTGATTTGACCGCGAATGCTTACCTCGCTTCTTTTCAGTATCTGTACCCAACGCTTAAAAATGGATAACTTCCGCCATCATAAAAATTATAATTTGCACCTAGCGACCAACCAGACGCTGAGCTGCCACTGAAGTAGTACTTATACCCTACAGAAAGCCCCTGATCAGAATCAGTTCTCACATCTAAAAATTCATCAATATATCTTTCGGTGTGCAATGTCCCATAATAGAACGTAATCGCTTGTTTCTTATCCATAAAGTAATTTCCTCCAGCACCAAATCCCATCTCTTCATTTGATCTGTTTGATGTATAAAAGAGGCCAGCAGAGAGATATAAATCAAGTTTATTAGTACCTATGGGCATGTGGAACTGGGCACCGATACCTCCAAAATCAACACCAATGCCAGTTTCGAAGCGGATTGTATCACTAGCAAATGTGTTGGTACTGGATACTACAGATAACAGAATCAAGAAGGCTATTTTCTTCACTTCACAAGTCCTTTTTGAACAAAGAATAAAATTTGAGGTGTAATAAAAATTACTCTAACCAAGACAAAGCTATAGGGTTTGAGAGATCAACTCAGTACTGGTTGATGGAATGAGGTAGCGGCGGAGTAGGGTATCTGGTGAGGTGAGAGGAGAAAAGAGTGAGGAGGAAATCACCTCTCTCCTCACACCTAACTCCTCACCACCAATCACCCATCCACTTCACCACAGAATCGGTAACCTTCACCATGAATGGTGACGATCAGTTCCGCAGCGCCTGGCTCAGATTCAAAGTGTTTGCGGATACGGCGAATGGTAACATCTACCGTTCTGTCATTGGGTCGCAATTCACGGCCTGTCATTTCCATAATAAGCTGCTCACGGGTAAGAATTTTACCAGGGTGACGCAGAAACAGATGCATCGCACGGAACTCACTGCGAGGCAGACGGAATTCTTTTTCTGAAGGGGAAACCAGACTGCGGCTGTCGCTGTCGAGCACCCAACCGTTGAAGTTCACCTTACTTGGCAAATCATCATCTTCACTGCTGTTGAGTGTGCGAGAGAGTAAATTTCTTGCCCTGATCGTCAGCTCTCTGGGGTTAAAGGGTTTGGTAAGATAATCATCAGCACCAATTTCCAGCCCCAGTATTCGGTCAACGTCATTGTCGCGGCCAGTGAGAAAAATTAATCCCACATTTTTGCGGTCCCGGACTTCTCTGGCCAGAATCAGTCCATTCTTACCCGGCAGGTTAATATCCATCACCACCAGATTGATACTGTGATTGGCGAAAATATCATGCATCTCTTCGCCGTTTTCCGCTTCATACACCTGATAGCCCTCAGCCTCGAACAAGCTGGTCAGGGTTGTTCTGGTCACTACCTCATCTTCGACTATAAGAATGTTTGGAGTCTGCATCTTCTCAATTCCACGCTTTGTTATACCTTTCGGTAATTATGTTATTACTGGCCTATGGCTTATTACCTGTAGTTTACCAGAACTTGCAGGCCATAGGACGGCTTTTACTATCGAAAGTTCACTCGCTTCAGAAGCGCCGAACTGAACTTCAGCCCGGTTTTCTGATAGGCATCGCGATTAAAAAATATTTTCATCTTTGACTGCAAAGGTAATACTGACATCATCCCGCCCTGCTCAATGAAGTTAAGACTTTCCCCCACAGAAATGGTGTGTTTATTGAGGTCGGCAATCACATCAAATACTTCATCACTTTCCTGTTCTTCACCGATAAACAGAAGGTGACAGTGCTGTGTGTCTGATAACTCCCTGATATCCGTAAGGGTAAGTAAATTGATGTCCCGCCCCTGTACTTTGCGCTCTGGTGCCTGACGAAAGATTTGCGCATGAGGGAAATTTTCATCTTCAAGAAAACAGAATTGCAGTGCAGATGAATCAGGCAGGGGCTGCGTAAACTGGGTAAAGCCGGCAATATGCAGTAAAAAGGGGGCCCGCAGTTGTTCTGAAGTGAAACCAATGGCACTGGCTGACAGCGACATAAACAGTACGGCTGCCAATGCCAGACGTTTGCAGGCTCCAGACATCAGCATCACTGGTTCCTTGCCCGTGCCGCTGAAGTTTCCACTTTTCTGACCGGAAAGAGAATCTCAAAGGTCACGCCGTGGCCTTCCTCACTACTGACGGTGATAGATCCATCCAGAGCCTGGGTGACAAGATTAAAAACCAGATGCATACCCAGTCCGCTGCCCCCCTGGCCTCGTTTGGTGGTAACAAAGGGGTCGAAGATACGTTTGCAAAGGTGTTCGGGAATACCCTTGCCATTGTCTTTATAGTCGATATGTAATTTGTTGTTACCCTGAATTCTGACAATGATGTCGATTCGGCCTTTCTCGATAAACTCAAAACCGTGGATCAGCGAGTTCATAATCAGGTTAATGATAACCTGATTGATGGGTCCGGCTTTACTCTCTATAACCAGATCAGGATCGCAGTCGATGTTGATCTCATGATTGACCTTCTTCAGCCTCGGCCGCATAGACATCAGAACCTCATCCATCAACTGGGTGAAACTGAATACCCGGGTATTCTCACTACTCTGGTCCACTGCTACCTGTTTAAAGCTGGAGATCAGTTCAGCGGCACGGTTGAGATTGCGATAGATAATATTGAGGTTCTCTTCCCCCTCGTTGAGGAAGCGTTCCAGAGCACTGGCCTTTAGCGTTTTATTTTTGAAGTCATGCTGCAACTGGTTGAGTCTGTCCAGCATCATGGTAGAAGCCGTCACCCCCAGACCAATGGGAGTATTAACCTCATGAGCCACTCCCGCCACCATATCACCGAGCGACGCCATTTTTTCATTCTGAACAATCTGACGCTGGAACTGATGCAATGTTTCCAGAGTCTGAATCAGTTCTTTATTCGCCTCTTTGAGGGCCGTGGTGCGTTGGCCAACCTTTTCTTCAAGACTCAGATTCAGCCGCCGGTGTTCCTCTTCAGCCTCCTCCTGACGCTGAATATGCTGCTGTATCTTTTCCAGCATACCGTTGAAGGATTCCGCAAGAATATCCAGCTCCCGTAAACTGGATGCACTGGCACGGTTAGAATAATCTTTTTTACTGGAAATCTGCTGCACCAGATACACCAGCTCTTCAATGGGGCGGGTAATGATTTTCTGCAATCTCAGGGTCAGTAAAAAGCTCAGTACCAGAGCCAGCAATAATACTGACAGAATAATCATAACCGTATTCAGGGTGAGCTGGTTAAGAGGCTCCGTTGAGGCCCGCAGATAAACATAACCAACCAGATTTCCCTCCAGCCTTATGGGCGTAATCAGCTCCAGTGCATCACTGCTGAACCGCGGCTCAGACAACTCATCGATGCGATCAAACATTGTCGGCACGGGTACCTGTCCGGTTTTATTGTAACTGGCAAAAAATTCAGGTTCGTTAGCAGGGTTGAGTTTATACAGATGAACATTGTTGATGAAAGTGGCGGCAGCCAGGGCTTGCAGACTGTCTTCTTCGGTGACATTGTCGTTAAAAACGATACCACTGGCAGCATTATGGCTGATGATTTTGGCAAATGTCTCAACATCACCCTGCATTTCTTCTTTGGCAATAGAGATCTGCATATACAAAGAAATACTGGAAGCCAGGATCAGCACAATGGCCGTAATAGACATTACAACCCAGATAAACAGGTTCTTTATAGACAATGTACGTTTATGTGCTGGCATGGTCAGAATTCTGCTCTTTCACCAGGTGGTCGATAAGCTTATCACCATATTGATACAATCTTGCTGAAATTAACAATTTTTCCAGCGGCAAATAATGACTAAATGACTGAAAATACAGATTCTTGCGCCTGCAAACAGCTTTGGCAGCATTATAGTGAAACGGTTTTTCTGCCACATCAGCCTCTTCCGGACTGGCAAAAGGCAGGTATTATCACCGCCTGCAATCCTAAGGGGAAACTGCTTAACACCGAACACAATAAGGCACTAAATGAAAGGCTTCGCAGCCACCTCTGTCAGTGCAATCTGCCTTTTGCTGAATTGACCGGCACGAACCCTGAGCTTAGTCATCAGGAGCACAGTCTGCTAATTAATTGCACGAAAAGTCAGGCACATAGTCTGGCAAAGGCGTTCGCGCAGAATGCCTTTTACTGGATTGAGAACAACCAGCTATACCTTTGCCCCTGCCTGCTAAAGGATCAGCCTGAAAAACACCTGGCCCGCTTTTCTGAGCGCTTAATCCATAGGTAGGCAATGTTGGTACAAGGCCTGATAATTGAGTGCGGCATCGTACCAGGTAAAGCGATGACGCATGCCCCGTTGCTGCATGGCGATAAATTCCTGCGGATACTCATGATAAAACAGCAACGCGCGACGGACGCAATTGAGCAATGCGGAGCTGTCGGGGGCCTCGAACATAAAACCCGTCGCCTGATCGGGCAGCATCTGTAAATCCAGAACCGTATCGCGAAGGCCACCCACTGCGCGCACTATCGGAATCGTGCCATACGCCAGGCTATACATCTGGTTCAATCCACAGGGTTCAAATAACGACGGCATCAGAAAAAAGTCACTGCCCGCTTCGAGTAAATGCGCCATACGGGTACTGAAGTCATTGCGGAACACCAGCTTGTCTGGATGTTGTGATGCGTTGAATTCGAGCACATCACTGATCACCGGATCCCCTGTGCCGATCACCAGCAACTGTACATTATGTTGCAACAGCTGGCTGAGCACCGGCAGTATATAACCAAACCCTTTTTGCTCAGTCAGCCGGCACAGCATACCGACTAACGGTATATTGTCATTGACCGGCAAACCGACTTCTTCCTGCAGAGCCGCCTTACAGGCAGCCTTACCCTTAATGGATTCAGAGTTATAGGTTTTGGGCAGAAACTTATCTGTAGCCGGATCCCACTGCTGATAATCACAGCCGTTGAGTATACCGCTCACATCGTTAGCCCGAAGCTGAAAATCCTGGTACAAATTGTGTGAACCCAGAGGAGTAAGCAGTTCACGGGCATAGTTAGGGCTTACTGCATTGATCTTGTCAGCGTAACGCAGCCCCATACGCAAATAATTAAGATTCCCGTGGCTGTCAATTTGCGACGCCAGCTCCGCGTAGGGACGAATAAAAGGGATGTCAGAAAACTTGTGAATACCCTGGTAAGCCCCGTTGTGGATCGTATAGAGAGTGCGGCTGCGGGCAAAAAATTCGCTCTTGTCCTGCTTAACAAAGAATGGGCACAGGGCAGTATGCCAGTCGTTACAATGAATCACATCGGGCTGGAAGTTGATCGCTTTAGCCGTTTGCAGTGCAGCTGCAGAGAAAAAGGCAAAACGCTCTGCATTGTCTCCGAAGGCCTCATACCCATCTGAATACAAGCCGTTGCGATGAAAATACTCAGGGTAGTCAACGCAGTATACCGGCACAGACTCCAGTTTCAGGCGCTTGATATTAAAGCAGTACTCTTTATCCCCCGACAGCAGTTTTTGCGGCTCGGTAAGGTTATCCAGAGCGAATTTCTCAGCCAGTTGCCGGTAGTAGGGCTTAACAATTCTGACATCGTGGCCCAAAGCACGTAGCGCAATTGGCAAGGATTTAGCCACATCGGCCAACCCACCGGTCTTTGCGAGATCTTCCACTTCAGAAACCACAAAAAGTATTTTCATTCAAAGCCAACCTTCATGTCTTTCGGGATCACCACCACCCCCTGCTCAGTTACCGTCAGCCCGCGTGCTTTGTCCTGGACAGGATTCACACCAAGTTCGGTACCGGGAGCAATACTTACACCCTTATCAGTAATCACCCGATTCAGAAAACAACCGGCTCCAATATGAGATTTACTGAGGATAACGCATTCATTGAGCCTTGAGCCAGCACCAAGATAAGTATTAAACCCCAAAACTGAACGTTCTACTCTCGCGCCCACCACTTTGCTGCCTGAAGATACAATGGAATTAAGGATTGTAGAGTGATTACCCTGCTCATCAGCCAGAATTCTGGCGGGTGGAACCGGGGGATGGTAGCTACGCAGCGGCCATTTCTCATTGTTTAGTTCAAACGGCGGTTTGCAGGCCAGTAAATCCATGTGCGCCTGCCAATAGGAATCCAGCGTACCCACATCACGCCAGTAGTGACCACTGTTGTCCTCTCCGGGAATCTTATTCTGAGTAAAGTCGTAAACGTAAACCGGCTTATCACGGTACAACCGGGGAATAATATCGCGACCAAAATCATGACCGGAAAGCTTGTCCTGGGCATCATTATGCAAAGCCTTGAACAACACCCCGGTGTCAAAAACGTAGTTGCCCATGGAAACCAACGCCATTGTCGGATCATCTGGCAGGGCCCGGGGATTCTCCGGCTTCTCTTCAAAACCAACCATGCGATATTCATCATCCACTTCGATCACACCAAAACGGCTGGCTTGCCCGATGGGAACCCGGGTCGCACAAACTGTCAGCGCCGCGGAGCGCTTTTCGTGGTAACGGATCACCTGTCTCACTTCCATCTTGTAGATATGGTCGCTACCGAAGATACATACATTATCCGGGTCGTGAATCTCAATCAGCTTGATGTTCTGATAGATGGCATCGGCAGTTCCTTCATACCAGCGCGCGCCCATTCGCATTTGCGCCGGTATCGCATCAATAAAATTACCGGTCAGGCCAGACAGATACCAGGCCTGGCGCAGATGAATATTCAAAGATTGAGACTTGAACTGAGTGAGCAGATAAATCTTAAGCAGATCAGAGTTTACGAAGTTATTCAGTACAAAATCCACCAGCCTTAACCCCCCGGCAAAGGGGACTGCCGGTTTAGTACGTGTCTGCGTTAAGGGAAACAAACGGGTACCGGCTCCACCGGCGAGGATCATGGCGAGGGTTCGTGACATAGGTTCTCCTGATACTGTATTGAATCATTGCGCGCCTTGAGCCCCCGTTGCAGAGACCAGGTATCAGCGAAGAGTATAGTCAACAGCGTCAGGTCGACAGCACTGAAATGCTGATCCGTATCAAAGATTAGTCCAATAAGATTAAAGGGAGCTCAATCCCTGAGCCGTGGCTTCCCTGAAAACTCCTGTTAACCGATTGTGCCGCGCTTTAGCTGCAGCCTCAGGTCAATACTCAGGCGGTTTGCGCCAGATAGCGCACTCGTAGCCCGGCGATTTGCTGTTGCTGAATATTCAGCTCTGCCACCAGCTTGTCGCGCTGAACTTCATGCTGATATCTGAATTCCGGCTCTTCAGCGATTAACTCATTACACAACTGAATGCCGGCCAATATGGTACGGATCCGATCTTTAATTGCTGCAATCGTCTCTGTGTGGCCATATCTGCAATTAATAGGGGTCACATTGGACATGGGTGTTACTCCTGACAAGGCCACAACTAGTGGTTACCTGAAAATAAATGCTATCGATACCACTGCGATAACAATATTGATGCCAATATCGAATCAGGGATTTTAACTCACTGTATTTATTGGATTTCCAAACTAATCCAGGAGGATGACAGAAGGATGTAACTGAGATGAAAGTTTAGTGAATGCGTCGCTGCAAGGCAGCAGAGCACTAAAATAGTGCGCTGCTACTTCGCCAGATAAAGCCTGAATTTACTTGACTCGGCGGCAACCTTTACCGCTTTGAAATTTTCCTGCAATATCGGTAAATAAGGAATAAAACCGTTGGCCACCAACTGCAGCACCGCCCCGGGTTGCAGGAATTTGGACAACTGACGGATAAACCCCAGAGTAACATCATAATCGGTATTTAAACCGGTATGAAAAGGGGGATTGGTATAGGCCGCAGCGAAACTGCCATCAATGGCGTTCAGACCATGAGATGGGATCACTGTTGCCTTAATCCCGTTGTTTGTGGCGCTCTTTTCGGCACAATACAAGGCCAGAGCGCTGACATCTGCCATCACCACCTCAGCCTGCGGGTTTTCCAGGCCCAGATAGCAACCAATCACTCCAGCACCACAACCAAAATCCAGAACGCGGCCCTTTGGCACCGGATGCAGGTTTTCCAACAACATACGGGTAGCCGGATCGAGACTGCCGGAGCTAAACACCCCTGGCAAAAATGCGATCGGATACTGGTGTTTGCCAACGTTAAGCGTTACCTCTTTCAGCCAGTTGTCTACGGCAAACTCAGGCAATGGCTTATCTGGCTGCATCCCGTATAACGCGCAGTGGCGTGCAGAATCGAGCTTTACACAATGTTCGCTATACGGAGCAAATAGCTTAGGTGCACTTTTTACCCCACCTTTGTTATCTCCGGCCAGCAGCATCTGCCCATCAGGCACCAGGCAATGCACCAGATTAGCAATCAGCATTTGCGCCTGCTCTTTGGCCTTGGGCATCATAATGACAATGCCGTCAAACGCTTGCTTGAGCGGGTAGCTCACACCAAAATGGTGTTTGTCAGCCTGCCCCTGCTCACACGCCTGAGTATAAATATCAAAGTACTGATGAAAACCACAGATATCCCCGTCCAGCTCCTGAAACACCTGTGCATCCTGGGGGTTAACCAGTAACCAGCGGCCAGTGAAGCGCTGACGATTACGTACTAATAACTGACTTACAGGGCTTAGCATCAGGCCTCCCGCTCAAACATCAGGTCCCAGACGCCATGGCCTAACCGCTGACCCCGTTGTTCAAACTTGGTTTCTGGCCTGAAATCTGGCCTCGGCACATAGTCTCCGCTTTCTGAGCGGTTAATAAAGCCGGGGGCTTCAGACATCACTTCAAGCATATGCTGTGCATAATTTTCCCAGTCTGTGGCCATATGCCAGACACCGCCAACCTGTAGTTTATGGCGTACCAGTTTAGCGAAGTCCGGTTGTACGATACGGCGTTTATGATGGCGTTTTTTGTGCCAGGGATCGGGGAAATACAATTGCAGACGGGCAAGACTGCCATCCGGAATACACTGCTCCAGTACTTCAACCGCATCTGCCTCCAGTACACGCAGGTTGGTCAGTTCAGCGGCTTCAGCATCCATCAGGCACGCACCGACACCCGGGCGGTGAACTTCAATGCCGATAAAATCCTTATCCCGTTCAGCGGCCGCCATCTGTACCAGTGACTTTCCCATACCGAAGCCAATCTCCAGCACCACAGGGGCGCTGCGACCAAACACCTCAGTAAGATTCAGCATACCCTGTTCCATGGTCAGGCCCATAGCTGCCCAGTTATTATCTATGGCGCGGGCCTGGCCTTGTGTCAGACGGCCTTCGCGCTTAACAAAACTGCGAATTTTACGGATGTACACGCCTTGTTTGGTGTCTGCCTGCTGTTCGGTCATGGTCTCTGGCACTCTTAAATCGGGTTTGGGTCGATAGCAAATGGGCGCGTATTATACATTGGCACCGGAGTGAAGCGAATATAATGCCTGTGCCAGGACACCCGGGCTCTCCAGTGGCGCCATATGGCCGCTATCAGCGAGTAAGATAAAGCGGCTACCGGGGATCTGTTGGTGCATCTGCTGCATTTTCTGCAGCGGGGCAACCTGATCAAACTCTGCGCTGATAAGGTTAATTTTCAGGCCACTGTTGGCCAGTGCAGCGGTCAGATCACCTCGCTCTGAGGCCGATTGCAGATGGTATTTAAGCACGCTGGAGCCCAAATCCTGCTCCATTTCCCGAATACTCTGTATGGCTTGCTGCGCATTGACACCATCAATGTTGACCATTTGTACCAAACGCGACTCAGGCATGGCTTTCAGCGGCCCTTTTTCCAGTGCCCGGATAACCAGTTGTCGGTGCTGTTTCTCTGCCGCAGTTAACCCGGCGCTACAAAAGCCAATCAAGGTCAGAGACGCGACTAATCGCGGATTAGCCAGCGCAAAACGACTGGCGATGTAGCCTCCCATAGAGAATCCAACAAGATGCACCCTGTCTCCGGCAACCGCATAGTCCGTCAGGCCGTCCATCTGCTCCAGGGTTTCGGCCCATTGCAATGGCACATAGCGCCGGTCAGACAAGGACATTTCCCGCCACAAGGGTAAAAACAGTCTTTCATCACATTGTGTGCCGGGGAGAAAAACGACGGGTTCCTGCATCTGACTGGTGCCTTTATTGGTTCAGGTAGTATCATATCAGTTCAATCCGCAGTAACCAGGACAAACCCACCCCGTGACAGCGTTTTCAGATAACATTCTGCAATGGTTCGATCAGCACGGACGCAAGGATCTCCCCTGGCAATTAAACAAGACTGCTTATTCTGTTTGGGTCTCAGAGATCATGCTGCAACAAACCCAGGTGAATACGGTGATCCCTTATTATCAGCGTTTTATGCAGCGCTTCCCTGACATTCGCCACCTAGCAGAAGCGCCACAGGATGACGTACTACATCACTGGACAGGGCTTGGATACTATGCCCGCGCCAGAAATATGCATAAGGCCGCACAGATAATTTGTGAGCAGTATCAGGGGCACTTCCCCGATACACTGGAACAGGTCGTGGCTCTGCCAGGTATCGGTCGTTCCACCGCAGGAGCGATTTTGTCTCTGGCCCTGAATCAGCACCACGCCATACTGGATGGAAATGTAAAACGGGTTCTGAGCCGCTATCGGACAATAGGTGGCTGGCCCGGCGAAAAAGCGGTGGAAAAACGTCTGTGGCAACTGGCGCAGGCACTGACACCGGCAACCCGGGTAGCCGACTACAATCAGGCGATGATGGATCTTGGTGCCAGCCTGTGCAGCCGCAGTAAGCCGGATTGTGACGCCTGCCCGGTAAACACCGAATGCAAAGCCAGACTCAGCAACCGGCAACATGAGTTCCCTGGCAGAAAACCACGTAAAACGCTGCCTGAGAAACACACTGTGATGCTGTTACCACAGTGGCAGGGACAGGTTCTGCTTTATAAAAGACCGCCTTCGGGACTATGGGGAGGCCTGTGGGGTTTCTATGAGGTGGATACCCCCCAACAGGTTGAGCCTATGGCTGATAAACTGAAACTGGGTGAATTTGAAACGCAGCAGCTCAATCCCTTTCGCCATACCTTCAGCCATTTTCATCTGCATATCCAGCCGCTGTTACTGCAACTTAAATCACCACCTGTGGCTGACGCTGTGCGAGAGGACCAACAGCTTTGGTACGATCTTAAGCAACCTGCCAATGTCGGACTGGCCGCGCCAACCAGCAAACTTTTTAGTACACTGACCAAAACCTCAGACCAACAAAATTAGGAACTGATCATGAGCCGCACCGTATTTTGCCAATACCTGAATAAAGAAGCCGAAGGGCTGGATTTCCAGCTCTATCCCGGTGAGCTGGGCAAGCGTATCTTTGACAATATCTCCAAGCAGGCCTGGGCCGAATGGCAAAAAAAACAGACCATGCTGATCAACGAGAAAAAGCTGAACATGATGGATGCTGAGCACCGCGCCTTGCTGGAGAAAGAAATGCAGGCATTCCTGTTTGAAGGCAAAGACGTAAAGATAGACGGCTATGTGCCACCAACACAAGACTGATTAAGCGACTCTGTTTCACCGACTTGAGTGCGCAGGATGATTCAGAGAAAGCGCATAACTGACCATAAGCGGAAATTTTCACCTTATTCTGCTTAATCCTTGCGCAAAGACACCAATTCTCTAAAAAAGAGGTTGACTTGAGCGGTGCAAATCCGTTTAATACGCACCCACAGCGCGCCCAGATAGCTCAGTCGGTAGAGCAGTGGATTGAAAATCCTCGTGTCGGTGGTTCGATTCCGCCTCTGGGCACCATTAATAAATAAAAAAAGCCCCGCTTGAAATACAGCGGGGCTTTTTTTATTTAAAACACTGCCAGACGCTCTCACGCGGCAAGCCGCGTTAGATTGCTCACTACATCCCTGTAGTTCGTCGCTTCGCGACCATCCTGCGGATGTCCCAAATGGTTCCAGACCATTTTGTCCGCCTCTTAGCATACTACTTTTCCTTTTGGGGGCTCAGAGCTGGATGAGAACCACCGCCTGGTTCGACAAAAATGCCGGGAGCATTTTGCCTACTTGACTCCCTGCTAATTACCGGTATTTTCTAGGTACTTATCCAATTAAAGAAAATTTATCTACATGGACAGTTTCGACAAGAAAATATTATTTGAATTACAACGTGATTGTTCAATATCACTGGCGCAGCTTTCTGAGCGTGTGGGGCTGAGTCAGACCCCATGCTGGCGACGCATACAACAGCTCGAGAAGCAGGGGGTGATCCGCAAGCGGGTAGCGTTACTTGACACCGAAGCGGTAAACCTTGGCCTGACGGTTTTTGTGCACCTGAAAACCAACCAGCATAACCCCGGGTGGCTGACCTCAGTGACCGATTTTGCCGAGCACGCTCCTGAAATTACCGAGTTTTATCGAATGAGCGGTGAAACCGACTACCTGCTTAAAGTATTAGTCCCGGACATGAAAGCCTATGACAACTTCTATAAGCGTTTGATCAGCCAGGCCGGATTTTCTGATGTCAGCTCCAGTTTCGCGATGGAGCAGATGAAGTATTCCACTGAGGTCCCATTGGACTATATTCACAAGTAAAGAGCACTCTTGGGAATGGTTTTCTAATTATTCTTTCATTGAAGAAGTTATTTCTAATTTTTCCTGGCCCGGTGCTGATTGAGTAAACTTTTTCTACGCCTGCACAGGCACAATAGCTGACATCTTCAGGCGACTAAGCGCTCTTATGAATCAGTTAACAGCTCACTTTCAAAAATTCAGAAATCACATCATTGGTCAGGACTTACAGCATAATATTGGCGGAAAGATTACCCCTGTATTGTATGCAGACTGGACAGCCAGTGGTCGGCTGTATGCCCCCATTGAAGAATATCTGACTCATCACATCGGGCCCTATGTGGCCAATACCCATACCCAGACGAATCTGACCGGCTCAACGATGACCCAGCTTTATCATCAGGCTCAGCAGGTCATAAAAAGGCATGTCAATGCAGACGACAACGATGCCCTGATCTGCGCCGGCTCCGGCATGACCACGGTGATTAATAAACTGCAGCGAATGATGGGGCTAAGAGCATCCGAGGGTGCCCAGCCACCGCTCAGCGAAGAGCAAAAACCTGTGGTATTTGTTACACATATGGAGCACCACTCCAATCAAACCACCTGGAATACCTGTCAGGTTACCGTAGAAATTGTGAACCGGGGTGCCGATGGTAAGCCCAGCGAAACACATCTTGCTGCACTGTTACGCCAGTATCGCGATCGGCCGTTAAAAATCGGCTCCTTTACCGCCTGCAGCAATGTGACCGGAATCAAAACCTCATACCATACATTGGCAAAAATCATGCACCGTCATGGCGGGATTTGCCTGGTAGATTTTGCCTGTTCCGCGCCCTATGTTGACATCGACATGCACCCCGAGGATCCGGAAGAAAAGCTGGACGCTGTCTTCTTCTCTCCGCATAAATTCCTGGGGGGCCCCGGCAGTAGCGGCGTGCTGGTATTTGATAAACAACTCTATGCCAGTACCTACCCTGACCAGCCAGGCGGCGGCACTGTTACCTGGACTAACCCCTGGGGGCAACAGGGTTTTTACAACGATATTGAAATCAGAGAGGATGGTGGCACTCCGGGTTTTCTGCAGGTGATTAAAGTGGCGCTGGCAATTCAGTTAAAAGAAGCCCTGGGCACATCACAGATGATACAAAGAGAAGCTCAGCTTACCAGAATACTGATGCGTGGCTTATCTGCCATTCCCGGCGTTTATCTGCTGGAGGAAAAAATCAGAGACAGGCTTTGTATCGTGTCCTTTTATGCACCCGGCCTGCATTACAACCTGATTGTCAGGCTTCTGAATGACAAATTCGGCATCCAGGTTCGCGGTGGGTGCAGTTGTGCCGGAACCTACGGCCATATTCTGCTGAATGTAGACAAGCAACAGTCTGCCGACATTACCGGTAAAATCGATCAGGGTGATCTGACAGAAAAGCCAGGTTGGGTCAGGATCTCACTACATCCGATCAATACAGATGACGAAGCCCGGTTTATTGTCGATGCAGTGGCCCGGGTTATTGAGAATGCCACAGACTGGGCCAGGGACTATCAGTTTGATCCGCACCTCGGGGATTTCATTGGTAAACAGCCCACAAGTTTGCCATCACTGACTGATTTCTCGCCGCTTCCGGCTGAGCCTGAAAGCCACAACACACAAAACAGCCCCACAGACCCGGCAAAGATAAACCAATGGTTAAAGCGATTGATGGCTGGGCTGAGTGAACGGAATCCCTCCTGAAATAACTTAGCGCCATATTTTTGTCTTCTTTTTCAGGCACATAAATTGCTACATCTGTTGCGCATAGGAGCAGGTAGTGGAATCTGTACTGGAATTTGGAGCAAAAATGAAGAAGATTGCGGCAACAATGGCTTTACTGACCCCCTTTGCCGGGTCTGTGGCGGAGGAATCTGTTCAGGAATATGCCGGTAAAGTGACCGACCTGATGATCACTAAAACCGGCAGTGTTTTGGTAGGGGTAAACCAGGATGACGACAATATATTGCTGTGTCAGGAAGGAAGCTGGCCGCTGATATTTCAGTCCGGCTCGCCGGTAGGGCAGAACTGGCTCGACTTTCTGATGCTGGCAAGAAATACAAACCAGAAAATCCGTGTCGGCTATGTACCGGATAATAGTGCCAGGTGTGAAGTAGAGTATGTGGCGGCGACCGCCGCCGATGGCTATGGTGATGGCTCCGATCCTATTGGCGGAGAAGGTGACAAACTGATTGAAACCGGTGTGTACGGCAATATCGCCATGATTGGCAGTAATGGACTTACACAGGCCAGCTATACCGCCAGCGGTTACTACCGCGACGATGTTCCGGCTGCCGCGTTCGATGGCCATACCTGGTCTGGCAAAGTCAATGAAGATGCCGGAGAGAAGATCAACCGCGGTTTGTGGTTGCTGCCAGTGGAACAGGGTATGGACGCCTGGATCCAGGTGAACTTTGGTCAGAAAGCAAAAATTTCCGGCATGCGTATCACACTCAACGAAAAAGCCTCTCAATTGGGCCGGGGGCCACGGGATGTGGTGGTACAGGTTTCCAATGATGGCGAGAACTTTGTCGATCACGAGTCATTCCGGCTGTCGAACATTGCCGATCAAACCGGTAATTTTAATTCCGCTGTTGAAGCAAAATATCTACGCCTGCAGATTCTCAACAATTTCGGTGATGGTAAATATATTGAGATAGACGAACTGGAGCTATACCAGAAACAGGGTTAACGCCTTCGTAAAGGTCAGGTCGGTATGCTTCACCAGTAACCGACCTGATGCACTGTTAGTGTGGTTGGTCAAAGTGCAAATATTGGTACTTTGTGTATTGTGTACATATAGTGAGTGTCTGCAATCTGTATAAGGAAACGACCATGCAAAAAGTCACCGGCATTGGCGAAATGCCAGTCAGTTAAGCTGACTGGCATTTTTATACCTTTTCATACCTTCCAGCAAACTAGATAGTTTGGCTGTCCCTGCAGGTATGACACACCATCCCTGGTGTGCCAGTGACTTTTGCATTGGGCATCCCTGCCCAATGCCTTTCAGGCCAGCTAAAGCTGTCCAATTTGGTTCCCGACCAAATTGTCTTTGCTCGTGCAAAGAAAAGTAACCAAAAGAAAGCACGCCCCTAACGCCACACAAAGTCCTTCCATGGCGAAAGCCGGTCGCGGAGATTCACGTCCGAAGTTCAGTCTCCGCTTAATTTTCATCCTGTGAAAATTATCCGCCTTTTACACGTCGCCCTGTCCGGACGTGGCGTTTTTAGGGGGTATATACCGCGAATACAGCTTCCCGTTGCAGAAGCAGGCTTACCGCACTGACGAACAGGGACGTTCGCCAGAGGCCGCCACCCTTACATGGATGTTACCTAAGGCCGGTGCGACCAGTAAGCCTGTTTCGGAAACGGAATCAGAAGCTGTCCTGAGCGAGGGACTTTTCGGTTACCTTTGTGTCCTTACAAAGGTAACTGGCTCGAAGGGACGAGAGACATGAAAGACAGGGAGGTCAATGTCTCTTAAAACCTCAATCTATGCCGTTGAATATCCTTAACTGACTGACATTAACCGGCATTGGCGGGCTCTTTTTCCGTGCCAAAGATCCCAAAGCCATGGCAGCCTGGTATGAGCGCAACCTGGGTAACAGCCATATCGTCATATGAGACAGCTTGCGTATTCAGTCCGCCTCAATCACAAATGGACCCGCCACGGGCTGATGGGAAGCGGGCTTATCAATTGGGGTAGCGATGAGATTTGCCGGAATTTTCGGAGCGAGCAAGTCATTAAAAATCTCAGTGTTGGTAATACTTTCATCCAGCCAAAGTGACAGCGTGTCGTCCTGCTGCGGCAGAATCAGTGGCATCGATTTACCATGAATATTCACCAGTTTTGGATGTGACGTTAGCGTAATGACGGAACAGGAAAGCATATGTTGGCCGGTTGAGTGATGATGCCATTCACGGCATAGCCCACCCAGGGCAAGCGCCTGGCCCGCCTCGGCTTCAAGATCATGGTAGTGAACAGGCTTGCCGTTCTGGTATTCGGTTTCACCAAAGCCTTTTACCGGAATGATACAGCGGCTGTGGCGGTATGCGTGAAATCCGGCGCTACGGGGAACATCCAGTTTATCGTAACGGGTATTAAAGCTGGCAAAGCGGGAAGGCTTAAACCCCTCGATGGTCGGCTCCAGTAACAACCACCAGATGGCATTTTGCATGCAGCGTTTACCCTGAAGCTGTCGTATCAGAGAAACGGGCTGAGCAGCCCGAATAAAACGACTGAAGATTTGCCCCTGTTCAGGCCACAGGGAAATGCCGAGCTGATCACAGAGATCTCTTACACCCGGGTCGTCGATTACATTGAGTCTGCCGCACATTTTTACACTGCCAAACAATCCAAGCCTCAGCTAACAGGCTATCACTGGTGATTCAGCAATTCATCTCTGATTCAGGTTCAGCGTTTACTAACCAACACGTGCGGCATTGGCCAGCTGACGACATGTTCCTCTCCCTGCCAGTCCTGTATTCTCAGCCACAGTCTGTCACCCCGGGCGATATGCTCAGGCGCGATGGCATGCACATGCTGAGAATGACGATTGCCGTGCAGTATTCCGGTTTCGCCCTGTTGCAGCTTAACCAGCGGCATTGGTTGCGGGCCGATGCTGACATACCCCTGGCGAATACTGCTGATTTTTCCGGCGGCAAAAGTTAAGGTGAAATCTTTCACGTAGTCGCCATGATGAGCATAGGGTGGCTCCATATCAGAAGGCACTACCGTTATCTCGTAGGGGCCGGCTTTCTGACTGCCCCAGACAGCAGGGAAAGTGGGCGTGAGTTGCTGATACAAAAACCAGAAAGGCAGGATCAGCACCAATCCATTAAGTTTATATTTGTATCTGTGCCAGAAAGTATCCTTTCGTCTTGCCATCAGTGAGCTCCCTCAGCAAGCGTACCTTGTTGCTCTGCCGGACTGCGCCGTTGTCGGGCGGCGCGTACGGTGCGACTTCCCCAAATCATAAAGCCGGTAATCGACATGCCAGAGAGGATCAATCCAAATATAAACCAGATCACTTTCGTCCAGATGCCACCTATGGTGCCGTAATGCAAGGGATCGGCAATATGCTGAATAGTTTGCAGCGCCGTCATATTAGCCGGTTCAATGGCCTCTTCAAGTTCACCTGTCCAGGGATTAATCGCCAGACGATAAGAATACTGATCATAAAAAATGTGGTCACCACCGCCCATCAGTTTATACATGTCACGGTTATGCTCCGGCATCATCAGGTAGGCACCGTTAAAATCAGGATAGTGTTTATGGGCAATATCCATGGCTTCGGAAAAACTAATCATAGCCGGGGCCTGCTGACCCGCTTGCGGCAATTGTCTTGCTTCCACCAGGGGAGTATGGGGTTCAATATCAATATCTGCATGCCAGAAAATCTGCTGAACCAGATACCATAAACCGGTGAGGCTCATCAGCATCAGAAACCAGATAGACCAGACACCTGCCAGCCGGTGTAAGTCGGTAAGCAGGGTTTTGCGCCCCTGATTAACCCGCACTTTGGGCCGGGTAAAAGAGCGCCAGAACCGTTTGTAAATAATCAGGCCGGTTACCAGTGCTCCGAGCATCACAATGCTCATTGCCGATACCAGGTAATAGCCCACACTGTAGCCACTTTGCCAGGGGAACAGTAACCAACCGTGTAGCGAGCGCATAAAGTTGATAAAGGTGATGCCCTGATTGATTTGCTGAATTTCACCGGAGTACTGGTTCACATAGGCGATGGCAAAGGGTTTATCGGCGTCGGTAAATACTATGGCATTGACCAGATAAGGCTCAAAGGTGATCACCGTTCCCACATCCGCGCTGGGGTAAGCTTGCTCGACTCGCTCAACAAGCTCTGCAACCGGTTTGGCCGGCAGATTATCCGGATTGTTGGCACGGGCATCAGGGTTGGTCAGCCAGGTCAGCTCATGGCTGAACACGGCAATAGTGCCGGTGATACAGACAAAACAAAATATCAGCCAGATGGGCAGGGAAAACCAACCATGTAGCCTGAACCAGAATCGTTGCCGCATTAAACAGAGCCCTGATAGAGAAGACCAATCAATGGATGATAAAAGGAATAAGAACCATTATCAATAACTGTTAACGAGAATAGTTTTCATTTATACTCCGGCTCCTTAATTCGATTAGCAGGAGTCATCATGGTCTTAAGCACAAAGCCCCCTTTCATTCGTTCACGCCTTAGCACGGTCTTGTCGTTGACAATAGTTTGGTCCAGTTGTTTTTTACCGGCAGTTGCTCAGGAGCAGCAGCAAATCGAACGCCTTGAAGTGCAGGGCAGCCGTCTGGATAAAGCCAGTACCGCCACCGGCTTGCCTCTGACCCTGCGCAAGACTCCTCAGTCCGTGTCCATCATCGGCAGTGAGTTTATCGACAGTTTCGCGCTAGAGAGTATTGCCGACATTATGACTTTTGCACCGGGGCTGCAGGCGCAGCGGGCAGAAACCGACCGCTATTTTTTCCGCGCCCGGGGTAATGACATCACCAATTTCCAGTTCGATGGCGTACCGGTTAACTACAACAGCTTCTTCAATGATGCCGTCACCGACACCATCATTTTCGAGCGTGTTGAAGTGGTGCGAGGAGCAACCGGCTTACTCACCGGAGCAGGCGAACCCTCTGCTGCGATCAACCTGATCCGCAAACGCCCAAAAGCCGAAGGTGGCGGATACATCAATGCCCGTGTCGGATCATGGAACCAGCGCCGTCTGGAACTGGATCACTCTCTGGCACTGTCTGAAGACGGAGCGGTGAATGCCCGTGTTGCCGGCGCCTATGAACAGGGTGACAGTTACGTGGATCTGGCGGAAAAAGACGATCTCCAGCTTTACGGTGTGATCACCGCAGATCTAAGTGCCCAGACCCGTCTGACCGTGGGGCTGGATCACAGCCGTCGTAATCCCAAAGGTTCGACCTGGGGTGCCCTGCCGTTGTTTTATGCCGACGGCAGCCCGGCTGACGATTTGCCGGTTTCCACTACCACCGCAGCCCAGTGGACAAAGTGGGAGCGCGATGGCACTAACGCCTTTGCGTCCATCGAACATGCTTTTGACAATGGCTGGGATATTCATGCAGAACTGGAACGCCGCGAGGGTGAAATGGATGGCCATCTATTGTATCTGTATGGCTTACCGGACAAAGAAACCGGCCTCGGAATGGGCACCAGCCCGCTGATCTATCAGTCTAAGCGCGAACAGGATGCACTGCGCCTTATGGCATCGGGTCCTTTTTCCCTGCTGGGCCGTGAACATAACCTGACCGCCGGCTTGCTTTATTCACAGCAGGATATTACTTCTGATTCATTTCGCCCTCTGGAAGCCGTACCTGTGGGCAATTTCCTGGAGTGGGACGGCAGCGTATCCAAACCGCCTTTTGGTCAGGAACCTGCGAGTTCCGGTTCAGAGACCATCACTCAGCAAGGCGCCTATCTCGCCGCACAGTTTAATCTGCATGATCAGGTTAACCTGATCCTCGGAAGCCGCCTTAGCGACTATAAAGTAGAGGGCGATACCGGTGACTACAAGCATGACAGCGTCACCACTCCCTACGCTGGCCTGGTATTTGATTTTTCTGAGGTAATATCTGCTTACATCAGTTATACGGAAATTTTTCAGCCCCAGGATGCCAAAGACGCTGATAACCGGCGACTGGACCCCGTTGAGGGCAGCAATGCTGAAATCGGCGTCAAAGGGGATTTCTTCGATCAGGCGCTGACCGCCAGCTTTTCCTTGTTTAAGGTGGAGAAAGACAATGTGGCCGTACTCGATCCAAACTTCACTGAGCCTCTGCCCGATGGCAGCTTCCCGTCTGTTGCCGTCAAAGGTGCTCAGAATCAGGGCTATGAGCTGGAAGTGAACGGTAATCCCAGTGACCAGTTAGATTTATACTTCAGCTTTACCCACAGCGAATCTGAGCAGGCCGATGGCAGCCCCTTCAAGACCTACCTTCCTGAAGACATGGTCAGGCTAAGCGGTCTGTACCGGATTAGTGACCAGGTTAAAATGGGTGCCAATATTAACTGGCAGAGTGAAATGGTCAATCCGGGTGTGGGTCCCAACGGCGAAAGCGCCCGCCAGGATGCCTACACTCTGGTAAACCTGATGGCCAGCTATGACATCAACGACCAGTTGCAGGCACAGATCAACCTCAACAATGCGCTGGATAAAAAGTACTACTCCAGCATCGACTTCTACAATCAGGGCTTCTGGGGCCCGGAGCGTAACCTGCAAGTCAGCCTGCGTTATAGCTGGTAAGCAACAGTCACTGCCCGGAAACCTTCTTGCCGGGCAGTATTTCCCTGCCTCGATCATCAACCCGGATTAAATCCTACCCCGCAGTATAAAAAGCCATCACCTCAAGCCGATAGTCAATAGAGGAGTGAGGATTATGCAGATTGAATCATATCAGGCCAGCTTCGGGCTGACTCAACAACGAATGTTTCACCGCGAGCGCGAGGTCATAGGCAGACAGGGGGCCGTTCCTGAATCTGAGATGCAACCGCAACGTAGCATTCAGATAAGCAAAGCTGAAAAGCTCAACAGCGATGAAGAGCCCGAGAGTGATCAGGATTACCGCCAGACTCTCAAGAAGCGCCTGATTGAACTGATGTCAGGCCGTGAACTGGAATGGTACGACCCCAGCCAGTTAAGAAATAAGAATAACCAGTCTGAATCAGCACAACAGACCGCGCAGGTTGAAGCTGAAACCAGATTGTTAGTCCGCGAGCAGACGCTGGATTATCAGGCCTATCAGTTGCAGTTTGATCTGCAGGTTCAGGGTGTAGATGGCCAGAACAGCGCTTTTTCTGCCTCACTGGACTGGGAGCAACTGAATATAACCGACAGCCTCAGCGTGATGACAGCACAGCAGTTGAAAGATCCACTGGTACTGAATTTCGACTGGCAGGCGGTAAGCTTTAACGGCGATACCCCCTTCGATCTCGACAGTGATGGCAATACAGACCGCCTGCCCACACCCGAAGGTGACGCCGGTTATCTGGTCAGGGATGTGAATAGAAACGGAGAAATGGACAGTTCGAAAGAACTTATCGGTGCCCACAGCGGTGATGCCTGGGCTGATATCAGCGCAATGGACAGCAATAGCGACGGCTGGCTAAACAGTAATGATAAAGCCTTTGACCAGCTATACTGGTGGCAGCCAGGCGCGGGTAAACAGCTTTTTTCCCTTACAGATCTCAAGGTTGATGGCTTGTTGCTACAGGGTGCCGACACCCGGGCCGATATTGCTCCGGAAGGAGAAAACCAGGCCCGACTGCGCCGCAGCGGCGCCTTTATCTACCAGGGCAACCAGTTAGGCCTGATGCAACAATTTGATTTCTATATCTGAACTCGGTGCGGGCTGTGTTTATGCCCGGGTCTGATTCAGTTTGTCAGAGGGCGTCCGGATTTCGGGTCTGAATACGTTTAACCCCTTGCTGCCAGTTGGCGTAAAGCCTGTCACGCTGGGCTTTGGCCATTTTCGGAGTAAACAGCTTGTCCTGCTGCCAGAGTGCTGCAATATGTTCGAGTGACTGAAACACTCCTGCCTGCAAACCTGCCAGATACGCCACACCAAGGGCAGTGGTTTCGGCGATGCTGCTGCGCCTGACATTGGCACCGAGCATATCGGCGAGAAACTGCATCAGCCAGTCATTGGCCACCATGCCGCCATCCACCCGCCAGTCAGTTGGCCGCACCCCATCTGCCTGCATCGATTTCTGTAAATCCTTACTCTGGTAACACACGGCCTGCAAACCGGCGCTGACAATTTCCCTGATCCCGGTATCTCTGGTCAGCCCGAGAATGGCACCTCTGGCATCGGGATCCCAATAAGGGGCGCCAAGACCCGTAAACGCCGGCACCAGGAGTACGCCGTGATCGATCCCCACCTCTTTAGCCAGGGCTTCCGATTCGCCGGCCTGCTGGATCAGATTCAGACCGTCACGCAACCATTGAATCGTGGCCCCGGCCATAAAAATACTACCCTCAAGGGCATAGGTGACCTCACCTTGTAAACGATAGCCAACGGTTGTCAGCAGACGATGCTGAGATAGCAGTGCCTGCTTACCCGTATTCAGCATAAGAAAACACCCGGTGCCATAGGTACTTTTAGCCATGCCAGGCTCAAAACAGCACTGGCCAATCAGCCCAGCCTGCTGGTCGCCTGCCATAGCCAGAATCGGTACTGGCCCGCCCAGTAATTCGTGCTGCGTATGACCGAATTCGGCCGCATTGTCGCAAACACCGGGTAGCATAGCGGGCGGAATATCAAACAAGACTAATAATTCTTCATCCCATTGCTGGGTGTGAATATTAAATAAAAGCGTGCGCGAAGCGTTGGTGGCATCGGTGCAGTGGTATTTGCCACCGGTCAGCTTCCACAAGAGATAGGTTTCCACGGTGCCAAACAACAGCTTGCCCTGCATGGCCTGCACTTTTGCGCCTTGCACATTATTGAGGATCCAGTAGATCTTGCTGGCGCAGAAATAGGGATCCAGCAATAATCCTGTTTTGCTCTGAAGCCGGGCTGCGAGTTGCGGATCTTCCGCTGCCAGTTTCTGGCAATAGGCGGCTGTGCGTCTGTCCTGCCAGACAATGGCATTGTATATCGGCTCCCCGGTATCCTTGTCCCAGATAAGCGTAGTCTCACGCTGATTACCTATGCCCAGGGCAATAATATCTTCACCGCTGAGTTGATTACGGGATAACAGGGTGGTGCAGCAATACCGAACACTTTGCCAGAGATCATCAGGTTGGTGCTCGACCCAACCAGCGTGGGGATAGTGCTGAGGGAATTCCTGCTGCACCATATCCACTATCTCTCCCTGCGGGCTTAGCAATATGGCTCTCGAACTGGTTGTGCCATGATCAATACCTAACAGATAACGGCTCATAAGTGCCCTCTATCGCGACATTATGATAACCCTATACCATATCCTGACTATTGCACATCCAGTTCTTTTAGTTTGCGGGTCAGCGTATTGCGGCCCCAGCCCAGCTTTCTTGCCGCCTCCTGCTTATGGCCATGGGTATAATGCAGAGCCCGCTCAAGCATAATTTTTTCCATCAGACGTTGGGCTTCGTTGAGGATGTCCTGTTCACCAGCCTGCAATTGCTTATCCGCCCAATGGCTGAGTAAGGTTTGCCAGTTACGGCCTTGTTGCTCCTCTTCCCTGGTCAGGGGTTGCTCGTAAAGCTCGGGGGGTAAATCAGCCGGGATGATTTCCTGTCCACTGGCCATCACAGTTAACCAGCGGCAGAGATTCTCCAGTTGCCTCACATTACCAGGCCAGGGCAGCTTGCTGAGGATCTGCCGGGTTTCCTTGCCCATCATCTTGGTTTCCACTTCAAGCTCCTTTGCCGCCTTGATCAGAAAGTGCCCCGCCAACAGCGGAATATCTTCCCGACGCTCTGATAAGCGCGGAATATGGATACGGATAACATTCAGTCGATGAAACAAGTCTTCACGGAATTTACCCTGAGCCACACGTTGTTCGAGGTTCTGGTGGGTCGCCGCAATAATACGCACGTCCACCGTTACCGGATTATGTCCACCAACCCGGTAGAATTGCCCATCGGCCAGCACCCGCAATAAGCGGGTTTGCACATCCAATGGCATATCCCCGATCTCATCCAGAAACAGGGTTCCTCCGTTAGCCTGTTCAAAACGCCCCTGACGGGTAGTCTGAGCACCGGTAAAGGCGCCTTTCTCATGACCAAAAAGTTCAGACTCGATCAAATCAGTGGGGATTGCAGCCATATTCAGCGCGATAAAGGGCTCTTTGGAACGCGGACTATGCCGGTGCAGCGCCTGTGCCACCAATTCTTTACCGGTACCAGACTCACCATTGATAAGCACACTGATACTGGAGCGTGACAGCCTGCCGATGGCCCGAAACACCTCTTGCATGGCCGGGGCTTCACCGATAATTTCAGTGACGATAGCCGGTTCCTGATGTGTCTGTTGTTTGAGTTGTTCTCGCGCATGTGACAACGCCCGTTTCACCAGACTTACCGCATCGTCAATATCAAACGGCTTGGGCAGGTATTCAAAGGCGCCACTTTGATAGGCATTTACCGCACTGTCGAGATCGGAGTGCGCGGTCATGATTATCACAGGCATATTGGCATACTGCTTATGCACCTCCTCCAAAAGCTCCATGCCATCCATCTGCGGCATGCGAATATCGGATACAATCACCTGCGGGGGTTGTTCTGCATTCAACTGCAACAGTAAATCCTGTGGATTTTCAAAGCTGAAACACTCAATATCGGCACTTTTCAACGCTTTTTGTAATACCCAGCGAATCGAGCTGTCATCGTCCACTATCCAAACCGGTGCAGCACTCATCACTTTGGCTCCTTCTTATCTATTGGCAGGTAAATGGTAAATTCAGTGTGGCCCGGCCAGCTATCCACTTCAATCTTGCCCCGGTGGTGGTCGATCAGTGTCTGAGCGATAGACAGCCCCAGTCCTGTACCATCCTGATTACCCGTGGTCATCGGATAAAACAACGTGTCTTTGAGTTGCTCCGGAATACCGGGGCCATTATCAATAATACGAATACGGGCACACAACGGGTACCGAGTCCCGTGAATCGTCACCTGACGCTCGATACGGGTGATAAAATCGATTCTCCCCTTGCCTTTCAGGGCTTGCACCGCATTACGGGCAATATTCAGTACCGCTTGCTGGATTTTTTCGTCGTCTACCCAAACCTCGGGGATGCTCGGGTCATAATCCCTGTACAGTTCAATTTCAGCAATATCATCCAGACTCAGCAAGGTTCGAATCTTTTCCAGTAGCTGATGAAGGTTGTGCCATTTGAATCGCGGTGGATGATTAGGGCCCAGCAACCGATCAACCAGATTTCGGAGCCTGTCGGCTTGCTCAATGATCAATCCGGTGTATTCCTGTAACTCCAGATCGGCAAGTTCTTTTTCTAACAATTGTGCAGCACCGCGCAGACCGCCGAGCGGGTTCTTGATTTCGTGGGCCAGACCACGCACCAGATCACGGGCTGCCTGCTGTTGCGCCCACTGCTGATTTTCCTGACTGATGCGTTTAAGGTTATCGATCTGTTTAATTTCCAGCAGCAAATAGCTGTTGTTTTCTTTTTCGAGACTGGAAACTGTGATTTCTGCCAGCGTGTGGCGACCGTCGGCAAAGGTCAGTTGCACCTCGCCATCTGAAAAGCTGTCGCGATAGCGAATTGCTTTATGCAAACGCGCCGTATCCAGACTCGAATAGAGAAAAATTTTACTCAGAGCCTGGCCCTGCAACTGATTACAACTCTGCTCAAAAAAAGATTCAGCGGCAGCATTTGCAAAACAAACCGCAAGAGATTCATCTACAACCAGTATCCCCACCGACAAATTACTTACCAGATTTTGTGCTGACCAGGTTGTCACCGCATCCCCTTATGTATTGACACTGCCTGCAAAGATAGCAACGCACCAAAATAGTGCAATTGAAATTTGCCTTGTCAGTCTCAGTATTTCTGCCAGGCCCTTTAGGGCAATGCAGCGGCTATTGGGGCCTGTTCAGTACTGAGGCCTGATGCAGGAAAAACTCTGTTGGGGAAGATGATGCAAGTACCTTGCCTGAATTGTTTACATAGCGCACTTCGATAGTATGAGCCCCACGGTTTACCTCCGTAAGCTCAAAACGTGGGGAAGGGCTCGTCGCCAATGACTTACCGTCCATCAATAATTCAAAGGCACCGGCACCTGTTGTCTGAGGTTGCATTTGTGCAACCACAGTCACCTTGCCCTGGTTATCGCGCAGGGTTTGCTGTGATTTAGGGTAAAGAATGGACAACTGATACTGTACTTCGGGTCGATCACTCTTATTGCGTGACGCAGCAGCATTCTTCGCAGCCAGCGACTCAGCGGTATTGACTCTTGGCAGCTCGACAGGCTCGGCACCCGCCACAGGCTGGTCCGTGTACATCACTGTACCGTCGGCTTTGATAACTTTATACAGCGTGTCTGCCTGCGCAGTAGTCATCAGCAACAGCATTAACCAGAAATAACGCATTGCGCCTCCTTAGTCAGTTTCCATAACCATTCCAGACTCAGTTTACGCTGTTTTTTACCAGTCTGCTGCAACCCAAAGGTATGTCGGTTAATTCCCATGTCGGAAGGACACTGACCGCTGCCCTACTTTTTCAGTTTTAACCATTTAACATTGCACCGATTTATCGGACCGAGGACATAAAAAAAGCGCCAGAAGGCGCTTTTTTTATTGGTTCAGCATTTAAACGCTGTAATACATATCGAACTCAACCGGATGAGTGGACATCGCCAGTTTTTCAACTTCGTCACGTTTAAGACCAATGTAAGCGTCAATCATATCGTCTGACATAACGCCACCTTCCCGGAGGAAGTCACGGTCGGCGTCTAATGCATCCAGCGCCATCTCCAATGAGGAAGCGACGGTCGGAATCTCTTTGGCTTCTTCAGCAGGCAAATCGTATAAATCCTTATCCATGGCATCGCCAGGGTGGATCTTGTTACGAATACCGTCCAGACCTGCCATCATCATTGCGGTAAAGGCCAGATAAGGGTTGGCAGTAGGATCAGGGAAACGCACTTCAATACGACGAGCCTTGGCACTGCTCACGTGTGGAATACGGATTGATGCACTGCGGTTACGGGCTGAATAAGCCAGCATCACAGGCGCTTCAAAACCGGGTACCAAACGCTTGTAAGAGTTGGTTGAGGCATTGGTAAAGGCATTGATAGCACGGGCGTGCTTGATGATACCGCCAATGTAGTAAAGCGCCTCTTCAGACAGTCCTGCGTATTTATCACCCGCAAAGATGTTCTTGCCGTCTTTGCTGATCGACTGGTGTACATGCATACCGGAACCATTATCTCCTACGAGCGGCTTCGGCATAAAGGTAGCAGACTTACCATAGGCGTCGGCCACATTGTGCACGACATACTTGTAGATCTGAATCTCATCAGCCTTAGTTACCAGGGTATTAAAACGGCAGGCAATTTCATTCTGTCCCGCTGTAGCAACCTCGTGGTGATGCGCCTCAATATACAAACCCATTTCTTCCATTACCAGGCACATGGCGGTACGAATATCATGCGCTGAGTCAACAGGTGGAACGGGAAAATACCCCCCTTTCACGCCAGGACGGTGACCCATGTTACCACCATCAATATCTGCACCTGAGTTCCACTTGGCTTCCATTGAATCGATTTCATAGAATGAACCGGCCATATCTGTGTGGAAACGCACATCATCAAACATAAAGAATTCTGGCTCGGGGCCAATCAGTACCGTATCGCCGATACCGGTAGATTTGAGATACTCTTCGGCACGTTTGGCCACGGAACGAGGGTCACGATCATAGCCCTGCATCGTGGTGGGTTCGACGATATCACAGCGGATATTCACCTGAGTTTCCTCGGAAAAGGGGTCCAGTACCGCTGATTCAGGGTCGGGCATCAGAATCATGTCCGATTCGTTGATACCTTTCCAGCCGGAGATGGAAGAACCATCGAACATCTTGCCTTCTTCGAAAAACTCTTCATCAATGAGAGAACAAGGAATAGAAACGTGCTGCTCTTTACCTTTAGTATCGGTAAACCGCAGATCTACAAATTTTGCTTCGCTTTCTTGGATTAAATCCAGGGCCTTTTGTACTGACATTATGTCCTCCAGGTTGAATATTTAAAGGCTGAATAATTTCACTCTATACCGTTGCTCCTAACGAAGCGATAATCGTGCCAACCATATTAGCCTGGCTGCAAGCCGCACTCTGCCGGTGCATGACCCCGCAACCACGGCACATTACAAATTGTCATCGCACTGAATTAGTGCATTACTGCACCATTTTGGGCTGCGATTCCGCTTCTGTTGCACCTAAAGGTAGCCGAATTCCAATTTGGTGCAATAACCAATTCAGTCGTCTGAACTTACTCATCGATTAACTGACGCATATTTTCGCCGCTTCTTTTTTATAATAAAAACTAAACAATCCGCCAGCAGACTATGAGCGGCCCAGCCGATCAGCATATCTGCCCCAAACATATCCATGACAGGCCAGCGCCATGGTATACCTGCACTATAGATCGCCAGCGGATAAAACGATGACCAGTAAATCGGGGGCAGGTAAAAATATCAGGCCAATATTTGCACTATCTATACCATCCATGTTTCCGTATAATCCGCGCCCACTGTGAACCATGCGGAACGCCAAAGAATTTTTTAGGCCCCCCCAAAAGGCACCCAAAGCCAGGAACTATGAATGCACGACCATACAAAACATTTTGATCTCAATCACTTACGCAATGTTGCCATTATTGCTCACGTCGATCACGGCAAGACCACTCTGGTAGACAAACTGCTTCAGCAGTCTGGTACCCTGGACAGCCGCAAAGATGCTGATGAACGGGTAATGGACTCAAACGCACTGGAGAAAGAGCGCGGCATTACCATTCTGGCTAAAAACACTGCGATAAACTGGCAGGACTACCGGATTAATATTCTCGATACTCCGGGACATGCCGATTTCGGCGGCGAAGTTGAACGGGTGTTGTCGATGGCCGACTCTGTGTTGCTGTTGGTGGATGCCGTAGATGGCCCCATGCCACAGACACGCTTTGTAACCCAGAAAGCTTTTTCACACGGTCTTAATCCGATTCTGGTGATCAATAAAATTGACCGCCCTGGAGCCCGTCCTGACTGGGTAATGGATCAGGTCTTTGACCTGTTTGACAATCTGGGTGCCAACGATCAACAACTGGATTTCCCCGTTGTCTATGCTTCAGCATTACAGGGTTGGGCCAGTATGGACGAAACCGCCACGGGCGGTGATATGACTCCCCTGTTTGAAGCCATTGTTGAGAAAGTCTCTCCGCCTGATGCCAATCCAGATGGCGCGCTGCAGATGCAGATTTCCCAGTTAGATTATTCAAGCTATCTGGGCGTTATTGGTATTGGCCGTCTGAAACAAGGCCAGGTTCAGGTGAACCAGCAGGTAACGATTGTGGGTGCTGATGGCAGCAAGCGCAATGGCAAAATTGGCAAGGTATTTGGCTATCTGGGCCTGGACCGTTACGAAGCACAAAGTGCCTCAGCCGGTGACATTATTGCCCTCAGCGGCCTGGGTGAACTGAAAATCTCTGATACGCTCTGTGCCGTGGATGCCGTTGAAGCTTTGCCGGCCCTGACTGTGGATGAGCCAACGGTGACCATGACCTTTCAGGTTAATACCTCACCGTTTGCGGGTCAGGATGGCAAGTTTGTTACCTCGAGACAGATTCTTGAACGCCTGCAAACCGAGCTGAAGCACAACGTCGCCCTGCGTGTCGAAGAGACCATAGATCCGGATAAGTTCCGGGTTTCGGGCCGTGGTGAATTGCACCTTGGTGTATTGATAGAGAATATGCGCCGCGAAGGATACGAGCTGGCTGTATCGCGCCCTGAGGTTATTCTTAAAAAAGAGGGCGAGCAATTATTGGAGCCCTTCGAGATGCTGACAGTGGATATCGAAGAAGAGCATCAGGGCTCCATAATGGAACAGCTTGGCCTGCGTAAGGCAGAAATGCGCGATATGAACCCCGATGGTAAAGGCAGGGTACGTATCGACTTTATGGTTCCCAGCCGTGGCCTGATCGGTTTCCAGACCGACTTTATGACACTGACATCCGGTAGCGGCCTGATTTATCATACGTTTGACAGTTACCAACCCCATGTGGGTGGTCGCATCGGCCAGCGTAACAATGGCGTACTGATATCAAACGGTAAAGGCAAAGCACTGGCCTACGCGCTGTTTAATCTGCAGGAACGTGGCCGTCTGTTTACCGGTCATGGTGAAGAAGTCTATGAAGGACAGGTTATCGGTATTCACAGTCGCTCAAACGATCTGACCGTAAACTGCCTTAAAGGCAAGCAATTGACTAACGTGCGGGCGGCCGGAACTGACGAAGCGCTGACGCTCTCACCACCGATCAGAATGACCCTGGAACAGGCTCTCGAATTTATCGACGATGACGAACTGGTGGAAGTCACGCCTAACCATATCCGGTTACGCAAACGGTTTTTGACTGAAAACGAACGTAAGCGGGCATCCAGAAGCAGCGATTAATATCGCCGCCCACAAGCGTACCGCAAAAGCCGCAGAAGAAATTCTTCTGCGGCTTTTTTGTTTTTTCAGTTACAAGAATAATCACGTCATCCTGATGGCAATCAGGATCTTTAAACTGCGGCTCTGCGGTAAAAGCTTCTTTTGTGGCTTATCAGGGTAGTCGCTTAAGGATATAGTCCAGCGCACCTGTCACTGCCGCTATTTGCGCCTCATTACACTGCTGTGGTGTTGCCCTCGGGCTGTCCGGATACACCTCCGTAGTGGTTTTATATCTGGCGTCAGTAAAGCCGATACATAGCCCGTATTCTTTCGTCGGATAGTAAATGAGACCGCGTCGCGCAACAGGAGAGCCGATCAGCTTGCCCTCATTGTCGGCCTCAGCAATATGCGTCACCTTACTCACAGAATCCAGTACCGCTTGCTGGAAGTCAGGTTCCTGTTTATTACTGTCTCCCACCAGATAAAAACCATCGGGGATATTCCAGTTATGATTGGTCACACCGTCTCGCGCAGCCAGCGCCGGCCTGAATTCCGCGTTGTCTGAATCCGTTGTCTCATGTAAGTCAATATGAACAAGAATATCGGTTCTTTGTTTTTGCACCCAGGCCATTACCAATGCCGACTCAGGCACCGGACTGTACGCTGTGAAGTTGCGGTTAGGATCCAGTGTCTCTGGATTCCAGCGGTTGATGGTTTCATAAGCCCAGGGGCTGATGCAGGGCGCGATCAGTAAATTCATCCGCTCACTGTAATCTTGCGCTACGTCCTTCAGAAACCCCAGAGCCCCCTGCACACCGCTGGTTTCATAGCCATGCACACCACCGGTAATCAAAGCGGCAGGACGATCATCCTGCCAGCCTGGCCCTCTGATACCAAACAACGGGTAACGTTGTTCAGCATAATCAAGTTGCCCATATTGCTGCACATCAAAATTCGCCGGCAAGGCGTCGAGTTGGCTGACCACGTCATCACTATAGCTACGCTTTATCTGCTGCGCCGCCAGCCATTGTGCTTTTTCTTTATCGCTCCAGGCTCTTCCCGGTGTGCCGATAGGGTAAGATGTTGTCATAACAGATGTCACTGAGTCATTTTCTCCTGTCTGGCATCATAACAAAGGTTTATTCGCCTTACCCAAATAAAGGCCGGCAGAAACAGACTAAAGACTTTTATGATACTCATCGGATCTGTAGGATAGAGCCATTACCATAAAGAGGGACTGAGTATGCGCACGTTGATGATAATAGTGAGCCTGTTGGCATTGTCTGCGTGTAAGGAACCCATCAAGACGTCTCAGGAAAATATTCGCCCCATTGCCTGGATGCAGGTGCAATCGGTACAGCTTGAACAAATTCGTCGCTTATCCGGTACCCTGGCCCCGGTCGAAGCCACTGATCTGAGTTTTGAAGTCAATGGCAAAGTCGCCACGGTATCGGTAAAGCTCGGTGAATCTGTACGCCGTGATCAGCAACTGGCCAGTCTGGAACAACGTAATTTCACTCTTGGTCTGCAATCCGCTCAGGCTTCACTGGCGCAAGCACAAGCCACCCTCACCGAAACAGAAAACGAATATCGTCGCTATGCCGAACTGGTTGAACAGGGCGTGGTATCGCGCTCAGGGTTTGATAATGCCAAAGGTTCCTATGAGACCGCTCGCAGCGCAGCAGCAGTGGCAGAAGCGCAACTGGACATTGCCCGTAAAAATCTTCAGGACAGCGTTCTGGTATCACCTTATGACGGTGTCATTACCCGTCGATTAATTGAACCCTCCATGCAGATTGCCGCTGGCCAGACTGTGTTTGAGATTGAAGGTAATCATGGCCTCGAAGCCAGAGTCATGGTGCCAGAAACGATAATTCAGGAACTTCACCGGGATATGCAGGTGCCCGTGCATTTTCCCGCTGCCGAGAACCTTACGGTTGAGGGTATTGTCAGCGAAATTGGCACCCGTGCAGAGGCGGCAAATGCGTTTCCGGTGGTGGTAAGGCTGACAAACGCACCCTCCCGGTTAAGAGCAGGCATGACGGCTGAGGTAGATTTCACTTTTGAAGCAACAGGCCGTAGCGGTCATCGTGGAACCAGTATTAAAGTGCCAGTGGCGGCGGTGGCCGCGGGGGACGGACAAACAGCCCATGTGTTTGTGTATAACGCAGAAAAACAACAGGTCAGTAAGCGTCAGGTACAAACCGAAAATCTGCTCAACAACGAAGTGTATATTTCCTCAGGACTGGAGGCCGGAGAAATCATTGCAGTTGCCGGTGTAGCCTTTCTGCGCGATGGCCAGCCCGTTACGCTTTTGGATCAGCAAGTGCAAGTGTTTAACTGAGGTCAGATATGAATCTAACCGAACTGGCCTTTACCTACCGCAAAACCCTGTTTGTGCTTCTGGCTTTACTGCTGATTAACGGTGTCTACGCATACTTCACCATGCCGGCTCAGGAAGACCCCAACATTACCATACGTGAAGCTATTGTCAGCACGGCTTATCCGGGTATGGCGCCGGAGCGGGTTGAACAATTGATCACCAAAAAGCTGGAAGAGGAAATTCGCAAAATTCCGGAAGTGAAAAAGCTGACTTCCTCTTCCTCAACCGGACTGTCAATAATCCATGTGAAAATCTATGATCGCTACTTTAATCTGGATGCGATTTGGCAGGATTTACGCAATAAGGTTCTGGAGGCCCAACGTCATTTGCCGGAGGGCACCCGCACACCGGTCGTGAATGACGAGTTTGGCGACGTTTCCGTAATCACCCTGGCTCTGACGTCTGATGGTTTTGATATGGCAGCCATGCATGAGATGGCTAAGCATATCCGTGACAGCCTCTACGGTGTTGAGGGTACAAAAAAAATAGATCTGTTGGGTCAACAGGAGCAGCGTATCTATCTGCAGGCTTCCAATGCGCGGCTTGCCCAACTGGGCATTTCTCCTCAGTCGCTGATCAGTGAATTGCAGAACCAGAATATTATCAGTCCCGGTGGCCAGGTAGATACTGGCACCCGCAGCTTTATTATCGAGCCTTCCGGCAATTTCAACAGTCTCAGCGAAATCGCCGATACCCATATTACGATACCCGGTAGTGGTGAGTTTATCGCCCTCAAAGATGTCGTCGAGATCAAACGGGGATTTGAAGACCCACCAGAAAAACCAGCGTATTTTAATGGCAAGCCCGCCATCTTTTTCGCTATCGCCATGCTCCCCGGCTATAACATTCTCGAATATGCGCCGAGGATGACGGACAAAATCAACCAGATTGAAGCCACGATTCCGGTCGGGTATCAACTGGATATCGCCACCTATCAGGCTGAACAGGTACAAAAGACCGTGGATGGGGTGTCCATCAGCGTATTACAGACACTGGCTATTGTACTGGTAGTGGTTGTGCTGTTTCTCGGTGTGCGTACCGGGCTGATTGTCGGCACCATCATACCCATGGTGATGCTGGCCAGCCTGACGATAATGCAGTTTGTGGACATCAAGCTGGAGAGGATGAGTCTGGCCACACTGATCATCGCGTTGGGGCTTCTGGTAGACAATGGCATTGTGCTGGCGGAGGATTTTAAACGCCGCCTGGAAGGAGGCCAGGAACGCTTTAAAGCCATGTGCCAGAGCGGCAGGGAGCTGGCATTGCCGCTGCTGAGTTCTTCCGCCACTACAGTTTTATTTTTTCTGCCGTTGATGCTGGCGGATCATGTTGCCGGTGAGTATACCCGTTCAATTTCGCTGGTGATCCTGATTACCCTGCTAACCAGTTGGGTGCTGGCCCTGTGCATCACACCAGTACTCTGTTTTTTCTTTATTCGCGTGGATGCAAAACAAGACAGCGACAATCCCAAAAAGCAATGGGCAGTACATGATAAATACGCCTCTTTTCTGACCTGGGCACTGGCGCACAAAGGTCTGTTTATGGGCGCTCTGACATTACTGTTTGTACTGTCAATAATGGCTATAAGCCACTTACCCAAACAGTTTTTTCCCAACTCTGATCGTACTCAGGTACTGATTAATATCGATCTGCCCAGCGGCACCTCCGCGCGGGCCACCAATCGTCAGATGCAGGAAGTATTCACCTGGCTGGATCAGGAAAGGTTCGATGATGTGATTGAATCATACTCCGGCTATGTGGGGTTTAGTGGCCCCAGGTTTGTGTTGTCACTCAACCCGGAAGATCCTGCCGAAAACAAAGGGTTTATCGTACTCAACACCCAACCAGGTCAGGACCTTCAGGCACTGACGCTTAAGTTAAATAATGAGTTGGAGCGGGATTTCCCTAACCTGGTAGCGCGAGTGAAAAAAATGTTCCTCGGCCCTTCTGACTCCAGCACCATAAAAATTCAGGTAAAGGGACCTGACAAAGATGTTATTTATAACAAGGCACAGCAAATTATGGCTTTGTTGCAACAGATCCCCGACACCCTGGATATCCGCAGTGACTGGGAAAACCGCATTGCCAAAGTGGAAGTGCGGGTTGACCAGCATCGCGCGCGCCGCGCCGGGGTCACATCACAAGACATTGCTAATGCACTTCAGGGCTATTTCTCCGGGCTCACCATCACCGAATTTCGTGAACAGGATGAAATCATTCCGATTATGCTTCGGGCTGAAGATGCAGAGCGGTCAAACCTTGACCGCCTGCGCACCCGCAATGTCTATTCCCACAGCACCGGCCGGGCGGTACCATTATTTCAGGTGGCGGAGTTTGCACCGGTAAATCAATACGCCATTATTCACCGCGAAGACATGTTCAGGACCGTCAGTGTTGAGGCTCGCAATATTCACCTGTCTGCTGAAGATCTTCAACGCCGTATCGACGCTGATATCCAGGCCCTCGCTGCCGACCTGCCGGTTAATCATAGTGTTGAATATGACGGTGCCATTACTGAATCTGCCGCCGCTCAACGGGCGCTTAGTGCCAGTATGCCCATGGTGCTGGGATTAATTCTGGTATTGCTGATAGCGCAATTTAATGCCTACCGGCCTGCAATGGTGATTGTGCTCACCATACCTTTGTCATTTATCGGTGCCGTTGTTGGTCTGTTTGTCATGCAGGCACCCTTTGGTTTTATGGTATCTCTGGGGCTGTATAGTCTGGCAGGGATTATTATTAATAATGCCATCGTCCTGATCGACAGGATTAATCTGGAGAAAGGGGACGGCAAATCTGACTACCAGGCGGTGATTGATGCCTGTTTAATGCGGGTCAGGCCTATCACCATGACCACTATCACCACAATAATGGGTCTGATGCCATTGATTGTCAGCAAGGATCCGCTGTTTTACGGCATGGCCAGCGCCATTGCATTCGGCCTGGGCATCGGCACCCTGTTAACCTTAGGCGTAGTGCCGGTTCTGTATACGGCTTTTTACCGCATTCAGCGTAGTTAAGAATATAAGTTCTTATTTAAACCCAACCTTAGGAGAAGGTACAGGGAGAGCTGATGGAGCGGACTGAATAGTTTCCCAGTGAAAACGCACTGGCTGGATTGTCACGCCAGACTTAATCGTTGATTTAGTCTGCTCTGGCGGAAACCTTCTTGTCGAGCGCAACAATCATCTTCTTTAAATCTGCTGCAGTTAGTACCGGTCCGCCGCTTTCAGATGCATTCTTATTGTAATACTGCAACGCCTGGCGTATATGACGTCTGGCAGATTCATCATCAGCCATGGTTTCGCTCAACAAATGCATTCGGGCATGCAAAAGGAAGAATGTCGAAGAATAAAGCTCACCTTCAGAACCAAAAGCCTTGTCCACCAGGCCCATCTTTGCATCCAGTTCATAGGTTTCCAGCAGCTCCTTAAATTCTGCCAGCGCCTGATATTTCTCTGACGGACTAATATCCTGCCGGTAGTAGAGCGCCATTGTCTCTTCACCTGCCAGTACGATCTCCTCTTCAGCACTGTTAAGCTTTTCTATATGAGTTTGCAGATGATTGGTCTTGCCTTGTTCTTCCGTTTTTTCGTTTGCAATATCAGTGCTGAAATTGAGGTCAGGTTTAACTGGTGAGGAAGCTTTAGAGTCATTACCAGCGGTCTTCCATGAATTGGCTGTAATTTCAGTGGAGTGCGATGAAATCTCCTCTGTCTTTTGCGTTTCGCCAATATCACCTTGCCACAACAGTCTGACGGCGAAAACAACGACAACCGCCAATAACAATAAGCCCATCCATAATATTTTCACTGCAATATCCTTATCAGCTGATGTAAATTGCTCAGACAAAAAACTGATCATCCCGCATTGTGTGTGCCTGAACAGAGCAAAGCCTGGCTACCTGGGACTATGATATCGGCTCAGAGCTGAGCCTGGCTTGCGCAGCACTAACTGAAAAAGTTGCAGGTTGCGGCTTCTGAAGCCGCCGGCGCAACATTGAAGGTAATACGTCCACATACGATAAAAGCGTTCGTTATACTGCTTTTTTAATGTCGGCCATGCAGCCCTGAAATTTTCCAGCCAGCTCATCAGCGTGCGGTCATAATCCTGGCCAAAGTTATGTACATCTTCGACAATAAAATAAGGTTCACAGGCCTCACTGATCTGGGTCAGAGAAGGGATAGCGCCATTGGGAAATATATATTTATGAATCCAGGGATCGGTACCTAGCTGAGACTCCATTTTACCAATGGTGTGCAGAACAAATATTCCCTCATCCTCCATCAGGGCTCTGGCTTTTCGAAAATAGGTATCATAATTTTTCTGCCCCACATGCTCAAACATGCCAATAGAAACCAGCTTATCGAACTTCCCCTGCAGGCTGCGATAGTCCTGCAGTCGAATGTCCACCGGCAAACCCTCACAACGATCTCTGGCCAGTTTTTGCTGCTCTTTGGAGATCGTCACACCTGTTACACTGGCCTGATATTCGCGGGCGGCAAACTCGGCAAAGCTACCCCATCCGCAGCCGATATCCAGTACCTTGTCACCAGTCTGGAGTTCCATCTTACGGCACGCTAAATCCAGTTTTGCCCGCTGTGCCTGGTGCAATTCTTCTGCCTGATGCCAATAACCGCAGGAATAACACATAGTGGAGTCAAGCATCGCCTGATACAGATCGTTACCCACATCATAATGTTGCTCGCCCACCTGAAAGGCACGGCTGACAGATTGCAGATTCACCAGCCTGGCCATCATCCAGTGCTTCACCGCCACCCATTTACCGGTGATCTCTTTCTCCAGATGTCGACTCATCAGGCGGGTAAAAAACTCATCCAGTCTGGCACAATCCCACCAGCCATCCATATAGCTTTCACCCGCCCCCAGGGAGCCTTCCTGAAGGACTCTTCGATAAAATCGCGGATCATGAATTTGCGGATCCCAGGGGTTGGGACCATTGACTCTTATACCGGTATTGCTGAGTAGTTGCTGCAGCCATTCCGGTACGTTGTCGGCCTTGCCGGGAGGCACACTGCTGTCACTCCCGAGATTGTTGTCTGTACCTGCTGTCTCTGCCATGACTCCCTCCATTGATGAAGTACTGCATGAAAGTGTGATACTGCTCCGAATCTGATTTTATGCTAAGGGAGCGACAGACAGAAAGCAAATCAGGGCATCAAAGTCAGCGGTTCTTCCTGCAGCGCGGAAAGCTGTTCTTTCAGCGACAGAATCTGTTGTTCCCAATATTTGGCGGTACTGAACCATGGAAAGGCTCGCGGAAATGCGGGATCTTCCCAGCGCCGGCTTAGCCAGGCCATGTAGTGAATCATCCGCATCGCCCTCAGCGGTTCAATTAAAACTAACTGGCGATGATCAAAATCACAGAATTCCTCATACGCACTAATCAGCGTATCCAGCTGCAACAACCTTTGTGGCCGGTCTCCACAAAGCATCATCCACAAATCCTGAACCGGCGGCCCCATTCGGCAATCATCCAGATCCACAAAGGTAGGGCCATCACGCCAGAGTATATTTCCGGGATGACAGTCTCCATGTAAACGAATGGGCTTAAACGTGCCATTGTGAAATTGTTCAGATGTTTGCGTGATCACCTGGTCCATTACGGTAAACAGTGGCAATCTGAGTTCTTCCGGCACCAGGCTCGTGTCTTGCAGCACCTGACGCGGCTGATACAAAAAGGCTTCGACACTGACGTCAGGGCGAAAATCAAAAGGCCGGGTTGCAGCCACTCCATGGATACGGCCAATAAAGCGCCCCATCCATTCAAGCTGATCCAGATTGTCGACTTCAAACTGGCGGCCGCCCACTGAAGGAAACAAAGCAAAGGCATACCCCTGGTACTGATGCAAGGTATTCCCTGCCAGCACCATAGGCGCTACAACCGGAATTTCCTGTTCCTGGAGTTCCAGAGCAAAATCATGCTCTTCCTGTATTTGCTCATTGCTCCAGCGCGCCGGCCGGTAAAATTTCACCACCATACGTCGTTTATGGTCATCGCTGAACTGATAGACCCGGTTTTCATAACTATTGAGGGCGAGCAGGCCTGAGTCCACCAGAATGCCGGTACTCTCGATGGCATCCAGAATCAGATCCGGGGTAAGGTTGGCATAACTGAAATCCGCCATCAGCGATACAGGAACCGGGTTTTAGTGCGAACCTCAATAGATTCCCCCTGATCATCAACGCCTTCAACCACAATAGTAATATCCTGCATTGTGCTTTCCAGATTGTATGGGTCAACGGCAACACTCACTGGTTCTACATAGACTTCACCGCCCTGCACCTGTACCTGGTTATTACCAATCAGACGATGATCCTCCAGACCTTCAACAGAGATATTGTAACGTTGCAGCTGTTGCGACTTGTTGAGTATTTTCAGGGTGTAGACATTTTCAACCAGACCATCATTGGTCTCCCTGTAGAGCTGATTCCGATCGCGGATAATATCTACCTGAAGGGGTACCCGGGTGAGAATTTCAAATACCAGAAAACCGATCATGGCTGCCAGCACCACAGCGTATCCCACCAGCTTTGGCCGCACTATATGGGTGGTTCCACCGCCAAGGCGGGTTTCTGTTGTGTAGCGAATCAGTCCCGAGGGATACCCCATTTTATCCATCACACCATTACAGGCATCTACACAGGCACCACAATTTATGCACTCATATTGCAGGCCATTACGAATATCGATACCAGTGGGGCAAACCTGTACGCACAGATGGCAGTCGATACAATCCCCCAGACCTTTGGCTTTCAGTTCCTCCCTGCCTGTTTTGCGGGATCGGGGCCCTCGTTGCTCCCCCCGTTCGGGGTCATAACTCACCGTAAAGGTATCTTTATCAAACATTACCGATTGGAATCTGGCATAGGGGCAGATATGCGTACACATGATCTCACGCATCCACCCGGCATTGCCATAAGTACAGAATGTAAAAAACCAGACAGAAAATGCTGCCCAGAAGCCAGTTTCAAAGACAAAGAAGTCAATAAATAACTCACCAATGGGAGTAAAGTAGCCAACAAAAGTAAGCGAGGTGAGTAAAGCGATTATCAGCCAGCTTAAATGTTTGAGACCCTTGCGCCAGAACTTGTCGAAATCCAGTGGGCGCTGATCCAATTTCATCCGCTGATGGCGCCCGCCTTCGAATTTTTCTTCCAGCCACACGAACATATAGGTCCAGGTGGTTTGGGGGCACATAAATCCACACCACACGCGCCCGGCAAAGGTGGTCACAAAAAACAGCGCAAAGGCGGCGATAATAAAAATCCAGGCCAGCAAAGTGAGGTCCTGAGGCCACAGAGTCAGAGAGAAAAAGCTGAAACGCTGCTCGGCGATATCCAGCAAGATGGCCTGCTGGCCGTTATACCTGAGCCAGGGAATCAGCGCGAATAAGCCTACAAAAATAAACCCGAAATAGCGACGAAAGGTTTCCAGAGGCCCCTGCACCGCCCGCACATATATCCGCTTTCTGGAGGGATCCTGTTGCTCATGGCGGCCTTGTTCAGGCTGATGGATCTTTACCCGCGTAACATCTTTCACAGGAATTTCATTGTTCATAAAGATCTCTTTGCTATACCCGTCGCAATCACCGTTATTATACAGTGTCGACTACTCTTGGATTTTCACTCATAAAAAACACTGAAGATCATAACCCAGCGTGGATGGCAGTATAACATCAGCCCAATATCATTGCTTTGTTCTGCATCAAAACTCCTGGTATCACCTCAACCTGAACTGGTCAAATATTGACCAGTAAACTTGGTTATCTAATTGTATAAGTAATAGCCATAGGCAGTTCCACAGCTGTGGGGTATAATTCAGTCTGTTTTAAGAGGTAATGAGACAGATGAAACGTACCGTTGTACTGTTACTGGAAATTGCATTGTTGCTAATAATACTGCGCTCTTCTTTTGCCCAGTATTTACTGGTTGATATGCAAAACTCGCTGTCGGGGTGGATATCCCATGTGGCGGAGATGGGTGAGCGTAAAACCCTTTCAGAACTGCAGGAACGTATCAATCCGACTATCGCCAACCTCAATGAATATCAGCGCGACTACATCATGAATATGACTTCCAGTCGCAGTAAGCTTGAGCATTTCGAACGCTATTATTGTATGACGGAAGATAAAAACCCTTTCGTATATGGAAACACCCGTATCTACTTATGCTCAGAAATACGCAAACTGGAATTCTGAACGGTGCGGAAGATTGATTATTCAGACTGCTGCACCCCGTCAATGAAAAACTGACAAATTCTATCGATAAGTACTTTCCCCTGAGCCTTATCAAGCATGGGTTTCCATTGAGCAACCTGATCCCAGTAGGCAGCTTCTTTAATCGCACCATAGAATAAGGTTGCCGCCAGCCCGGGCTCTATGTTCCCCAACACTCCGGCTTCTGAGGCCTGAGAAAACCAGTTGTACAACTGCTTTTCACAATCACTGAATTTCTGATTAAGCAATTTGGCGGCTTTCTCGCAGCGCATGGATTCGATAATAATTATCCGTGATAAGCGCAGATAATCCTCATCACAGATCAGATGAAGGGTTTTTTCCCCGATAGTTCTCAGTTGATCCAATAAGGGCTGGTGTGGGTTAAAGGTGATATTTTTAAGTGGTTCGACACGTTTCAACAGCAAACTGACCACATCATCAAGCAGGTTTTCCTTACAGGGATAATGTTTATACAACGTGCGCTTGGATACCCCTGCCTGGACTGCTATTGACTCCATGGTAGTGGCCATCATACCTTTTTCACCGAACTCGCTTATCGCTGCACAAAGAATGTCTTCATGCTTATTGTCACTGCGCCCCACAACCTCTCCTCAGAGAATACCTGTTCTTAACTCTGAAACTCATCAGTAGCAAGTATACGGTATCGTCTACCCTTGCCAAGAGGCTTTTTTGTCACTTTATCAGAAAGGACTCTCCAGCTTATTCATACCCAAGTAAACCGCCTTAAGCTGGGTGAAATGTTTCAGTGTTTCGATGCCATTTTCCCGGCCAATTCCTGACAGTTTATAACCACCAACCGGCATCTCGGCCGGTGAAGCACCATAACTGTTCACCCAGCAAATTCCGGCCTGTAGCTGATGTACAACACGGTGTGCGCGACGCACATCCCGGGTCATTAAACCGGCTGCAAGACCATAACTGGTGTTATTAGCCCGCTGAATAACTTCCTGCTCATCACTGAAACGCAGCACCGACATCACCGGGCCGAAGATCTCTTGTTTCACTATCGTCATATCATCACTGCAATCGGTAAAAATGGTCGGTTCTACGAAATAACCACCAGGGGCACTATGGGGCTGAATAGCGCTTCCGCCATATGCCAGGGTTGCTCCCTCCTGTTTGCCTTGTTCGATGTAATCTAACACCAGATCACGATGTTTAGCGGAGATAAGCGCGCCAAGGTTGGTATCAGGATGCAACGGGTCACCGGCAATAATATTGTTCTGCGTTCGTTCTAAGAGCTGTTGCATAAAAGCGTCAAACACCGCCTCGTGCACAAAGACCCTGGTGCAGTTGGTGCAGACTTCACCCTGTGAATAGAAATTTCCCAACATGGCCGCAGAAACGGCTTCTTCAATATCAGCATCCTGAAAAACAATTAACGGCGATTTACCGCCAAGCTCCATCGTCACATCCTTGAGCGTATTCGATGCTGCAGCCATCACCTTTTTGCCTGTGCCCACTTCACCGGTAAATGAAACTTTGGCAATGGCTTCATGCTCTGCCAGCCAGGCGCCAACGCGGCCATCACCATGCACAACATTAAACACCCCATCCGGCATGCCTGCCCGGGTAAATACTTGCGCCAGTTGCATAGCCCCCATGGGCGTTTCTTCTGAGGGTTTGAAAATCATACTATTCCCACAGGCCAGTGCAGGAGCCGCTTTCCAGCATGCAATCTGAATGGGATAATTCCAGGCACCAATACCGGCACAAATCCCCAGTGGTTCACGTCGGGTGTAATAAAAGTCGCCACCCAGGTCCTGCTGATTGCCCTCAATACTGGCAGCCAGCCCGGCAAAAAATTCAATCGCATCGGCTCCGGTAACAATGTCTACAGCAATAGTCTCCTGTATCGGTTTTCCGGTATCGATCGATTCCAACCTGGCCAGTTCATCATTCTGTTCACGCAAAAGTGCCACAGCTTTATACAGAATGCGGCTTCGCTCCACAGGCATCATTGCCGACCATTGAGCAAATCCCTTACGGGCACTTTCTATTGCAGCCTGTTGCACCGTTTCATCGGCAACCTGAACCTCATATACCACCTCACCTGTGGCTGGATTTATCACTTCAAAGGTTTCACCAGTGGTGTTATCAACAAACTTGCCATGAATATAATTTCTGTAGCACTGTGTCATTGATTGTTTCCTCATTTTTTCATCAACCTAAAGCATAGCTGCAGGCTGAAGGATTAAAAGCCATTGCTAATGCATAATTAATCCTGTTCAAACCTATCTTTTTTATAGCACTTAATTATAATTGCCGCCGATTATGGTGCTTTTGGTGATAAAACCGAATTCTCTGGGTTATTACACAGCAGAGATGGGTATACAAAAGTTAAACGGGAAGTTCGCAAGACGCTGCCCCCGCAACGGTAAGCAAGAGACTGCAGCATAACGCCACTGTCAGACAATGATGGGAAGGCGCTGCAACACCTTATTTGTTCACTCAGATAAGCCTTGCCAGCCCGGATACCGGCCTGATCAGGTTGCCGAACAAAACGTTTCGGCGTGACAAAATCGCACTCGGGTGGAGTGCTAATCTGGATGTACTATTATGACTTACTCCTATTCCAGGCCCGCTGTGGCCATCGCAATGGTGCTTTTTTCCTGCCATCAGGCACAGGCACAAACACAACAAATCGAAACCATCAGTGTTATTGGCGCGAGACTGCCCGTAGATCAAACTCAGCTCAGCTCCGCCCTGACCAGCATAGATCGTCAACAGATAGAGGCATCAGGAGCCATTAACGTAACCGAACTGTTGCGTGGTCAGGCTGGTATCAGCCTGAGTCGGTCGGGCGCACGAGGCTCAGTCACTCAGGTGAGAATGCGCGGCAGTGAAGCCAATCATGTTCTGGTAATGGTAGATGGTGTAGAGATCAATGATCTCAGTGACGGTGGCGTGGACTTCGCTCACCTGCATCTGGACAACATTGCACGTATTGAAATTCTGCGCGGACCCCAGAGTGCACTTTGGGGAAGCGGTGCTGTAGGGGGAGTGATCAGTATCACAACCTTACAGGCAGATCAGCCGTTATCGGGCCGGGTCAGCCTCGCAGTCGGGGAGGCTGACAGCACCAATCTGGCCGCCGGTGTCAGTGGTAACCATGGCGATTTGAACTATGCACTGAATGCCAGCGACTATGACAGCGACGGGCAAAACGTATCGCGTCAGGGTAGTGAAGAGGATGGCTATAAGAACAGGCAGTTCAGTGGCCGCCTGGGCTGGAAAATCACTCCGGCCTCAAAAGTTAATCTCACCCTTAGACATATCAGTGCCAACAGCGAATACGATGAAACAGACTATGCCGTTACCGGGCTGCCGCAGGACTCTGACCATCATACCGATATAGAACAGTATCAGGGCAAACTTAACTGGCTGTATAATCCTGAAGACAATGAGTGGCAGCAGGATGTAGGCCTGGAGCTCAATCACAATGATAACCTCAACTTTGCCAATGGTACGTACACCAACGCGAATGAAAGTGAGAAGTTGCGGCTCTACTGGCAGGGAAGCTACAAATATCAGGCTAACAGCCATCTGAGCCTGTTGGCCGAGCGAACAGAAGAAGATTTCGAACAACAGGATCCTGCAGGCTTTTCGAATCAGTCACGCAGTAATGATGCTAACAGTATAGGGTTAGACTGGCTGCACCTGTTTAGTGAAGACTGGTCTGTTTCCGCCAGTTATCGCCATGACAATAATAACTTCTTTGATAACGCAGAGAGTTATCAAACCGGCATCAGTTATTCACCGGGCAGCGGTCATAAATTGTATGTCAGTGTCGGTAAAGCAATCAAAAATCCAACTTTCACAGAATTGTTTGGATATTACCCTGGTAGTTTTGTCGGTAATCCTGACCTGCAGGCAGAGCACTCTGTCAGCGTGGAAATCGGCGGCGACATTCAGTTATCGCAACACTGGCTGTTGAGCGCGGCGCTGTACAAATCGCGTCTGGAAGACGAGATCAGCAACAGTGCGGATTTCACCAGTTCCATTAATCTTGAGGATGACAGTGAGCGCCAGGGCGGAGAACTAGAGATAGCGGGTAACTGGAGTCAGTGGCAACTGACCGCGGCATATAGCTACCTGAACTCACAGCAACCCGATTTTACCGGCGAGCTGCAACCGGAATTACGCCGGGCAAAACACTCAGGACACGTTTCTGCAAACTATACCTTTAGTCAGGTTCCCGTCGAGCTATACGTTAAAGCCAGTTATCAGGGCACCCAGCTGGATACCAACTTTCTCACTTTCAGCACAGTAAAACTTCCGGCATACACGCTGGTTGATCTGACCGTAAACTATGATCTGACCAGTAACTGGAAACTGGCTTTACGAGCTGAAAATCTGTTCGATAAAGATCATGAGGATGTGCTTGGTTTTGTGGGTCAGCAGCAACAGTTCTGGTTCTCTGCGGGTTACCGGTTCTAGAATAACCCTTAAAGGATTGGCTAACTGAACCCAAACTGACTATCCGAGCATAACAGCGCAGCAGGATCGGCATTTGCTGAAAATAGTGGTAATCTTGCTGCGGTTTAAACTACAGGATGATATGCGTTATGAAAAAGTTGTTTGGCCTGCTGGCCTTTGCCCTTATTTTTCCCCTGCAAGCCTGCGCGCAGCAGCAACCCTGGCAGGAAGGTACCCATTACGAAGTGATTGCCGATGAAGCAACGGCTAAACCGGAAATAATGGAGTTTTTCTCGTTCTGGTGTCCGGCCTGTAATGCTTTCGAGCCTTTAGTGGCACAGATGAAAAGCAAAACCGACGACAACGTTAAGTTCAACAAAGTGCATGTAAACTTTATGGGCTTTGCTGAGAAGGAAACACAGGACAGCGCCACCCGCGCCATGTTAGTCGGCCGCGCGTTAAAGCAGGAAGACAAGCTGAATAAAGCCATCTTCGATTATATCCATAAGCAGAATGCCAGCATTACGGAAATGCGCGATCTGCGTAATATCTTTCAGCTTCAGGGGGTTGAAGCCGAGAAGTTCGATAAACTCGCAGACAGTTTCGGCGTGAACAACATGATGGGTCGTAACAATAAAAATATTGAAAAGTATCGCCAGCATTTAGGTGGTGTTCCGGCCTTTATCATTAACGGCAAATATAAAGCCAAATTCACCCGCGACATGACCCCGGATCAAATGGTTGATCTGGTAGTCTGGCTGACCGAACAGAAGTAAGTAACGCCCTACAATAATCGAATAAAAAAGCCAGTCGCGGACTGGCTTTTTTTGTATCTGGGGATATCCGTTCAGAGTGCTGTTCAGGACTCAGATAAAATCGTAAGCATCTCCGTAAAGGTTTTCCAGCATCAGTCCCTGCTGATGAAAATCTTCCCGCGCCGCACCGGCCATTTCAAAACGACCGGCAATATATACCTGATAAGGCTCTAAGCTGACAAAGTCCTGCAACACGGCCTGGTGTACCAGGCCCGTCCGCCCCTGCCATCCCTTTTCCGGACTCTCCAGCACCGGAATAAATTTAAATTTAGGGTGCTGCTGAGCCAACGCTTCTAACTCTTCCAGCGCATACATATCTGCTGCGGTACGTGTCCCCCAATACAGGAATAATGGTTCTTTTAAAGCTGATTTGAGCAGTTGCTGGAGAATACTCCAGGTATATGAGAAGCCAGTTCCCCCCGCCATCAGGATAGTCGGGTGAGGCGTGCTTTCACGTACAAATGCGTTACCATGGGGACCATCAAGCACAATACTTTTCTCGGCCTGCATTTTTTCAATCACCTGCATCGCCCAGGGATTATGCTCCGCGGCACCGATATGCAGTTCGATCAAGCCTGATTCGTCCGGGGCATTGGCAATAGAAAAGGGGCGTTTATCACCTTCATCCATCACCACGCGGATATATTGACCGGCTTTGAAATCCGGCGCATTCTCGGGCCTCAACAGGATCCGCTGTACGTTGGCAGTAAGAGGTTCAATGGTCACTACTTTGCATTCAAATTCTGACATCTTCTGTGTTCTTTACCTTAATCCAGCCCCAGTTGGTCCCAGATACTGTCTATCTTTTGTTTGATCTTATCATCCATCACTATAGGGCGCCCCCATTCTCTGTTGGTCTCACCGGGCCACTTATTGGTAGCATCCAGTCCCATTTTTGAACCCAGGCCGGAAACCGGTGAGGCAAAATCCAGATAATCAATCGGCGTATGCTCAATCATGGTGGTATCCCTGGCCGGATCCATGCGGGTAGTAATTGCCCAAATCACGTCCTGCCAGTCACGGGCGTCCACATCATCATCACAGACCACCACAAACTTGGTATACATAAACTGGCGTAAAAACGACCATACCCCCATCATTACCCGTTTGGCATGACCGGGATATTGTTTCTTCATCGTGATCACGGCCATGCGGTAAGAGCAGCCTTCCGGGGGCAGATAGAAATCCACAATCTCCGGAAACTGCTTCTGCAGAATCGGAACAAATACTTCGTTAAGCGCAACGCCCAGAATCGCTGGTTCATCCGGTGGCCGTCCGGTATAGGTGGAATGATAGATAGGATCTTTGCGATGGGTAATATGGGTAACAGTAAACACCGGAAAGTCGTCCACCTCATTGTAGTAACCGGTGTGATCGCCATAAGGCCCTTCCGGAGCAGTCTCCCCCGGGGCGATATAGCCTTCCAGTACAATTTCAGCACTGGCAGGCACTTGCAGGTCATTACTGATGCACTTCACCACTTCGGTTTTGTCACCACGCAATAACCCGGCAAAGGCATATTCAGACAGCGTATCAGGCACTGGCGTAACGGCCCCGAGAATGGTTGCCGGGTCGGCTCCCAATGCTACTGCCACCGGGAAATTCTGCCCCGGGTTCTGCTCACACCATTCGCGAAAATCGAGGGCGCCGCCACGATGACTCAACCAGCGCATAATCAGTTTATCAGGCCCTAATAACTGCTGACGATAAATACCCAGATTCTGACGCTTTTTGTGTGGGCCCCTCGTTACAGTCAGGCCCCAGGTTATCAGCGGAGCGGCATCTTCCGGCCAACAGGTCTGAATAGGAATCTGTGTCAGGTCCACCTCCCCGGCGCTTTTTACCACCTGCTGACAAGGGGCCTTTTTCAGCTCCTTGGCGGGCATGTTCAGCACCTGGCGAAACAACGGCAGTTTTTCCCACAGTTCTTTAAATCCTTTAGGTGGATCCGGCTCCTTCAGATAGGCCAGTAACTTACCGACATCACGCAGGGCTTCTACCGAATCCTGCCCCATGCCCAATGCTACACGCTTTGGTGTGCCGAAGAGATTAACCAGCACCGGCATACTGTGCCCCTTTGGATTCTCAAACAGGATAGCCGGCCCACCAGCCCGCAATGCACGATCGGCAATCTCAGTCATTTCCAGCACCGGATCAATTTCCTGAGTCACACGCTTCAGCTCACCCGCTTGTTCCAGCTTAGTGATAAAATCCCGTAAGTCTTTATACTTCATAAAATTGTTCTATTCCTCGCAGCGCTGTTCAGGCTCATCACTTATGATTGTCACACTTTGTAACTGCAAAGCCATGGGGGTTGTTCCCGCACCGGATTTACCCCCCCTTTATTCCGAAGGCAACCCGGTCAATACCAGCTTGCTGCCAACTCACCAACGGCTGAACTAAACTATTACGTCAGTATTATATCGGAGAAGCCTGTGAGGATCTTAACAGTCTGTATATTGTTCACTCTGCTTTCATATCCGGCCTCAGCCAGATGCACATCTGAGTCCTTCGGCCAATTCGACTTCTGGGTTGGTCATTGGCAGGTCTTCAGTGATGGCAAACTGGCCGGTGTGAATCATATCAGTAAAGACCTTGATAATTGCGTTATCCGCGAGCACTACACAACGCAAAAAGGTTACGAGGGCCGGAGCTTGAATATTTACGATGCCTCCCGCAATCTCTGGCATCAGACCTGGGTCGATAACGGCGGTATGTTATTGCTCCTTGAGGGCCGTTTTGAACAAGGCAGTATGCGCTTAAGCGGTGAGGGAATCACCGACAAGGGCGAAAAAGTCTTGCACCGAATCACCTGGACACCCAATATGGAAGGTAACACTGTCCGTCAACACTGGCAGTACAGTAAGGACATGGGACAGAGCTGGTCTAGTCTGTTCGATGGTCTGTATAAGAAAATCAGTGATTCAGATAATTGACCCCAACACGGGCGATTTACCTGGCTGATGCTGTAACAATAATACGGAGTTAGACATGCCTTTTACCCAGCCCATGCTTGAAGAAGTGAACCTGTTATTGAAATTTCCCCTGTCCAGTCTGCATCAGGGGCTGAAGATTCATCAGGATGCTGAACCTGCAACCATTGCTGCCGCAAAGCGTTTGTATGAAAAAGGCATCATCGATCAGCCAGACGGTGGATACCTTACAGATTTAGGCCATGATCTTATCGAACATGCGCAGGTTTTATCTTCGGCCCTGACAAGAGAGAAATAGCATGAATACAACACCTGAAGATAAGTACACCCTGTTAGCTAAGAGCCCTGAGCAACGATCTTCGTTTCTGCTCCTGACTTTGTCTGAGCAAAAGGCGATCTGGACTCTGGTGGACGACGATGGTGCTATGATACTCACTACAGACGAAGAAGACTGCATCCCTGTCTGGCCAGATGAAGCTTTTGTCAAAGATTGGATTAATGATGAATGGTCACATTGCCGGGCGCACTGTATAAGCCAGGAAGACTGGCAGCAGCGCTGGCTACCGGGCCTCGAAGAAGATGGTATCCAGATAGCCATGTTCCCGGTGCCGGGTGAAGAGGGTCTGATTATCGCCCCATGGGAAATGGCAGAGAAACTAGGCTGATGCCAAGGCATCAGGACACTGTTATTATTGGCAGCACTCTCAGTAATAAGGCCCTTTTATGTTAGACCCCAAAAAAATTGAAGATATTGCCAGGCAGATTGCCGATTCCATTCCGCCCGGCGTAAAAAACATGGCTGAAGGCGCTGAATCCAGAGTTAAACAGGTGTTGCAGTCCCAACTGAGCCGACTGGATTTTGTCAGCCGTGAAGAATTTGATGTGCAGACCCATGTACTGCAGCGAACCAGAGAAAAACTCGAAGCCATGGAAGCACGCCTGGCCGAATTGGAGAAACAAACCAGAGATCAATAGCCGAAGCGTTGTCGGTAAACCTTCGGCGTAACCTGAGTGTGGCTGAGAAATAATCGCCGGAACGAGGCCGGATCATCGTATCCCACTTGCTCAACGATCCGTTCGATTGGCTGATCAGTGGCCTCCAGCAGGTTTTTCGCCCTTTCGATACGCAGCTGTTGCAGATACACCAACGGAGTCTGACCCGTTGCCGCCTTAAACCTGCGTATCAGGGTACGTTTGGTCACAGCAAACTTGTCGCAGAGCTGATCCAGCGACACAGATTCAGTGAAGTGACGGCGCATCCAAAGCTGAACCTCCGTAATAAGGCTGTCTCTGTGGCCTATTACCATCGCCGGATTGATAAAGACTTTTTGTGACAAACGTTGTCTGTCCAGCAGCAGAATCTTAGACAGTCCATTGGCAAACTCTGTGGATACCATCTCTTCAATCAACTTCATCATCATGCTGGAAAATGCCGTCGTGGCGCCCGCTGTAATCACATTGCCAGATTGCACCACCAGTTCATCCATAATGGTTTCCACCCCAGGATAACGACGGGCAAAAACTTCTTTCATCCACCAACTGGTCGTCGCTCGCTTTCCCTCAAGGATCCCCGCCTCAGCCAGACAAAACGTACCCACGCAATGGCTTGCCACCAGACACCCGGATGTTGCTGCCTGCGTGATTACAGCGTTCAACATTATTGCCTGTTGCATATACGTCGATAATGATTCTTTATCATAAGCATAAGGCGCAACTGCCACTACCGCGTCGAACTGCGACAGTTCTGCCAGGCTCTTGCTTGGCACCAACAAGCCATTTGAACACCTGATGTCCCGCCCTCTGGGCGAATATATTTCACTACTAAATAGCGGTTCAGCAGCGGGATGAAGAAAACGCTGATAAGAATTAGCGAAAGAAACAAAGTCCTTAATGCCCATCATCTCTGAGCCCAATGCATTATCGGTAGCCAGTATGGCGATCGTTTTCATTTACAAAATCACTGTCAATATCAGCATCATTTTTATCATTATTGCCACTAATCTCATCCTCCGCAAGAGAGTAGACTAAAAATCCATCAACTAAGAGGTGTGAAAAATGTTTCGTACCAATGGAAAATTCTATCTGATATTGCTGATTCTGGCTGCAGGTTGGGGGCTGACTTTCTGGTTGCAACAGTCCATAGCTCTGGCACCTGCGGTTCAATTTATCGGTGTGCCCGCATTGCTGGTGTTACTTCTGTTATTGGCCGCGTTGGCGCTGGAGGGCGGTGATCACTGATGCTTCTTGCTGTGTTGCTGCCAAAGCTGTCGCACCTGTTCTGCAAATCCGGGCAAGGGCTGCAAAGACTCAATCCAGCCCAGGCTATAGGGTGGTAATTCATCAGGGGCAGCGCCAAAGCCTATTCTGGGAAGTTGTACCGGCAATTGACTGATCACAGAAGCTCTCCCAACAGCAAGGTCAAACTGCTGGCCTAAGAGCAGTGCTACGGCCTGTTGTGATGATGAGGCCTGAGTGACCTCATAACCCCCACCACTATGCAGCACCAGTGCAATTTTCTCGCGTAGCTGGGCATCAGCCTCGATCAATAAAATCCGCATTTGTTATTGTTGGCGCGTCATTTACCACTGGGATCCAGGCTGGCGAAATAGGCAGCCAGGTCAGCAATATCTTCATCACTTAGTTGCTGCGCCATGGGGCCCATAACCATATTCTTTCTTGTACCATCACGGTAAGCTTTCAGGGCAATCGCAAGGTAGGCCTCTTTCTGACCCGCCAGGTTTGGATACATCGGAATAGCAGAAATGCCATTACGACCATGGCAATTTGCACAAGTGGAGGATTTTGTCTTGCCGGCATCAATATCCGCAGCCATACCTGGTGCACTAAGAACTAAAGCAAATACCAGTACTACATATTTCATTTTTCTTCCTTTAAAACTGGATACGGATTAATAAAAGTATCAGCTTCGCAGGGCGTTTGCACAGCAAATTATGCGGATTTGCGCAATTGTTTCCAGGCGATTGTGACCTGATTTCAGTGTTTGGGGTTCCATGGCGGTGCAAAGAATTTATACTGGTCTCTGGATCCATAACAGTGAAGTAATACTTTGAAGCGAATAGGCTTTCTGATTTGGCTGCTAAGCATTATGCTGATTCAGTTTCCTGTCAGATCACTGGAGACTGCGTCTCTGGATAACCAGTTTGAGTATCTGAATATTAAGGAGCAGGCACAGTTTCTGCGGACTCCCAGGTATGCGTTGCTGTCAGAAGTTCAGCACAGAAGCGGCTGGAAAGAAGGATTCAGTATAGAGCCACTGGCCACAGACCAAAGCCTGTGGGGACGATTCCAGGTCCGCAATGACAGCGGCTCTCAGGAACGTTTTGATCTGATTATCGCCAATCCCGGTCTGGATGAGGTGGATATTCATATACTCGACGACAGGGAGCGAATTCTCAAAGCCCTGATGATGGGAGCAAAGCGTCCGCTTTCGTCGAGAGAGGTCAATCACCGACATTTCGTCAGTCGCCTGGATATGTCACCGGGTGAACAACTGAACATTTATTTCCGCATAGCCGATAGCGGGCCGATGGTCTTTTCAGCAGAATTGTGGCATGACGAAGCGCTAATCAAAACCGAACAGGCCAACATGGCATTGATCGGGATGATCGGAGGCGCTTTAGCGATATTATTTTTCTACTACCTGATCACCTACGTATTGCTGAGAAGTCCGGTGCGATTCTGGTTTGCCATGGCCAGCCTCAGCTTTATGCTGTTGTTTCTGAATATCGAAGGGATCCTGGCGCAGTTAATACCTGGGCTGTCCAAGTATATCTCTGTTATTAGTTCGGCTCTGGCGGCGCTGGTTCTGTTCAACGCTGCCAAGGTGTCTCATCTGATGCTAAGAGGCGTACCCATATATTGGCGATATGCGTCTTATGTTCTGTCATACCTGCTATTTTTCTCTGCTCTGGTTCTGAATGACTACTGGAAGCTGATTGTTGCTATTGGCCTTGCTGGTGCAACCGTAGGCCTGCAATTTGCCCTGGCCTGGCGCTTCAGTAATCGTCGCGATGGCAGACCTAATCGCATCTATGCCATTGGCTGGTCCTGTATCTCACTGGTGGCTCTGGTTCAGGCCGGACTGTATCTCAGTGGCGTGATCCTGGATGCGGATCTGAGCCTGTATATGATGTTGCTGATTCTGTTTGGTGTCCTGTTAATTGCGCTGGCACTTGAAGCCCATGAACAGGCCAAGACCCGGCACCGCGAGCAACGGCAAAGTAACACCATCAATGATTTACGCCGCTTCTATGATCTGTTTCGTAATTCTGCAGAGGGGCTCTATACCTCGACGATGGAGGGTAGATTGATCACTACAAATCCCGCCATGTGCAGTTTGTTTGGTTATGACGATGAAAAACAGATGCTGCGGGAATGCCGGACAACCGCACAGCTTTACGCCAGCCAGCAGGACAGACTTAGCCTGGTGGATGATTTACGCGAAAAAGGTGTGGTGATGGGTAAAGAGATTCGTGGCGTTCGCCGCGATGGGACAGAATTCTGGTTTTCCATTTCTGTGCAATTACGCCGTGAGCACAACGAGGATTATCTGTTTGGTACTATCTTTGATATTACTGAACGCAAAGAGTCTAATCTCAGTCTCGAATATATGGCGACCCATGATCCCCTGACCGGCGTCCACAACAGGAGAGAGTTTGAGCGCAGTCTGAAGTCCGCACTCGAGCAAGCCAGCCAGAAAGGCGAAGAACTTACGTTACTGTATATGGACCTGGATCAGTTCAAAGTGGTTAACGATACCTGTGGCCACAAGGCTGGCGATGTATTAATCAAACAACTGTCAAAACAGCTTAATGATGTCGTTGAGGGCAGAGGTTTACTGGCTCGCCTTGGCGGAGACGAATTCGGTATATTGCTACAGGGAGAGCAGGCGAGCGATGACAATGCTTACCTGCTGGCGAATAAACTGCTGAATGTATTACAACAATTCAGGTTTGTATGGGAAAACCGCATCTTTACTCTGGGTATCAGTATTGGTCTGGTGCCATATGATGAGCATATCCATAGTTCAGAACAACTATTGAGTATGGCCGATTCTGCCTGCTATATGGCGAAAGAAGAGGGCCGTAATCAGATTCATGCTTATTCCAAGAAAGATGAGCGGATCCAACGCTACGAAACTGAATTACATTGGGTTTCATTGATCAACCAGGCTCTGCAACATGACAGTTTTGAGCTGTATTACCAACATTATCATCCCCTGCATAAGCTCTCGGAAGGTTATCACTATGAGATTCTGCTGCGGATGCGGGGCAATGATGGTGAAATCACCTCTCCCGGTACCTTTCTGCCGGCTGCTGAACGTTACAATCTGACGGCTCAGATAGATAAATGGGTGATTGAACATTACTTTATCTGGCTGGCTGAAAATCCTCAGCACACAGCACACCTGGTGAAGGCCAATATTAACCTCAGTGGCCACTCCCTGGGTGATAAGGATCTGCGGCTATTTGTGCTGAATGCCTTTGAAAAGTACGCCATTCCCTACAATAAAATCTGCTTTGAGATTACCGAGAGTGTGGCCATTATAAAAATGGACGAAACCCTGCAATTTATTAAAACCTTCCATCAACTGGGCTGCCAGTTCGCTCTGGACGACTTTGGCAGTGGTTTTTCCTCTTATGGCTATCTCAAGAGTCTGCCTGTGGATTTTGTTAAAATCGACGGTAGCTTCGTCAAAGATCTGTTGGTGGACCCGGTGGATATGGCCATGGTTCGTTCGATCAAAGAAGTGGCCAAAGCCATGGGCATGCAGACGGTGGCTGAGTTTGTTGAGAGTAAGGAAATCATGGTTGAACTGGGTAAAATCGGTGTCGACTATGCTCAGGGCTATGGGGTAGCAAAACCCGCAAACATAAAACAATTCTCACCGCTGGTGCTATCCGAGGAAAAAACAGATTAAACCGATCACATATTCAGGTTTTTCTTTATGTTGTGGTGACAGTATAGTTGGCGTCTAATATCCAAAGCGTTCAGCGCACCTTGGTGTATAATAGCCGCTATTAGCAGTAACCAAAGATAATTGACTTCCGGACACCAATGAAACGCCAAGATCCACTTTTCGACTACATCAGTTCTGCCCGCCTGCCAACCCGGTGGGGCCAGTTCACTATCCATGGTTTTGTGGAAAAAAACACAGGCCAGGAACATGTAGCTCTGTCCTATGGGCAATGGCAACCTGATGACACCGTACCAATTCGTATCCACTCAGAGTGTCTGACCGGCGATGCACTATTCAGTACCCGCTGCGATTGTGGTGCGCAACTTGAAAAGGCACTGCAGAATATCGTTGAACAGGGCAAAGGTGTACTGTTGTATTTACGTCAGGAAGGCAGAGGAATAGGCCTGCTCAATAAGATTCGCGCATACCAACTGCAGGATAAAGGCATGGATACCGTTGAAGCCAATGAACATCTGGGTTTTGACGCGGATCTCCGTGACTACAGCATCTGTGGCTATATGCTTGATTGCCTGAAAGTCAGCAAGGTCAATCTGATGACGAATAACCCCCGTAAAATTCAGGCTCTGAGAGATCTGGGAGTTGAAGTTGTTGCCCGCACACCGATAGACCACGGCATCACCGATGACAACAGGATATACATCCGTACCAAGACACAAAAATTAGGTCACGAATTTGACCCTCATCTGTTAAAATAACTGTAACAAAATGTAAACGCGATAATGATGCAGGGACGCTCAGCATAATCCGGAGGTCTGGAATCCATGCTAAGCACATCATCAGTTTCTACCTCACTGCTGACAAAACAACAGCTTCTTTGTGTGATTACCGCGCAAACCGAAATTATCGGCAACCGCTTTGCCCCCACCCGCGTAATGGAACGTATGGCTGAACTGGCCGCAGACCTGACCTTTGCCAGCGGTGCGGTAGTTGAGGTTATTGAAGAAGATGAAATGGTTTACGCCGCAGCCACTGGTATGGCCCGGGATAAAGTCGGAATGCGCCTGAAAGCCAGTACCAGCCTTTCGGGTTTATGTGTACAGAAAAATCAGGTACTGAACTGCACCGATGCCAGGAATGACAACAGGGTAGATTCTGTAGCCTGCGAAAAAGTGGGGCTGCGCTCTATGCTGGTAGTGCCATTGCACGCAGACGGGCATTTACTCGGCGTACTTAAGGTCTTTTCTTCAAAAACCGATGCGTTCGATGATGTGGATGTCCAGATACTGCAGTTGGCTGCCACTATTATTGGCGCCGCCGTGGCTTCCAGCGGCACCGTTTAGCGACTATCTTAACTATCCTTACTGGTCCGCATAATAGGACAGGCAGGCTTCCACTTCGTCCGCAGAGCCCAGAATGACTGGCACTCTTTGGTGAATATCATCAGGCATCACTTCAAGAATACGCATTCTTCCTGTAGAAGCCGCACCTCCAGCCTGCTCCATCAGGAATGCCATAGGATTAGCCTCGTACATCAGACGGAGTTTGCCGGGCTTTTCCGGCTCACGGTTATCCCAGGGGTAAGCAAAAATTCCACCCCGGCATAAGACCCGGTGAATATCTCCCACCATGGCCGCCACCCAACGCATATTGTAGTTCTTGTTCCTTGGACCTTGATCACCGGCGAGCAAATCTGCCATATATTGCTGCATACAAGGCTCCCAATGACGCTGATTGGAGGTATTAATTGCAAATTCCTGGGTTTCTCTGGGCACTTCAACCCGCTCTCTGGTGAGCAGGAATCCGCCATGGGTCTTATCCAGAGTATACAGGTGGGTGCCCCGGCCCGTTGTCATGGCCAACATAGTAGAAGGACCGTATAAAACATAACCTGCGGCAACCTGCTGAGTACCGGGCTGCAGGAATGCGGAAGGATCATCAGGCTCCATCCATTGTGGCGCATGCATTACCGAGAAAATAGTGCCGATCAGGCTGTTAATATCCGTATTCGAAGACCCGTCCAGTGGATCAAAGCTGATCAGGTATTTACCATCATTGGTGCACCCGATAACTTTATCCTCTTCTTCAGAAGAAACGGCTTTAACATAGCCGGACTCACTGAGAATATCCTTGAGGATCTGATTGGAAATCACATCCAGCTTCTTCTGTCGCTCACCCTGCACATTATCGCTCAGAGTAGAACCCAGCACACCGGCCAGAGCGCCCTGACTCACCCTGAAGGATATCTCCTTACAGGCAGCCAATAATGTACGGATCAGAAGGATTAGTTCGAGAGGACAATCGTCCTCCTGCAATTGTGTGTTAAGTCGTTTCATAGGCCAAACCTTTACTTGTATAAGTTGAGTATGCAGGAACAGGGTTATATTTTTTTCGGCGATTGTAACTCAGATCAGTTAGTCTGTCGCTGTTAGCCTGATTCTGATAGGCTTCCTGGCTACTTTAGTCATCTATTATTTTTATGCACATTCATATTCTCGGCATTTGCGGCACCTTTATGGGTGGTATCGCGGCACTGGCTAAAGCCATGGGCCATCAGGTAAGTGGCAGTGATGCCAACGTCTACCCGCCCATGAGCACCCAACTGCAAAAACTGGACATCCCCCTTACTCAGGGCTTTGGTTCGGCTCAGCTAAAGCCAGAGCCGGACCTGGTCGTCATCGGAAATGCCTTAAGCCGTGGGAATCCTGCAGTTGAGGCGGTATTGAATCGCAATATTCCCTATACCAGCGGCCCACAATGGCTGCTGGATAACCTGCTCAAAGATCGTTGGGTACTGGCAGTCGCAGGTACCCATGGCAAAACCACCACCGCCAGTATGCTGGCCTGGATCCTGGAGTCAGCAGGTCTTCAGCCCGGCTTTCTGATTGGCGGCATTCCGGAGAATTTCAGTATTTCTGCCAGGCTTGGGCAATCACCTTTTTTTGTTATCGAAGCCGATGAATATGACAGTGCCTTTTTCGACAAACGCTCAAAATTTGTCCATTACAGACCAAGAACATTAATTCTTAATAATCTTGAATTTGATCATGCAGACATATTCGCAGATCTGGCCGCGATTCAGACTCAGTTCCATCACTTGTTGCGCATGGTACCCGGCAATGGCCGCATTATCACTCCAGCCAGGGATGAAAATCTGGAGCAGGTGCTGAAGATGGGGGTCTGGTCGGAAACGGAGAAAACTCACCAGCAATGGAATATAGCCAACAGTGCCAGAGACGGTTGCAGCTTCGAGGTGGTACTCAACGACGAGATACAAGGCCGAATCTGTTGGTCATTGATGGGTCAATATAACCAGCACAATGCATTAATGGCGGTGGCAGCCGCACGCCACGCGGGTGTCCGGCCCGCCGATGCCGTAGCCGCACTGAATGAATTTAAAAATGTACAACGGCGCATGCAACTTAAGGCCTTGGTTGCCGATATCAGCATTTATGATGATTTCGCCCACCACCCTACAGCGATAGCGGCAACCGTGCAGGGGTTACGGAGTAAAGTCGGCGCATCACGCATTCTTGCCGTATTAGAACCACGTTCAAACACCATGAAGCAAGGCGTGCATAAAGACCGTCTGGCAACAAGCTGGGAACAGGCCGACCTGGTGTATATATATGAGCCTGATGGATTGAACTGGTCCGTGGATGAAGTTAAACAGAATAGTGTCGTGCCTTTGTCCAGTTTTCAGGTCCTGGATAACCTTATCAGTGCATTGGTCAATCAGGCGCAGCCCGGCGATCATATACTGATAATGAGCAACGGCGGCTTTGGCGGCATTCATCAAAAACTGCAACAGGCTCTGGAGAGAAAACATGGCGTTTAAGAAACAGATCACCCTGGCCATTACCGGCGCATCAGGAACGCCTTATGCCTTGCGTTTGCTGGAAACACTGGTGCAGGCTGAATATCAGGTGTTTGTGTTGATATCTTCCGCCGCCAGAGTGGTTCTGGCCACTGAGCAGGATATCAAAATACCCGCCAGACCCGATGACAGCGCAGCCTGGTTTGGGCAGCGTTTCAATGCTGCTCCTGAACAGGTCCGCGTGTTTGGCAAGGATGAGTGGTTTTCACCGGTAGCGTCAGGCTCAGCGGCCCCCAAACAGATGGTAGTCTGTCCCTGTTCGACAGGCACTCTGTCTGCCATAGCCTGCGGTGCCAGCGACAATCTGATAGAGCGGGCCGCCGATGTGGTGCTCAAAGAAAAAGGGCAGTTAATTCTGGTACCCAGAGAAATGCCGCTTTCCAGCCTGCACCTTGAGAATATGCTTAAACTCTCCAACCTTGGCGTCACTATTATGCCGGCCAGCCCGGGGTTTTATCACCAGCCACAGAGTATCAATGATCTGATAGATTTTGTGGTGGCAAGGGTGCTGGACCACTTAGGCATAGAGCAACAACTGATGCAGCGTTGGGGATATGATAACCGCTAATAAGTCGCGGTTTGTTAATACCATTTTGTATAGTTAGTTGCTCTCTCAGAGCAAGTCAGAAGAGTTTATCTCTATGTTGTCGCTTCCTGGCGCAAAACCACCTTGCCAGCGTTGTGCAATGATTTATGTTTATAAGTTCAAGGTAAGGTCAGAGTAAGAACATATGTTCTTACTCCGTTTCTACATGCCTAGGCCAGCCTGTCAAAAAGCTCAGCCAATTTATCCAGGGCTTCCTCAAGCACCTTATCCTCAATCGTCAGTGCCGGTAACAAGCGAATGACGTTGGCATAGAAACCACAAGACAACAGAATAAGTCCTTGCTTTGCCGCATTGGCAATCAATGCCTGGGTGAGCGCTGTATTCGGCTGGTCCGGATCGCCATTTTGCATAAGCTCAATGGCAATCATAGCCCCTTTGATACGTACCTCGGCAATGACCTGAGGGTGTTTACTGCGAATCTTCTCAACAGCGACCTGTACCTGTTCACCGATTGCCAGCGCCCGCTGACAGAGCTGTTCCTGCTCAATCACATTCAGTACAGCCAGCGCGGCGGCGCAGCCTACCGGCGATCCTCCATAGGTTCCGCCCAGACCACCTGGTAGTGGTGCATCCATCACTTCCGCCTTGCCCACCACTGCGGCGATGGGAAAACCTCCGGCAATGCCCTTGGCGACGGTCATAATATCTGCTTCCACATCTGCATATTCACTGCAGAAAAACTTGCCGGTACGGGCAAAGCCAGTCTGGATCTCGTCCATAATCAACGCAATGCCCTGTTCATCACAGAGAAGACGAAGGGCCTGCAACAACTCCGGAGGGGCCTGATAAAATCCACCTTCCCCCTGAATAGGCTCGATGATAATTGCCGCAACATCCTGTGGTGCAATGTCTACTTTAAACAGGTTTTGTAACGACTTCAGCGATTCTTCTACCGACACGCCATGCAACCTGTTCGGGAAAGGCACATGAAAAATATCTGCCGGAAACGGACCGAACTGATGTTTGTAAGGTGTAATTTTACCGGTCAGCGCCATCGCCATATTAGTACGGCCATGAAAACCACCATTAAAGGCTATGACACCGCGGCGCCCGGTATGAGCACGTGCGATCTTAATCGCATTTTCTACAGCTTCGGCGCCGGTGCTCACAAACACTGACTTCTTCTTCGCTGGCCCTGGCACCAGCTGATTCAACTTTTCAGCCAACTCCACTGCCTGAGGATAGGGATTAACCATTACGCAGGTATGTGAAAATTTTTGCACTTGCTCATTAATCGCTTTCACCACCTGCGGATGGGCATGGCCGGTATTACAGACGGCTATGCCAGTGCCCATATCGATATAACGGTTACCCTCTACATCCCATACTTCGGCATTACGGGCATGGGATACATAAACCGGGTAGACATTCCCCTGTCCCCGCGCGATGGCCTGTTGTTTACGGCTCTGTAACTCTGCATTACTACTCACTCAAATGCCTCCCATGCACAAATATTTGCACTCCAGATAATCATCCAGACCATATCTGGAACCTTCACGTCCGTTGCCGGATTGTTTTACGCCACCAAAAGGAGCGGCAGGATTAGAGATTGCCCCTTCGTTAATGCCGACCATGCCATACTCCAGGCCTTCAGCAACACGCCAGACACGACCTACATCTCTGGAATAAAAGTACGCCGCCAGACCAAAGTCAGTATCATTGGCCATATCAATCACCTGCTGCTCATCGTCAAAGGCGATCAATGGCACCACAGGGCCAAAGATCTCTTCGCTGGCGACGGGCATATCATTAGTGACATCGATCAGTACAGTTGGGTTGAAGAACAATAATTCTTTATTAAGTGGTTCACCGCCTGCAATCACTCTCGCGCCCATAGAAACAGAATCGGAGATCAAGCCCTGAACCTTATTCAACGCATCGCTGGAAATCAGAGGGCCAATGGTCGTATCCTGTTCCAGACCGTCACCTATTTTCAGTTCGGCCACTGCAGCGGTGAGTTTTTCACTGAAGGCTTTATACACGTTCTGGTGGACAAAAATACGGTTCGCACACACGCAGGTTTGCCCGGCATTACGGAATTTAGATGCCAGCAGGCCTTTTACAGCAGCGTCCAGATCGGCATCATCGAATACAATAAACGGCGCGTTGCCACCCAGTTCCATGGATACTTTTTTAACCGTGCTGGCACATTGGGAAATCAACAACTTGCCCACCTGAGTTGAACCGGTAAAAGTAAACTTCCTGACCCGTGGGTCTTCAGTCAGCACTTTACCGATCGCTTTAGAGTCTTTACCCGTGATGACATTCAGTACCCCGTCTGGTATGCCTGCCCGTTTTGCCAGTTCTGCCATCGCCAGTGCCGACAACGGTGTTTCCGCCGCAGGTTTAACCACAAAAGTACAACCCGCAGCCAGCGCTGCGGCAGCTTTGCGGGCGATCATAGCGTTAGGAAAGTTCCATGGTGTCACCGCGGAGACCACACCAACAGGCTGTTTAATCACTACCACTTTTTTATCTGCAGAGGGAGCCGGAATCACATCGCCATAGACACGTTTCGCTTCCTCAGCAAACCATTCGATGTAAGACGCACCATACGCAATCTCTCCCCTGGCTTCGGCCAGAGGCTTACCTTGCTCAAGTGTCAGTAAGCGCCCCAGGTCATCCTGGTGTTGCATCATCAGTTCATACCATTTACGCATCAGCGTAGCCCGTTCACCGGCGCTTTTTGCTGCCCAGGCCTTAAATGCCTGATGCGCTGCGGCTACAGCCTTTTCGGCGCCTTCAGTGCCGTGATTAGCCACCAACACCAGGGTGTCTCCATTAGCCGGATTGGTAACAGCAAAACTCTCTTCGCTGTCACACCATTGCCCATTTATAAATGAGCCGGTTCTGACCAGCTCTTTATCATTCAGTCCTAACATTCTGTCTCCTTATCTGAATACTAACGTAAACAAAAATTGTGAGGGTATTGAACAACATAGTTTCCCGAACATAGATAGCAAAGGTTTAACCTTTGGATTAATCGCCGCTTACCTATTGTTCTGGTGGTGCAGCAGAAAGGGTTAACAGGGCAAATCCGCCGAATCACTGGCGCTCTCTGAGGCTGTCATATATCCTGTGTCGAGCTACTGTTATCAGCCTTAAGCAACGCCATATCACCATGACTATTTTTAATCTCGGTTCCATCAACTGGGACCATTGCTATCAGGTGCCGCATTTTGTGCGCCCGGGTGAAACGCTGAACGCACAAAACTACACTCTCAACCTGGGCGGCAAAGGCGCTAATCAGTCTGTGGCGGCCAGTAAAGCCGGGGCCAGTGTTAAACATATCGGCGCGGTAGCCCAAGGCGATACCGCCTCACTGATGCTGAACGAACTGGGTATCGATATCTCGGGCATTGAACAACAACCCGGACATGTCACCGGCCATGCCATTATCCAGATAGACAGTCACGCCGAAAATGCCATCGTGTTGCATGCCGGCGCAAATCGCCTACTAAACTGGCCCTGGGTTCAGGAGCAGCTTAGCAAAGGCGGACCGGGAGACTGGTTGTTGATGCAAAATGAGACCAACCTGCTTGAGCAAAGCGCCCGTTTTGCGCGTGAACGCGGCATGCGGGTGGCTTTTAATCCGGCGCCGATGGACAAGTCAGTCACCCTCAGGCTGTTACCTGAACTGGATTTGCTGATTGTTAATCAGGTAGAGCTACAGGATCTGAGTGAACAAACAGAACTGGAACTGGCCATTGAGAAGATCCAGCGCCAGTGTTCGGTAGATTTATTGATTACTCTGGGCAGTCAGGGCGCACTTTATGTGTCAGCCAGCGAACGGAACCAGGTAAAGGCATTTAGCGTCAAAGCTACAGACACTACTGCCGCCGGAGACACATTTATTGGCTATTTTCTGGCGTCGCGCTGTGTCAGCGATAGTATCAGTATTGCGTTGCAGCAGGCCAGTGCCGCGGCAGCATTGTGCGTTACCCAGGCAGGAGCGATTGCATCAATACCGGATGCACAGCAGGTAAAGAATTTTTTGGAAACCCATTCATTATGACAAAAAAAATTATCATCGATACCGATCCGGGCGTAGATGACGCCCTGGCCATTGTACTGGCCTTCAACTCACCTGAGTTGGATGTTATTGGCCTCACCACCGTATTTGGCAATGTGGCCGTACAGCGATCTACCGCCAATGCGCTGATTCTTTCTGAGTTCGCCAGTTATCCTGTACCTGTCTATGAAGGACAGGGCGCTCCTATGCAGCGCGATACACCGCATTATCCTGATTTTGTGCACGGCGCAGACGGATTCGGAAATATTGACTGGCCTGCCTCTGACAAACAGGCGGAATCTCAGAATGCGGTGGATTTTATTATTGAACAAATCCGGGCCAACCCCGGCCAGATTACGATTGTGGCACTTGGGCCTCTGACCAACCTGGGCAGGGCACTGGAACAAGCGCCGGATATTGCCGGGCTGGTTGAAGAAGTCGTCATCATGGGCGGAGCGGTGCATGCCAACGGGAATGTCTCTCCCGTTGCTGAGGCAAATATCATCGGCGATCCCCATGCGGCAGACAAAGTAATGACTGCGCGCTGGCCTCTGGTAATGGTTGGTCTGGATGTCACCAGCCAGGTATTGCTGAGTAAAGATCATACCGCCGCTATAGCCGCAGCCAACCCCACTCAGGGTAAATTATTGCATCAGGCCTGTGATTTCTATATTGATTACTATCGCGATGAACTCGGTATTCCTGGCTGTATGGTTCACGATCCGTCGACCATAGCCTACCTGCTTGATCCCAGCCTGTTTGAAACCTTGTCCGGCCCCATCAGGGTGGCCACTGACGGCCTGGCCATGGGGCAAACCATCTTTGCGATTGCGGGCCGGCGTTACCCTTATCCGGGCTGGGAGAATAAGCCTAACCAGCAGGTCTGCTTTAAGGTGGATAAACAACGGGTACTGGATTTGCTGGTTGACCGCCTCAGCCATCCTTCCAATCGGGACTAACTGAGCACTTCAGGCCTGTTGGCGTTCCCGTTTTAACCATTGGCGCAGAAATCTGCGCCCTTCTCTTTTGCCGACCAGATAATCGTATTTGAGCACATCATTGGAAGAACCCAGCACCATGCTGCGCAGGTTAGCAGGTGGTGCTATCTGCACCACCTGCAAGTCCCGCGGAGGCGTCTGCATAAATCGCAATGCATCAGCATAGTGGCGCTGATAGTTGACGTACATCTCCATCATCCTGGGTGATTGTTTTGCACGCCTGAGAATCGGGCGCAAGCGTTCCAGCATGGGCGATTGGCCGTTGTAATCTGCATTGACGGTGCGAATTACCAGAATTTTCCGAGCGCCTTGCTGATATGCCCAGCGCACCGGAATCGGATCAGCCACACCGCCGTCGATCAGCGTGCGGCCATCCAGCTTCACCCCCTGACGGTACAGAAACGGAATAGCACTGGAAGCTTTAAGGTTTTCATGCATGTTTTCATGCCAGGTATGCAGGTATACGGGCTCCAGGGTGTCGGCGTCGGCCGCCACTACGTATAGGTTGGAAGCCTTATCTAGGGCATTGGGATCGGTGGGGAAACGCAGTGTGCCCTGACGCTCTACCTGTTGAAAATACCAATCCAGATCGATCACATTACCGCCGGTAAAAAACCGCGAAGGACGGAAAAACGCCTGACTAGTCGTCAGTTGCTGGATAGCCGTTTTGGCGTACTGCCTGGCTCTGGCGCAATATGCTGTGAGATTCTGAGCCCCGGCTGACACGCCCACTTTCAGGTGAAAAGGCCAGAATTGATGCTCCAGAAAGCAATCCAGCACACCGGCTGTGAAAATCCCTTTCTGACCGCCTCCTTCTGCCACTATGGCGAAGCTCGGCACCTGTTTGTCATCTGTAAAACTCATATTGTCCTGTTAGCGCTTTGCCATACCATTTTTATTCACCTCATGTTCAAGCCTAAGGGCTACATGATCAAGGGGAAATCACCAGCGAAGCCGACCAACAACATTGACTGCCTGCCCACAAAGGCCATACATTGACTGATACCCAATGCATCACTCAGGCGGAGAAAAATAATGAAGCCCAGTATCCTGTTTATTGCCCTGCTCAGCGCAGCCCCTCTTGCTCAGGCTGACACTGTCAGCGACAAAGCCAAAGAACTCGAGCCTCAGGTGATTGAATGGCGCCGCCATTTTCATCAGTACCCTGAATTGTCCAACCGAGAATTCGAAACGGCTGAATATATTGCGCAATATTTGCGGGATCTCGGCCTTCCTCTGCAGACCGGTGTTGCCAAAACCGGCGTAGTAGCTGTGCTGGATACAGGCAAACCCGGTCCCACCATCGCTCTGAGAGCCGATATGGACGGATTGCCGGTACCAGAGCAAAATGATCTGCCGTTCCGGTCTCATGCCATCGGAGAATACAATGGCAATGAAGTGCCGGTGATGCATGCCTGTGGACACGATACGCATATGGCTATGCTGATGGGCGCCGCAAAAATTCTGACAGAAATGAAATCTGAGCTGAACGGCAAAATCAAATTTGTGTTTCAACCCGCAGAAGAAGGGGCGCCAGCCGGTGAAGAGGGTGGCGCAGAACTGATGGTAAAAGAAGGCGTCATGCAAGGAGTAGATGTCATCTTCGGTCTGCACATCAGCTCCGACACCGATGTGGGTGTAGTGGAGTACCGTCATGGCGGCATTATGGCTGCCGTAGATCCGTTTAAGATTCTGGTAAAGGGCAAGCAGGCCCATGGCGCCTACCCCTGGCTTAGCGTCGATCCCATCACTACAGCAGCCCAGATTGTGATGGGTCTTCAGACCATCGTAAGTCGCGAACTGCCCCTCACCGAAGATGCAGCGGTCGTCACTGTCGGTTCAATTCACGGCGGCAACCGCTCGAATATCATTCCCAATGAAGTTGAATTGGTAGGCACCATACGCACCCTGAACCAGGACATGCGTGATCAGCTACATAAGGCAGTTCATCGCAAGGCTAACAGCATTGCCGAAAGTATGCGGGCCGAAGTTGAGGTGACATTACCGCTGGATTATAGCTATCCGGTTACCTATAACGATCCGGCATTAATGGACAAAATGTTGCCAACACTGCATCGCACCGCTGGCGAGGGTAATGTGAAAGAAGTTAAGGCTGTCACCGGTGCCGAAGACTTTTCATTCTTCCAGCAGGAAGTGCCCGGCGTCTATCTGTTTGTGGGCGGTAAACCTGTAGATCTCCCCAGAGAACAGGCGCCTGCTCACCATACGCCAGAGTTTAAGATCGACGAAGCCGGTATGAAACTGGGCGTGGAACTGCTTACCAATCTGACGCTGGATTATATGCGCGGGGAGGAGTAAGGCGAGAAGAGTGAGGGGAAGGCACTAAAAAAGATAATTTCACCACAGAGCCACGGAGGGCACAGAGATGAGAAGACAGTTTTAAACCTCTGTGTTCTCTGTGGCTCTGTGGTTATTTTAGTCTTGCTCAAAGGTGGTTAAATTCGATCTCGCAGAGGCGCAAAGCCGCTAAGAAGAGCAATATCTTGTAGGGTCCAATTTATTGGACTAACTAACAAGTCTTCAGTTATCAGCTGTCAGTAGTCAGTAGTCAGTAGTCAGTAGTCAGTAGTCAGAAAAAGTGCTCTAACTATTAACACTGTACAATCAAAGGTGCTGGGCATGTCCGTTTGTCATGCCCGCGTGTTGTTGGCGGGAATCCAGTGCCTTTTCCTATTCCGCCAGGCATACTAAAGGCCCGAAAAGAAATATTCACCACAGAGGGCACGGAGAAATAAAGGGGGTAATCGCCATTAATCCCTCTGTGTTCTCTGTGGCTCTGTGGTTATTTTGCTTTTTCAAAGACGCTGATTCCGGGCGACTTCTCAGTAGGGCTCAATTTATTGGGCCAATGGCGTTAAGCTCAGCTCTGCTGGTCGAATTAATTCGACCCTCCATATAGCCTTTCGGCAAGGTGTCAATTCGGGCTACGCCGGTATCAATAGCCGCCTGGGCAACGGTTTTGGCGACACGCTGACACAGACGCGGATCCATCGGCTTGGGAATAATGTAGTCACGACCAAAGGTCAGTGAATCCACGCCGGAGGCCTTCAGTACGGCTTCTGATACCGGTTCTTTGGCGATACTGCGAATGGCCTCTACTGCCGCCACTTTCATTTCATCATTAATGGTCGACGCCCTGACATCCAGTGCCCCGCGAAATATAAACGGAAAGCAGAGAACATTATTAACCTGATTGGGATAATCAGAACGCCCAGTGGCCATAATCAGATCATCCCTGGCGGCATGGGCCAGGTCCGGTTTGATCTCCGGGTCCGGGTTGGAACAGGCAAACACCACAGGATTGGGTGCCATCAGCTTGAGGGTTTCCGGCGGCAACACATCCGGCCCCGACACCCCGACAAAAACATCCGCATCCTGCATCACATCTTCAAGAGTCCGCTTATCGGTGTTATTGGCAAAAAACTGCTTGTGTGGGGTCAGATCATCTCTGCGGGTATGGATCACCCCTTTTCTGTCGAGCATGTAAATGCGCTCGCGCTGAGCACCACATTTTATCAATAACTCCATACACGCCACAGCCGCAGCCCCGGCGCCCATGCAGACGATAGTCACATCGTGGATCTTTTTACCCTGTATCTCCAGCGCATTAAGCATCCCGGCAGCGGTCACAATCGCAGTACCGTGCTGATCATCGTGGAAAACAGGAATACGACAGCGCTTAATCAATTCCTGCTCAATCTCAAAACACTCCGGTGCTTTGATATCTTCGAGGTTAATGCCACCAAAGGTGTCGGCAATATTGGCAACCGTGGTAATGAAATCTTCCGTAGTACGATGCCTGACCTCAATATCAATGGCATCCAGGCCAGCAAAACGTTTGAATAACAGGGCCTTACCTTCCATCACCGGCTTCGAGGCCATCGGTCCGAGGTTACCCAGGCCGAGGATCGCTGTGCCATTAGAAATCACCGCCACCATATTGCCCTTGGCGGTGTACTGGTAGACCGCATCAGGATTGGCGGCTATTTCTTTCACTGGCTCGGCCACACCCGGGCTATAAGCCAGGGCCAGATCACCGACACTCTCTGCTGGCTTGGTCAGCTCAACACTGATTTTTCCGGGAACGGGCTTGGAATGGTAGTCCAAGGCTTTTTGACGAAAGTCAGACATATTTGCCTCTGAAATTGTTGGGTACTGGAGACTTATGGTTCTGTTATATCTCCGTTTTTACGGAGCTTTTTGTTACTGAGCACGGAAACTATCACGTAATCCGATATCAACATATCAGATCAGCAACCCATATAGCGACATACAATTTCGTCTATTTAAAAACCAGTATGAATATAGCGAATAGTTATGAGAAACAAGCAGATTTAAATCTAGAGGAATTAGAAGTCAAAGAACCTGTTCCTGGCCCACAGCCCATGACCGCCAGGAATGGCGGAAGAGTTGTTATCCGACATAAAAAAAGCGCCCACAGGCGCTTTTTTCAGAATAATACCAGGTATTATTTTTTACCCAGAGCGCCGAAACGCTTATTGAAGCGATCAACCCGACCGCCGGTATCAACGTTACGCTGTTTACCAGTGTAGAAAGGATGGCATGCAGAACATACATCCAGGTTGATATCTTTTTTCAGGGTAGAACGAACCTGGATCTTGTTGCCACAAGAACAGGTTGCTGTCATTTCTTGATAATCCGGGTGGATACCGTCTTTCATGGGTTACCTCATCATCAGGCCGTACCGCTATTTGATCCAAACGAATGTGCGCCTGATCAAACACCATACGAAAAATTAAAAACTGGCGACTTGCCGCCGGCAGGCGCGCATATTAATGTATCCTGATGTGCGGTTCAACAATTAAACGTTGAAATTATCACCACAGAATACCTGTCCGCACCGTATATCGCCCACACAGCAACAATATGGAACCCAACATAGATGATAGTAGAAGTTGCCCTGCCAGTGCCTTTGCGCGGCGGGTTTGATTATTTGTTGCCCGAAGGCCAGCCCACTCCCACTCCGGGATGCCGGGTACGTGTGCCTTTTGGCTCCAGACAGTTATCAGGTGTTGTGGTCACCATCAAGCAGGACTCTGAGCAGCCAACAGCTAAGCTACGCCAGCTATCCGCAGTGCTGGATCATCAACCGATACTGAGCGAACGGTTACTGGAATGGCTAAATTGGGCCAGCCGTTACTATCAACACCCTTTGGGTGATGTGATCAGTACAGCGTTACCGGCGCGCCTGCGCAAGGGCGATGCGGCGACAATTCAACAAACCTGTTGGCAGTTAACCGAAACCGGCCTGGCACAAGATAGTCAGAGCCTGAAACGGGCTCCACAACAGCAAGCCCTGGTAGAGCGACTGCAGAGCGGACGGTGTGATGCCAGAACATTAAAGCAGGCATTTTCTGCAACCGTCATCCGGGCCCTTGAGGAAAAGGGTCTGATTGAGACCGTAGAGGATGAATACGTCGCCGATACTGACTGGCCCCAACGTATTCACATCTGTGGCCAGCTCACGCCTAATCTGGAGCAATCTCTGGCCATCACAGCGGTGAATAATCATGCACAGGGTTTTCAGTGCTTTCTTTTGGAAGGCGTAACCGGTTCAGGGAAAACAGAGGTTTACCTGCAAACCATCGCCCCCTTACTGAAACAAGGCCGGCAGATTCTGATTCTGGTGCCTGAGATTGGTCTGACACCACAAACCGTAGCGCGCTTCGAACAACGTTTCGGTATAGAGGTGGCGGTACTTCATTCTGGCCTGACCGACAAGGAAAGACTCAGGGTGTGGCAGCAAGCCGGGCTGGGTGAAGTGGGAATTATCATTGGCACCCGCTCAGCCATTTTTACCCCGCTTGCCAATCCGGGCATGATCATTGTCGACGAGGAGCACGATGGCTCTTACAAACAACAGGATGGCTGGCGTTATCATGCACGGGATCTGGCCGTGGTCAGAGCCCGCATGGAAAAGGTCCCGTTGATCCTCGGCAGCGCCACCCCCTCATTAGAAACCCTCAATAATGCGTTAGGCTCAAGGTACCAGCACCTGTCACTGGGAAAACGGGCCGGAGGTGCAAATGCCGTAAAACACCAGGTACTGGATATCAAAGGTCAGGCTCTGGATTATGGTCTTGCCAAAGGCATGCAGCAACGTATTCGCCTGCATCTTCAACAGGGGCATCAGGTGATGTTATTTATCAACAGACGCGGATTCGCACCTGCCCTTATCTGCCACCAGTGCGGTCATGTGGAAGAATGTCATCGCTGTGAACGTAGCTTTACCCTGCACCGACAGCTGAAAAAGTTACAGTGCCATCATTGTGGTGACGCTAAAGTCGTGCCCCATCGCTGTGCCGCCTGTGGGCACCCTGATCTGCAGCCCGTGGGCATGGGCACAGAACAACTGGAACAAGGCATACAGCGAATATTTCCGGATTACAGCGCAATGCGTATCGACAGTGATTCGGCACGGGGAAAACAAAAACTGCATGGGCTGCTGGAAGAGATCAATCAGGGCAAAAGCCAGCTATTAATCGGCACACAGATTCTGGCCAAAGGTCATCATTTTCCCAGGGTTTCTCTGGTGGTGATTCTGGACGTCGACAGCGCCCTGTTCAGCGCCGATTACCGCGCCGCAGAGCATCTGGCACAACTCATTACCCAGGTCGCCGGGCGCGCCGGACGGGCACAGATCCAGGGCGAGCTATGGCTGCAAACCCACAACCCTGGTCATCCGCTGCTACAGGACTTACTCAATAACGGCTATCAGCATTTTGCCCGTCTCGCCTTAAAGGAGCGCCAGTTTGCCGCGCTGCCGCCATACAGCTATCAGGCATTGTTTCGGGCTGAAGCGGTTGACGGCAACCTGGCCTATGGTTTCCTCGAACAGGTCAAAGCCTGTTTACAGCCGACTGATATCACCCTTATTGGCCCATTACCGGCATTAATGGAAAAACGTCAGGGCCGATATCGGATGCAATTGCTGTTACAGTCAGATAAACGCACGGGCATTCAACAGTGGCTCAGCAATATGATGAGCAATATTGAAAAATTACCACTGGCAAACAAGGTAAGATGGTCACTGGATATGGACCCGATGGATTTTACCTGAATCATTTACACTAACCCTCACTTTGAGGTCGGTTGGGTTTAGCGTAGAATCAGCCTGCCACATCCCGGTACGATCCCAGGCAGTCAATCCTCACGAGAAGGATAAGGTATCTAAAACACTATGGCACATAAAGACTATGTTTCCCGCGGTCGCTCCGCCAACGCTCCACCTCCCAAAGCGCCGGTACCCTGGTTACGCATTATTGTAACCCTGGCGCTGATACTGGCATTTGCCTATTTCCTGTGGAGTATCAGAAACAGCGCGGAAGAACAGCCTGACAGGGTACAGGAACAACAAGCAGAACCACAGGAAGCGCTGCCCGAGCTGCCTCAGGAAGAATGGGAATTTGTGGAAACACTGCCCCGTCAGACAGTAGAAGTTGATTTGCCTGAAGAGGTGGAATCTGATGTACGCTGGCTGATGCAATGTGGCTCATTCAGAAATGCTGACCAGGCAGAACAGATGCGCGCTAAGATCGCCTTTCAGGGTCTTGAGTCACAAGTTCGGCCCAGCAATGGAAAAAATGGCCGATGGTATCGGGTTATACTGGGTCCTTATGAGAGGAAACGGGCGGCAGAACGCGACCGTCATGCGATTCAGAAAACAGGTATCAGCACGTGTCAGATCTGGAACTGGAATCTGGACTGATCCGAACCCGTAGATGCGTGTTGTGATCCCTTTGCGCTGTTCACGGATAGTGAAGTAACAGGTCTGAATCTTTATCTGATACAACTTGGATCAATCAGCAGGGGAGTGATATGTCAGAGAATCTACTCGAAGATGCCCTAAGCAGAATTACACGTTTTGCCAAACAGGCAGAAATCTCACAGGAAGTGATCGACAGCCTGATGCGACCGAAGGCAACCATGACCGTCAGCCTGCCGGTACGGATGGATAATGGCTCAACCTCCTACTTCTCTGGCTTTCGTTGTCATTACAACAATAAACTCGGCCCCACAAAAGGCGGGATCCGATTTCACCCTGATGTCAGCATTGAAGAAGTACAGGCGCTTGCGTTATGGATGACTATAAAGTGTGCGGTGATGGATCTGCCTTTCGGTGGTGGTAAGGGTGGCATTATCGTCGATCCGAAAAAACTCTCGCCCATGGAGCTGGAACGGTTGTCACGCTCATACGTGCGCGCAATGTCTGATTTTATCGGCCCGCAAACTGATATTCCCGCCCCGGATGTGTATACCAACGCCAGAATCATGGGCTGGATGATGGATGAATATGAAGCCATTCACCGGGTTAAGGCTCCCGGTGTGATCACCGGTAAGCCAGTGCGACTCGGTGGCAGTCTGGGCCGTGATGACGCCACAGGCCGCGGTGCGTATCTTTGTACCCTGGCATTGGCCCGCAAGCGGGACCTGAAGCCACAGGATACCACTGTCGCCATTCAGGGGTTCGGTAACGGTGGCTACCATGCCGCACACCTGTTACAAAAGGCCGGCTTTCGTATTGTTGCCATCAGCGATTCACAGGGCGGTATATACTCTCCTGAAGGCTTCGACGTGGACAGTATTTACGAAGAGAAACAACGTAGTAAAAAGGTCAAAGCCGTGTATTGCAACGCCTCCATTTGCGAGCAGGTTGACCACGATGTCATCACCAATGAAGAATTGCTGGAACTGGATGTGGACATTCTTATTCCGGCCGCACTTGAAGGCGTGATCACAAAGCACAACGCCAGCAAGATTCAGGCCCGGCATCTGGTAGAAATTGCCAATGGTCCGGTGGAAGCAGACGCGGACACTATTCTCGAAGAGCAAGGTTGTGTTGTGGTTCCCGATGTACTGGCCAACGCCGGGGGGGTCACCGTCAGTTATTTCGAATGGGTGCAGAATCGTCAGGGGTACAGCTGGGACGCCGAAACCGTTCAGGAGCGGCTGTCACAGCGCCTGGATAGTGCCTTCGAAGCAATCTGGGAACAGGCAGAGGAGCATCAGACCGGCCTGCGGGCGGCCGCCTATATTCTGGCTCTGAAACGCATTGGTGAGGCAGTAGAAGCCCATGGCACCCGCAATTATTTCAACTCTTAGTTGTGTAAGCCAAAAAGTCGCGGCCGTATCAGCTAAGGATAGCCTGCGGTTAGGATGGAGACTTAAAGAAACATCGACCTCCCTGTCTTTAATGTCTCTCGTCCCTTCGAGCCAGTTACCTTTGTAAGGACACAAAGGTAACCTAAAAGTCCTGCGCTCAGGGCAGGGATGCCTAATGCAAAGGTCACTGGCACACCAGGGACGGTGTGTCATACCTGCAGGGACAGCCGACTTATCTGCCTTATCAGAGCGTTTGAAGAGGCATAAAAATGCCAGTCAGCTTAATTTTTACTGACCTCAACAGGCAGATCCTTGCGCCCGCCCCATTCACTCCAGGAGCCGTCATACAGGGCCAGATTGCGGTAACCGCAAAGCCAGGCTGCAAGCAAAGGAATACAGGCGGTGACGCCGGATCCGCAACTGAATATCAGCCGTTGGTGCTGATCTGCGCCCAGTTCGAGAAACTGTTTCTGTAATACTGCCACACAGAGCAACTTTCCCTGCTGCAACAGCTGCGTAAAAGGCAGGTTTACTGACCCCGGAATATGCCCCGAACGCAGTCCGGCGCGCGGCTCTGGTTCACCACCACTAAATCGCCCCGCTGAACGGGCATCAATAATCAGACTTTGCGGATCATCTATGGCCTGCAATACCTGAGCGGCGCTAACAACTCCCTGGGTATCGAATGTGGCACTAAAGTCACCCTTTTCAGTGGCATTCATATAGTGGTCGATGACGGAACCCTTCGCAGTCTGCCAGGCCGGCAGGCCACCATCGAGCACAGCTACCTTCTGGTGGCCCATAAGACGAAACATCCACCAGGCTCTGGCAGCAGAGAAAAGCCCTTTATTATCGTAAACCACCAGCTGCGTATGCTGATTAATCCCAAGCTGTTGGACCAGCCGGGTAAAACGTCTGTCGTCAGGCAGCATATGAGGCAATGAGGCCTCCGGGTCGCTGATGACCTTATCCATATCGAACGCCTGCGCACCACTGATAATAACAGGCGGTGCCTGATTGTTATCAGACTCAGCTGGCGCCTTCATACTGGCATCCAGTACACACAGGTTTTCATCCCGCAGATGATGCTGTAGCCACTGGGCACAAACCAATACCGGTAAGTCCGGGGCCAGCATAGCTACAGGCCTAATTTTCTGAATGTCGCTTCCACTTCCCCAGGCTGGCCCTGAGTCAGCACCTTACACAATCCGTTCTCATTATGGCTGCACTGACCAATATGAGTACGATGACCCTCTTCGAGTATATACAACGTCAGGTAGTAGCCCATTTTCGGGTCCCGGGGTTCGTGAGTACCAATCTGAAACGGCCTTTCGGTACTGCTGCCCTGTTGATGAACAAAAGCCGGGCTCTGCACCCAATCCACCATTTCGGCACGGGTGTCCGCTTTGTAAAGTTCATATTTGTACAGGCGCAGATCTAACACTGCTCTGTCGATTGTTGGCAGAGAGGCGGGTAGGGTTATATTTCCGGACACCAGGGAACTGACATTGTCTTTACGGTCATCAATTCGGGTACACCGTTCTTTGGGCTGACTCTGACGATCATAAAACAGCTCACCTTTGTCCCCTTCGATGTGCCAGGCCCACTGGCCGCCCTGAAAACGAAGACCTGAATCGGCCTCCACCTCAGGCAATACCTGAGTCTGGCCACTGTACAGCAACATGGCAGAATCACCGGCCTGGCTGTAAGAAATCATAATATTCTCACCCGAAGCGCACTGGTAGTGCTGTTGTCGGGAGAATTCTACCGGCTTTTCGTCCTTAACCTGCATTGCAGAGATTAACTCACAGCCAGAAAGAAGCAGGGCAAACAGAGTCAGCACAACACCGCGCAAACCCACTGACAAGCGCCCAGGAAAAAGTGCCCGAGCCAATGCTATGAGGTTCTTCATTGCATATCCGCGCTTATGTGTAATCCGGAAAATGGATGGAGGGTCAACACGCCCTTGAAAACCCATATTGGACTCTCCTTAGTGATTCAGGGCTCTTTTTACAGCCGCATCAACATGTATGCTCAGCGTATCGAACAAGGGTACGCCACAGTGATGTTGCTGCAACAATAAGCCAATCTCAGTACAACCAAGCACGATACCTTGTGCACCCTGCCCAGACAACTGATTGATAATGTTAAGGTATTTTTGACGTGATTGCTCATCAATTCTGCCCTGACAGAGTTCTTCATAGATTACACGGTGGATCTCACGGACATCAGACTCTGCCGGCACCAATACCTGAATACCGAATTGCTGCTGCAAACGCTGCCTGAAAAAACTGTCCTGCATGGTAAAACGGGTACCCAGTAATCCAACAGCAGTAATGTTCTGTTCCTGTAAGTGAGCAGCCAGGGCATCGACAATATGCAGCAGAGGAATAGATATACTGGCTTCAACTTCGGGTGCCACTTTGTGCATAGTGTTTGTACAAATCAGCAGAAAATCGGCACCAGCCGCTTCAACAGCTCTGGCACCCTGAATCAGTCTATCCGCAGCCCCTTGCCAGTCACCCTGATGTTGTAATTTTTCTATGGGAGAAAAATCTACACTGTACAGCGCAATCTTCGCGGAATGCAGTCCGCCCATGCGCTGCCTGATGCCCTGGTTGAGTTTCTGGTAGTAGCCTACGGTCGATTCCCAGCTCATCCCACCCAACAGACCAATTGTCTTCATCACTCTACCGCCTTGATAAAAACACTGACCATCTCTGCCAAAGCCTGCCCTGTTACACGGCGTCCCGCCTCTTGCCCGGCAGGGTGCCGCTCGGGCGCCGCTTCCGCCAGATGCAAATAATGAACATTGCTCTGTTTCGCCATCCGATGGAGGTAATAAATTGCATCATCCAGTGCCACACCGGCACGGGTTATGGCACTGGTAGGCATATCGCTGATGGCATCCAGGTCTAATTCCACACCTACAGGCCGATCTGCACGGTTAAGGTAATCCAGCACCTGTTCCAGTGCCTGAGTAAAGGTGAACTCCCGGCGCCACTGAATCTGCTGAATGCTGAACCAGGGAAAGCCGTTTTCCTCCAATGCCTGCAAGGCTTCCTGTGAGTTTTTCTGTTCGTGAAGCCCAACAATACTGTAATGCGACAAGTAACCCTGTGCATGAGCATAACGAAATGCATTGCCGCTATGACGCCCTTCCTGCTGACGAAAATCGGCATGGGGATCGAGGTTTGTCACAGCCAGCGGGGTACCGGTTACTTCACTGCATGCACGGATGATGGCATAGGCGTTATTGTGCCCCCCACCGATCACTATGGGTATCAGACCGGCAGCAAAAACAGGCCCGAGCACCTGTAGAAGGCGATGATCGAGTTCCTCACATTGCTCACGCAGCGTATCCAGATCGTCGCTGTCAGGCAGATCATCACAGATCAGTTCCCCCAGCAATAATATCTGCCCGCCACTCATCTGCTGATTGTCCTGCAAATTCAGGAAGGCACTTAAGAATGCCTGCCAGCCCTGATGGGCACCGCCTTTACCGCAATTGGCCCGCGGCCCGATTTGCTCGGGTACGCCAAGCAACACATAGCGGCATCCGCCGTCTGAGACCGCTTGCCAGTCCTGATATTGCTCAGCCAGATGAATGCTCTGGCCCAGTTTGGTTTCGCCGGCGCGAGGACTAAAAAAGTCGAGAGTACGCTGCTTATCCAGCGTGCGGATAAGCGTCGGATTCATTCAATATCCAGGGGATCAGGAGAAAGGATAATGCCGGTACTATCAGCATACAGGTGATCTTCGGGTAAAAATGTCACCCCACCGAAATTGACAGCAATATCCGCATCACCTGTCTGCTCATAATCTGCCGATACCGGAATCGAGGCCAGTGCGTGAATACCGATATCCAGATCTTCCAGAGCATCCAGATCACGCACACTGCCATAACAGACAATACCTTCCCAATCATTGTCGACCGCCAGTTGTGCAGTATTCGCGTCGATAAGCGCGCGACGCATAGACCCGCCACCATCCACCAGCAGTACTTTGCCTTTACCGGGTTGAGCCAGCATCTTTTCCAGCAGCCCTTTGTCTTCAAAGCATTTCACTGTGGAAATTTCACCTCCGTAGGAACGTCGTCCTCCGAAGCTGACAAACATGGGCTCAACCACGTCAACATTATCGGCAAACAAGTCACACAGTTCTGAAGTGTTGTAATCCATGAGGTTATCCGGGGCTGTAGGGTGAATACCTCATCAGTATACTTTGAGATTTGCCTGTGTCCATTCCCCTGACGGGGTTGTTTTATGCCAGCTCCCCGCGCGGTCAACAGAGATGCTGTCCTGTCATAAAGTCTTCTTTTTTCTGTCACTGAGTATTCATATGAGTTTCATAAGCTGCCTGTCATCGATTATCAGGTCGAGATGTACAGCAATGAACAGATTCGCCCGTGCAGATACACAATTATTCTACTGGCTGTTTAACAAGACCAGTGGCAAAAACTGCACTCCTGTGCGTTGGGTATCACGTACCGGTGATGGGCACCTGTATTTAACCGTAGGCCTGGTGTTATGGTTTTTTGAGCCCCGACATGGGGATTTGTTTCTGTACACTGCGCTCACCGCTTACGCACTGGAATTACCCATATATCTGTTATTGAAAAAGAGCTTCCGACGTCAGCGGCCCTGTGATCTGCTAAGCAACTTTCGCGCTCATATCTCTCCCTCCGACAAGTTCAGCCTTCCATCAGGGCATACTGCCGCAGCTTTTCTGATGGCCTCCCTGATTGCACATTTCTACCCTGTGTTCGCCATTGCCGTCTATCTCTGGGCCTGCACTATCGGTTTATCAAGGGTATTGTTAGGGGTGCATTATCCGGGCGACATACTCGCCGGGGCCTGTCTGGGATTAAGTATTTCCATGTTCAGCCTCATCCTGATGGCATAATTTAGTAGGGGCAGCGATGAAAATTCTCTATGGTGTGCAGGGAACCGGTAATGGTCATATTACCCGGGCAAGAGTGATGGCTCAGGCCTTTTCGAAGCGACAGGACGTAAAGGTGGACTTCCTGTTTTCCGGACGCCCCGAGGGCAAATATTTTGATATGCAGGTATTTGGACAATATCAGTGCCGTCGCGGCCTCACCTTCGTTAATCGCCAGGGCGCCATTGACCGATGGCAAACTCTGCGCTCAGCAAAACCCCGTGAACTACTACGTGACATCAAAGCGCTGGACCTGAGCCAGTATGATCTGGTGTTAAATGACTTTGAGCCGATCACCGCCTGGGCCGCCAGAAAGCAGCAACGCCCCTGTATTTCAATCAGTCATCAGGCGTCATTCACCCACAATATCCCAAAACTGCAGAACAGCGTTGCCAACCGCCTGCTGATGAAATACTTTGCTCCGGCTAATATCCATCTCGGTGTGCACTGGTATCATTTCGGACATGCCATAATGCCGCCCTTTGTTGAAGATGAGCAGAGCCACAATGAAGAGGGCAAAGATATATTGGTCTACCTGCCTTTTGAAGATTTACAGGATATCGCTGCTTTGCTGGACCCCATCACGGAGGTCAACTTTATTTGTTTCCACCCCGATGTAGACAAGGAAGTAGCGGATGATCATATCCACTGGCGTCGCCCCTGCAAAGATGGTTTCCATCAGGTATTACAACAGTCTGCCGGCGTGATCGCTAACGGCGGCTTCGAACTGTCCAGCGAGTGTTTAAAACTGGGTAAAAAATTGCTGCTCAAACCTCTCAAAGGCCAGTTTGAACAGCTTTCCAATGTACTGACTCTGGAGCAACTGGGGTTATGTCAGAGTATGAACGTGCTGGACACTGAAGAGGTGGAACAGTGGCTGGAAATGGCGCCGGCAGAGCCCATTGGTTTCCCCAGCGACCCACAACTGCTGATTGACTGGCTGCTTACAGGAGAGTGGCAGGATACCCGGAGTATATGTCAACAACTCTGGCAACAGGTAGACTTCCCCGAACCCCTTAAAAGACGGCTCGAAAACCTGACTCCGGCCTGATCACAACGGGCCATTTTATCAAAGTACCCGGGGTTCAAAGTCTTCGGTAAAGGCATCAAAGATCTCACCGGCCTGATCGATCAACTCAGCGGTAAATTTGGCAATATGAAACAGCGCCTCACCCTCATTAGCAATCGGGATATTCGACATACCGATGACCACACCATCAATGGGTGAGCGTATGGCTTCTTCCATATCGCCATGGGGACTCGCGGAATACGCCAGTATCTGATTTTTACTGACCATTTCACCCAGCCTTACACGACTGACAATCAACCCGTCCACTTCATTGCGCACCCACTGGCTACTATTGGCAATCATCGGCTCAAATTTCCGCCGACTACCACGGCGCTGCCCCATGCCCAGATATTTCATTACATTGAGAATGCCATTAAGACCTGTGCGGATAGACGCCTCATCGAAACGCAATGCCTCGCCCGCTTCATAGAGCAAGCAATGTACCCCCAGCTCCGTTGCCGAAGATCGCAACGAGCCATCCCGTTCCCTGGCATGCAAAATAACCGGCGCATGGAATTCTTCTGCCATTTGTTTGGCTATGGGGTCTTTAATATCAGTGCGAATTTGTGGCAGGTTACTGCGGTGGATCGCGCCGGTGTGCAAATCAATCAAATGGGTGGCGCGGCTGAGTAACTGGTCATGAAACAAATGGGCAAGCCTGCTGCCCAGCGCCCCGCGCTGAGAGCCGGGAAAACAACGATTGAGATCCCGCCGATCCGGCAAATAACGGGTTTGCTGAATAAACCCGAATACGTTAACGATTGGCACAACAATCACAGTGCCATGCATGCGTTTGGGGTTCAGTCTTTTAATCAGTCTGCGGCAGATTTCAATACCATTGAGTTCATCACCATGGATCGCAGCGCACACCAGCAGAACAGGGCCGTCGCGCAAACCATGGAAGACCTCCACATGCAAATCCATGGGGGTATCGGTATACAATCGGGTGGCGGGCAATTTAATCGACACCTGAGTACCGGCAGCCACCCGGTGTTCGGCAATTTCAAAGGCCGGGCGTCGGGGCATTAACCTTTTCCTCTGGTACGGGTTTTATGGGCTTTGGCATTTTTCTCAATAAACTCAATGATACGACCCGCAACATTTTTGTTGGTTGCCGCTTCGATCCCTTCCAGACCCGGAGAAGAATTCACTTCCATCACCACCGGGCCATGATTAGAGCGCAGTATATCGACCCCGGCCACATTCAGCCCCATGGTGCGCGCCGCCCTTACCGCAGTGCTGCGTTCTTCGGGTGTCAGACGCACTAATGAGGCACTGCCTCCCCGATGCAGGTTAGAACGGAACTCCCCGGCCTTCGCCTGGCGCTTCATAGACGCGATGACTTTGTCACCGATAATCAGACAGCGGATATCGGCGCCTCCGGCCTCTTTAATATATTCCTGCACCATAATATCGGCTTTCATGCCCATAAAGGCTTCGATAACACTTTCTGCCGCCTGACGGGTTTCGGCCAACACCACACCAATGCCCTGAGTACCTTCGAGCAACTTGATCACCAGTGGCGCACCGCCCACCATGTCGATAAGGTCAGGAATGTTGCTGGCCTGATTGGCAAAGCCGGTAACGGGCAAACCTATGCCTTTACGGGATAGCAATTGCAACGAGCGCAGCTTATCGCGGCTCCGGCTAATGGCCACAGACTCATTTACAGGATAGACCCCCATCATCTCAAACTGCCTCAGTGCCGCTGTACCGTAAAAGGTAATGGACGCCCCGATGCGTGGAATAATGGCGTCGAATTCCGGCAATTGTTTACCCCTGATATGTACCGATGAACTCTTCATATTGATATTCATATAGCATTTCAGTGGATCGATAATATGCACTTCATGCCCGTGAGCTTCCCCCTCTTCCTTTAATCTGCGTGTGGAATAGAGATTGGCGTTACGGGATAAGACAGCGATTCTCATAATAACTAAGCCTTTAGTCTGAGTTGTGAATTTGCCTGCATGGGAAAGCCTGTAGCAATTGCATCAAATAACGCCACGTACCACTACAGAAGCGAAATTGCAGTTTGGCAGGCCACCGGATATTAATCAATCTGACCTGACACGTAAGATTGCTGAGGATCAACCACAAAACGTCCTTCCATCGCCTGTCGTCCCAACAACATACGAAAACGCATAGAATCACGATTGGTCAGGGTGAGTTCTACTTTAAAACGCTGGTCAGCGACGTGCAGATCAGTTTCGATCACATAGCGCAATTCTTCGTGACCTCCGGAATCGCGCACGCAGCGCTGTTCCAATACCGGAGATTCACAGATCTGCTCGGTCTGGTTGTCGTTTTGATGTGGGTGCAGATAGATACGTACCCAGGGTTTACCGTCTTTTTCGAAAGATTCAAGTCTGAACGCATGCAGACAGGAGGTCTTTGCGCCCGTGTCTACTTTCATCTTTATTTTATCAATGCCAAGTGCGGGCAAAGCACCCCATTCCCGCCAGCCTAATGTTTGCATAAGTCTCTTGTGTCCATAACATTTATTCACTGCAGGCATATAGCATGGATCAGCAAATCCAGCCAGATAATTACCCCATTAACACAATACCTTATCCAGTAAGTCTGTGTTTTGTACAACAGGTATACCTATATCAGATAAATGACACTGAACTTGATTTAAAATTGTTCTATTATGCCCCAAAAGGACACCGGCATGTTTTCTGTCCGGCCCTAGGGAGAGAGAGAATTGTTCAGCTCTTTACGCACTAAGCTAACGTTATCAATGTTGATTACCAGCCTGGCTGCGATCAGCGTTATGGCGCTGGTCAGCCCGTTGTTGCTGGAACAGCGTTTTGAAGATCTTACCCGCCAGGAACAACTGAACCGATTAACCGGGCTGATCCAGAATTTTAAGCAACAACACAGCAACTGGGGAACCGCTGAGAGCGCCGCTGCTCTGGCAGCACAAATGTCGCTAGCCCGGTCGTCCTCTGATGATACAAAAACCACTCAGACGGCATTGCGCTCTGTGATTTTAGACCAGCCCCTGCCTGCGTATGCCGTTGCGGATCAAAACGGACACATTTTTATTGGCGCAGGAGAATTCCAGCCCGGTGGGCAGCTTCCTGCTACTGCGCTGAGAAAAGCAACGCCTTTATCTCAGAATAACGAAATTCTTGGTTATGCCCTGAAAACCGATACCACTAACCTCAATAGCCATGACAGAACCTATCTGGTTACGCTTAGTAAGAGCATGCTGATTGGTGCCGCCGCGGGGCTTATCATTACCCTGCTGCTGAGTCTGACCATGGGCAGGCAACTGATCAAACATCTTCGTAATCTCACCCGTGCAGCCATGGAAATGAGCAAAGGCAACCTGGATCAACAGGTGACCATCAAAGGAGATGACGAAGTGGCCATTCTGGCCCGGGAGTTTAACCGGATGTGCCAGGAGCTACAGAATACCTATGCCGAATTAACTGCGTCCAATGAGACCATCAAGGCACAGGCCGAAGCCATGCAGGAATTATCCCTGCGTGACGAGCTTACCAGCCTGCATAACCGGCGTTACTTTAATCAGCAGTTCAGGCTGATGCATCATCAGGCCATTAGGTATGGGGACGCCCTGACCCTTGCCTTGGGTGATATCGACCACTTTAAGCTCATCAATGACAGATATTCTCACCAGATTGGTGATGCCGTGCTCAAACAACTGGCTCAGCTGATGATGGAAGAAGTCAGGGAATCTGATGTATTAGCCCGCTACGGCGGTGAAGAGTTTGTGCTGCTGATGCCACAAACCAGCAAAGAACAGGCTGAGGGCCTGCTCAACCGAATCCGTACCAAGGTAGAAAATTGGCCATGGGAGAAAGTCTGCAAGGGCCTGAGCGTTACCATAAGTTTTGGTCTGAGCGACCAACTGCAAAAAGATATGGGCCACAGTATGCTGGTAGAAGCTGATAATAAGCTTTATCAGGCCAAAGATCAGGGGCGAAACAGGGTTTGTGTCTGATCACCTGTAGCTCAGGTGGTGTTGCCCTTTTCGGTATGACCTCCGCCCTTCGCTCTGCACTATCCCCCTGCCTACACCGTAGTTTGATGACTACCCGGTCATCAACGGGCAGGATAGTAATTGTCGCTCCCGCATCTTATTGGCGGGAGCTCAGCGACCTTTGAATTGTCTAACTGCTAACGACTGACACCGGATATCCAAACGAGCCGATCCGGTAACTTAGATATGACAAATACCTGCATTTAAACAATGCTATTGAGTATGCAAGCAAATAAAACTGAGTTCACAAACACCGCTACATCAGGCAGCAGGCTATGGCTGTTTGGCTTGTTTGTTGCAATATTACCTATGCTGACCATTCATCTGAGCTGGCTGGCGTCTTCTGTTCAGGGGCACCTGGGCTGGTGCAACCCCTATTGGCTGGACTGCCATAGTGTCAGTGCTACCGGGCGATATGGCCTGGGGTATTTTATCTTCAAAGGCGGCATGATACCGGCGTTGGTGACACTCAGCCTGTATTGGTGGCTGAATCAGCAATGGCTTAACCGTTTGCAGGCTAAGAACTCTCAAACGCTCTGTGTGCTGGGTGGCATAGCCAGTGTTGCGCTGCTCATCTATACCCTTAGTCTGGGTCATGTTGGCGATACCTTCTATCTGTTACGCCGCACTGGCGTAATAGTCTATCTGGGCCTGACCTTTATCGCTCAGCTATTGCTCAGTGCGGCTCTGGCGCGCCACATCACTCAGGGCAAAGTATTGTTACGACTCAGCATCGCCACGCTGGCCATCGCTCTGTTTTCGCTGTTGCTGGATGCGTTACCTGCGGTGGATTATAAGAGTATGGACGATGCCTTCGAATGGCTGCTGATACTGCTGTTAAACCTGCATGCGTTATTCGTGGCCTGGCTATGGAAAACCCATAATCTGCGCCTGATGCTGAAATAAGTTATCAGTAGTAGGGTCCAATTTATTGGACTAACGGAGTCAATTCCGCCTCCTCTGGTCGAATAAATTCCTTCCTTAGGTTCGCGAGACAATACATCCTTGTATTCGCTTTCGACACTACATGGGAGTGACTGGAACCTGCGCGCCGCAAACTGACAATAAAAATATATAAAGGATATTTCACCACAGAGCCACGGAGGGCACAGAGAAGTAAAGGGGGTAAACCCTCAATACCTCTGTGCTCTCTGTGACTCTGTGGTTAGTTTTGCCTTTTCAAAAGGCGCTCGATGCCCGATAACAACACTCGGGCATGACTACAGATTGTCGGATTGAAATCCGACCTACCAGGCAGCCACCAGTGATCAGACTGATAGCTGAAAACTGGTGACTGACAGCTTTTTATCAGAGTTTAAAAATCTCCTTCAGCTCAGGCACTTCTGTGAGCTGAGACTTCACGCTTTCATCACCTACAACCACCAGGGTCATTTTCTCCAGAGGCAGATACTTCGCTGCCAGCGAGGAAATCTGTCCGGGCGTCACAGCATTGATCTGTTGCACGTAGGTTTCCAGCCTGGAGAGTGGCAATCCGTGGCTCTTCAGGAACCACAGCTGGTTGATAATCGCGGTGCGTGAAGAGTTCTGCAGCACATAAATACCGGAAATATAGTTTTTAAATCCCTGCAGCTCTTCCTGTGACGGCGCTTCAGTCTGCAGAAGCTTTATTTCCTTGATGATCTCAGCCAGTGCAGGCCCCGTTGCTTCGGCGGTCACATCTGCCGTCTGGAACCAGGTACCGGATTTTACCCGGGCAGAAATAGTGCTGCCTGGTGAATAGGTATACCCCTTATCTTCGCGGATGTTTGAGGTAATACGGCTGGAAAAGGACCCCCCAAGCAGGGTATTCATCAGCCCCAGCGCGACATAGTCAGGATGAGACGGATCCACCACCGGCAAACCCAGTCGCAACGTCGATTGCGGTGCATTTTCCCGGGGCACAAACACAAACTGACCTGCACCTTTACCTTGTGGCGCGCTCAGCGAGCGGGGTTCTCCGGCAGCCATATCAGAAAATGCCGCTTTAACGGCTTGTTCTACCTTCGCGGGATCAAATTTACCGGAAACATACAAGTGGCTGCGCGTAGCCACCAGATTTGTATCCATAAAGGCTTTTACCTCCTCGCTACCCAGCGTCTCCACAACCGACTCATCGGCAAACACATCACCATAAGGATGATCGGGATAAACTGTGCTGTAGAAAGCTTCGGCCGCCTGACCCTGTGCCTGGGATTTCTGCACTTTCAGATCGCGGATAAAGTTATTTTTTGCCCGTTGCAGATCTTCCTCTGCATATTCCGAATGTTGCACCAGATCGGCAATGAGAGAGGCGGCATCGGCGGCGTACTCACTCAGCACGTCCATCTGTACATAGCTGGAGTTGGCGGATACAGAGGTATTCACCTGCCCCCCCATCCCGGCAGCCTGCTCCGCAATTTCCCGGGCAGAGCGCTTTGTTGTGCCTTCCGTCAACAGCTCATAAGCCAGGTCCGAAACGGCATCCTGCTCACCGTCATCGACATTGCCGGTTGCGGTCACCAGGCGTAACGTGGCTTTGGGCGTATCACCGTATTGAACAAAGGTCACTTCCAGGCCATTGTCGAGGCTGAAATCATAGGTTTCAGTCAGTTTAAAATCTTTAGGTTCACCGCCTGCAGGAGGTTGCTGTTTTTCGGCCTGTGCTCCAAAAGTGGCGAGCAACGTTGCGACGATCAGTGCTTTCCATTTGTTCATTGTTGTTCTCCTTTTGATTCGGCCTGTGGCTCTTCACCCGGGATGAGGGTCAGAATGGTACGGTTGCCCGGACGCAGATACTCTTTAGCGGTCTTTTTGATCATTTCCGGACTAATTGCCTGGAATTGCTGTTCCAGCGCATTAATACGGGCGGGATCATCATCAAACAGGGCGAAACTGGCAAGTAAGTCCACTTTCCCGAAGCCATAAAAACTATCGATATTGTCGTACAAACTGGAGCGCAGTTTGACCATCGCCCGGTCAATGTCTTGCTGATCGATGGGTTGTTCAATCAGTTTGGCAATCGCGCTGTCTACCGCCTGAGTCAGCGCTTTTGGATCATGTTCCTCATCATGGGTAAAGGATGCCATCCACAACATCGGGCCATTGTAATTAAACATATTGCCAAGCAGGTAGTTGATGCCACCCCCTACATCTCCGGTAAGCTGTTTATCCTTAACCAGATCCTGGTGCAGCAGGCTGTCATCGCCCTGTACCAATAGTTGGTCGATAATACCCATGGCGTAGTACTCAGCCGAATTACGCGGGGGCATGCGGTACGCGAAAGCATAAGCCGGTTTGGGCGCGAGTTTGTCATAACGTTTGAACTGGCGTTGTTTTTCCTGCCGTAACTCGGTCAGATCCGGTTGCTGTCCCAGCTCGGCCGCCGGTATATCGCCAAAGTACTGCTCTATCTGAGCCCGGGTCTGCTCTACATCAACATCACCGGCCACAACCACCACCGCGTTGTTAGGTGAGTAATAGCGATCAAAAAAGCTTTGCACATCTTCCAGGGTAGCGGCGTCCAGGTCTTCCAGATCGCCGTAAAAATTGTGTGAGTTGTACCAGTTATCGAAAGCATACTGAGGCATATCCAACCAGGGGAAGCCACCATAAGGCTGGTTCAGCACATTCACCTTCACCTCATTTTTAACCACTTCCTGTTGATTCCTGAGGTTCTCCTGGGTGATGGCCAGACCACGCATGCGATCAGCTTCAGCCCAGAGCATGGTTTCCACTTTGTGGGCCGGCACAATCTCAAAGTAGTTGGTAAAATCAAAACGGGTTGAACCGTTCAGCACGCCACCGTTTTGCTGCACCAGGTGAATAAACTCCATCTTGCCAAGGTTGTCTGACCCCTGAAACATCATATGTTCAAACAGGTGAGCAAAGCCGGTGCGATCCTTCGGCTCAATCCGAAATCCGATATTGTAATACACTCCCACCGTGGCAATGGGCGCGGTTCTGTCAGTGGAAATGACAACCTTTAAGCCATTATCCAGCGTGCTGTAATGCACTGGCACGTTGAAGCTCACAGGGCTTTGTGCCTGTTTTGATGCTTCAGCGAGCTCGTCCGCCATGGCTTCGGTCTGTGTTTGCTGCGACGGTTGCTCGCTGCAGCCCACCATCAGCAATAATGCTGCAGGAAGGGCAAATCTGAATATCCTCATAACCTTATTCCTTGTTTATTTTTATATGTCGATGAAAATATAACCAGCTCCTTCGAAGCTGACAATCACTGTCATAACAAATCAGTACACTTCACTGTTATGAACTCAGTAAACTTCAGACAGCAGTACTAGCGTATCAGCCTGACCGGTAGATAGACGCTGGCCTGCAAACCACCATCAGCATGATTCTCCAGACTGATATGGCCTAAATGCATATCCACAATCCGTTTGATAATCGCCAGTCCCAAACCTGAGCCCATGCTGCCTCTGGCTTTATCACCCTGAGCAAAAGGCTGAAACAGATTTTCTACCTGCTCTTCGGGGATACCGGCTCCGAAATCGCGGATACAAAAAAACACTTCCCGGCTCTTGTTGTTATAGCCGGAAGTAACAGTGATATGGTCGCTGCCGTAGCGAAAGGCGTTATCGATCAGATTTTCCAGCACCCTTTTTATCGCCACCTTACGCAGTTGCAAGTCCGGAATCTCCTCCAGGTGCAATTCAATATCGTGATGGGCTTCTATATTTCTGGCCTTGACCACATCGTCGATCAGGCTGTTGAGGTTTACCCGTTCAATTTTCTCCTGACGGTCCTGGCGCACATAATTGATAAACTGATCGATGATGTCATTCATGTCCTCGATATCATTAGTGATCCCTTCACGGATCCAGTCCTGCTCTTCTGGCAACATCTCTGCAGCAAGCCGGATACGGGTTAATGGAGTACGCAAGTCGTGAGAAATACCCGCCGTGAGCAGGTTACGGTCATCTTCCAGTTGCTTAACGCCTTTAGACATCTGATTAAATGCACGGGTTACGGCGATAATTTCACTCGAACCTTCTTCTTTGAGGGGAGGTGGGAAGTTGCCCCTTGCCACTGTCAGCGCCGCCCCCTGCAAGGCTTTTAATGGCCTGTTGAGACGGCGCACAAACAGCCAGCCACCGGCTACGCTGAGCACCCCGATAACCATCAGATAAATCGTCAGAGGTGAAATATCCGCCTCACCCAAACCCTGCATAGGAACCGTAATCCATAAATCCGGCGCCTGAGGGGGGTTTACCCAGAACAGTGACGGGCTCCCCGGGCTGATACGCACATCGGCATTACCGCCCAGTTCATTCGACATCTGACGGGACAAAAACTGGTAGTAACGGGCCTGTTCCAGACCAGACTTGCGGGCCTCATTTTCATCCATGATACGAATGCCGGTAGCTTCGAAAAAGGCCTGATGCAGTTTCGGATCCTGATGATCCAGACCTTCAATAAAAACCACCTTAATCTGAGTGGCCAACAAGCTGTTAATCTGCTGATAACTGGGCCGGATAAAGTAGTAGGTCACCGACAGGTAAGACACCACCTGATTGATCAGCAACAACATGCCAATCAACAATACCGTTTGCGCGAAGGCGCTTCTGGGCAGAAAACGCATGATCAGGGCTTTCAGCTGGCTTTACTCTCGCCGTCGGGTACAAACACATAACCTAACCCCCACACGGTCTGAATATACCGGGGATTGGCAGGATCCTCTTCGAGTAAGCGCCGCAGGCGTGATACCTGCACATCAATACTACGCTCCAGCGCGCTGTAATCACGGCCACGGGCCAGATTCATCAGCTTGTCCCGCGACAGAGGAACCCGGGGATGCGTGACCAGCGATTTAAGTACGGCAAATTCTCCGCTGGTCAGGGTAATGGGCTTATTATCAGCACTCATTTCCCGGGTGGCCAGATTCAGCTGGTAGCGGCCAAAACTGACCAGCTGCTCGGCCTGAGACGGGGCACCCGGCGCTTCGACATTGCGGCGCCTGAGCACCGCCTTGATACGGGCCAGCAGCTCTCGCGGATTAAACGGCTTGGGCAGATAATCGTCGGCTCCCATTTCCAGGCCGATAATACGATCCACTTCATCACCTTTTGCGGTCAGCATCACAATCGGTAGTTCATTCTCTTTCTGGCGCAGACGCCGGCAAATAGACAAGCCGTCTTCCCCCGGCAACATCAAATCCAGTACCATCAGATGAAAGTTCTCCCGTTCCAGAAGCCTGTCCATCTGCTCAGAATTCGCCGCTGTTCTGACCTGATAACCCTGTTCAATCAGATAGCGCTCCAGCAGACTACGCAGACGCATATCATCATCAACCACCAAGATTTTTGTTGTTTCCTGTCCCATACCCTGTCCCGGTTTTACACCTTTTACGCCACTATAAGGCAAGGGCTCGGGAAAGTGAAAGGCTAAGACCTCCCGGCAATGAACAGGATTGTTACAAAAGATTATGCGCTGCGCCGAAGTCATATTCATTTTTCGCTGACGCCCCAACACAAACCTGAATTGCAATCCCTATCAGCCCTGAGGCAAAATGGCCGCCGGATATATTCACAGCAGAATCAGACCTTATGCAAGCAAGTGTAAAATGGCTGGATAACCAGCGTTTTGTAGGTACCTCAGACAGCGGTCACGCGGTTGTGATGGACGGCGACAAAGCCACTGCCGCCACGCCCATGGAAATGGTAATGATGGCGGCGGGCAGCTGCGCCTCGGTAGATGTGGTCAGCATCCTGAAAAAGGCAAGGCAACAGGTCACCGGGGTAGAAGTGCAGCTCAGTGGTGAACGGGCCGACGCGGTGCCCGCAGTATTTACCAAAATGAATCTGCACTTTGTTGTAACCGGGTTTGATGTCAGTGACAAACATGTGGAAAGAGCGGTAAATCTGTCGGCGGATAAGTATTGCTCGGTGTCCATTATGCTCGGCAAATCCGTGGATATCAGCCACAGCTTTGAAGTACGCCAGGCTGAGTTTAGCTGAGATTTTTCCCGGATTCCGCTTCGCTGCATCCAGGCTACGGAGTTGATTTTCGGTGTAGGGTCGAATTCATTCGACCAGTCAGGCTGAGTTTGGTTAAGGTTTTTTTTACCCCCACAGGAAAGCACATTTCTCACCGCGGAGTCGCCCGGCAGCCTTTGATTTATCAATGTGCTACCCAGTAGCATCTGTCAATCAAAGGTGCTGGGCGACTCTGCGGTGAAATATTCTTGCTGAGGGGCGAAAGGTCGCTGGGCTCCCGCCAACAACATGGGGGAGTGACGGAGCTAAATCAGGAGAATACCGGCGTTACTTCTCTTCGACCCAGTCCATCTGGAAGCTGGCGCGGCGTTTCTTGTCCATCAGCTCTTCAATCAGCGGCGACAGTATCAGTTCCATCGCCAGCCCCATCTTGCCACCGGGTACCACCATAGTATTCACCCGCGACATAAAGGCACCATCAATCATTTTAAGCAGATAGGGGTAATCTACAGTACGCATCTCGCGGCGAAACCTGACTACCACAAAACTCTCATCATGGGAGGGTATTTCCCTTGCACTGAAAGGATTTGAGGTGTCCACCGTCGGTACTCGCTGAAAATTCACATGAGTACGGGAGAACTGAGGGGTAATATAGTGGAAATAATCATCCATGCTGCGCACAATACTGCTCATAACGGCCTCACGGGAATGACCGCGGTCGGTCGTGTCACGAACGATTTTTTGGATCCACTCAAGATTTACAATGGGTACCATGCCCACCAGCAAATCCACATGTTTGGCAACATCAGCCTCTTCTGTGACTACTGCGCCATGTAACCCCTCATAAAACAGCAAATCGGTTTTATCCGACAGATCCTGCCAGGGGGTAAACGTGCCGGGCATCTGGTTAAAAGGTACCGCATCATCGAAACTGTGCAGATACTGGCGATACTTACCCTGACCGGTCTCACCGTATTCACGAAACAGGCTCTCAAGCAGCACGAAATCATTGGCTTTGGGGCCAAAGTAACTGATATGCCGCCCCTGTTCCTGCGCCTTGCGGATCTCCACTTCCATCTCAGGGCGGGTGTAACGATGGAAACTGTCGCCTTCCACAAAGGCCGCATCCAGACCCAGATTGCGGAATATATGCCGGATGGCATTTGTGGTTGTCGTTGTGCCTGCACCGGACGAACCGGTAATAGCAATAATGGGATGCTTAGCTGACATAGGTCATCATCTGATTTTATCGAACGCTAGTTATAAGCAAGGCAGATTAAGGGGTCAAGTCCCGCAGAACTGCAAAAACGCCGGAATCTGCCGCAAAAGCCTGCAGCAAAGCCCCTGAAACCCCGTTCGCTGCTTAGATTATTTTTAGCCTGATGCTGGCAAGCTTATAAAAAGCACTTATGCTGTCAGACATTGACAGCGTCCCTTGAAAAGCAGGCCTTTGCCCCAAAATACTCTGCATCGCACAGTGGGCTCGGTGAATAGCCCCGAAAGAAAAGGATCTATAGTGACCACAATCGTATCAGTCAGACGCAACAATCAGGTAGTGATTGCCGGTGACGGCCAGGTATCACTGGGCAACACGGTGATGAAAGGCAATGCAAAAAAAGTTCGCCGCCTTTATCAGAATAAGGTACTGGCTGGTTTTGCCGGAGGCACTGCCGATGCTTTTACCCTGTTCGAACGCTTTGAATCCAAACTGGAGACTCACCAGGGCCACCTGATGCGGGCCGCAGTTGAACTGGCCAAAGACTGGCGTACTGACAGAATGCTCAGGCGTCTGGAAGCATTGCTGGCGGTGGCAGACGAGACGGCTTCATTGATCATCACCGGTAACGGCGACGTTTTGCAGCCGGAGATGGATTTAATCGCCATTGGTTCCGGTGGTCCTTATGCCCAGGCGGCAGCCACTGCACTACTGAATAATACTGAGCTCAGCGCCCGTGAAGTCGCGGAAAAAAGTCTGACCATAGCCGGTGATATCTGCGTATTCACCAATCAGAACCAGACCGTTGAGCAACTCGATTACTGATCGATCTCAGCCAGATAAACAGATTACTTAAAGGTATCCCTATGTCTGAAATGACACCCAGAGAAATTGTCCACGAGCTGGACAGCCATATAATCGGTCAGCAAGGTGCGAAGCGCGCCGTTGCCATTGCCTTACGCAACCGCTGGCGGCGCATGCAGCTCAATGAAGAGCTGCGCCATGAGGTGACGCCAAAAAATATTCTGATGATCGGCCCTACCGGGGTGGGTAAAACCGAGATCGCCCGGCGACTGGCGAAGCTTGCCAATGCGCCCTTTATCAAAGTCGAGGCGACCAAATTTACCGAAGTGGGTTATGTGGGCAAGGAAGTGGAAACCATTATCCGTGATCTCGCCGATATTGCCGTGAAAATGACCAAAGAGCAGGAAATGAAAAAAGTTCGTTATCGCGCCGAGGAAGCGGCCGAAGAGCGCGTACTTGATGCCCTGCTGCCACCTGCACAGAATAACTGGGGTGAGAAAGAAGAGGTCAAAGACAGCGGCACCCGTCAGGCCTTTCGCAAGAAGCTCAGAGAAGGGCAACTGGACGATAAGGAAATAGAGATTGATGTCAGCCTTCCACAGATGGGTGTTGAAATCATGGCCCCTCCGGGTATGGAAGAAATGACCAGCCAGCTGCAAAGCATGTTCCAGAACCTGTCATCGGGAACCAGTTCGAAAAAGAAAAAGCTTAAAATCAAAGACGCCATGAAGCTGCTGATCGAAGAAGAAGCTGCGCGGCTGGTGAACCACGAAGAACTTAAAGAAAAAGCCATCTACAACGTCGAACAGAACGGCATCGTGTTTGTAGACGAGATAGACAAGATCTGTAAACGCGAAAGCAACAGCGGTGGCGGCGATGTATCCCGCGAAGGCGTACAGCGGGATCTGCTGCCATTAGTGGAAGGCTCTACCGTCAACACCAAACATGGCATGGTCAAAACCGACCATATCCTGTTTATTGCCTCCGGCGCGTTTCAGATGTCCAAGCCATCGGATCTGATCCCTGAGCTGCAGGGGCGCCTGCCAATCAGAGTTGAGTTGAGTGCACTGACCACAGGGGATTTTGTGCGTATTCTCACCGAGCCCAGTGCATCACTGACCGAGCAATATATCGCGCTGATGAAAACCGAAGGAGTAGACGTAAGTTTTGCCGAAGACGGTATCAAGCGTATCGCCGAAGCCGCATGGAAGGTTAATGAGCGCACCGAAAACATCGGAGCCCGGCGCCTGCACACAGTGATGGAAAAGCTGATGGAAGAGATTTCCTTCGATGCCACCGACAAACAGGGCGATAAAATTGAGATCAACGCCGAATACGTCAACGCGCACCTCGACAGCCTGGTGGAAGACGAAGATCTGAGCCGCTTTATTTTGTAGGTCGGAATTTACTCCGACAGCGGTGCTGATTTCGGCATCACTGTTGGACTAAAGTCCAACCTACAGCGCTGTAGGTCCGGGCTTTAGCCCGACAATGCAGATTGCAGGGTTGAGGTGGTGAACTCCTAAGGATTTAGCACTCATTCCGGCCCCTGAGCCGGGATCTCTATCAGGTCCAAAAAGCGCATTCAATTATCTCTCGCAGAGACGCAGGGGCGCGGAGGTTGTAAGGCTTTTATTCTCCGCGCCTTTGCGAGAGCGTTATCCTGCTTTGGTACTCACCCCATAAAGGTCCTGATTTTCATCAGGACGACGGGGGTGTCAGGTCCGGCGTAGCCTGCAAGAAGCGAAGCGGATTGCGGGAACAAACTCCCCCGGATTCCGCTTCGCTGCATCCGGGCTACGGGAATGGATGCCCAGCAACCTTTGAATTAACAGTGTGCCAATCAATAACACCCCGCTATCAAAGGTGCTGGACATGCCCGATAACAACACTCGGGCATGACAGAGATTTTACTTCGACAACGCCAGGGATGGCACCAGTGGATTATAGGCCGCCGCCGCTATCTGGCTGGCGATGGTCTCAATATCCGGCGAGAAGTAGCGGTCGTGGTCATAAAAGCCCACTTTTTCCCTGACCAGCGCATAGGCCTGCTCCAGTTTTGTACTGGTTTTATGGGGACGACGGAAATCAATACCCTGAGCCACAGCCAGTAGCTCCACCGCCAGAATACCACGGGTATTTTCCGCCATATCTGCGAGCCGGCGTCCGGCAAACGTGGCCATCGATACGTGATCTTCCTGATTCGCGGAAGTCGGCAGGCTGTCTACCGAAGCCGGATGGGCCAGGCTCTTGTTTTCAGAGGCCAGTGCCGCTGCCGTGACCTGGGCCAGCATAAAGCCGGAATTCACCCCGCCGTTTTCCACCAGAAATGGGGGCAATTTACTCAGGTTACTGTCGATCAAAAGCGCGGTACGCCGCTCCGACAAGGCTCCGATTTCGGCAATTGCCAGCGCCAGGTTGTCGGCCGCAAAGGCCACCGGCTCGGCATGAAAGTTACCCCCGGAAATAATATCTTCACCAAACACCAGCGGGTTGTCCGTAACACCGTTAGCCTCTGCCAGTAAGATGTCTGCCGCATTGCGCATCTGGGTTAAACAGGCGCCCATTACCTGGGGCTGGCAGCGCAGTGAATAGGGATCCTGCACTTTTTCACAATCTTCATGAGACTGGCCGATTTCAGAGCTGTTACCTAACAGATCACGATACGCCGCAGCCATATCTATCTGCCCCTGTTGCCCACGAGCCTCGTGAATGCGCGCATCAAAAGGTGCGCGACTGCCCATGGCCGCCTCCACACACATGGCGCCCGCCACCGTGGCGCTGACGAGCAGATCTTCAGCGGCAAACAGCCCCTGTAACGCAAAGGCGGTGGAGGCCTGGGTACCATTGAGCAGTGCCAATCCTTCTTTAGGGGCGAAAGTGAGTGCTTGCAAACCCGCAACATCAAGGCCTTGTTGCCCGGTGATGATCTCACCGCGATAACGTACATGACCTTCGCCCATCAGCGGCATACTCATATGGGCCAGTGGTGCGAGGTCGCCGCTGGCACCCACCGAACCTTTTTTCGGCACACAGGGATAAACCTCAGCGTTTAGCAGCGCAATCAGGTTTTCAATCACCTGCAAACGAATACCGGAGTAACCGCGTGACAGGCTGTTAATTTTCAGCAGCATCATCAGGCGCACACTGCTGTCATCCATCAGTTTGCCGGTACCGGCGGCGTGAGACAGCACAATGGAGCGCTGCAACAATTCCAGCTCTTCAGGTTTAATACGGGTATTGGCTAAAAGTCCGAAACCGGTATTGATGCCATACACCACCCGGCCTTCATCCAGCACTTTTTGCACAGTCGCGGCCGATTCATTAATACCCGCTTTGGCACTTTCTGCCAGGGTGACACTGACCGGGTTACGATCGGCCTGACGCAGGGTGGCCAGGTCTACTTTGCCCGGCTGTAAGTTAATGGTATGCATTATTTATCCTCCAACATGGGCAGATCCAGGCCATTTTCTCTGGCGCAATTTTTAGCAATATCGTATCCGGCATCGGCATGGCGCATCACGCCGGTGGCCGGGTCGTTCCACAGCACCCGGCCCACCCGTTTAGCAGCGGCTTCAGTACCGTCACAGAGGATCACCACCCCGGCATGCTGGGAGAAGCCCATACCCACGCCGCCACCGTGATGCAGACTCACCCAGGTGGCGCCACCGGCGGTGCTGAGCAGCGCATTTAGCAGCGGCCAGTCAGAGACGGCATCGGAGCCATCCAGCATAGATTCGGTTTCACGATTGGGGCTGGCTACTGAGCCGGAGTCCAGATGGTCACGGCCAATCACCACAGGCGCTTTAAGTTCGCCATTTTTAACCATCTCATTAAAGGCCAGTGCCACACGCGCCCGGTCTTTAAGACCGATCCAGCAGATACGGGCCGGCAGCCCCTGAAACTGAATGCGCTCGCGGGCCATATCCAGCCAGTTATGCAGATGGGCGTTATCGGGGATCAGCTCTTTGACCTTCTGATCGGTCTTGTAGATATCTTCAGGGTCGCCAGACAGTGCCGCCCAGCGGAACGGCCCTATACCTTCGCAGAACAGCGGGCGGATATAAGCAGGCACAAAGCCGGGGAAATCAAAGGCATTTTTAACACCCTCTTCAAACGCCATCTGGCGGATATTATTGCCATAATCCAGGGTGGCCGCACCGCGCTCCTGCAGGCTCAGCATGGCTTTAACCTGTACCGCCATGGACTGTTTAGCAGCCTTCACCACTGCCGCTTCATCTTTTGTACGCATTTGCGCCGCATATTCCATACTCCAGCCCTGGGGCAGGTAACCGTTTAACGGGTCATGGGCAGAAGTCTGGTCTGTAACCACATCCGGGGTGATATTGCGCTGTACAAGTTCGGCATAGACATCGGCTGCATTACCCAGCAACCCTACAGAAACCGGCGTTTCACTTTGCTCAATTATCTGCAAGGCGTCATCCAGCGAGGTGGCCTTTTGATCTACATAACGGGTACGCAGACGAAAATCAATGCGGGTCTCGTCGCATTCCACCGCCAGCATCGAAAAACCGGCCATCGTCGCGGCCAAGGGCTGAGCACCGCCCATGCCACCAAGCCCCCCAGTAAGTACCCACTTTCCTTTGGCTTCTCCACTGAAGTGCTTTTGTGCCACTGCACCGAAGGTTTCATAGGTTCCCTGAACAATGCCCTGACTGCCGATATAGATCCAGCTGCCAGCCGTCATCTGGCCGTACATCATCAGGCCTTTCTTATCCAGTTCGTTAAAATGCTCCCAGTTAGCCCAGTGTGGTACCAGATTGGAATTGGCGATCAGTACCCGCGGTGAATCGTTATGGGTTTTAAACACACCCACCGGCTTGCCGGACTGTACCAGTAAGGTTTCGTCATCTTCCAGGCGTTTGAGTACCTCGACGATTTTATCGAAACACTGCCAGTCTCGGGCGGCGCGGCCTATACCGCCATAAACCACCAGATCTTCCGGGCGTTCGGCCACATCCGGATCAAGGTTATTCATCAGCATGCGCAGTGCGGCTTCGCTCTGCCAGCTTTTGCAGCTTAACTGGCTGCCGTGGGGCGCGCGGATTGTGCGCGAAGGATCGTGTCTGTTGTGCATGGTTACTCTCCTGTTCAGGGCTGAAAGGTCAGATGACCCCCCAACTGATATTTGTCGCCCGGGTGGGTCAAAAGCGCGTGGCTGACGATACCCTCCCGGCTCCATGTGGTTCGGTGCAGGCGCAGGCAGGCGCTGTCTGCACCGATATGTAAATGCTGTTGGGCCAGATCGTCGGCCAGTACGGCTTCAACTTTGTGCTCGGCTTCGGTTAATGGCGCCACAGTACAGAGGTATTCGTGAGGCGTGGTTGCGGTAAAATCCTGGGCCAGATAATCCGGAGCCAGCGCCGGATTGATAAAACGCTGCTCAAGTTGCAGCGGAATATCGTCCTGCCAGTGACAAATCAGGCTGTAGAAAATCCTGTCACCCACGTCGATTTTCAATTGCCTGGCAATTCCGGTGCTGGCCTCACGGCTACCCAGCTCTATCACCCGGGCCCGGTACTGATGGTCACGGGCACGGATCTCATCGGCGATATTGCGAATTTGCAGCATCGAAGACTGGTTTTTCAGACTCGCCACACAGGTTGCCGCCCCCTGAGTGCGGCTCAACACCCCCTGTTCGGCCAGCTCCTGCAACGCCCGGCGCGCGGTCATGCGGCTGACAGAAAAATGTTGTGCCAGCTGATTTTCTGAGGGCACAGCATCGCCCTCAGCCCAGTGACCGCCTTCGATTTTCTCCAGAATGTGGGCCTTAATTTGCTGATATTTACTCATCTGTTACGCCTGAAACTGTTTTGTAGTCTGGCACCAGCCAATTCCAATCTTCGTGTTCCTTCGTGCTCTTCGTGGTGAATTCGATCTGCAAATTTTTACTCGCGAATGTCCGAATAAAATGCCAGAATCAACTTGTCTATACAAGATGCTTAATTAAAAAATAGACTAATCTGACTATCAGGTAAAGCTATTCAGAAATAAAACAGGAGAACACCATGGCTGACGCGCTGCATGCCGAGCTGATTCTGACCAACGCCAATCTCGCCACCATGAGCGATAACGGCGAGCCTTATGGCATCGTTACAGAGGCCTCGGTGGTCATTGGTGAGGGCAGAATTCAATGGGCAGGCAAAGCCAGCGATATGCCTGAATTTGCCGCCTCAACCACCATTCACGATTGCCAGGGCCAGTGGCTGCTACCGGGTTTTATTGATTGCCATACCCACCTGGTATTTGCCGGTAACCGCGCCGATGAATTTGAACAGCGCCTGCAGGGGGTCAGCTATGCCGAGATTGCCCGCGCCGGTGGCGGCATTCGCCGCACCGTAACTGCCACCAGAGCCGCCAGTGAATCAGAATTACTGGAACTAACGCTCAGACGAGCCCGCACCCTGCTTAAACAGGGCGTAACCTGCATTGAGATTAAATCCGGTTATGGCCTGGATACTGCCACCGAACTGAAAATGCTGCGGGTTGCCCGCCAGGTTGAACAGCATTTGCCGGTAACAGTACGCACCACCTTTCTCGGTGCCCATGCTCTGCCTGCGGAATACCAGGACGATGCCGGGGGCTATATTGAACTGGTGTGCAACGACATGCTGCCAAAGTTGGCAGAGGAAAATCTGGCCGATGCGGTGGATGTGTTTTGTGAAAATATCGGCTTTAACCGCGCACAAACCGAAAAGGTATTCAGCAAAGCCAGTGAGCTTGGCCTGCCGGTAAAGCTGCATGCGGAGCAGCTTTCCAACTTAGGTGGCAGTGAACTGGCAGCAAGCTTTAAGGCCTTGTCAGTGGATCATATCGAGTATCTTGACGAGGAAGGGGTTAAGGCCATTGCCACAAGCGGTACGGTCGCCACCCTGCTGCCCGGCGCCTTTTATTATTTAAAAGAAACCCGCAAACCGCCTGTTGATTTACTGCGCCAATATACGGTGCCCATGGCCATTGCCACGGATTTTAACCCCGGCTCGTCGCCCATCTGCAACCTGCCGCTGATGCTGAATATGGCCTGCACCCTGTTTGCGCTGACCCCGGAAGAGGCCCTGCGCGGCATCACCATCAACGCAGCAAAAGCCTTGGGGTTGCAAGCACACATTGGCAGCCTGGAAACGGGCAAAATGGCCAACATACTGCAGCTGGATATCAGCCACCCTAATCAACTGGCGTATGAAATCGGAATCGACCCGGTCACCCAAATCTGGCATCAGGGTAAGATGGTAACACCCTAACCGAGCGGTCATGCCCGAGTGTAATTATCGGGCTTGTCCAGCACCTTTGATAGCATGGTGTAATTGACAAGCACATTGCTAACTCAATGGTTGCTGGGCATCCAGTGACCTTTAGGAAAGGCAAAACCACAGAGTCACAGAGAACACAGAGGTATTAACGGTTTAATGCCCTTTACTTCTCTGTGCCCTCCGTGGCTCTGTGGTTCAATAAAAGGTACTGATATTGAAGTCTGGTAAAGATTCCGGCTAACAACATGCCGGAATGACGACAAAAACACTTGTGTTTGCTGGTCATGCCCGGGTGTTGTACTCCTGAGCGTTACCGCTATACACTGGCTTTTTGATTCGCCTGCCTGAACCATCAATGTGCGACGGGGTCTGACGCCAGGGACGGATTTATCTACCGGAGATGCTGCTATGCGTATTGTTGTTTGGGGTGTATTACTTGGACTGTTATTCGGTTGCTCGGAACCACCGGCTTCATCCGAAGTAAAACAGGCGTCGCCCTCAGCTGAAATAAAACAAGCTCTGCCCATAGCCGAGATAAAAACACACCGCTATACGGTAATGCTTAATGGCAATAAGGTCGGCCATCTGCACGCGACTCATCAATTTCATGCGTTTCGCCCGGACAGCGATATCAAGGTAAGTTTTGACTTTAAAAGCAATGGCCGCGGCCCGGCCTATCAGGAACAGATAAAGCTGGACTCGCAGGGTATTCCACAAAGCTGGCAGATCAGCGGCAATACCACCTTTGGTAACCCCGTCGAAGAGCAGATGCAAACTTATAACGGCCTGGCCACCTGGCAGGACGCCACCGGCAGCGGAGAAGCCAGCCTGACCCAACCGGCCTTATATGTGCCGCAAAACAGCAGCCCCTATCAGACCTATGTGCTCGCCCATGCCTTGTTACAAACAGATTCACAGCGCATGGAGGCATTACCAGCAGGCAGTCTGTCGCTGGAAAAACTGGAAAGCCTGCGTGCCAGTGGTACAGATGGCGAGGTAAACATCAGCACTTATGCCCTGGCCGGTGCCGATATTGACCCGGATTACCTGATTCTGGATGACAACCATCAGTTTTTTGCCTTTATCCACCCGCGTTTTATTGTTATCCGCGAAGGCTTTGAGGAAGAAGAAGCACGCCTGCGTAAGCTGGCCGCTAACTATTCTACTGAGCGTTTCGAGAGCCTGCAGGCCGAGTTTGCCCACGACTATAACGGGCCGGTGCGGATCACCAATGTACGGGTTTTTGAGCCCGAAAACCTGGCGCTTTCAGAGCCGGTTTCCGTGGTGGTTGAGGATGGCCGTATCGCACAGATTTCTGCGGCTGATGCACCGGCGCAACCCGGTGAAACCCTGATTAACGGCGGTGGGGGCACGTTGGTGCCCGGCCTGTACGATATGCATGGTCATACCGGCGATGATGATGGCCTGATGAATGTACTGGCTGGCGTAACCTCGATTCGGGATATGGGGAATTCTCTGGATGTACTCAGTGAGCTTATTGAGAAAATAGACGACGGCATTCTGGCCGGGCCGCGCATTACCCGTTATGGCATGATTGAAGGGAAGAGCCCGTCGAACAACAACAACGGCATTCTGGTGGAAACTCAGGAGCAGGCACTGGATGCGGTGAGAACCTATGCTGATCGCGGCTTTCCCGGTGTGAAGATCTATAACAGCATGAAGGGTGAATGGGTGCCGGCCATTGCGGAACTGGCAAAAAGCCTGAATATGCGGGTGAGCGGCCATGTACCGGCATTTTCCAATGCCAATGAAATGATTCAGGCGGGCTACAACGAGCTGACCCATATTAACCAGGTAATGCTTGGCTGGGTGCTGGAGCCCGATGAAGACACCCGCACCCTGCTCAGACTGACGGCACTGGATCGTTTACCAAAACTCGACTTAAACAGCGAGCCGGTACAAAAAACGCTGGATCTGATGGTAGAAAACAATGTGGCCATTGACCCCACCCTGGCCATCCACGAATACCTGCTGCTGTCTCGCAATGGCGAAATCCGCGCCGGGGTTAAAGACTACATTGAACATATGCCCCCCGGCGTGCAACGCAGCGCCAAAGTGTCGCTGGCAAAAATAGAAGGCCCTGAGCAGGACGCTGCCTATCGCGGTGCTTACGAACAAATTCTGCATACCCTGAAAATGATGAAAGAGCGGGGCATTCTGATTGTGCCGGGTACGGATCTGGGCGGCGCGTTTAACCTGCATCGCGAACTGGAGCTATACCAGCAATTCGGCTTCAGCGCTGCAGAAGTACTGAAGCTCGGCAGTTACGATATGGCACGCTACTTAGGCCATGAAAACCGGGGCAGCATCACACCGGGTAACTACGCCGACTTTTTCCTGGTGCCGGGTAACCCTGTGGAGGATATAAAAGCCATTAAAACCGTCAGTATGGTATCGCGGGGCGGAACCTTCTATTACCCCAGCGAGGTATACCCGCAGCTTGGTATTAAGCCCTTTACCGAAAAGCCCGAAGTCAAAGCAGCCAGCGCACTGTAGTAGAGTTATTCTCGCAAAGGGCAGCAAGGGACTGAAAAGTTACCTGTCGTCCTGATGAAAATCAGGACCTTTATGGGATAAAGATAACCCCTCATCCTGTATGGGTGCCCCGCCGATGGCTAATTCCGATCTCGCAGCGGCGCAAAGACGCGGAGGATTAAAATCGCTTTTCTCAGCGACTCTGCGCTTCCGCGAGATCCAAAAATCTGAGCGACATATCATAAGTGCGAAAACGGGCTTACTACCCCATGGCCACCGCGCTGCAGAATATGGGTATAAATTTGCGTAGTGCGCAAGTCTGCATGGCCCAGCTGATCCTGCACCGTGCGAATATCTGCACCCGATTGCAATAAATGGGTCGCAAACGAGTGGCGCAGCGTATGCGGGGTAACATGCTTTTTAATCCCCGCCTGCCGCACCGCCCGGCGCACCGCCTTCTGGATTGAGGTTTCATCAATATGATGGCGGCGTACTGTGGCCATTTCAGGGTCCACCGACAACTGGCGGCTGGGAAACAAATACTGCCAGCCCAGTTGGCTTTTGGATTGCGGATATTTGATTCTTAACCTGTGCGGCATCCACACCCCGGCATAATGGGGGTTGGCTAAATCCGCATGCAGATACTGCTCAACCAAAGCCGTCTGGCGGCGTAAATCCGGAATTAACTCACTGGCCAGAGTGACGACCCGATGTTTGCCGCCCTTACCATTCCAGACCCGCACCGACTTATAATCGAAATCAATATCCTGTACCCGCAAACGAACCGACTCCATCAGCCGCAACCCACTGCCATATAACAATGAAACCGGCAGTTTGTGCTGAGCCGGTATATGGGCCAATAACTGACGTACTTCCTGTGATGTTAACACCACAGGCAATTTCTGCTGGCGCTGACTTTTCACAAAATTCAGCTTCAGGCTCAGTGGCTGTTTAATAATCTCGTTATACAGAAACACCAGCGCGTTAAGCGCCGAGGCCTGAGTGCCTGCTGCCACATCCAGCTCATTGACCAGATGATTCAGATACAGCTCCACCTCTGTATCACCCATCTGCACCGGATGACGCATCTGATGAAAATGAATAAAACTGCTAATCCATTTGATATAGGTTTCGATAGTCCGCTTGGCATAGCGGCGGACGTACATCTGCTCGGCAACGGATTTAAGAAAAAGGGACTTTGCCATATCAGCACTTCCATAATACTGTATATTAATACAGTTATAGACCTGATTCCGACGAAGAGCAAGGCAATAGAAAACTTCTGGCTTTTCCCGCACTTTCCCGCCCACCACCCTAAAAAGCGCCCCTGCAGTGGAATCGGCAAAGTAAACATGCTACAAAAACCAAAACAAGGAAGTCTTCCGCACTTAATCACGGAATCCTTCCAGCTATGAAACTGTTAGGCATCAAGCATGAAATACATTGAGCTAATCGGGATTTCATTAAAAAGCGATATCCTACTGGATCTATTTGAAACCTATGATGTTGATGTGGTCTACAGATACGATAGAAATCATGAAGGTATGGATGATGAGTTCACTGCTGAGATACCTGATATGGGGCTAGAGTTTCTGTTCAATTCATCTCAGGAACTTACCACTCTATTTATGAGAAATGTCAAACACAGTGGGTTTAATCCATTCGATGACCCAGACCCAAGACGTGTACCATTCAATACAGGTATCGAAGCAATGGAATGGGCTAAAGAACAATCCATTGATGCTCAATATCAGGAGTCAAAAACTGATCCTCTCTTCGGCGAAATACCAGAATGGGTTAAGTTAAACTTTGAAACATTTTTCATTCACTATCAATTTGAAAACGGCTCAGTGACAATGGTTACGCTCCAGGCACAAAATGCCTAACAAGGCCGTGCACAGCGAGCAATTTTTCCGTCGTTTTTTAGTGGCGGTCGCTACGCTGCCACAAAAAAATAACTCCAAAATTGCCGCGTGACGGCGGCGTTATGAAACCTAAAGGAGCTCCCACTATGGATAATGAAGTAAAACCCTCATATAAGATCTCAACTCGAATTTGGTGGAATATCACTTGGAAGACTGTTTTATTTGGTATTCCTTTCTCATTTGTAGGCGGCTTAATTGGAGCAATGGTGGGATTGGTCGCGACTGGTGGAAATGATCCATTAGCGAATCAAATAGGCTCTATAGCTTCTGGATTAGCTGTAGTGCCTATCGCAATATGGGTTATTGGCTCTAGCTTAAATGAAACATATGGGAAATACCGTGTATCACTGACCGAAGTGAAAGAGTCAAGCAAAGATCTTACAGATAATGAAGCTACGGTTTCATAACAAGTGCAACCAGGCAGGGACAAATACTCGCTGGGCTTCGCCCAAAAGCGCTCGCATTTGCCCCTGTTGCAAGCGTTATATGCCACAGGGAGGATCATGAGATTAATGACGTTGACTCTATTTCTAGCTATTTCTGCTACAGCAATAGCCAGCGAGTACACTTTCGAATCATGGAGTAACAGTGGTAGTAAGTGTGTATTGCAGTTTAGCTCCGCTCCTAAGATTAATTGGGATGGCCAATCGAAACTTCCTCTGTCTATTGAAGATGTACGCGTTATTTTTAATGACTGGGCAAAGAAAACACTTGCATCGAGTGAACAGGCTCATGTTACAGCTTATGACTTATCATCCGTTGTGGCAGATGGAATGACACAAAACTACTGGGTGTTCAAAGTAAGATATACCGTGTTTAATAATAGCGAGCCGTCTGAAACCTTTAATAGAAAAGTGGCAATAGATTTATCTGGTCGAATAATTGAGGCTAAATGTGACATATAACAACCCGTTTAACGCATGTGCCAGCAAACAGCGCTGGCACGGACTCGCAAACTACGCTCGCCCGTTAACGGTGCGTTATGCATAAGGATTCAGTATGATAAAAAAATTGTCCCTGCTGTTAGTTGTTGCCTTGATCCCTACATTAGCCTGGTCGTATGCAAAGCCGTTTAGATTTATTCTCCCGCATTTAAACGGAGTGCAATGTAACGGCTCTGTTTGCGTCGAGGACCCAAATGACATGGGGCAGGCTATTGAGTTGTATGGCTCCGCCATAACAAACGTATCTGCTTCCGGCATAGCGCTCGAGACCAAACCAAAGTTTGTTTACTGCGCTACCACAGAGTGTTATCAGTCGTTCGGGGGCGGCAATGAACGGGCTATTTCTTATCCTTTTCTCGGTACAGTGATAGCGCCAGAATCGTGGCAAATCTACATTACTCAGCATGAGTTGGTTCATTGGTTTCAGTTTTTGGAAATTGGTTCGGTTTCGACCATGAGGAAACCTGAATGGTTTAGAGAGGGCATGGCGTATGTGTACAGCGGCGCACCAGAATCAGATATTCCTGAACACTACCTGCCCATCATGCAAAGATACAGAAAATGGCATTCAGACAAATCCTGGCCAGAAGTTATTCATCAAGCGAGGCAGCTCTGACATGCATAACCAGGCAATTAACTACGCGCCTGCGGCGCCGGACGCTCGTACCTCGCGCCGGTTATTGCGGCGTTAAGTGTTTAAGGAAGAATAGTGCAATTTCTCAAAAAACTGTTCGGAAAAAAGGAAGAGCCGGAATCCACAGTCACCATTGAGTGTGCCGGTTCTTTGGAGTGGGATGCCGAATCGGATTACTGGGTTGGTACACACAGCGGAACAACAATAAGTGTTGCATACGATGGCCTCTCCAAGCCAAATGAAGATTTGGCACGGTTTGTCACTCAAACCATCGGGCAACAGAACTTTCTCGAAAACACAGTTTCCGAAATTAAGTCAGTAGCTAGAGCTCAGTACCCGGAGAATAGGCACCCCGAAATCGAAGAGCTCCGGGCAAAGGATGTTGTTTTCCAAGATCCGAACTTCATCCTTATCCAATTTTTTGGTCCTGAGGACCACGAACCGTTTTGGTTCGCCGAAATACATGGCAGCAAAATTTTCGTTGGCTGCGATACATAAACACTTAACAAGTCGATCAAGTACGTTCCGGCCGTTGGCCTCCACCGGACGCCCTGTACAGGGCGCCGCTTATCTTTGCGTTAAAACCTTACTATGACTGAGCTTAAGTACCAAGATCTGGATCTGCATAATGATCAGGATGTTGCAGAGGTAGCGAAGATCCACTGCGAAGCTCCAGGAGAATGGGTTCCTGACCACTCCTATGCTGACGACTCCGTGGCTCGGGCGGTAGAGAATCTGCGGAGCTCAAAGCACTGTTCCTACGTTGTACTTGCTCGGCGCACAGATGATCGGATAGTAGGCATGCATTGGGTTCAGATTGAAGCTCGATCTGAGGCCAAATTTGGAAACATTTTCTCACTTTGGGTGCATCCAAAATATCGGCAGCAGGGTGTGGCCACACGGCTTAAGGAACTGGCAGAATTCTGGCTACGCAGCAACGAAGTTAGCGAAATTCGGACAAATGTATACTTAGAAAACAGAAGAATGATGGCGCTAAACGAAAAGCTAGGCTACAAGGTAGTACTTGTGGGCATGTCAAAGCAGCTCAAGTAGCGTCGCTTCCAGTTTTAACAAGGCAAGGCACGGCGACGGCTTCTTCGTTCCGGCTTCGCCTACACTACAAAGCCGCGCGTGCTTGCGGCGTTAGGGAAAATCGCGAGCTAACTTATGGATAATCTAAGCGAATTTTTGATAGGTCTAGAATTGCGCCTCCACACGAAAGAAGTCAGATCTTGTCGTGACTCGCTAAACGAGCTTCTGGCAGATGAATTCAGGGAAATAGGCGCTAGTGGACAATACTTTGGGAAGCAGGAGGTTCTTGAGCACTTGCCCGAGGAAGATGGCATTTCAATTGAGGCCAGCGAATTCGAAGTCAGGGAGCTTTCACACGATATTGTTCATATTACCTACAAATCGAACTTAATTGGGAAAGGTGGTAACTTAATCCGAACCAGCTATCGGACATCGGTGTGGAAGCAGAGTGAATCAAGGTGGCAAATGGTTTTCCACCAAGGGACGGTGACTACATTAAAGCCCTAACAAACACATCATGTCGCCACTTCGTGGCTCGGACGGCTTACATTTCGCTCGTTCCTCGCTACATTTCAGCCGCCGCATATGTGCGGCGTTATGTTCGTAAGGAGTGTCAGTGGAATCATCAGAGCTGAACAGGCTGCTTGCTGAGGAGTATTTGCACCTCCAAAGCGTAATCGAAGAGTTCGATTCGAAGGCGCTCACTATAAAAGCGTGGAGCGTTACTTTTAGTCTCGCAGCGCTGGGTGCTGCATATGCGGCAAAGGCTTCCTCAATTCTATTGGTAGCCTCGGCAAGTGCTCTGCTGTTTTGGTTGTTGGAAGGATATTGGAAAACATTTCAATATGCATATTACCAACACGCCGGTGAATTAGAGGCACACTTTGCCGGAGAAAAAGACCAAGCCGTAGCGATGCAGATCGGCAGAACATGGTACAAGAGATGGAAGGCGGGAGGCGGCCGCCTGCTAATACGCATTATGTTTTGGCCGCATGTTGCGCTTCCCCATCTGGCAGCAACTATCTTCGGCTTGTTGCTTTATGCTCTGCACGTGGCGGGGCTCATCCCCGTAAGCAGGCCATGAGCAACATAACAAGCGCATACACTCGGACCATCAGAAGCGCCGCTCGTTCCTCGCTCTGCTTTTGATGTCCGGTGATGCTCAGCGTTAAGCACTATTGGAAACTACGAGTACAAAATGGAAGAAGAAAACTCTCAAGAATGGAAAGATTTAAGAGCTAGAGTCGATACACTCTCAAATTCAATTTTTTTACTTTCCAGTGGGGCAATTTCATTTTCAGCCACAGCGCTTATTAATGCAAAATCATCCGAACATATAAACATTATTTCTAGCACGCAAGATAATGCTGTCATCTCATGGTATTTACTACTTGGGTCAATAATTCTATTCGTGCTATTAAAGACCCATTTAGTAGTTCAGGCTTATGCTAGGCTTAATAATCTTAAATGGTATTCAAATGTGCTCATTACAAATAAAATTGGCTGGGGTCTGGGTTCCTTAGGTTTAAGTTTATTCTTTGCGGGTCTAGTTATGTTGGTTCGCATTTCTGCACAGGTACTAAATGCTTAACAAGTGCAGCTTGCCGGACTTGGGCAAACTGTCACCTTTTGTGCAAAAATACGCACAAAAGCCGCCACTTTACCCAAGCCGCAACTGCAGGCGTTATAAGTCAAAAGGATCGACAGCGTGCTGAGTCGCACAGGTATCGGAAAACTGAATGCCATCAGCGTCTACTTCGCTTGGGCGATGCTATTGATCTGCGGGTTTTACTTTGTCTATGCACTGGCAACTGAGGGTGGAAGTGAAAGCACGTTGCTCAGGTTGTTTTATGGGTTCCTGATTTTCGGGGTAGTGCATTTCGTTTTGGCGTTTTTCGTGCGCTGTCCGCACTGTAATCGATGTCTCACAATCCAAACTTTCAAGCAGCCTCACCCAGCATCAAGCGGTAATTGGGCGTCGGTAGTTGCAAAATGGTTTAGTGGTTCAATTGTGTGCATCCATTGTGGGGGCAGAGTTGATACCAAAAACTTATAACAAGTCACGGAAGGCGGACGCGTGAGACGCGCCGCTTCGTTCAGCGTTATGTAGCACGAAGGATTCGTAGTCATGAGTAAGCAAAAAGCTTTTTGGTTAATATGGATATCTTTTACTTTATTTATAATTGTGTTTTTCTCAGCTGTTGGTGAGTTAAAGCAAATTGATTTTGGCAAATCCATCCTTTTAACTATTATACCTTTAGCTTGTGCATATCCAATTTATCGTTGGGTAAAAAGTAACGATGATTTTAAGTAACAAGCTACATAACAAAAACATCAACTGGAAAACTACTCGCTGTAAAGCGCTCGTATTTTCCAGTTATATTAAGCGTTATGGCTTTTGATCGTAGTGGCCGCCGATGGCAAAAATATAGACATATCGATCGTCAAACTTGTAAATGACACGATCCTTTTGCGAAAGTCGGCGGGACCAGAAACCGGAAAGGCTGTGCTTTAGTTGTTCAGGTTTACCAAGACCCGTTGCTGGGTCGGCACGAAGCATCTCTTTCAGTAGCTTGCAAAGCGCCTTGTGCAGCTTCTTGTCCTTTTCACGAAGCTGCTCATACGTAGCCCAAGTGCTGCCTTCAAAGACGAGTGATCTCATTGATTTCCTCTTCCTTGGGGGCGTATCCAGTGCCCTGGGTGTGGGTAGCTGCAGACTCTGCCAATTGGCGCATCAGGCTGTTATTCTGAAGCACATACAGGGTTTCTTGCTCCCGCTCCCAGTCGTCGGCGCTCATTACCACGAACGCTTCACCGGACCGGCGAGTCACTTTCAGTGGGGTATGATTGCTAACTGCCTGTTCTACAAAGGATTTTAGGTTGTCTCTGAATCGGTTTACACTAACAGAGTCCATATGGCTCACCTCAAATGTACGGTAACTCCGTACATTTTAGCGAGTAAGCCATAACAAATCAATGATGTTCGCCACAGCAAGCTGTGGCCGGACAGCCCCTCCGTCGCTTGCGCTCCTCCAGGGCTGCCGCATATTGAGGGCGTTATGCATATGTTTGAAGCTGTTGTAGTACGGAAACACAAATCAAATTACCCAAATCCGGTCAGTTTTGTAGCCGGTGACGCGCTGCTGGTAGGAGAGAGGGATAGTGAATACTTGGGATGGGTGCGTGTTACCGACAAGAGAGGCGATGTCGGCTGGGCTCCGCTCAAGTACATAGAGCTAAACGGAGATGGTACTGGTGGAGTTGCGATAAAGTTCTACTCGGCTAAAGAGCTGGATGTCGAGCCAGGTGAGCGCCTCACCGTTAAATATGAGCACTGCCAATGGTGTTGGGTGGAGCATGAAACTAAGGGCGCCGGCTGGGTGCCAATCGAATGCCTAGAAAACGCATAACCAAGCCATCAAGTTCGCGCCCTGCGTGCGCCGGACCTCGTTTCACGCGGCCGCTTATGGCTGGCGTTACGTGTATTGAACCTGGAGGCTCCGTGAAGCCTGAAATAAAGGCAAAATTTGAGACATACCCTGGTGAAGCGCAAAGACAGCTCGAAGCCGTCCGTCACCTTATTTTCGCTATCGCGGAAGAGAATGAATTGGGTGCAGTTGAGGAAACCCTCAAATGGGGCGAGGCCAGCTACCTGGTAAAAGGAGGCACTACGATTCGAATGGACTGGAAGCCAAAAGATCCCGCTGTCATAAAGGTATATTTCCACTGTCAGACCAGACTGATCGAAACCTTCAGGGAGATATATCGGGATGAATTCGAATATGAGGGGAAAAGAGCGATTGTTGTCCCCTTGGACGCTGCTATCAAAGAAAGCCCTCTAGGTCATTGCCTCCAAATGGCATTGAAGTACCATAGCTTGAAACACCATCCATTGCTTGGAGCTTAGGGTGACAAAAACACGTAACAAAGCCATTAAATTCGCTCCCTTCGGTCGCCGGACCTCGTTTCACTCGGCCGTTTATGGCGGGCGTTATAAGGCAATTGGAAAGTAATGTCGGGATACTTGCTTACTTCATTGATTCTTGGTGTGGCGTGTGTGCTGTTGGCGACGGTATTGCTTACTATTGGGAAAAAGTCAGGAGTGAGTCCTTGGTTACCATTCACAATGGGGAGCTTTATTTTTCGTGAGTTGCCAAATGTCGTGAAGTCTAACTTCGTCAAACCAATTACTTGGCTTTTATATATCGGATTATGCTTAATTATTGTCACTGTATTCGCTTCAATTTGGCACTTTGAAAAGCTGTAGTCTGTGGGTATGCCTTATAACAAGTTAAATCATCGGAAAACCACCCGCTGGCCAGAAAACGGCCAAGGCACGTGTGTTTTCCGCTGTTTAAAGCGTTAGTTGCTAATAGGAAAAAGGAACTTAAATATGACAATTATGCGGAGTATAGGGCTTTTATTGGGGCTATTACTTGTTGCTGCCTATGGACATTCCCTCTATACAAAATACTACAGCTTTTTTGCTTGTCTTGCTGGTATGGTCATAGGTTTCCTTTTTATTTTTTATGGCATCAAAGGTAAAGATTTAGTTGAAGTTCTTTATCAAAAATTGACTGGGCGTAGTTTCAGTAATGGCAACTAACAAAAACATCATGGTGGGAATTTTACTCGCTGAAACTGCGCTCCTAAAATCCCCATATGTTAAGCGTTAGCAAGCCCATTCTTTATCCGGGCTGTAACTGAACGCTGGTGTGCCAGGCGGCCAGCTTCTTACATCGGCGGTGTTGGACAAAGCAGTTCACCACTACCAGAAAATCTGGCAGACTAAATTCTTAACCAGCGAAACAGAGAGCCACAATGGAAAGTAGCCCGAACTACCACACAGGGAGCCAGTGCCGTTTGCAATCCCATAGTATCTTCACGCAGTCGCGCTTTCCGCGGCTGCTAACAAGCGCCTATTCCCGGACATTTACTCGCTGGCCTTTGGCCAAAACGCTCGCAAATGCCGTAAAGGCGAAACGTTAGCACCACAATGGAACGGCCAAAGATGAACTGGAAACTAATAGTATTTGTTGCTTTAGGAGCTACATTGGGGACTGTAGGTACACATTCCTTCTTTAATGGATTTGATCTGGCCCTGACTTTAGCTGTTGGAATTGCGTCTTTGTTGGGTGCAGTGCTTATCGGATATATCACCACAATGGGCGGCCGCAAGTGAATCGTCATTTAAACTCAGAGTGTCAGCGGTTGCTAACAAGCGCCTGTTTCCGGACATTTACTCGCTGGCCTGCGGCCAAAGCACTCGCAAATGCCGTAAAGGCGAAACGTTATATGCCACAGGGAAGATCATGAGATTAATGACGCTGACTCTATTTTTGGCTATTTCTGCTACAGCAATAGCTAGCGAGTACACTTTCGAATCATGGNGCACTCGCAAATGCCGTAAAGGCGAAACGTTATATGCCACAGGGAAGATCATGAGATTAATGACGCTGACTCTATTTTTGGCTATTTCTGCTACAGCAATAGCTAGCGAGTACACTTTCGAATCATGGAGTAACAGTGGCAATAGGTGTGTGTTGCAATTTAGCTCCGTCCCTGACGTTAATTGGGATGGAAAATCAAAACTTCCTCTATCTATTGAGGATGTACGCGAAATTTTTAATGACTGGACAAAGAGAGCACTAGCATCAAATGAACAGGCTCATGTTACTGGTTATGACTTATCATCCGTTGTGGCTGATGGAATCGCTCAAAACTATTGGGTGTTCAAAATCAGATATACCGTGTTTAGTAATAACGAGCCGTCTGAAACCTTTAATAGAAAAGTGGCAATAGACTTATCTGGCCGAGTAATTGAAGCCAAATGTGGCATATAATAAATAAGGATAGGTCGCGCGCAGCCGCGACTTAATCCTATTGTTGGACAAGCCCGGTGTGGAAGGTTTCTGCTTTTATAGTAGATATGTCGGTTGAAGGTAGGTGCTTGTTATTTATTGCCTTTTTTCAGGCCGAGTTTGGCTTAAGACCGCATTCCCCCTTGCTTCAGCAGTCTGTGTACTTACCGTTATGTTGTTTTTATCTGGCCACCTCCTTACCTTATTGCCTGTACTTTATGAGTAACCGTCCGGTAAACC
>NZ_NISX01000030.1 GCF_002591895.1 Lacimicrobium alkaliphilum
GAAAAAGTAGGATCTGACCCTGGATAAATACCAGACCCAATGACCCCACAAAATACCACAGAGAGGGAAAATAACTAAAGCTAACAGCGGCCTGGACCACACAGGCTCCTGAGGTTGGAAAAAGTGCATCATGACTGACCAGGCTATACCCGTAGTAAAGCCCCAGATTAAAAAGCCTCTCACCCAAACAAAGTGGCTTTTTCCTTTTAAACGAGTTTTCTCCCATTGCTCAACATTCACCGTGCTATCCTTCTTTGTTTAGATTGACACATAACGCCACCTGCAGTGGCACAAGCTTTCTGGCGGATTTATTGCGCCGTGTGCAAAATACAGTGATAACGGGTTTTCATCCGATTTGGCTGTATATTTAATTTGCCAGCTCTTTATCAGCCATGTTCTTTAGTTCCAGCTTCATGGTTGTCGCACCAGAAAAACCCACTAGCCATTTCAGATATGGAAAGCTATCTGCCTTTACTGCTACAAATCCTTTTGACTCATAGAGTTTCTTTGCTCGCGGGTTACTATCGATAACGTCTAATCTTACTGAATCGTATCCATTATCTTTCGCATAAGTGATTATTCTATCCAGCAATAAAGAGCCTATCCCCTGCCCTCGAAAATCGCTGTTTACAGCAATACCATCCATGACCAGTTCACCCTCTTCCGGCTTACGTTCAAAGAGGCTAAAAACCAAACACGCCCATAGGCCTGAGAACAAACCGAGGCTATTAATTAGTCCCGTAGCTTCAATACCACCAGTCAGTGAACCCGCACTAATATTAAACCCGGACAAACCAACAATACGTTTATCAGAGTAAGCGACGAATGAGTACTTAGGAACAAAGCTTTCTGACAATACCCGAATACGCTTGGCTTTATCAGGGATGGCTCGGTAGAATTTCGATCCAAATGCCTGTTCATACAATTCAGCCACCTGAGTCGAATCTACTATATCCCAGCTTTTTTCAATATGAATAGTCATTTGATGTACTCGATTTGCTTCAGCCCCTGCTCCGGCAAAGGGGTTAAATCGTGGCTGCGCGACCTGTCCTTATTTATCATAAATTTTCAACTACTTCCTGGTACGTAAAAACCAATGTGAGTAGAGAACAACTCACGAAAGAATAACGGTGCATTAATCCCATGAGTCATGACCCAGGGTACGAATTGCGAATACGGCAGCATAACCCCCAGAATACAGAGACCCAGGTATATGGCTCGAACATTCATGTTTGTGAAGTCCAACGCCCGCCATAAAGGGCGCGAGGAACGGGCGTCCAGTGACAGGAGGGAGCGAATTTAATGGTTTTTTTCGTGTTTCCACTGCCTCAGGCTCCAAGTAATGGGAGGTGCTTCAAGCTGTGATACTTTAATGCCATCTCGAGGCAATGACTTAACGGACCGCTCCCGGCAGAGGCATTCAAGGGAACGACAATTGCTCTATTCTCCTCATATTCGAATGCATCCCGGTATATTTCTTTGAAGGTTTCGATCAAGCTAGTCTGACAATGAAAATAGACTTTAATGACCTCTGGATCGGTTGGCTTCCAGTCCATTCGGATCGTGCTGCCCCCCTTCACAAGATAGCTGGGTTCACCCCATTTGAGAGTTTCCTCTACCGTACCCAGACCATTTTCTTCTGCAACGGAAAAAACCAGGCGGCGAATATCTGCAAGCTGCTTTCGTGCCTCTGAAGGGTAGGTGGAAAATTTAGCTTCTATCTCAGGTTTCACGCAGTCTCCGGCTTAGTGACACGTAACAATTTATCTCAGGAAAAGTTCCTTTTGTTAAACAAAAAAGACTTCCTCTTTTGGGCTTTTTAGCATGTTTAGATCTTTTTCACCACCCGCCATGCGGGGCTTTGGCGTTTTCGGTAATCGGGCTAAGTGAGCAATATATTCCGACAACGCAGCGGAGCAGAAAATTTGTTAGGCTACTCCATCAATAACAAGGAGATCTATGTCAGTCAGCAGCCCATCCGATGACTTTTCCCCGCAACAACGTATTCGTCATATCATTCAGGCCATTCGCAGCGAAGAACGGTATTGGCGCAAGCGCTATCCTGTTCTGCGCTACCAGAATGTTATCGGGCTGACTATCCTGCTAGTGGCACTCGCGGGTATGCTGGGTGCCGCCTACCTGTATTACCTGGAGTGGATCCCGGCCTGGGCTTGTATCATCGTTGCGGCATTGTGTGCCTCTGTATCCCATGAAATTGAGCATGATCTGATTCATCGTCAGTATTTTCGTCACCAGCCCATTATCTACCATGGCATGATGCTGCTGATCTGGCTGATGCGCCCGAACACGGTCAATCCCTGGTACCGGCGCAATATGCACCTTTTACATCACAAGGTGTCGGGCACCCCTAAGGATCTGGAAGAACGTCTGGTAGGCAATGGTATCGCCTATGGCGTGAGTCGCTTTGTCGTTATGTTTGATGGCTTACTGGGGCTGTGTCTGCGCCATGGGGCACTGCGCCGGGATGTATACAACTTTTCGATGCTAAAACTGCTGGCGGCGACCTTTCCGCTGGCAAGCCTGTATTTTTTAACCTGGTATACGTTTTTGCTGTTCCACGCCTATGACGCTCTGTTTGCAGGAGTTGGCGGGATTAGCGCAGGAGCGGGCATCAGCGCCACAACGTATCCGGATGCTTTACTCTGGCTGATGGAAGGCATTAACTTCGCGGTGGTGGTGCTTATCGCACCTAACGTGCTGCGCTCCGCCTGCTTAAACCTTGTCACGTCTCATATGCATTATTATGGCAATGTGCGCAATCTGCTTCAGCAAACCCAGATTCTGGATCGCTGGTATTTTATCCCCCTGCAGGCATTTTGTTTTAACTTTGGCCGTACCCATTCGATACACCATTTTGTGGTCAGTCAGCCTTTTTACTTACGTCAGCTGGTCGCCGGTAAGGTTCTCAAGGTGATGCGTGAACAGGGCGTGAGGCAAAATGATCTATCCACTTTTACTACCGGCAATCGCTGGAATGACGAACAGACGCTGGGTGTATAGCCAGTAAAAAGGAGGGGTAAAAAGGGGTCGTAGTTAATTATTTTGATTACCTTAGGTTATCAGTCTGTTATCTGGGTAAATTAACTACGACCCCTTTTTACTTTGATTGACCACGAAAAACACTGAAGGTACGAAAGGAGAGAAGGAGCCGGTTTATGCTTTTCTTTGCGACCTCTGCGACTCGGCGTGATTCCTGGCTTTTATTTGGTTAATCTCGCTGAGGCGCAAAGGCGCTGAGGATCATAAAATTAATCTTCTCAAATCCCTTGCGCGATGAAAATGTCACAGACCCCGTTCACCCCAGCTTTTCTCCGCGCGCTCTGCATCTCTGCGGTGAAAAGGTTTAAAACCACCAGCCGGTTCGGAAGCTCACACCCACCACCACAAACAGCACAGATATGATAGTAACAGGGATAATATGCCAGGCCAGCTGGCGCAGATTCTTACTGCTGAGCGTTGGAATCACCCTGATTCTGGCATCGGCCGCCAGCAGCAGAGTAATCAGCAACAACAGTAATTTAAACCAGATGAGCCTGACCAACGGGTTATCCATCTGCAGCCATAGGCTCCACTGGGGTATCAGGCTCCAGGCCAACCAGACGCCCGTTAACACCTGAATGATCAGTGCCGGAATGCCAATCTTTTCATAGGCCTGCTCGAAATCCTGAATGCGGCTGACGGAGTTTTCCCGTAGCGCTTTGGGCAATATGCTGAGGGCCAGCACCAGATGCCCGCCGGTCCAGATGGTGGCACCGAGCAGATGTAATAGTAATACCATACCGTGCATAGTCTCTTTGCCTTCAGCCTGGCTTGCCGTCGATACGGGGGCGGGTGAGAACGGGGAAATAAATCACCACAAAAATTGCAAAAGCAAGGCACCAGAGCAATGTGCTGAGTAATAACATAGACTGGATCTGGCTGTGCCATAACCAGCTGCCCAGAGTTCGCACCAGCCCTGCAAGCAGCACAAAGGCAAAGGCAAAACTCATCAGCCAGTGGGCCTGGAGTTTTCTGCCGCTATGCCCCAGCGACACCCTGGCCATCATCGCCAGAATAATACTGCCGATAGCCCCGGTGGTAAGCAGGTGTATGGCGGTGCTTAAGGGCATCATATCGCCGAGATAATGGCCACTTAGCGCCAATAACCCCAGCGGCACATACAAATAGGCCAGATGCAGTGACCATAACAGGGGCACCGAAAAGGTTATCCAGACCCGCCAGCGTAACCAGCGCAGCAAATGTAATATTCCGGCAATCAGCGCGATGGCTCCCACTGCCCTATCCGGTAACAGCCCGCCAGTCAAATAATGCAGCACCAGCAGCCAAATAGCCGCTAAAGCAAGTTTTTCTAACCAGGGCCAGGGCTGAACCTTTTCGGTACCGGTGCCATTGGCGGTAAACATGGGTGTTACCCGCCCTCCAATCACACAGATAAGCGCCGTGATCAGCATCAGCATTAAATAGCTGCCATGGCTAAAACCTCCAGGGTAGACGCCCAAAACAGTCAGATGGGAGATGAAATTGGCCGCCGCCATTAACAACAACACCGGCACAAAAAACATATTGCGCTGCTGTCTGGCCTTGAACAGTGGCCAGGCCATAAACCCGGCGGCCATGGGCAAAAATAATAAATCTATTGTGGCCGGGATCCACAGCGGCCAGGCCGGATTAATCAACAACACGGCTCGCCCGGCCAGCCAGGTGGCAAAAAGCAGCATCAGAGACCAGCCCTTTAAACCCGGTACGCCGGTCCAGTTTTGCACCGCGGTGAGCAAAAAGCCGACGACAATAGCGGCACTGAAACCAAACAGCATCTCGTGACCATGCCAGAAATAACTACCCCCATAAGGTGCCAGCCCCCAGAGTCCGGCGAGCATGCCACCCCACCAGCCTATGGCCAGAACAGAAAACAGTGCGCCAAAAAGAAAGAAGGGGCGAAAACCTAACCGCCATAGGGGCGACGGGAGTTGATGTTCAGACATACCGATTACACTCCGGACAATATTTCATTAGCAGGGAGCCGGGGCATTGGGCCTGGCATAGAAGCGCCAGGTAACCACCACACAGCTTATGTAGAAACCGATAAACCCATAGAGTGCCAAATCCACCGCACCGGTGAGGGTGATAGATGTGCCGTAGGCCTTGGGAATAAAGAAGCCACCATAGGCGGCAATGGCCGAGATAAAACCTAAAACGGCAGCAGATTCTCGGTTACCTTCAATTTCAGCCTGTTTTTCCTGGCCCCTGCCCAGTGCACGGGAGCGCAATAATAAGAACATTGCCGGCACCATCCTGAAAGTGGAACCATTGCCAATACCGGTTGAGATAAACAACAGCAAAAACATACTGAAGAACCCATAGAAATTACCGGCCTGCCCCGGCTCTGGCAGAAAGTAAATCACACCAGATACACCGGCCACCATCAGCATAAAATTCCATAGCGTGACCCGGGCACCACCCAACCGATCCGCCAGCACACCGCCAAAGGGCCTTGCCAGTGCTCCGGCCAGCGGCCCGATAAAGGCATATTTAACCGGGTCAACATCTTCAAACAGCATGCCACTGAGCAGCGGAAAACCCGCCGCAAAACCAATAAAACTGCCAAAGGTGCCCAGGTACAACCAGCACATCCACCAGGTATGAGAACGCCTGAAGATCACCGCTTGCTGTTTAAAAGAAGACTTGGCATCGGCAATATCATGCATGCCAAACCAGGCCGCCAGCGACGCCAGAATAATCAGCGGCACCCAGATAAAGGCCGCGTTTTGCAGCCACAGGGGTTGTTGCTGCCCCTCGCTCAGGGTGACCATCAATGGCTCGCCGCCAAGAGAGCCAAATACACTGGCCGAAATAACCAACGGGCCAACCAGCTGCAAGCCCGATACGCCCAGATTCCCCAGGCCCGCATTTAACCCCAGCGCCGCACCTTTTTCGCCCTTAGGATAGAAGAAGCTGATATTGGCCATGCTGGAGGAAAAATTACCGCCCCCCAGGCCACATAACAGTGCCAGAATTAACATGATCAGATAAGGCGTATCGGTATCCTGCAGGGCAAAGCCCATCCAGATACAGGGTAGCAGTAAAGAAGCTGTCGATAACGCCGTCCAGCGCCGGCCGCCAAAAACAGGCACCATAAAGCCATAAAAAAGCCGCAGGGTGGCACCGGACAAGGCCGGTAGCGAGGCCAGCCAGAACAGCTGATTGGAGCTGTAACTAAAGCCCAGTGCCGGCATTTTTACCACCAAAATGCTCCAGATGGACCACACCGCAAAGGCCAGAAACAGATTAGGAATAGAAATCCACAGATTACGGCTGGCGATGGCCTTACCTTTGCTTTCCCAGAAGGACTTGTCTTCGGGATCCCACTGCTTGAGCACAAAGGAATCCGGTGTCGACATCTCCGGCAGATCTCTGACGGTCTCTCCCCGGCCCATTTCATGGCGCTGGGCTTTGGTAATGGCAAAGTGCATCCAGATCAGAGCCGCGCTGGCCACAACAAACAGCAACATAAAGCAACTTTGCCAGATGCCAACCACATCATTGAGCATGCCGAAGGTCAGCGGCAGTAAAAATCCACCCAGGCCCCCCACCATGCCAACCACACCGCCGACCACACCCACATGCCCGGGGTAGTAAACCGGAATATGTTTAAACACTGCCGCTTTGCCAAGGGACATAAAAAAGCCCAGCACAAAAGTCAGCAGTACAAACATGACCAGAGAGGTTTCCAGGGAAAAATGAATGGTGCCGTCAACGCCTCTGACATGATATTCGGTCGGCGGATAGCTGAGAATAAAGGTACAGATCACCGAAGCGATAAGGGTCCAGTACATCACGGTTCTGGCGCCGTATTTATCTGACAGCCAGCCACCGAGAATACGAAATAAGGAAGCAGGAATGGTGTACAGCGCCGCGAGGATCCCCGCCGTTGCCACGCCCAGACCATACACCTCCATCAGATAATGGGGCAGCCATAAGGCCAGTGCCACAAAGGCACCGAAAACAAAAAAGTAATAGAGAGAAAAACGCCACACGCGGATATCGACAAGCGGCGAAAGCTGTTCAGCCAGTGTTGGTGCATCGCTTTGACGCTGGCCATGAGCCGGATCGGCCCGGGCAAACAGAATAAAGCCAACTCCCATCAGCCCTATCACCAGCGCGTAGATCTGAGCCGTACCCTGCCAGCCGAGGGCCAGCATTAAGAAAGGGGCGCCGAAATTAGTCAGTGCCGCACCCACATTACCAGCGCCAAATATACCCAGCGCGGTGCCCTGTTTATCTTTTTCGTACCAGGCGGAGATATAGGCCACACCGACAATAAAACCACCACCCGCCAGGCCCACGCCCAGTGCAGCGATCAGCAACAGAATATAACTGGTAGCAATGCTGACCAGAAATACCGCCGCCGAAGTAAGCAGCATCAATAATCCGAATACCCAGCGTCCACCAAACCTGTCGGTTAAGACGCCGAGGAAAAGACGGCTGATTGAGCCGGTCAGAATAGGGGTTGCCATCAGCAGGCCCAGCTCTGTATCCGACAGGCCCAGCTCCTGCTTAAGCTGGATCCCCAGAATAGAAAAGATAGTCCAGACCGCAAAGCACAGCGTAAAAGCAAAAGTGCTCAGTCCCAGAGCACGCCGCTGGTCGGCCGGTGCCACACTTCCTGCTTCGATCATGCTGGCGCTCCGTTGTGCGTAAAGTTAAAGCATACGCACAGCGGCCCGCCTCCTCTATACAGATAAAGAGGCAGCCTCAGAACACAGGAATACCTACTATGGAGTAGCCAGGCTCATGCCGGCGATACTGTGCCAGTAACCGTTACAGTCGCGCTCTACTATTTGGGGATATTGCCCGTTCTCATTTTCACGAAACTTCTCCAGCCAGTCCAGGGTATCAGCAGACAAGGGGCTTAAACGCACCACATCCACCAGATTGTGCATACCGGCAAGATCATTAATCAGGTTGTAGCACTGGCCCGACTGGGTCTGAATACCGTTTAATACAAACAACTCCTGCCCTTCCTGAGAGCGGGTCAGACGCCCGTTCGGGTAGTTAATGCAGCACAACTCACATTGATCTTTGGGGCGGTTTTCGGAACGGGCGGTAAAGCAGCGGGCCGAATAGGCCAGCGGTAAGTAACCATAACCGAACACTTCCACTTCAAACTGATTTCTGATCCCCAGCTCGTCACAACCGTTGAGTATTTTTTCCAGCCAGTCGCGGGACAACTCAACCGGCATCACCCAGCGCTGCATACCCAGTTTTAATAAACGGTGTAAACTGTGCTGGCTGTAACAGTTAATCGCCGGGCCTGCCACAAAGGGCTTACCCTGCTCTGACAGCAACTGAATGGCGCCTACATCATTGGCCTCGATCAGAATATCGCCATTGTCGCAATAGCTTTGCAGGGTTTTGACTTCTGATGGCGCTTCCAGCAGCGCCATGGTGGACAGCACCACCTGTTTACCTTTACCGGCCAGTTCCCGCGCCAGCGCCAGCCAGTCTTTGGTTTTCAGCTCCCGGCGCTTGGAGCACACGGTTTCGCCGAGATAAATCACATCGGCGCTGCTTTGCATCGCCTGTTGATAAAATTCTTCCACCTGATTTTTAGGCCAGAAATACAGAATGGGGCCTAATGAATACTGCATTATTGATTCCTACTGCCATTTTCTGTGATACGCACCCAAAGAGGTCTGGCTACCTTCGGATACCGCTTCCAGGCCCTGATTCCAGGTCGGTTGTGGATTAAAATTACCGCTGTCGCGGGCACAGGCATCAATGGCCTGTCGCCAGATGCGGGTCACCTGCTCAACATAGGCCGGGCTGCGCTGGCGCCCCTCGATCTTCACCGCGCTGATACCGCACTGCATGAGCTCTGGCAGTAAATCCAGCGTGTTCAGGCTGGTAGGCTCTTCAAGGGCGTGATAGACGTTACCTTCCACTTCAAAACGCCCCTTGCACAGGGTGGGATAACCGGCATTTTCGTGCGGCTGGTAACGATCGATCAACACATCATTTAGCCGGGACTCCAGCCCCTGTCCGGTTTCCTGCCAGCGCACAAAAGAAGCCGGTGAACAGGCACCGGCCGTATTGGGAGACTCACCGGTCATATAGGAAGATAAATAGCAGCGGCCTTCGGCCATAATACACAGGCTGCCATAGGCGAAGACTTCCAGCTCCACCATGGTTTGCCGCGCCAGCTGTTTGACCTGATGAATTGACAGCACCCTGGGTAGCACCACCCGGCTGACATTAAATTGTTGCTGGTAGAAGTTGATTGCTGCCGTGTTGGTGGCAGAGGCCTGCACGGAAAGATGTAGATCCAGTTGCGGGTATGTATCACAGGCGTATTCAAGCACCGCCAGGTCGGCCAGAATCAAGGTATCCGCGCCATTATCAACGGCGGTATCCACCGCATATTGCCAGCGCCGCCAGCCGTCCGGATGCGCAAAGGTATTGATAGCAATATGCAGTTTTTTGCCATGCTGGTGCAGGTAGTCTGCGGCTTTTGAGAGTTTGTCTCCGGTAAAATTGAGACCGGCAAAATGCCGGGCGTTGGTGTCATCTTTGAGGCCGATATATACCGCATCGGCCCCCTCGGCCACGGCTTTTTTCAGGGCCGGCATACTGCCAGCCGGACATAATAACTCCATCAGTGCGCTCCAGATAAAAAGACCCGGCAATTGTTACAAAACCAATCTGCACAAATATTGATTTAGATTAAAAAAAGGCGGGCTAAAGCTGACTAAACTATCGCTAAATATGATGTGAGGTAACCATGATTAACTTTCCTGTAGAGCCAGTTACGTTGCTCAGACCCGCTGTAAGACTGCTGAGCAGGATACCGGCAATGGTACAACAGCCCTGTGCCGGCAGATTACTGAATCTGGCGCTACACCAGCCTGTTGATGAGGGGGAGCTGGATTTTCTGGCAGGCAAAGTAATCAGAATCACCCTCACTGACATCCCCCAAAGCTGGTTTATCAGCCTGCGAGACAACCATCTTCAGGTGCATTTGTGTGGCAAAGAAGATGCCTGTATCAGTGGTGAGCTGCAGAGTTTTCTGGCCCTGGCCAGTCAGCAGGTCGACCCTGATACGCTGTTCTTCCAGCGTAAGTTGTGTATCAGTGGTGACACTGAGTTGGGTTTGTATGTAAAAAACCTGCTCGATAGTCTGGAGCTGGACTCATTACCCGTATTGTTTGCCAGGCCACTGCAATATTACGCCAGGTTGTTTGATGCTAAGGAGCAATCTCATGCATAAATTTATTACTGACTTCTTTAATACTAATCATCAGGCTCTGGAGCTGCTGTTTATCGCCTACCGGCGTAATAAAAACAAGGATCCACTCTATGCACGTCAGCTGTTTGACAAATTCAAAGGAGGCATGGAGGAGCATATAGGCTGGGAGGAAAACTTGCTGTTGCCGGCGTTGGAATCGGCCAACCGTAAGAGCTTTCCCACAGACAAAGCACGTAATGAGCACCAACAGGTTATGCAGCAGATCAATTGGATTGAAGGGTTACTGGATAAAGACATTGACACCTCACAGGATGATCTTTCGCTGGAATATATGCTCAGCGATCATTTCGAGAACGATGAGTTCAACCTGTATCCGGTCTGTGACAAGGTGCTGAATGACGACGACACAGCGCGGATCCTGATGGCGATTTATTAGTTGCACTCTACACTATTACCTAATCTGTATTGTTAGGAGAGACTATTGACCCCTTTGCTGGGCTGATCTGGCAAGTTTGCAATTGATAATCAACCATTACTGGATGAACAACATCAGCAACTTTTTGAACAGTTAAACAGGCTTTGGGCCCTGCTCATAGAAAACCATAACAGGAATGAAGTCATCGCACTTGTGGAGGCGCTACAGGATCAGACACGGGCGCATTTTCAACATGAAGAGCAATCCTTCCATCTTCTTGAGGAGAAAGAAGCGATGTTACACCGGCTTCATCACAAACACTTACTTGAAACCATACAAGGGTTATATCAATTTATACCCCCTAACGAGCCGATTCCCGTCCACTGCACCATGGATCGATTACAGGAAATTGCCGAATGGTACCAGTCACATGTGTTGCACGGCGACAGCAAACTGCTGATAAGGCGCTGAGCCGATATAAGGTTCCGGTTCAATTCTCCCCCCCCAAATTCATCACAATACCTGCACGTTAAGTTATGACAAAAGGTGATTAGCGGTTAGCTGGAGCTGACACCAACACACCCGTATAATCACGGTTGTTTTCTTACCAAGAGCATAACGAGGATTAATGAAAGGGTTTTTCTGGCAGATCTTTGACAGTTTTCTTAACCGATTGGGTATTACCAAGGCGGATAGCCAGAAACTCTCCAGTATCCCGTTAAGAGAGCGTTTAAAAGTCGCGGCGGCGGCGTTTCTGGCCTTGCTGGTGGTGACCTATAGCAGCCATGTATGGCTCGCACCGACACCTGGCACAGTGATGCTCGCCTCTATGGGCGCCTCCGCGGTATTGCTGTTTGGCCTGCCCAACAGCCCTCTGGCCAGGCCCTGGTCGTTTGCCGCCGGGCACCTTATTGCGGGTATGATCGGGCTGATGTGCTCACAACTGTTTACCGACATGGCGCTGATGGCTGCAGTGACTATTGCTCTGGTGTTACTGGCCATGTATATCTTTGAATGCATGCATCCACCAGGCGGTGCCACAGCGCTGGTACCGGTCATCGCCAGCCATGAAAACCTGCTGGATTATCAGTTTCTGATTACCCCCTTGCTAGTCAATGTTTTCACCATGCTACTGATGGCAATGCTGCTGAATCGCCTGATATTGGGCCATAATTACCTGCCCCGGCTGAGGAAAAACTATGATCCGGTGCACCTGCACCATGACCCCAGTCCGTTAAAGCGACTGGGGTTGCAACCTGAAGATATTCTGCACGCACTGAATCATTATTCAACGGTCGTGGATGTCAGTGAACAGGATCTGGAACGCCTCTACCAGGAGGCGCAAATGCATGCAGTGCAAAGAAAGCTTGGCGATATTCGCTGTAAAGACGTTATGTCCGCTGATTTGATTACTGTATCCCCGGACACCTCATTGCAGGAGACATGGAAAAAGCTGAAAACCCATAAAATCAGAATGCTGCCTGTTACCGATGACACCCAGCAGTTGTTAGGGGTGATCACCGTGGCCGACTTTCTCAAAGCGCTGGGGCTGACAGATCTGTGGTCAGCTACCGGGCAATTTTCCGCCCTTGCCAATGCCCGGGCATTCAAACTGCAAAACAAACTGGCTGCCGACCTGATGGTCACAGATGTACGGGCCGTCAGCGCCGATGAACACCTGATTTCACTGATCCCGATGCTGTCAGATCAGGGCTTACATCATGTGCCTGTATTGGATAACCAGCAAAAGCTGGTGGGTATAATTACCCAGTCTGATCTTATTGCTGCGCTTTATGCACAGCATCATGATGCAGTGTTACAGGACAGCGGCTCCAACTAAACCGACACCTTGTTATACGTTCGACGGCGTATCCTGCTTTGCGAGCGGGCCTGCGCCGGACACAACGAAAACCATGCCCGATGCTGTCAGGCTGAAACCGATGGCTCCTGCCCGGATAAAGTTCTGGCCGGTTGTTTATGGTAATAGCGCAGATCATGTTCCTCGCGCCGCCCGGCACTAAAGGCCGATACCCGCTTCAGGTAACCGATAACACGGGTGCCATAATCAATATCTTCTGAGCCGCAATCGCTGCAACGGGCCAGGCTGCGCTTGTCGATATGCTCACACTTATTACAGATGGTAATGCGCACATTGACACAGAAATAATTACAGCCAGTATGAGCGGCGATGTTGTACAGATTGAGAAAATTCTGCTCGCTGAGTTTTTCTTCCAGGTTCAGATGCAGGGCCGAACCGCCGTCCAGATAGCGGGTCATCTGTTCACCATGGAGCACAAACTTATCCAGATGGTTTATCTGCTCATCTTCCACCACATAGAAATAACTGTTGTAGCAATCTCTTGGCACCTGATAACCGTCTTTTCTGTCCCAGTTGGCGTTCTTTATCCCCAGATTCTCCGCTGGCACAAACTCGGTATTAAACATATAGCCCCAGGTCTTGCGAGCCGCGCGATTGGCGTCATAAATAATCTTTAACTTATCGTCGATAAAACGCTGGTAATCCTGATTCAGCCCCGGTCTGATCCCCAGGTATTCCGCCGCTTCCACCATACCGTTTACCCCTATGGTCAGAAACTGCTTATCCAGACTGATAAAACCGGCATCGTACACCGGCAACATACCGTTGGCCTGATGCTCTTCCATAAGTTTGCGGTAGGCCACCTGATACTTCTGGATCTTGTCTACTTCAGTGGCCAGATCGCGGCCATCCTGAACCAGCCGGTTCATATTGATGGTGATCACATTAATCGAGCCGGTGGCCACGCCCCCCGCCCCCAAACTGTAGGAAAAGGTGTTATCGCTGATTTCGTTACGCAGGCGGCAGCAGGAGGCCAGCGAATCAGCGCTTTGCGACTGATACACAAAAAATGAGCCGCCCTCGCTCATATTACGGGCACAGGTGCGGGCAAAGGCTTTATCTTTAACTGCCCCGTCTTTGGTCAGCATCGCCGCGGTGACCACCGGGAAAGTCAGGATGGTTTTATTACGCTCACGATTAAACCAGTCCAGAAAAAAGCCCTGCAAGGCGCTCACCGAATCCCATTCTGGCTTGCTCATATCCGGGAATACAAACTGGCCAAACATGGCATCGAAATAATATTGATCGTACACTGAAATATTCCAGAATACACTCTGATACCCCCGCGCCGCAGCAGGCTGGTTCAGCGCATAAACCACATGCTGAAGATGATTTTCGATGGCCTTGGCGTTGGTATTCAGATAATCGTCGCCATAGTCTTTGCGGGCAAAGTAATCAAAGTAAGTTAGGAACTCTACTGTGGCCACCGCCCCGGCGAACTGGGCGCTGATGGCAAACACCAGGTTCACAAAACTGCCACAGAAAGACTCAAGATGCTTAGGCGCTTTTGACTCACCGCCGAGTTCTGTCAGCCCTTTGAGCAAAAAAGGATACATGGTAATGGATGTGCAATAGGGCTTAAGGCTGGTTTCGTCGTGTACATAGATCTCATGCTCTTCTATCTGGCGCACATACTCATCGGCCAGCTTTGTATCAAACAGCTCGGCAATCTTGTTCTTTACCTGAGCGCGATTAACCTGAATAAAGAAGTCCTTCATCAGTTCGGCTTCGAGCGTGGCGATATTCTTGTGGGTGACATTGGCATTGGCATCCAGTTTCGAGCCATCGGCGGCGTTGGCGGCATCCTGATAATCACGGATAAAGTCCAGTTTGTTTTGCAGTTGCTGAGGGTTAAGCGGCAACATGGTTATTCTCCTGAAAACGAAAGTTAAGTAAGTTGCCACTGCCAAGCTCAACAAACTTCTGGTTGGTAGTGGCACGATCAAGGCCGCCCAGTTCGGCTTGCCAGCGGCCGGTTTTAAGGTAATCGAGCTGACTCTGCAAACGAGCGGGCACTCTGTTCATACCCGTATACAAACAGGTATTAAGGCCAGCCTGACGGGCGATTCGCAGTTTTGCCAGCAGCGCATCGGAATGCCATTCACCGCCGAAAAACAGCACACAGGTGATCAGATGCTGATATCGCTCAAGCCAGACTTTGAATGCGGCATCGCTAAGCGCCTCCCCCTTGTCGGCATCCCAGGTATCGCGGCTATGACAACCAGTACAGGCCAGCGGACAACCTGTTATGGTAAAGGCTAGGGAAACTTCATCGGGCACTTCCTGAAAACAGATCTGCGGGGGGAAGCTGTTGAACGGTTTTTCTGTGGTTAACAACATATCTTGTGCCTGTTTGTTTTTATCAACACCATATATTGTGTCCAAGCCTAGACAGACACAGATTATTTAAATTGATCTGGATCAAAAATATGCAACTCTTGTCAGGTGTGAAACAGGACATTCATCACAAGCCCATCGCAGTGGGCTTTTAGCGAACTACCCACAAAGAGGTATGGGGCATGCCCGTTAATTGCCAGAGAAAGAGAAGAAGAGTGAGATAAACTGCCCCTTGCCATTTGAGGAGAACATTATGCAAATCACGTCCTATCAGGATCTTATTCTTGCCAGTTATCAACAGCACGAGCCTCAGCGTTTGTTGTTTGTGTTCGCCAGTGCAGAATTACCCACCGGCCATACCGAAAAACAGCAGCAGGAATTTGAACAGGGTGGCGGCGGTGCATTAACCCCGGTGCTCTGTGTGGATAAACTGCCTTCCGAAGCAGAAGATTTTGCCGCCTTAGTGGAGGAATCGAAGCAAACCGGTATCAGCTGGGATATCGTATTTATCTCAGCCATGGACGGTCGTGGTGGCTTTGCGCCAAATTCTGATGAGGCCTCCCAGCCGCTGCGCATGATGATGAGCAAGATCCAGTCGGGCATGATCAGCGATTTTCTGACCTTCGACCGCGAAGGCGACCTGGTGGAACTGGTGCCGGGTTAAACAGTAGAAGATTATTTACCGCAGAGCCACCCAGCACCTTTGATTGCAGGGTTCTAATAGTTGGCACTTTGGTAATTCAATGGTTGCTGGGAATCCAGAGCCCTCTGCTCCCCTGAACATAACGTCACTGGTTGTCCAATAGCAGCATTCCGGCATGACGGTAATCCCCTTGTAGCCTGCAAGTAGCGAAGCGGACCTGTCCAGCACCTTTGATTGGCCTATGCAGAGTTAACTCTCCTGGATATTCAAAGGTTGCTGGATTGCAGGAGCCCCCGGATTTCGCTTCGCTTTATCCGGTCTACCGGAACTTTCGTGCCTTTAGTGTTTTTCGTGGTCAAATGTGCTGTTTCTATTTTCACCACGGAGGGCACAGAGATCAGACAATAATTGTTTTTTCCCCTCTGTGTTCTCCGTGGCTCTGTGGTTCAATTCTTTTTACCACCAACCGCTAACCCAAAAGCCCTAAATGTTCTCGCAAAGATCGCAGAGGGTCAGCCCCGTATGGTTTTGGCGGGAATCCAGCGGCTTTGCCAATAAAAACCGTTTGCTTAGGCGTTTAGATCCTCACATTGATCTGTGATTAAAATTCAGGCTGACACAGAGTTTTGAGCACCCTCGACTTTTATAACCTTGGGCCTGAAAATAAAACCAAGAATGCCACCAAAGAGATCCTTGTACATTGCTTCTATCTCTTCCTTAGTGATGTTTCCGCTAAGTATCAGCATCTCAAGTCGTTCCGCAGGCTCCTTCACAATATATCCGGAAGAAGTGAACCCGTTCTTCTCATAAAATGCTTTACGCTTTAACCTCTGCTGATAGTTTTTCCCTTTTTTATCAATCACTTCAATGTTCAGTACAATTCTTTTTCCAGAACACATTTCTTTCAAAGAATCCATTACCTTGCTTCCGTAACCTCCTGAACGGCACGATTCAGATATCGCCAAAAAATGTACAAATACAATGTCTTGATACTCAGTGATATAGATGAGGCCAATCCAGGTATCCTGTGCATAAAGAACGTTAAAACCAGCCTTCCCATTTCTCAGTTTATATCGAAGTATCCATGTTGGTATGTGTTGAGCTCCCGGGAACGCTTCTTTATAAAGATCAATAACCTTCAAATAGTTAGCGTCATATTTGGTAAGTGGTCGAAAATTAATGCTCATAGATAGTACTCATGTCGCCCCAAACGGAGGCTTTTGTGAGCGCAGCGAGAAAAAACCCCGCTTTGGCTTTAGCCATACCGTTAATCAAATGCACCCTGTTTATTAATATAATCATAAATATACCCGGGGACTAACGACGGTAAACCAACAACTAAAGCCACTATTAAAAAGCTGATTTTGCCTTGCCTATCGTCTGATATAGAGCTGCTAAAAACCGAATCTCTCAGTATGTCTACCCAGGCAGTGGCATTGTGACCAATCCAGTACAGATAGAAAGCAACAGAAAGAGCAGGCAATAACACCAAAAGATGAATAACCTTGGCCTTTGGGCTGATTTTGCTAAAAGCAAACTTACCTTCCACCTGCGGGAGCTGATTTTTCGCCACCAATTCCGTGATAGAGCACTCATAGACAGCAGCTAAAGATTTGGCTGTTTCTTGCGATGCAACACCTGTTTTTTCAACTCGCTGAATGGTTCTCAAGCTCAATCCCGATACCTCAGCTAACTGGGTCTGACTCCAGGCTCTGCTGTCTCGTTGATTTTTTAACGTATCTTTATTTAATTCCATTTCCATGTTTCAAGCCCTCTTCATAAGTGTTGAGCCAATATGAAGAAGTATTGCCTTTTTTAATACGACATATATATGCCACAAGTATGACAGGAGTGTGCCATGTTTGGCTAACACATGAGTCCAGAAGGGGCGACAACAGCCGCTTTGATAGATACAGGCTGTCAGAGCTGACAGTTACCCGGTTTTTCCCGTCAGATCAGATCTGAGACTAATTCACTTTGAGCAAGTCAAGTAGCTCCTTCTTACTTTCCTCTGTTGTTTTACCCGCAGTATCTATTGTGATTCTTGGCGTCGTCCAGGGGTCGTACTCTCTGGAAACAACGCTTTTCCAGTCAGGGAGTTTAAGGGTTGGAATATCTGAATTTCTGGTCTCAACTCTGTCTTTGTGCTCATCCCGGGCAGAGCAAGTCACTTCAATTTCCCTGTATTCACATCCTGCCTGATACGCCACATCACGCCAGCTCCTCCTGGACTCTTCTACCGGATTGGTCGAATCCGCAACCACTGGCATGCCAATCCTCAGGTTATCCAACGCGAGTTTGAACGCGATCTGGTAACCTTGATCATAGAGATTTGTATAACCGACATCCCGGAGTGTCTGCTCTATGGAGTCGATACGAAGAAAAGTCGCACCAATGCGCGCCGCCAGAAATCTTGAAAGTTCGGTTTTGCCTGTGCCCGGCAATCCGCCAAAAATATACAGCACAAATAAGTTGCTCTTTCCCTGAAGCCTGGCAGTTAAACGTTGGGGCTCCATAGAGCCGCATATCAATACATAAGTTAACTATTGCAGCTTTAGCTTTCAACGTTAATAACTCAGGTGCTCGCAAATAACACGAAAGCCGTTTTCACTGTTGCAGAGTTAGCAGAGGGTCATTCCGCATGTTTTTGGCGGGCATGCCCAACACCTTTGATTGCAGGGTTCTAATAGTTGGCACTTTGGTAATTCAATGGTTGCTGGGAATCCAGCAGCCTTTAATTTGAGAAAGTGTATGCTTTACCCTTTGCTGGTCAAAGGTGCTGGACAGGTCCAGTGCCCTCTGCCCTCATACGCACAAAGTCACTGGATGCCCGATAACAGCATTCGGGCATGACGACTATGTATACCCATGACACCCGTGTAGCCTGCAAACAACCAAGTCAAGTGAGAGCTGTGCAGAACAAATTGGCACCAAAGTTACGCTCGTTAGGTTAAAAACTCTTCATTAAAGCGTCATCAATCAGACATAAAAGCCTGCCAATCTGAAGCCCGACATCCGGTATCCAGTGGAGAGAAAAGTGGGACTCAGTGTGTGGCAAATTGCTTTAGTAGTAATGTTATTTCTGTTGTTATTTGGACGGGGAAAAATTCCGGCGCTGATGAGTGACCTGGCCGAGGGTATCCGTGGCTTTAAGCAGGGAATGCAGGACAAGGATGAACAGAATGCGGAAGATAACCCTGCATCATATTCCGTCGGGGACAAAGGCGAGACCACAAAAGCCCTGAGTAGTGCAGAGGATTCACCTACTGAGACTGAGAAGCCGGTCGCGACATCGCAGCCCAAAGAACACATCAGCTAACAGGGTGATGCTTACTCAGATGAAGAGGCTGATATGTTTGATCTAAGCTGGATTGAGTTGTTGTTCTGCGCCGTACTGGCATTGATTGTTATTGGCCCCAAAGACCTGCCTAAATTGTTTCAGGCCGGTGGCCGATTAGTTGCCAAAAGCCGGAAAATGTACAAAGACGTACTCGGCAATATGAAGCAACTGGAACGGGAAGTGGACATCGCCTCAGGCAACAGTACTGAAACTCAAAACTGGCGGCAATATTTACCCGATGAAGTGCGTCACCTGCCAGCTGACTTTATCCCCGGCTCAATGACAGCAGAGCAGCATCAGCAGCGACAACAGCAGGCATCACAGCCGCCCCCTCCCCCTGAAGCCACCGTTGCACAAACAGAGCGACAGAAAGATGTCAGTGATAGCATCAAAACCGATCCGTCAGAAAACCCTGCCACACAAGGTACATCTCAGCCATGACCGACAAGGATTTCGACCTGTCCAAAGCGCCACTGTTAAGCCATCTTATCGAATTGCGGCGCAGGCTTCTCTATTGCCTGGCCTTCTTTACCTTGATGTTTATCATTTCCTATTTTTTCGCCAGCCAGATCTACGCATTTTTGCAACAGCCTCTGTTAGAGATTTTCGGGCCCGACAGCGGCAGAAGAATGATTTATACCGGCCTGCATGAAGCCTTCTTCACCTATCTGAAACTGGCATTTTTCAGTGCGACCTTTTTTACTCTGCCGCTGATGCTGATCCAGGTATGGCGCTTTATCGCGCCGGGTCTTTACAGCCATGAACAACGCAGTGTTTCACTGCTGTTGATCATGACGCCAATCCTCTTTGTGGGCGGCGCCGCACTGGCCTTTTATGTGGTCATGCCGCTGGCCTGGGAGTTTTTTATCAGTTTTGAAAGCCCGGCCAAAGAAGCGGCAATCAGTGTCGAACTGGAAGCTAAAATCAGTGAATATCTGGGTCTGGTGATAAAGCTTATCCTCGCTTTTGGTCTTAGCTTTGAGTTACCTATTTTGCTGCTGGTGATGGCCAAAGCCGGATTGGTCTCAGCGCAGAGCCTGGCCGGGTTTCGCCGCCATGCCATTGTGGTTATATTTCTGCTCGCGGCATTAATTACCCCCCCGGATCTGATTTCACAAATCGCTCTCGGGCTGCCCGTATTTGCCTTGTATGAGCTGTCTATTCTGCTGATTCGCTGGACGCAGACCGATCATCCTCAGCAGAAAAATTCTCAGTCGGAACAAACCGCCCGCTCCTGAGCCGCTGTCACGAAATCTTTGTAAATCTGTCAGATAAACTGCAACCAACTGTCATATATCGTCCTTAGGCTGGTGATTGCGGATCGAGGTCATTCCTGACGTTTTCGAATGGATCCGAACAACGCCAACTATTAAACAAGAGGATTCCCAATGACCAGTAAAACAACCGGGGCTGAGCAACAGCCTGAGCCGACTCAAACCGCCGTCAATCGTCGTGACTTTATCAAAGGCAGCTCTGTGGTAACCGCCAGCGCAGCCTTTGCAGCTATGTCTAATCGTGCCGTGGCTGCCAGCCTGCCTTACTCAGATTCTTACGGCCCGCTTTTGCCTACTGCTGACAAAGCAACAGGCCTGGAATTACTGGCTTTGCCAGAGGGCTTTGAATACACCACCTTTGGCTGGACCGGACAGATCCAGTCTGATGGCCTGCCTACCCCCACCGACCATGATGGTATGGCTGTGGTGGGCGCCAAGGGCAATGTAATCTCGATAGTACGTAACCACGAACTCAGTGAAGGTGAAGGCCATAAGAGCAGCCCGCGGGGCGGACGCGGCGTATACAATCCGGCTCAGTATGGTGGTACCACCAACCTGATGTTTGATGTGGTCAAAGGCACTTTTCTTTCTTCTTACAACAGCCTTGGCGGCACCATCAGAAATTGTGCTGGTGGCGCAACACCATGGGGTACCTGGCTGTCCTGCGAAGAAACCTTCCATAGCTGGAATAATGGCCCTCAGGGATATAATCACGGATATATCTTCGAAGTACCGGGTTTTGGGATTTCTGACGGTCAGCCAATACGCGAAATGGGCCGCTTCGTTCATGAAGCCGTTGCTGTGGATCCCGCTACCGGTTATGTCTATGAAACAGAAGATTCAGGTCAATCGGCTTTTTATAAGTTTGTTCCCGAAGGTGAGTGGGGCAACCTCAGAGCAGGCGGAAAGCTCTATGCCATGGTGCTGGATAACACCAGCCGTATCGACCTGCGCGGCGGGCTCACTGAAGGCACAGTATGGAATGTCAGCTGGCAGGAAGTACCCGACCCGGATGCCACCTCTGAGCGTTGTTTCAACCAGGCCTCGGACGCCGCTATTATCGAACGGGGTGAAGGCTGCTGGTATGACGATGGTCGTATCTATTTTGTTTCCACTTCCGGCGGCGCGGCCAACCTGGGCCAGATCTTCTGCTACGACCCACGCAAAGAAACCCTGACCATTCTGTTTGAATCGCAAACCGCCGATCAGGTAGACGGCCCCGACAATATCGCCATCAGCCCAAGAGGCAACATTCTGATGTGTGAAGACGGTGGTTCTAACCCGAAGCGCCTGGTAGGCCTTACCAAACAAGGTGCCACGTTTACCTTTGCAGAAAACATTGTGTCGCTGGATCGTGGTGATCTTGCCTTAGTCGATTCCATTTATCCCGGCACGATGGATAACTTCGTTGACTCCGTCGGTGATTCCACTGATGGCAGTAACCGTCGCAGCTTCACCAGCAGAGAATGGTGTGGTGCAACCTTTTATGGTCGCTGGTTGTTCGTCAACATCCAGTCACCCGGTATCACCTTTGCCATCACCGGCCCCTGGGAAAACGGCGCACTCTAAACACTGAGCTGGAGCGACCTTGTGTCGCTCCTCTTAATTGCTAAATATTTATTAAGGAAATTATCATGCGTGTACTTATCATAAGCTTGTTACTGCCAGTGCTGCTGGCCATCAGCCCGTTAAGCCAGGCCGACATTCTGTCGTTCTCCGGTGATGGTGATTATAACGGCAGCGTTACCGGCGATGACGGCTGGCGCTTCAACCAGGGCTTCGGTGAAATGGATTTCTGGAATTTTACCGTGGCAGAGGAAACCAGTCTGTCGGTAAACATCTTCTCTGATATCGTTTTTGGAGTTGGTTTGTACAGCGGTGAACTGCAAACGGATCCGGGTTTCATGTTTTCCAATGCAGGTGACTTTAGTGGCCTGTTTGGTGAATCCATGAGCTATGTCGCCGGTACCGACCCCTTCACACCGTTCAGCGGTAACAGCCTGACCAATATCATCCTCTCAGCCGGTTCCTACACTCTGGCACTGGGCGGCAATGATGCGGGTTTTGATATGTTCTCAGATTTCAGCTACATGATGAATATATCCACCCAGGCCACCACCGCTGTACCAGAGCCTGCCATGGGTGGATTATTCGCACTGGCATTGTCATTGCTGTTGATACAACGCAAACGTTTGCTGAACTAGTTCGGCATTCTGTTAACGGGCTCTGTAACCTGAAAAATCGAAAGGCTTTTCTCACCGCACAGTCGCTGAGATCGCAGAGGAGTTGACTCTATATACCTCGGCGTCTCTGCGGTGAATTCTTGTCACCACCAACCCAAAAGCCCTGATTGTTCACGCAAAGACGCCAGGATCGCAGAGGGTCATTCCCTTATATATTTGGCGGGCATGCCCA
>NZ_NISX01000031.1 GCF_002591895.1 Lacimicrobium alkaliphilum
GATGTGCTCACGCGTCTGTGGCATCGGGCCATCAGTCGCTGCTACTACCAGAATCGCACCGTCCATCTGTGCCGCACCCGTAATCATGTTTTTTACATAATCAGCGTGTCCGGGGCAGTCTACGTGCGCGTAGTGACGCGCTGGCGTGTCATACTCTACGTGCGACGTCGCAATGGTGATACCTCGTGCTTTCTCTTCCGGCGCATTATCGATCATGTCGAATGCGCGCGCGCTTCCGCCGTAGGTCTTTGCCAGTACAGTGGTGATTGCCGCTGTCAGTGTCGTTTTACCGTGGTCAACGTGGCCGATTGTGCCTACGTTTAAATGCGGTTTCGTACGTTCAAACTTTTCTTTTGCCATTTTACTAATTTCCTAAGTTAAAAGTCCGGCCCCCTGCGAAAAGCAGATTACCGGACCAGACCTTCATTAAGATTTTCTAGCTTCAATAATCGCGTTAGCAACATTACTTGGTGCTTCGGCGTAATTAAAGAATTCCATTGAGTATGATGCTCGCCCCTGGGTAGCACTGCGCAGGTCGGTGGCATATCCAAACATCTCTGATAATGGTACCTTAGCACGCACTATCTTGATACCGGCTACACCGTCTTCCATACCTTCGATTATGCCCCGGCGACGGTTGAGGTCACCCACAACATCACCCATCCACTCCTCAGGAGTGGTGACTTCTACTTTCATGGTCGGTTCGAGCAACACAGGTTTCGCTTCCGCGGCCCCTTTCTTGAAGCCCATCGAACCTGCGATCTTAAACGCCATTTCAGAAGAGTCAACATCGTGAAAAGAGCCGTCAAATAACGTCACTTTCACATCAAGAACAGGGTAGCCAGCAATAACACCGTTTTGCATCTGTTCCTGGATCCCTTTATCCACAGCAGGGATAAACTCTCGGGGAATCGTTCCACCGACGATCTTGTTGACAAACTCGTAGCCAGCACTCTCTTCCTGTGGCTCTAATTTCAGCCACACATGGCCATATTGACCACGGCCTCCGGACTGACGTACGAATTTACCCTCCACTTCAACGGTTTTACGAATAGTTTCGCGGTATGCAACCTGAGGTTTACCCACATTACATTCCACTTTAAATTCCCGTCTCATACGATCGACGATGATGTCCAGATGCAACTCACCCATCCCTGAGATAATCGTCTGTCCGGATTCTTCATCTGTCTTCACCCGGAAAGAGGGATCTTCAGCAGCCAGTTTACCCAGTGCGATACCCATCTTTTCCTGATCGGCCTTGGACCGCGGTTCGACTGCGATTGAAATTACCGGATCGGGAAATTCCATGCGCTCAAGGATAATCACGTGATTAGGATCACACAGGGTATCCCCGGTGGTCACATCCTTCAGCCCAACAGCGGCAGCGATGTCACCGGCACACACAGATTTGAGCTCTTCACGGCTATTGGCATGCATCTGCACAATACGCCCGAACCGTTCGCGTTTAGATTTCACCGAGTTATATACCGTGTCACCGGTCTGTACCACACCAGAGTAACAACGGAAAAACGTCAGCGTACCTACAAAGGGATCGGTAGCAACCTTAAATGCCAACGCCGAGAAGGGTTCCTTATCATCGGCATGACGCTCATCAAGGGTCTCATCCGCATCGTCGAGGTGCCCTTTAATTGCGAGCACATCTGTTGGTGCGGGCAGGTATTCCACTACCGCATCCAGGACCGCCTGAACCCCTTTATTCTTAAAGGCTGAACCACAAGTAGCGAGTACGATCTCATTCTTCAGTGTGCGAGTACGCAACCCCTGTTTGATCTCGTCCTCGGTCAACTCAGTACCTTCAAGATACTTTTCCATCAAATCTTCAGAAGCTTCCGCTGCCGCTTCAACCAATTCGCTGCGATATTGCTCAGCTTTGTCCTGTAACTCGGCTGGAATTTCTTCGTAGGTGAAGGTCATTCCCTGATCAGCCTGATTCCAGTTAATGGCTTTCATTTTGACCAGATCAATCACTCCGTCGAAGTGTTCCTCTGCACCAATGTTCAGTTGAATCGGTATGCAAGTAGCGCCGAGTCGGGTACGGATCTGTTTAATGACCCGCTCGAAATCGGCACCGGCTCTGTCCATTTTGTTGACAAATACCATACGTGGTACATGGTACTTGTCGGCCTGTCTCCATACAGTCTCAGACTGCGGCTCCACGCCAGATGAACCACAGAAAACCACTACCGCACCATCCAGCACCCGCAGAGAGCGTTCAACTTCAATAGTAAAGTCTACGTGTCCAGGGGTATCGATGATATTGATGCGGTGTTGATCAAACTGTTGGGTCATACCGGCCCAGAAACAGGTGGTCGCAGCAGAGGTAATGGTAATACCCCGCTCTTGTTCCTGTTCCATCCAGTCCATGGTGGCTGCGCCATCATGGACTTCACCGATTTTATGTGACAAACCCGTATAGAACAGCACCCTCTCAGTGGTCGTGGTTTTACCCGCGTCCACGTGAGCACAGATACCGATATTACGATAGCGCTCAATAGGGGTTTTACGAGCCATAATTGCCTCTTTAGATCCAGTTTACCAGCGGTAGTGAGCGAAGGCTTTGTTCGCTTCTGCCATGCGGTGCACGTCTTCACGTTTCTTAACCGCAGAACCCTTGTTCTCTGATGCATCAAGCATCTCGGCAGCCAGGCGCTGAGCCATTGATTTTTCGCCACGCTTACGGGCAGCTTCAACCAACCAACGCATGCCCAGGGCATTACGACGAACAGGACGAACCTCTACAGGCACCTGATAGGTTGAACCACCCACACGGCGGGATTTAACTTCCACAGACGGACGGATGTTATCCAGTGCGTCTTCAAACACGTCCAGGTGATCTTTGCTGGTTTTGCCAGCAACGATCTCCAGTGCGCCATATACGATTTTTTCAGCAGTTGATTTTTTGCCGTCTAACATGACGACATTCATGAACTTGGCTAGTAATAGTGATCCGAACTTAGGATCGGGTAGGATCTTTCTCTGACCTACGACTCTTCTTCTAGGCATCTTCTATTCTCCGTTGAATTCAGGGGTATCCCAAAACTCTGTATTTATGTCAGTTTGGCCTTACTAAACGGAGAACCGTTAAGACTTGGGCCTTTTCGCGCCGTACTTGGAACGACCTTGTTTACGGGCGCTTACGCCGGCACAGTCGAGTGTTCCGCGAACGGTATGATAACGAACACCAGGCAGGTCTTTAACACGACCACCGCGAATCAGCACAACACTGTGCTCTTGCAGATTGTGACCTTCACCGCCGATGTATGAACTGACCTCGAAACCGTTGGTCAGGCGAACACGACACACTTTACGCAGTGCGGAGTTCGGCTTCTTTGGTGTGGTTGTATATACACGGGTACATACTCCACGTCGTTGTGGACAAGCCTGAAGCGCAGGGACGTTGCTTTTTTCAACGACCTTCTGGCGTGGCTTGCGCACTAACTGGTTAACTGTTGCCATTAACTAGCTCCTGATAAAAATAACTACTGATTAAATCGTATTAAACCCATTTTTTAACCCGAACTGCGCCTTTACAAGGCATGATTCGACGGTAAAAAAATGATAAAAACCGCAACCCTGAAACAGGGTCGCGGAATTCTATAGAGCAAAGATTGAGCTGTCAAGCCAAAGGCCGGTTTGCGGGCCTGTTAAAGACTTTACAGCCTGACGCCGGGCCAGAGGCCCGACTATTTTTGCATATTAGCTCTCGGCATCATTGCCGCTGCCGGTTTCGGCATTCAGGGCATCAGATAATGCCTGTTCTGCCTCTGCAGCGGAAACCGATGGATCTTCGATCACTTCGGCGGCCATCTTGCGACGCTGACGTTGCTCATGATAAGCAAAGCCGGTACCCGCAGGGATCAGACGACCAACGATAACGTTCTCTTTGAGTCCACGCAGGTCATCTTTCTTACCCTGCACTGCAGACTCGGTGAGTACTCTGGTCGTCTCCTGGAAGGAGGCCGCAGAGATAAACGACTCGGTAGACAACGAGGCTTTGGTAATACCCAGCAACTGTATTTCATACTGTGCCGGGATCTTGCCCTGTTTTTCCAGCCTGCGGTTTTCAATCTTAACCGCCGCCAGTTCAATCTGTTCACCTTCAAGAAACTGACTGTCGCCCGGATTCATAATCAGACATTTACGCAACATCTGGCGGATCACCACCTCAATGTGCTTATCGTTGATTTTTACACCCTGCAGGCGATAGACGTCCTGCACTTCGTTGACGATATAGTTGGACACCGCGCTGATTCCACGCAGACGCAGAATGTCATGAGGTGACTCAGGGCCGTCGGAGATGACTTCACCTTTCTCGACCTTTTCACCTTCAAATACATTCAGCTGACGCCACTTAGGAATCATTTCCTCGTAGGATTCACCCTGTTCAGGCGTGATGATCAAACGACGCTTGCCTTTGGTTTCCTTACCAAAACTGATGGTACCGGAAACTTCAGCCAGAATAGCCGGCTCTTTGGGCTTACGCGCCTCGAACAAGTCAGCAACCCTTGGCAGACCACCTGTGATATCCCGGGTCTTCGAGCTTTCCTGAGGAATACGCGCCAGTACATCACCGGTTTTGGCCACTTTTCCGTCAGCGGCTTCAATAGTGGTAAAGCTGGGCAGCCGAATTTCCTGCAAGCCATGCTCTTCTGATTCCAGAATCAGCTTCGGCTCTTTAGCGTTGGCCTTGGTCAGGTCCTTAACCACAATACGGGTCAGGCCTGTTAACTCATCCTGCTGCATCTCTGTGTTGCTGTCGTCAACGTCAGCAAAGCTGATTTTGGCGTCACGCTCAACAATGATGGGGTGGGAATGGGGATCCCAGTTCGCCACGACATCACCGGCACCAACCTTAGCGCTGTCATCTACTGACAAAGTAGCACCATAAGGCACTTTATAGCGCTCTTTCTCACGGCCCTGATCATCAATAATAGTGATTTCGGTGGAACGTGAAGTGATCACCACTTTATCTTCGGTATTACGTACAAACTTGGCGTTATGCAGTTTCAGGCGACCATCAGTTTTCACCTGCACACTGTTTTCCGCTGAAGCTCTGGAAGCCGCACCACCAATGTGGAATGTACGCATGGTTAACTGGGTACCCGGCTCACCGATGGACTGAGCAGCAATAACACCGACAGACTCACCGATACCTACCTGATGACCACGTGCCAGATCACGGCCATAACACTTGGCACATACGCCAAAGTCATTTTCACAGGTAATAACTGAACGCACCATAACCTGATCTACAGAATGTGCTTCGAGCAGGTCAACCAGGGCTTCATCCAGGATAACATTACGCTCAACCAGTACTTCTTCTGTACCCGGGGTGTACACGTCCTCGGCAACCGTACGGCCCAAAACACGCTCACGCAACGGTTCAACAACGTCACCACCTTCGATCAGCGGTGTCATTTTCACCCCTTCGAAGGTGCCGCAATCGTCATTAGTAATAACCAGATCCTGTGCCACATCCACTAGTCGACGGGTCAGGTAACCTGAGTTTGCTGTCTTCAGAGCGGTATCCGCCAGTCCCTTACGGGCACCGTGAGTAGAGATAAAGTACTGGAGTACGTTAAGACCTTCACGGAAGTTAGCGGTAATCGGGGTTTCAATGATGGAGCCATCGGGCTTAGCCATCAGACCACGCATACCAGCCAACTGACGAATCTGCGCCGGGCTACCCCGGGCGCCGGAATCGGCCATCATATACACAGAGTTGAAGGAGTTTTGCTCTTCGGTTTCACCATCGCGGTTAACCACGTCTTCCTTCGACAAGTTACTCATCATCGCCTTGGCAACACGCTCATTGGCCGCAGACCAGATATCGATTACCTTGTTGTATCTTTCACCGGCAGTAACCAGACCTGACTGGAACTGCTCCTGGATCTCCGCCACTTCAGCACCGGCTTCACCGATAATTTCAGCCTTCTCTTCAGGGATCACCATGTCGTTAAGACAGATAGATACCCCGGCGATCATGGCGTAGTGGAAACCGGTATACATGATCTGGTCGCCGGCGATAACGGTGTCTTTCAGACCCAGAGTACGGTAACAAACGTTCAGCAACCTGGAAATCTGCTTCTTACCCATGGGCTGATTAATCAGTTCAAAGGGCAGGCCTTCCGGTAATACCAGTGATAAAATCGCCCTGCCTACCGTAGTGTCGATCAGCGAATGTTTCTCGGTTTTATTACCCTGTTCATCCACTTCTACTTCACGGATACGTACTTTGACGCGCGCATGCAATTCTGCAATATCTGTACGATAGGCTTTTTCGGCTTCATGGGGGTTTTTAAACACCATGCCTTCGCCTTTGCCATTCACGCGGTCACGAGTCATATAGTAAAGACCCAGCACCACATCCTGCGAAGGCACAATAATAGGTTCGCCGTTGGCCGGAGACAGAATATTATTGGTCGACATCATCAGCGCACGGGATTCAAGCTGTGCTTCGAGCGTCAACGGCAAATGCACTGCCATCTGGTCACCGTCGAAGTCAGCATTATAGGCCGCACACACCAGCGGATGCAGCTGGATGGCTTTACCTTCGATCAGCACAGGTTCAAATGCCTGGATACCCAATCTATGCAGTGTTGGTGCACGGTTAAGCAGAACCGGGTGTTCGCGGATAACTTCGTCCAGTACATCCCAGACTTCCGGCGCTTCACGCTCCACCATCTTCTTGGCTGCTTTAATGGTTGTCGCCAGACCGCGACCTTCCAGCTTGCCATAGATAAAGGGTTTGAACAGCTCAAGGGCCATTTTCTTCGGCAGACCACACTGGTGCAGGCGAAGAGTCGGCCCCACAGTGATAACGGAACGACCTGAGTAGTCAACACGTTTACCCAGCAGGTTCTGACGGAAGCGACCCTGCTTACCTTTGATCATGTCAGCAAGTGATTTCAGCGGACGCTTGTTAGAACCGGTGATTGCGCGACCACGACGACCGTTGTCCAGCAACGCATCTACGGCTTCCTGCAACATCCGCTTTTCGTTGCGCACGATGATATCCGGCGCAGCCAGATCCAGCAGGCGCTTAAGACGGTTGTTCCGGTTAATAACCCGGCGATACAAATCATTCAGATCTGATGTCGCAAAGCGACCACCGTCGAGTGGAACCAGAGGACGTAAATCAGGTGGTAACACAGGTAATACAGTCAGGATCATCCACTCAGGACGGTTACCCGATTGCTGGAATGACTCCAGCAACTTGAGTCGCTTGGAAATCTTCTTACGCTTCGTCTCGGAATTAATCGAGGGTAATTCTTCACGCATTGCGATCACATCGGCGTCGACATCCAACACCTTCAACAGATCGAACACGGCTTCGGCGCCCATCTTGGCGTCAAACTCATCACCATGCTCTTCCAGAGCATCAAGATACTCTTCTTCCGTCAGCAATTGAGACCGTTCAAGAGTTGTCATACCCGGCTCTGTCACCACGTAAGATTCGAAGTACAGTACCCGTTCGATATCACGCAGTGTCATATCCAACATCAAACCGATGCGGGATGGCAGTGACTTAAGAAACCAGATATGCGCAACAGGACTTGCCAACTCTATGTGACCCATGCGTTCACGACGCACCTTGGTCAGTGTCACTTCAACGCCGCACTTCTCGCAGATTACACCACGATGTTTGAGTCGCTTATACTTACCGCACAAGCACTCATAATCTTTTACCGGACCAAAAATACGCGCACAAAACAGACCTTCACGCTCTGGTTTAAAGGTGCGGTAGTTGATGGTTTCGGGTTTTTTAACTTCACCATATGACCACGATCGGATCATATCCGGAGAAGCCAGACCAATCCGAATATTATCGAATTCTTCGGTCTTATTTTGCTGCTTCAAAAACTTTAATAAGTCTTTCACGATTTTCTCCCTGCGGAGTCATTAACCTATGGGAGCCCGTAGGCTCCCAACATGCCCTGAGAATCGTCAGTGGCCTAGTTTTCTTCCAGTTCGATGTTGATACCCAACGAACGGATTTCTTTCAGCAATACGTTGAAAGATTCCGGCATGCCAGGTTCCATACGATAGTCACCATCAACAATGTTTTTATACATTTTGGTACGACCATTAACATCGTCCGACTTGACCGTCAGCATTTCCTGCAAGGTATAGGCTGCGCCGTAGGCTTCCAGTGCCCACACTTCCATCTCACCGAAGCGCTGGCCACCGAATTGTGCCTTACCGCCAAGAGGCTGCTGCGTCACCAGACTATAAGAGCCTGTAGAACGGGCGTGCATCTTGTCATCGACCAAATGGTTAAGTTTCAGCATGTACATGTAACCCACCGTAACTTTACGCTCGAACGGGCGACCAGTACGGCCATCATGCAATACTATCTGACCATCTTCAGGAATATCAGCCAATGCCAGCATTTGCTTGATTTCCGCTTCTGTGGCGCCATCGAATACCGGCGTCGCTATAGGTAAGCCTTTACGCAGATTACCGGCCAGACGTGCCACTTCGTCATCAGTGAAACCGTCAATATCCACCTTTTCGTGAGCTTCACCGAGGTCATAAACCTCTTTGATAAAGCCGCGCAGTTTGGCTTTATCCTGCTGCTCCTTAAGCATACGGTCAATCTTTGCACCGATACCATGAGCGGCCATGCCCAGATGCATTTCCAGCACCTGACCAATGTTCATCCGCGAAGGTACACCCAGTGGATTTAGCACGATATCGACCGGCTGACCATGTTCGTCATACGGCATGTCTTCTACAGGTACAATGGTAGAAATAACACCTTTGTTACCGTGACGACCAGCCATCTTATCACCAGGCTGGATATGACGTTTCACCGCCAGATAGACCTTTATAATCTTAAGCACACCCGGGGCCAAATCATCACCCTGAGTAATCTTGCGGCGCTTCATTTCGAATTTCTTGTCGAAATCCTCTTTGATCTCACCATACTGCTCGGCTATCTGCTCCAGGTCATTCTGAGCATCTTCGTCTTTAAGACTGATGTCGAACCATTTTTCCCGTGGCAGGCTCTCCAGCTTCTCTTCCTTGATACCGTTGTTCAGCAGCAGATTGCGGGCGCGGAAGAAAGTACCGTCAGCCAGAATATTGAACTCATCAGATAGGTCCTTTTTCACCTGGCGTAACTGCATATCTTCAATTTCCAGCGCACGTTTGTCTTTCTCGACACCGTCGCGGGTAAACACCTGAACGTCTATTACCGTTCCATGCACACTGTTAGGTACGCGCAGAGAGGTATCCTTAACATCAGAGGCCTTCTCACCGAAAATAGCACGCAGCAACTTCTCTTCCGGGGTCAGCTGTGTTTCACCCTTAGGCGTCACTTTACCAGCCAGAATATCACCACCTTTGACTTCGGCACCGATATATACCACGCCGGACTCATCCAGTTTACCCAGTGCAGACTCACCTACATTGGGGATATCACAGGTAATCTCTTCCGGACCCAGTTTAGTATCACGGGCAATACAATTCAGTTCCTGAATATGTATCGTGGTCAGCCTGTCCTCTTCCGCTACACGCTCGGAAATAAGGATGGAATCCTCAAAGTTGAAGCCATTCCAGGGCATAAAGGCAACACGCATATTCTGACCCAGGGCCAAATCACCCATATCAGTAGACGGGCCATCTGCCAGTACATCCCCTGCGACAATCGGTTCACCTACGTTACAGTTGGGCTTCTGATTGATACAGGTATTCTGGTTGGAACGTGTGTACTTAGTCAGGTTGTAGATATCGATTCCGGCTTCGCCAGCAAAGGTTTCTTCTTCATTAACCTTGATAACAATACGGCTGGCATCGACGTAGTCCACTACACCACCACGCTTAGCGACAACGGTAACACCGGAGTCAACAGCAATGGTTTTCTCCATACCGGTTCCAACCAACGGTTTTTCAGCGCGAAGTGTTGGCACAGCCTGACGTTGCATGTTCGAACCCATCAGGGCCCGGTTTGCATCGTCATGCTCCAGGAATGGAATAATGCTGGCGGCAACAGATACAATCTGCTGCGGGGAAACGTCCATATATTCCACTTCTTCACGGGGCTTGAGCGTAAACTCACCGCGGTGGCGACATGAAACCAGATCATCGGCCAGATGACTTTCTTCATCCAACACTGCGTTTGCCTGAGCAATAGCGTACTGACCTTCTTCAATAGCTGATAAGTAGTCTATTTCATCAGTCACGACGCCATCAACAATACGTCGGTAGGGGGTCTCGAGAAAACCGAAATCATTCGTTCTGGCATAGGTTGCCAGCGAGTTGATCAGGCCGATGTTCGGACCTTCCGGTGTTTCAATTGGACAAACACGACCATAGTGAGTGACGTGCACGTCACGTACCTCAAAACCTGCACGTTCGCGGGTCAGACCACCCGGGCCCAGTGCTGAGATACGACGTTTGTGTGTCACTTCTGACAATGGATTGTTCTGGTCCATAAACTGAGACAGCTGACTGGAACCAAAGAACTCCTTGACCGCTGCAGAGATCGGTTTGGCGTTGATCAGATCCTGCGGCATGATATTGTCCAGATCGCCCAGACTTAAACGTTCCTTAACGGCGCGCTCAACACGTACCAGACCTACACGGAACTGATTCTCTGCCATTTCACCCACAGAGCGGATCCGACGGTTACCGAGGTGATCGATATCATCCACATCGTCTTTACCATCACGGATAGCAATCAACTGCTTCATCACCGCGACGATGTCCTCTTTAGACAAAGTGCCTTCGCCTGTCAGTTCATCACGACCGAGTCTGCGGTTGAACTTCATTCGCCCTACTGATGACAGATCGTACCTGTCATCAGAGAAGAACAGGTTGTCAAACAATGTTTCAGCAGCATCTTTCGTTGGCGGCTCACCGGGGCGCATCATGCGATATATTTCGACCAGCGCTTCCAGCTTATTGGTAGTGGAATCGATGCGCAATGTCTCAGACATATAAGCACCGTGATCCAGCTCATTGATGTACAGTGTCTCGAAACTGGTATACCCGGCCTTTTTCAGAGCCAGCAGTGTTTCGAGAGTGAATTCATCATTAGCATTAGCAACCACTTCACCGGTGGACTCGTCCACATAGGTGCGGGCAACAACTTTGCCAACCAAATATTCAGGTGGAATTTCCAGTTCTTTAATATCCGCTTTCTCAAGCTGACGGGTATGACGGGCAGATATACGACGACCCGCTTCTACCAGAACTGTGCCTTCTTTATCCAGTATATCGAACTGTGCTGTTTCACCACGCAAACGATCAGGCACGATATCCATCATGACTTTTTCGTCGGTAATACGTACCTGGTTCTTGTCGAAGAACAAATCCAGAATTTCTTCAGTGGTCATTTCCAGAGCACGAAGAATAATGGAGGCCGGTAATTTACGACGGCGATCGATACGAACAAATAAATTGTCCTTAGGATCAAATTCGAAATCCAACCAGGAGCCACGGTAGGGGATTACCCTGGCGTTATACAATACTTTACCGGAAGAGTGGGTTTTGCCTTTGTCGTGGTCAAAAAACACGCCTGGAGAGCGATGCAACTGAGAAACGATAACTCGCTCGGTACCATTAATAACAAAGGTACCATTCTCTGTCATGAGCGGAATTTCGCCCATGTACACTTCCTGCTCTTTAATATCTTTTACTGTGCCCGGCGCAGCTTCTTTATCAAACAGCACCAGACGCAACTTCACCCGCAGTGGAGCAGAGAAGGTGACACCGCGGATTTGACATTCTTTGACGTCAAACACCGGTTCACCCAGTCGATAGCTCACATACTGTAATTCAGAGTTACCTGAATAGCTTTTAATAGGAAACACCGAACTAAAAGCTGCTTCCAGACCATACTGGCCCGCTGCATCAATCTCGATGAATTTCTTAAAAGAGTCTAGCTGGATTGAAAGAAGATACGGTATTTCCAATACCTGTGGGCGTTTGCCAAAATTCTTACGAATACGTTTCTTTTCGCTATAAGAGTAAACCATGGGTTCCTCAGCCTGCTGATTTTTGACCCAACTTGCCTTTTACTGCACTCATACAATGATGAGCAATAGACAAACTTCCAGCACCGTTTTTAAGGAGCTTTCTATCTTACGCCTTAGCTTGCCCTGCTTGCTGACAACTAAGTTTCTATCAAATAGAGTTTTCCTGTGCGCTTTTTACGGATAAGTAACAAACGGTGTAAGTACACTATCCTACAGCGCAAAAAGGCTGGTGATCAAATGATCACCAGCCTTTGCCTGATATCAGGCAAATAATCCGTCAAAAGACAGACTATTTGATCTCAACTTTAGCACCAGCTTCTTCAAGATCTTTCTTCAGTGCTTCAGCGTCTTCTTTGCTTACGCCTTCTTTGATCGCTTTAGGAGCAGCTTCTACAGCGTCCTTAGCTTCTTTCAGGCCAAGACCGGTAGCAGCACGTACCGCTTTAATCACAGAAACCTTGTTTCCACCGATTTCAGTCAGTACTACGTCAAATTCAGTTTGCTCTTCTGCAGCAGCTTCGCCACCACCAGCTGGACCAGCGGCAACAGCTACAGCAGCCTGTGCAGAAACACCGAATTTTTCTTCAGCGGCTTCGATCAGTTCAACCAATTCCATCACTGGCATTTCAGCGATTGCTTGTAAAATATCGTCTTTAGTTAGAGCCATTTCTCTAAACTCCTGGGTTTAATGTTAAAAATTCAAATAACCAAACACACCAATTACTTGGTGTCTTTGACTGCCGCCAATACGCGCACAAACTTGGAAGGCACTTCGTTGATTGTCTGAACGAATTTGCCAACCGGTGCTTTGAAGGTAGCAAGTAGTTTTGCCAGAGCTTCGTCGCGGGTTGGTAGTGACGCCACTGCATCCAGTTTATCCGGACCCAGTAAACCACTACCGATAGAAAGTGCCGTGACTTTTAAGTTCTTGCTGTCTTTGGAGTAGTCTTTAAAAAGACGTGCTGCACCACCAGGTGCATCCAGAGAAAAGCCGTAAATTAAAGGTCCGGTTAAAACGCCGTCTAAATCTGCAAACTTACTGTCTGACAGGGCACGCTTTGCAAGGGTGTTCCGAATTACCTTCAGATAAACACCTTGTTCACGAGCCTTGACACGCAGTTGCGTCAAATCGGCCACTTCCATTCCGCGGTATTCAGCGACGGCGACGGATAGAGCGCGAGAGGCTACATCGCTGACTTCAGCGACGATCTCTTTTTTTGCTGCTAAACCTAGTGCCACTGAGTTCACCTCTTAGTTACTGAGAAGTTGCCTTCTCAGAGTTTATAGATTGATAAGGCCCGATGCCTTACCGCTCTACGGTGTTCTTATTCCCAGAGAGTCTGAGTCAGATCACCGTCTGCGCAGGCTGATAGATTAAGCATTCATGTTAGTTGCAGATGCTCTCTTAGTTCATCTGCACAGAATGCGCCTGCGGTCTTGGACGGGAGCTTCCCAATGAAGCTCCAACCCATATTCTTAAGAGAGGTCGGAACCGGAATCCCGACGGTTTGTGTCGAACTAGCCGGCCAAACTGGCCTGGTCTACAGTCAGACCTGCACCCATTGTTGTGCTAAGACTGACTTTCTTCACAAACGAACCTTTAGAAGTTGATGGCTTGGCCTTTTTAAGGGCATCCAACAGTGATTCCAGGTTCTCTTTAATCTGTTGTGGCTCGAAGCTCACTTTGCCGATACTGGCGTGAATAATACCATTCTTATCGTTGCGATAACGCACCTGACCAGCCTTGGCATTTTTCACTGCAGTTACAACGTCTGGTGTTACTGTGCCAGTTTTTGGGTTAGGCATCAGACCACGGGGACCGAGAATCTGACCCAGTGTACCCACCACGCGCATGGCGTCCGGGGATGCAATAACAACATCAAATGGCATCTCACCTTTTTTGACTTGCTCTGCAAGATCTTCCATACCTACGATATCAGCACCCGCTTCTTTGGCTGCATCTGCATTGGCACCCTGAGTGAATACCGCTACACGAACATCTTTACCCGTTCCGTGAGGCAGTACTGTAGCGCCACGAACGTTCTGATCAGATTTACGTGGGTCAACGCCGAGGTTGACGGCAACGTCTACACTTTCAACAAACTTGCTAATGGCAAGTTCCTTCAATAAAGCCACGGCCTCATTGATTTCATATTCTTTAGTCGCATCCACTTTTTCCTGGATAGCGCGCATACGTTTGGTTAATTTAGCCATTTATCAGTCCTCTACTACCAAGCCCATACTGCGCGCAGAACCCGCGATGGTATTTACCGCGGCGTCCAAATCGGCTGCAGTAAGATCAGGTTCTTTAATGTTGGCAATTTCTTCCAACTGTGCACGAGTTACTTTGCCTACCTTGTCGGTATTAGGGCGTGCAGAACCACTCTTAAGACCTGCTGCTTTTTTCAGCAAATATGATGCAGGTGGAGTCTTTGTCTCAAAAGTGAAGGATCTGTCTTCGTATACGGTAATAACAACAGGTACCGGTGCGCCTTTATCCAGACTTTCTGTCTTGGCATTAAATGCTTTACAGAACTCCATGATATTTACACCATGCTGACCCAATGCCGGACCAACTGGCGGACTAGGGTTGGCAGCCCCTGCGGCGACCTGAAGCTTAATCAAGCCTTTTACTTTCTTAGCCATCTTTTCAGTAACCTCTGATGTGGGTGTAGCGCCTTGTAAGCATTAGAGGATGCTTACTCAAACGGCTCCCCGTGTTTAAAAAGGGTGCGGATTATATTTTAATCTACACCAGTGTTCAAGCCCGTAATTTGACTTTAACAGCAATTTCTACTTCGCCTTTGCTCAATCAGAGCAGCGGGATGGTCTTAGCGCATAAAAAGTTATGTCGGCATTAGCCCTTTTCTACCTGGCCAAAGTCCAGGTCAACAGGGGTGGAGCGACCGAAAATCAGCACTGAGACTTTCAGGCGACTCTTCTCGTAATCTACTTCTTCCACAACACCGTTAAAATCGGCAAAAGGTCCATCAGTTACACGAACCACTTCGCCTGGTTCGAACAACGTTTTAGGTTTAGGCTTATCTACAGATTCCTGCAGGCGGTTCAGTATAGCATCGGCTTCGCGCTTACTAATCGGAGCCGGGCGGTCTGCGTTACCGCCGATAAATCCAAGTACTCTCGGCACGCTCTTTACCAGATGCCATGAGTCCTCATTCATCTCCATCTCTACCAGCACGTAGCCAGGAAAAAACTTACGTTCGCTTTTGCGCTTTTGACCGGCGCGCATTTCCACCACTTCTTCAGTAGGAACCAGAATTTCACCGAAGGAATCTTCCATACCATGAATTTTGATATGCTCCTGCAAAGACTGTTTTACGCGACCTTCGTAACCGGAAAAGGCCTGCACGACGTACCATCTCTTATCAGCCATCTTAAACTCCCAGCCCTGTTACCAGCGATACCAAACGCACGAGGATACCATCCAGGCCCCATAAAAGCAGTGCTACAATAGCTGTAGCCGCCAGTACGATAAGAGTCGTCTGAGTTGCTTCCTGTCTGGTAGGCCATACGACTTTGCGTACTTCCATGCGAGATTCTTTGGCGAAATTTATAAAACGCGAACCTTTATCTGTGGTGGCAGAAATAAAGCCTGCTATGGCAACCAATACAACCACAGAAACAGCACGTATCAGCACTGAAAAGTCTTCATATATATGATTACCGGCAACGGCGGCGGCCAACAGGCCTATAACCAACACCCACTTAACTGAATCCATTGCATTGGATGTATTTTCTGTATTGACGCTCATGAACTTACCTATAACTACGGACTTAATACCACACTCAATACCAAGCGTGATCCTAATGGCCCTCTCCATACTTTCCAATGTATGAAGTATAAGACCTGTCACTATCGTGACACCTAAGCGGATTGCCTAAGGTTTAAACATCGCTGCCTGTCTGCTTCCTGCACGCAAGCGCCTGAAACTTCAGACACCATAATTCTTGGCAGGGGTGGAGGGATTCGAACCCCCAACCGTCGGTTTTGGAGACCGCTGTTCTACCAATTGGAACTACACCCCTATTTTTCCCACTCTTATACAAACAATTTCAAATTTATCGTTCAAAATAAGAGATTGGTGCATAAGAAGGGTGCGGTATTATACCCTTTGATTACTGTTATACAAGGGTTGGGTAACAAACAGGGATGTGACGATATGAGATTGGCATCTTGCAGCACCGCTAAGGTATAGGCAGCACGCTGAATCAGCGAGTTTCGTGCCTCAGCCTCTTGCCTGGACAACAAGTTACGCAATTCTATCCGGGCTAATGATTACACTTCCGGTACCCAAACAGGCCTGATGGAGCCTTGTGTTATAGCTGTAAGATAAACTTACTCGATGATTTTAGATACAA
>NZ_NISX01000032.1 GCF_002591895.1 Lacimicrobium alkaliphilum
TCAAAGTGGAATCCCGCCCTGACCCTTAGTTAGCCTGTTGATTCTCGACCTCAAAATTCCCTAACTACATCTTTCAGGTAAAAGTTCATTTTAAGCCCAATGGTGCCAGTGAAACTGAGTGATACTAATGCTCAGACTAACCCGCTGCGATCCTGGGCCGGTAAAGAATGATCTGTGCTGTACCTTTGCCTTTTTGTTTGGTCATTTCGAATACGCCAGAAAGGCCTGCTATTAAGTCTGTGACTTTGGTTGCGCCGTAACTTCTGGGGTCAAAGTCCGGCTTGGCCCGTTTTATCAGTACATGGCCATGGGCGGATATCTCATCGAGTATGGAACCCAGCTTGGCAAGCTGAGCATTATCCGCATCAATCAACACGGCTATTTTCTTTTGTACATCCAGATCTTTCATAACACATCCTTATTCAGTTCTTGCGTATAGCGGCATTGCGGAAAACCCGAACAGCCTAAAAAACGTTTACCCGCATGTTGGCCCCGTTTGGCGGTTCGCTCTGTTAATGCCTGCCCGCACCTGGGGCATTGCAGTGCCTATGTATGCAGTGTTGTTCTTACATCCACTTTACAACCGTTTCAAAATAAATCACTATGATTCCAAAATAATAATGAATGATCATGAATACAGTGGAACCGCTGAACAACGCTAAGCCTTTCGCTAATAGATTAAAACCGGAAGCGGAAATGAAAAGGAATTGTTGGGGAGTAGGAGTATGAGCTCAGAGCACTCGCTCTGGCAGGAGATCCAACAGGGCGAAAGCAAGACTCTGGAATTCAAGCAACAGCTGCCGAAAGGGGAACAATTAGCAAAAACCCTGATTGCCTTCGCCAATACCAGCGGCGGAAAGCTGATACTCGGTGTGAATGATCTGCGCCAGGTTTTGGGTGTAAAGGAAGATGAATTTGATCTGATGGACCAAATTGCTTCAATGGCCCATGACCATTGCCACCCCACCCTGATGCCTAACATCCATCTGGAAACCGTGCAGGGAAAAACACTGGTCATCGTGCAAGTGTACCGTGGTAGCCAGTTGCCTTATTATCTGAAATCCAAAGGCCGGGAAAAAGGCACACATGTGCGTCTCAGCGCCACTAACCGCCTTCGCAAGCTTTGCCAGCAGGCGGGCAACCCTGAACCAACAATTAAGGAAACCGGGGACTTTGTGGATATCGAGTTTCACCGAACGGTTTCAACCGATGATGTGGAAGGTTCGGAGAAAAGTTCGGAGAAAACACCATCACTGCTTGCGTTGATCCAGCGGGATCCAAGAATCAGCGCCAGATCCCTGGCTGAAGAATTGGGTGTTTCCTCAAGAGCCATTGAAAAACAGATCGCTCAACTCAAACAACAAGGCAAACTCGATCGTATCGGGCCAGCCAAAGGCGGTTACTGGAAGGTTAAGGGATGATGCTCGACACCATCAGTTTTTCCCAGAAGCAGCGCCTGGCTTACATTGATTTTAGCCTGCTGTTTAAAGGCGTTATCTACCGCCAGGATGTAATCAACCGCTTTGAAGTGGGCTTGTCTGCCGCCACCCGTGACCTGAATATTTATAAAGAGCTGGCCCCGGATAACCTGCATTACGATGCCAGAGAACGGCGTTATTTTCAGACCCCGCAATTTAAACCCGTATTTGAGCACGATGCACAGCGTACCCTGACCAAGCTGGCTAATGATATTTCCGATGGCTTTGATGCCATCGGCGATATTCACTTCCCGGTGGAATCTCCTTCCAGCCTTAATGTGCCGGATATTTTTATTGTGGCGCGGCTGGTACAGGCCATACTCAACAATAAAGCGGTAAATGTAATCTACACCTCCCTTTCCAGCGGCTCCGGCAGCCGTGAGCTGGTGCCTCACGCCATTGTGGATAACGGCCTGCGCTGGCATGTGCGCGCCTTTGACCGCAAAACCCAGAGCTTCAGAGACTTTGTACTCACCCGTATCAGCAAAGTCACGCTTAAAGAAGCGCCAGAACAACATGAACAGGCCCAAGCCGATGCAGAATGGCAACGGCTGATCCCACTGCAACTGGTGCCACACCCAAAAAACATCGAGCATAAAACCGCTATAGAAATGGACTACGGCATGGAAAACAGCCAGCTACTGATCCAGGTCAGAGCCGCCATGGCAGGCTACCTGCTAAGAAGATGGAATGTGGACTGCACCGAACGCGGCACCTTAAAAGGCGCAGAATACCAGCTGTGGCTACAGAATCGCTTTACCCTGAATAATGTGGATAATCTGGNATAGCGCCTGGTTATATAACATGAACTATATATATGAACATATTTACTTCAAAGTAGATATAAATTGGCAAGAGTAACGACAGTGTGCCTTGGTAAAGAACATCCAAATGGCTAATGCTGATTTTGAAAAGCCTACTAAGAAAAATTGATGGATTATAATGCTATTATGGAATTTTATAGCAGAATCTGCCGCTTAGACACAAGCCGCAACGTAATACGCAATTTAATAAGGCATCTTGAAGACTCTGTTGGCACAGACTTAGGGAATACAGTCGCATGATTAGATATTTTAAAGATGTCGATAGGCTTTCACCTTCCGACTTTGAACTTTTTACTAGAGATCTATTTGTTGCATCTGGCTGGTCAGATGCTGAAATTACTAAGGTAGGTGGGGACTTTCGGCACGGCGATGGTGGTGTTGATATCTTCGCGTATAAAGGGAAGAGAAAGTTCGCAATTGAAGTTAAACAGCGCAATATTAATACAGCAGTTGATGTAAAAGCGTTGAACCAACTAGTTACCGGTGCAAAACTTGCAAACGTAACTAACAGGATCTTAGTAACAAACTCCTATTTCACATCTGAGGTGAAAGCCCGCGCTTTACGCTTAGGTGTTGAATTGATTGACCGAGACGAATTACAAAACCTCTGGGTCAAAAAGCATTCAGAAATTGGACGAGAAATAAAGCCCCGGAAGTATCAGAAAGATGTTATCAATGACGCTTTGCTAAAATACAAACAAGGTAAATCAAAATTGTTGATAGAAATGGCAACGGGACTAGGGAAAACATACACAGTTGCTCATCTCATTAAGCGTCTTATTCAAATTAACCATCACCGTCAAAAAGTACTTTTCTTAGCACATCAGGTAGAAATTTTGCTACAATCTGTCACTTCATTTAAAAATGTTTTAGGTATTGGGAACTACAGTTTTTCTGCCTGCTTTTCAGGATCAAATCCTGAAGATACCGATTTTGTTTTCGCGTCATTTGATACTTTATATGGTCAGATTGAGTCACTTTCAAAAAAAGAATTTGATTACATAATAGTCGATGAAGCTCACCACACCCCAGCCAGAACATATTCAGAGGTAATAAAACTATTTAAACCAAAACTGTTGGTTGGCCTAACTGCGACGCCTTATCGTGCAGATAATAAAGATGTTACTGTTTTTTTTGGTGGAGAAGCTGGTCATATCGGAAAATTTGACCTTGTCTGGGCTCTAAAGCATGCCAAGTTAGCTTTCCCGAAATATATGGTGCTACTTGATGATCTAAATCAAGAAAAAATTGATCAACTAGAAAGTGGACTATCTATTTCAGATTTGGATAAGCACCTCTTCCTCCATAAGAAGGACCAAGAGGTCGTCAGAATCATTGAAAAAACAATACTCGAAAAAGAAATTGACGATGTAAAAGGCATTATATTCTGTCGTAATATACAGCACATGAGACATTTATTAGCTTTCTTTGCGATTGGTTCCGCTACTTTAGTTCACTCTAAAATGTCGGATCAGGAGCGAAGGGAAAACATTCGCAATTTTCGTGAAGGAGATTTCAAGTATATTTTGGTGTGTGATTTGTTCAACGAAGGGATAGACATCCCAGAAACGAATTTACTCGTCTTTATGCGTTATACAGGGTCTCGAACGATATGGTTACAACAACTCGGTCGAGGACTGCGTAAAACTCCAAATAAAGACTATGTGCATGTCTTGGATTTCGTTGGCTCTTTAGAGCGATTGAATGAAATAAAGGAACTTACAAAAGAAATAGAACGCACCCCAACCGACCATGAGAATCTACTCGAAGACAATACTTCCCCAAATAAACGTGTAGTCCTCCACGATTCATCCATAGAAGTTAGCTACAGCCAAGAAGCAGCTAAAGTACTTACGCTGATTGAGAAAATGAAATTCCAGCTTAATAGCCGAGAAATACTAATCGACAAATTACGTAGATACCGAGAAAAAAATGGTAATATTCCCGAGTTTTTCCAGCTTGAACAAAGTATTGAAGATGTAAGCCTAGACCAAATTGCCACCCATTTTGGTTCTTATTTTAGTTATTTACTTGCATCTTTTGATCAAGACTTCGATTTGCAACCAATGGTAAAAAAATTACAAAAATTTGTCGCTAATTTTAAAAAAAAATCTTTAGTAACCCCCAGCTTAAGAGCCATCTCACTTCACTTTTCTCAGCAGCAACTATGTGAATTTAGTGAACGAGATATTAAATCCCTGTTACCCGACTTTGATTATCATTCATTAGCTAAGCCACATAAAGGTAAAGGTGATGTTCTTGGGGCTGAGAAAAAAACGCCAGCTAAAATTAAGTGTCAACTAGTGGAAAAATATAAAGAAAGAATTCGTACGAGATCGGACCTGAAGCTCTTATCAGAGTTTGAACTTCAAGCTATCAAGAACAAGTATCGTTCTGTATCCATATTTCTAAAGATTCTAAAAAATGACAGATAAAAATGAAGACTTTGAAGTAAGTATCAATGTTGAGCAATTAACGGCTGCATCATATAAACTACTAAATAGTCTGTTAGAAATGGACGAGCTTCAGTTAAGAAATTCAAGTTCATTTTGGGATGTTATTGATCAGCTCGACACCGTGTCCTTTAATACTATAAAGACAAATGTCTATTTTGCAGATCTATTGAGGGCAATACTGTTCACTAGGAGCAAAAGGAAAGAGGCTGTTATGGACTTTTTACCAAAGAGCACTCGGGATACTGAGAATAAATCAGTTAGATGTGATTCTATTTTATCACACAACTTCGGGAATGAAATTCAACACGATAGTAAGAAAGGGACACTATCTCTTCCGCCTTTGAATACAAATCTTGATATGCTAGATTTGCCGCCAAAGTTCATAAAATTAATTAAAAGATTAAAGAATGTTAGTGACAGCCCAGTTCCATTTTCTTTAGGCGAGAACTTGAAAGACCTTTTATCTTTGCCGGTGCATACCATTGAAAATCTTCCTGGCGTCGGAGCTTGGTATGTCTATACCTTTAGAGAACTAAAAACATTAGCAAATCAATACCAGTCAGAAGATAGTATAAGCAATTATGCTGAACCTAATAATAAGCTTGATCTTTCGTCTATTGATCTCAACAACATGAGAGTTAGCTTGATTAGCTTGGATGATAGGCTCCTCAAACCATTCGAAAAATATGCTCGATTTCATAATTTAGACGATATAGAAACTAGTATAGTTCATATTTTATCATTTAATAGAGGGGAGCTTTCTTCTTTATCAGGATTTGGTCGAAGGGCAGTGGATGGGCTTATGGAGCTCAAGAATTTAGTTGAAAACGAATTGCAATTAATTTCTAATGGGGAAATTAATTATAAAAATTTTGAGTCGAAACTTATTGTTCCAAAATGCATTAGCTCTCTTAGTCTTGAACAATTAGAGCAGCTTTTGCTTGATGATATCGATATGTTTTTGGATAGTCAATCTGATGACGAAGTGGATATTACGCAAAGGCGTTGGGGGTACGTAGAGGATAAAGAAACCCTCGAAGATATTGGCCAAAGTTATGGTTTATCCCGCGAGCGCATCCGTCAAAAAGCGGCTAAGAGTAATAAGATATTCTTGAGTTACTTGAGAATTAGTCCAGAAACCATATGGGATTTAATTGAACCAGAATTAGACAGCCGCTTCCCTGAAAAGTGGGAGGATCTATTTTCCTGCTTTTCTTCTGAAAAAGACTTTTATGAATTTCTAGAAATAATTTGCAAGCAAGATAACCTGTTTAACTACGTCAATCCGGAGATAGACAAATCGATATTCAATACGTACTTTTCTGAAAATGGTGCCCCTGCATTAATTGAAGACTTAAAGGATTATCTAGCCACACTAGAATTACCTAATGTTCGAAATCTGAGCAACGCCATTCACTACTTGGCCACACAAGGAATATTAAGTATAGAAGGTGAGCTTGCATGGCCAAGATTATTAAATAAATCTGAAGCCAGCGCATGCGTATTAGTTAATTACCCCAAAGGTTTGCCTTGGTTGGACATAGCCAAACTTGTAAATTCACAGTCGATTTCACGTTCAGATATTTATGAAGATCGACTAAATCATGAGGCGTTTAAGCACCCTGATTATATTTATTTATCCGGGAAAGGAATATACAAACATACTAACTTTATGAACTCAGGCGAGATCAATGTTGATGAAATTTTCTTTGAGTTAAAGAAGTTTGCCGAATCAAGTGATCGTGGAGTTTTTCATTTAAACGAATGTTACTCAGCGTCTGACGTTCTTAAGTGTATTGGCTACTATGAGATTCGCCATTTTGTTAAGCACTTTGGTGAAGATTATGGTGTTTATTTCGATGGTCTCTCACAGGCTGATTCGGTAAGCCTTAAAAAGGATTTTAAAAAAATCACGCAAGAAGATGTTATTATTGAGGCCTTGAATAAGCGTGAAAAACCTTATACAAAACCCGAAGTAGCAGGTTTACTTAAAAGTAAAAGCCTGGGGCATGCTGCCTTTCTTTTGGACAGATTGATAGAAGATGGTCGAATAGTACAATTTGATCGGATGCTTTATACAACGCCAGACAAGGCATATCGTAGTATTGACGTCAAGGCTTATGTAGACGCACTGCTAGATGTAATGATCAAATATGGAAAACCAGTCGAGCCATCTGTTTTCAAAGAAGAGCTAAATGAGAGGTTTTCAAAGAGTTACTCGAAGTACTTTTACGCTTCTATTGCGCGACTCTACTCAAATACTCAAGGATGGGAAAGGAAACATAGCCTTTACTCTATAAACAAGATTCCTTATAGAAATCTTAAAGACGTAATACAAAAGGTGTGCAGTTTGAATTTGTCAACAATTGAAAATATTGATGCTCTTCAAAAGCATGTTGCTATTACTAATGAGACAGCGTCTATTGCCATAACCAGTTGGCGAAACCAACCTACCGTCTAGTTACCGTATGAGAGTAACCGTCCGGTAAACCCCA
>NZ_NISX01000033.1 GCF_002591895.1 Lacimicrobium alkaliphilum
TCAAACTTTTCTTTTGCCATTTTTCCCCCAGCATGGATTGGATTTAAACTACTTTTATGCAGAATGAGCTGGGGAGAGAAGTGGTGCTGATAGGCAGATTCGAACTGCCGACCTCACCCTTACCAAGGGTGCGCTCTACCAACTGAGCTATATCAGCACTGTAATTGGAGCGGGCAGCGGGAATCGAACCCGCATCATCAGCTTGGAAGGCTGAGGTAATAGCCATTATACGATGCCCGCGTTCCTTATCTCTTGAGGCCACCTCATCCCAAGAACCTTGATGGACGTCAAGACTGAACGCGTCTTTCTGCCGCCCTAAGTGCTAGCCTATAGACTCACACTAGAAATATGGTGGAGGGAGCTGGATTACTTCGGACTCCTGTCCTTCGCCCTTAGGGCCATCGTCGTTCCTCCGATGTTCAAATTTGTTCCCGACAAATTTGTCGAACCAGCTTCGCTGGCAGTAATCTCAAGTCTCTCACCGATACAAGCGTCATGCTCATACCTGAAAATATGGTGGAGGGAGCTGGATTCGAACCAGCGAAGGCTGAGCCGTCAGATTTACAGTCTGATCCCTTTGGCCACTCGGGAACCCCTCCAGATTGATGGTGCCGGCTGCCGGAGTCGAACTGGCGACCTACTGATTACAAGTCAGTTGCTCTACCAACTGAGCTAAGCCGGCACTGCATCAAGTGGGTGCGAATTCTAGAGTATCGTTTTGCCATGCGCAATAGCAAAATTACAAAAAATCTTAGGTTTTGGCCCGTTTGCTTAATTTGCACCCAACACTGCCTATTTTCGCAGCAATTCGGATTGGATTTAAGCCTTTTCACTAATGAACTGCATCATTCCATAAAAAATAATATCAGGTATATGCCGTATTCCTGATACAAATTCAGGCAATAAAAGGTCACAGTCACCACCACAAATAAACAAATCATAGTCAGAAAACTGATTTTTCATCCACAGATCTGCTCTGTCAATAATGCCTTTGGCCATAACCAGACACCCACTATCCACACATTCTTCAGTGTCTTTGCCGATATCGCCCACATACCATTGCTGCTGATTAGTGGTAACCCGGGCCGTATTTTTCGCCAGACTCTGACGCATTAACTGAATACCTGGACAAATCCAACCTCCCAAATGCTGCCCCCCAACATCAACAAAATCACATGTAATCGCCGTACCAATATCCAGTACAGCAAAGGGGCGACTTGAGAACCTGCGTGCCCCCAACATTGCCAGCCAGCGATCCAAACCCAGCTTTGCTGGATTGTTATATGCAACGGCAATGGCCTGTACCTGAGTACTAGTGCTCAACAACTCATAGCGGCAATTTGATGATTGAATCACTTTGATCAGTTCAGCCACGTACTCTGTCTGTCCGACAGATGCGATATATACCCCTTCTGACTTTACCAGCAGCTGTTGAAGATGATTCTGATCAGTCAGGATACCGGTATCAGTCACCTCACGTTTTGTGACCATGGCATACTTTACTCTGCTGTTACCAATATCCAGGCACAAATACTCAGGAATGCGCTCTGACACTTATCTCACCTCCATAGAATGCCTGCATACCCTTGCCGGTCTCAACCAATAGTGCACCCTGATCATTGATTCCCCGGCACTGACCACTGAAATCCTTCGGACCGCAAAGCATTTTCACCCATTTATCCTGAAAGAGATTGTAGGCTTGCCATTCTTTTAGAAATGGGGTCAACCCTTGTTCCGCAAATAAATGCAGGAGTTGATAGAGATGATCCAACAGGGTTGACGCCAATTGATTTCTGTTCACCTGGGAACCCATCTCCGTGTAGAGGTCCGTCCATGGTTGATCGATTGCACTAGCAGGGTCAGTAGGCATTTGAATATTCAGACCAACACCGATATAGCAATGACTAACATCATCTAGCTGGCCTTCTATTTCCACCAGAATACCAGCCAACTTCTTACCGTTAAGATAGACATCATTTGGCCACTTCAGCTGGGCTGAAATACCGCCAAATGCTTTAAGTGCACGCACAACTGCAACACCGATTACCAGGCTGAGCCCTCCGAGTACCTGATACCCCCCCTGAAATCCCCAATACATAGATAGGTACAGACTTGCACCAAAAGGCGAAATCCATCTTCGCCCCTGTCTGCCACGGCCCGCTGTCTGAGCCTCCGCGAGACAACACCCTCCGTTTTTATGCAATCCTGATGTATTTTTCAGGTAGGTATTCGTAGAATCCACCACGTTCAGTAGCTGAACCGGAGCATTATGAATCTTACGAAATGTTTTTATCTGCTGCTGATCCATTAGCTGCAATAAACGTGCGAGTTTGTAGCCCTTACCCGTCACCGTGAAGATATCCAGGCCCAGCTCTGATAGAGCACGAATGTGCTTGCTCACTGTTGTTCTGGATATTCCGAGTTTGCGCCCTAACATCTCGCCTGAATAAAACTCACCGTCTGCAAGGTACAGGAGTATTTGGTTTCTGGTTATTTCACTGGTTCGACTCATAACGTAATCAGGCCCTGAGCCCCCATTAACCGGACTTCGTTTTCCAATTCAACATCAAATTCCTTCTTCACAGCCCGTTTTATCTCTCTGGCCAGCGTCAACAGTTCAGCGGGTTGACCATTGTTATAGTTTGCCAGTACCAAAGGTTGATTCTGATGACATATGATTCCTCCTATAACTTTGCCCTTGAAGCCTAATGTATCGATAAACCATGCTGCCGGAACCTTTACTATCCCGCTATTGATTGTAAAACCGGGGATTGCCGGCCAACGCTTTTTTAAATCGCTGTATGAAGACTGGCTGATATAGGGATTTTTGAAAAAACTCCCCGCATTTCCAAATTGAGCCGGGTCGGGCAATTTGTTCTTTCTTATTTCCACCACTTTCGCGAAGATCTCTTTGGCACCGGGCTCCCCTGGCAGTTGTTGCAGTTCGCCATAGTTGGTGACCCTTTGCCAGTCTTTTGCAAACCTCAGATTAACATGGGTAATCAGGGTTCGGGGCATAGCCGCGCTTTTGAAGATGCTGTCCCGATAGGCAAACTGACAATCCTTGGCCGAAAGTATGTCGATCTCGCCGGTATCAAGGTTAATCGTTTCGACACTATGACAAAAATCGGCAAATTCACGACCATAAGCGCCGATATTCTGTATCGGTGCAGCGCCCACTGTACCTGGTATTAAGGCCAGATTCTCGGTGCCGAAAATCCCCTTATCTAAAAGTGTAACTACCAACTTATGCCAGTTCTCACCGGCAGCTGTTCTTACCTGATACTCCTTATCAGTCTCCTTAACACTCACACCACTCAGAGCCACCTTTAAGATGGTCCCCTGATAGTCCTCTAGGAATACGGTATTACTACCCTCTCCGAGGATAAAGTAGGGACTGTGATCGAGCTCAGGTATCGATGTCAAATCATCAATACAAAGTAAATCTGTCGCTTTGCTGCTAAAGCCAAAAGTATGTAATGGGGCAAGGTTAATCAAAAATGCACTTCTTCGGTGTGTAATCCCGATAGTTTAAGTAACCACGCAGACGAGGTCGAGCGTTTATCTCTTATCATCTATATACGGGGTACATTTTCTCTCGCAAAGGCGCAGCGTATTCTTTTATTCGCTTAAAATTTCAGCGTCTCTGCGCGAGATATTGACAGCGTCGGACTGAAGTCCCGACCTACAAGGTACTCTCACATGGGGGTGAAAACGGGGCTTTCAGGAACGAAGTTCCTGCCGTTTGAACGACCCAAGCTCTGCGAGGGGCTGGGAATCCACTTCGTGAAGGTTGACTGCGAGATTAGTATTGCGCGATAGCGCTTATACAAAAAAGCCCCAACCGTCTTCTGGTTGGGGCTTTTGTATAATT
>NZ_NISX01000034.1 GCF_002591895.1 Lacimicrobium alkaliphilum
TTCAGCTTCAGCAGAATACGCAGGCCCGTAACAGAAGGAAAAGGGCACAGATCTATTTAGATAATTAATTAAATAAATCTGTCCCTTTTTGCACCTTTACCCGATGGCATCACTGGGAAATAGGCACAACACCTTCTACTGTGCACTTACCATCGACCATCTGTGCATTTTTCAGCGTTGCCTTTTTTCCCATTTTTTTTATCTCAGAGCGAATTGCAAAAAGTGTATCTCTATCCAATACCGGTTTAATTTCAGCTTTGCCAGCGCACTCATGATTTGGCTTCTTGACGGGCATGCCGTCTTTACCCAGTAATCGAAAGTGGACAAAACCACGGTGTAAATTGAACACAGACACTGCCATATCTCCTATGGCATAATTGCCGTTCGCTTGCTCATATGACTCATCAGGCTGTGCTTGTTTTTGCTCCTTCTGCGCGCCAATCATTTCTTCACCGTTTGTCAGTACCTTAAACTCTTTAAACGTGCAGCCCGCTGAACCAGCCACACCATAGTGTCGCTGTACGCCATTCAGTTCAACGCTGGCGCCTGCATATTTTTTTTGAAAAGCAATGTACTCTTCAGCGGTGTAACTTTCATCCTTATAAAAATCTCTACAGGTGCGATAGGTGCTGTCGCCAAGCTGGATTTGCAGAGGATACATCGCATTAAAGCCATGTACCCTCGCGATATTAGTAAGGGACAATTCGTACATTAGAGGTATGTCCGCAAGGTTATTATTAGTAATGGTTCCACGCACCACCCCGATGTCTTCCGAGCGCGTGATAGTCGTGTTATTAGCCAGGACCTGCAGGGAAAATAAAGCGAAGAGTACTACTAAGATCGATTCTGTTTTTGATTTCATAGATATTATCCTTGTTGACTTTGGGTGAATTTTGTTTCAAATAAAGTTGACTGACCCCTTCATTCCTTAACTGGCTTCTCACACTTCAATAGTGCCATGATCCAAAAACTCTCCTTTTGATTCCCTGAGGATTATCGTTGAGTCACCACCGCATTTGATGCACGAGTATATTGGCTTCGGTAGCTCGTACTGTTTTTGAAACTCCTGAAAAGATAAGCCAGCCTGAACCAAAGTATCTATATAGCGTACTGAAACTGTTCTAAAACCAGCCCAATTCTTTCTTCTACTTCCGATATGGTCTCTTCGGGAAGCTGCTCTGTTAAAGCAATTCGACATCCTGGTGCAGTGAATGCGACGTAACCATTTGTCACCATATCTTTATCTGAGACGAAAGTGAAAACTGGGAAAGTTTCACGGCAATACTGACACCTGGATATTGTAATCTCACCTTCTTAGAACATGGCAGCTTTAGTCAGTTAACGCCTGCGTTCAGCGGCTCGTCCGCTGAAATGCTTTGTTAGCAGCAGATTCCTCTAGGCGCTCTGCCAACCATACTTTTATGATTGACTGTCTAGTGACACCCAAGCGACTCGCCTCCCGATCAAGCGATTCAATCATCCAAGTGGGAAAGTCCACATTGACCCGTTTCTGCACCTGATTCGAGCGCTTTGCGGAGCTTAGATCAAGGTGTTCTAGAAGATCTTCTTGGTCATCGTCAAATGTTTTATCGAACTCTTTAGCTTTCATACAGTGTTACCTCTGATTTTCGCGTCCTCCTAACCGAAATGATACGAATGGCACCCTTTCGGTAGGTGATCACTGCGGACCACACCTTCTCGCTGATAGCCCCAATGACCAGCGTTCTAGGTTCATCCATCGGCTTGGTGTCAATTTCTACTACATTCGGATCTTCCCAAAGCTCCTGAGCCTCATCAAAGTCAATGCCATGCTTCTTTAGTTTCGCCAGGCTCTTGGAAGGGTCGTATTCAAATCGATTCATGGTATACAAATTATACCTTTTCGGGGGGGTTTACAATCATGTGCCGGGACGGGATTGGGGTGCTGCTAACGCTGCCAGCAGCGGCCGTTGCTGACTGGCCTTGTTAGGCATTTGTCCGATTCGTGTTGCGAACCAAAAAGTAAAAACACACGGCCAGCAACAGATAACGTGGCAGCGTTGTAACGATGTTATTGAGCATTTGAGGCTGTGATTGCACAACAAAATACAGCTGCTATAGCACCAGAGGCGCGAGCGGCAACGCATAAAAAGTGAAATCTTGCTTTCTGATTACCAGCTTACTGGCGAAAGCCACCACTAAAAATGCTGCCGCCAGCGGCACCGCGATGGTAAATAAGTCGACCAGGGTAAATGCGAGCAAGCCTGATACTTGTGCAACAGGTTTTAGAATTTCAGAGGGAATTGCTACCGCAGCACCAATACCAATAATAGCTATTGATGCATAAGCTAGCACAACACCTAAAATGACGGCGATTACTCGATTTTTAAGTTGATCCAGCTACTTACTCCTTATTTTGCCTAACGCCGCATTCACCGGCTTGTCCGGTGCAATGCTTGGTTAGGCAACCACTCTCTAATAGTATCGTGATGCATTGACCATGCTTCCCAAGCGGTTTGAGCCCAGTCTCTTACAATAGCCTTATGTTCTTCTACTGAACTGACCTTATTTACATCAGCAGCGGTAATTGACCCAAAATGCTTAGGAGGGTCAATAAAAATGAACGAATTCTTGTTCTTGCCAGCCTCCAACATGGCATTGTTTGCCTTGTCGGCCGTTAAACCATGCTCCAAGAATAAACATAGCCTAACCAAGTGCACACCTACGGACTGTATGCTTTGGCGGTCTGTTGAACCTGGATGCTGGACTGCATAGGCGTCAACGGTCAATCGGTGAACTTCAAAATAGACAGGATCGCTATATTCTCGAGCTAAAACCTCGCCATAAACCGACCAGCACCCTGGCGAAGAATTCATGTATCTGTGTACTGGCCCATCTATATCAGGATATACACCGCCACAGCTAAAACATTTACAAGTATTCATATTGATATTTTGCATATTGTCTAACGCGGAGCTTTGCGGCAATTTTGGAGCCGCGAAGTGGTGGAAAAATTGTCCGGCAACAGCGGCTGGTTATGCATTATTCGTAATGGCTCCAGAGCCTGAGAACTTTCACCACTCGCTTCTCCTCGAGCACTTGGTAGACCAGACGATGCTGAATATTGATGCGGCGTGAATAGGCCCCCGCAAGATCACCAATGAGCTTCTCAAACGGAGGTGGCTTGCGGTATGGATCTTCCGCTATCAGCGCTAACAGTTCCTGGGCTTTTGGTTTGAGGCCGCTGGAGGCCAACTTCTTTGCATCTTTCTGGGCTTGCTTGGTATAAACCAACTTCCATGTCACCAGTCCAGCTCCTCATCGCATTCATCCACGGGGCTATCCATCCCCTCACGAATAGACTCCCGCATTCCTGGTACGGAGAGCAGGTAAAGTGTTTCCTGAATTGCAGACCAGTCTTCCTCGGAAACCAGGACGGCTTTGTTCCGCTTACCCATGATGACGATTGGCTGGTGGGACTCGGCGGTCTCGTCAATCAACCGATAAAGGTTGCTGCGCGCCTCAGTTGCTGTGATTCCCGTCATGACGCACCTCTTGCGTGTTCAAACTTCCATCAAGTGTACGCCTTTGAGTACGTACGTCAAGACGAACGCTTTGCATAACGCCTCGCCTTTACAGCATTTGCGAGCGTTTTGGCCGCAGGCCAGCGAGTAAATGTCCGGGAATAGGCGCTTGTTAGCAGCCGCGGAAAGCGCGACTGCCTGTAAATACTGCGGGAATACGTAAGCGTCCGGCGATCAC
>NZ_NISX01000035.1 GCF_002591895.1 Lacimicrobium alkaliphilum
CACAATCGGCGTACCGGCAACCAAGTCCTCTTCGTGCAAACTAGAAGCCACATCAGTTCTGCCTCAGTTTTACCCGTCATCTGCTCGGCAACCCGGTTGCAACCGGCAAAACGCCCTTCCTCGTTACGGTAATAAATCAGATCCGGCGAGGCATCGATAATAGAGCGCAGCAACGTCGAGAGCCGCTGTGCCTGCTGCTCCAGTTCATAGGCAACAATATTGCTCAGACCATCAATGGCTTTGCGCATATCGGTTGGGCCGCACACCAGCGTGACCTTAAGCTGACTAGATACCGGAAACATGCTGGCAAACTCCTGTGATGAACAGAAGATGCCAGTTTGGTAGTTCAGCTTATTGAAATGAAGGTGGGGTTGCCTGGACGCTTATAGATATAGTGCGATGTGTTGAATCGGTATGGAGAACTCGTAGCCTCTAATGTAGTCGACTACAAACCTGCCAAATACGATCAAAATAAGAATTGTTGTAAACCGTCTAATGTTCAGTTTGTAATCGAAAAAGTTCATATATTAATTACACATAGGTGTATCCGGGAACAGCAGTCAAATTCACCACATTACTCAATGCCGGGATATGACTCAACAAGCCGGGTGTAATATTCCGGGCTTGATGAACGGAAAACGGCAAGAAAATGCCCGTGGCTGCTTTCAATTTCACCGCCATTATCCAGCAATAAGCCCACAACTTCCTGACTTCTGGCGCAGGAGTCAACATACACTCCCGGCTCACAATCCGTTATTAACCTCTCCAGTGCAAAATCCAACGCATCTCTGCCACTACCAGAGCTTTTGACAGGAACATTGTGGTCCAGTAAAAATCTCACGGTCTCCGGGTTGCCTCCCATCATTGCAGCCATAGATACCGCATTGCGGCCATAGGGATCTTCGCTGTAAAGGTCCAGCCCAAGAGGTAGCAACTCTTTCATTCTGGCCACTTCACCTTTCACAGCGAGTGTCAGTGAAGATTGTGGTGGTATTGAAGCCCCTTTATCTAACAACTGTTCAATAATATCCAGCGGCGCTCCCATTGATATGGCCTGATGTATCGCCAAATCCATCATTTCACTATCGGTTAGTGCAAGTTCATCATATAACGACAAAAACAGTTCCCAATCACCATCATGTGCAGCCTGAGTAATCTCTGCCACCTTCAGCATCATTTCTTTCATACTGCCCTCGCCCATCTGCTCACTGGTCTTCACCTTTGCATCGGCGAGCAATGACTGCACTTCCTGTTCTTTGGCCTTTTCAAAAGCCAGTTTATTTTTCAGTGTGGCGGCGATTACCTTATTAATGGTTCCGTTACTGTTGCCAGACCCAACAAACTCCCCCTCAGTCACTGAGGGGGTATAGCTATCTGGTTTTTCTACTGTATCACCTTTGTTTTGTAAGTCAGCGGTAACAGCTACTATTGAATGATTCTCCCGTTCTTGCGGTAAATCATCACCACCCGAGAATTTGAACACTGCCAGAACAGCCACCACTACAACAGCACCTGTCGCACTCAGCCACATTGCATTATCCCTGTTCATTACGTTTTTATCTCCTTATGGGTTGACCATATCTATACTCCAGAAGACTTATCCGCTGAACAAGAGTCAAATCTGGCAACGATTCTGTTCAGCCTTCTCACTTTGTCAAAAAGGTAGCCGATCAATACCACGAGGATTAGATTATTGAAGGATGTTTCCACAAAGCCTATAAGATAAACCAGCAGGACGCTAAATATCAGGCCTTCGATATGACCCCAGGTAAAATATTTTTTTCTCATAACCTCATCCATATCTAATAATTTATTTCTATGGTTTGCATTCTGCCTGTGCATCTATTACCCGATCCAGACAATATTGCTGATTGTCATCTTGTGCCATACCTCTTGTTTCTGCACATGCAAATGCGGCAGCCGCCGCCACCGCCTTGACAGGCAAAAGAGCCGCACCTGCAATACAAACGTTGAACGCAGTCTTGGAGTTTTGTTCTCTTGAACTGAAGCAGGGTCCATAAAGGTCCTGAGCATTTTCACGACAAACTTCTGTAGCTTCTTCATCTGCCGAATTGTCGTTGTCACCTTCGCCATCACCAGTGGAGCCTCCGCCAGCACCTCCCGGTCCGGAACCACCTGGTCCGGAACCACCTCCACCACCAGAGACTCCACCGCCTCCGCCGGATTCATACCAGCAGACCTCTTGTGCAAAAGACGGCGTTCCGTCACCTGAATTTGTATGACCGGTTCTACATTTACGTACCAAATCAGCATTTGCTTGAATTGGAAGCATACTAATCGCATAGCTCCCCCCAACCAATAAAATAGCTATCATTTTATTTTTCATACTTTCACTTCCTTTGATTGTAATTATTTTTCTTCCAGCTAGCATACTGTTTGCTGATTTGCTGAAATAAAGAGAGATTTGATATTTTTAAGGCGAGGTTAAACAATCTCGTTGCGTTGAGATAAATAGATTTCCCTATCATGAAGATTCCTTCTTCTGTTTTAGTTTAAATTATGTGTGGGATAAATTATTCCTATTTATCCCTGTGGATTTATAAACATATTAATTCCACTTACCTGCGTAAGCTATAAGTGATCAAGATGCCTGTCAATAAAAAAACATCAGGTATCAATTTTCGGAGTAATGATAAATAAATTGATGGGCCTTGTTGTCCGAAAGAAATAAACGGGTTGGACCCACCCCACAGGGCTTCCATAAAAAAGACGGTACAAAACAGTGTGGGGTTTTCAGGAAAGACAGAGGCGAGGCCGAAACAATAGTGCTCCTTCCATTTGTACCGTCAGCAAAAGCGCAAACCTGTCTGTAGCTTTCGGGATAGGCCTTGGTGATGCGCAAGGCCGCTCTCCTCATACCTGACTTTTATCTGCGGGTATGACCATGTTATTAGCACTGTAGCCCAGTCTAATATCGGGCAGCGTGGCGGATATTAAAACCGCAGGCTCTTTACAAGTGCCTCATTCCGGGCCGAACAAAGCTCTTCATCTTACTTCAAATCTTAGCCTCAGTCATCAATACTCTGGTCTGCCAG
>NZ_NISX01000036.1 GCF_002591895.1 Lacimicrobium alkaliphilum
TTAGAAATTGGCAGTATTACCCGTTTTGATTCAGCAGGAAACTTCGCTTCCTACGCCCGCTGTGTGGAAAGCAAACTTATCAGTAATAACAAAAAGAAGGGTAAGAATAACCGCAAGTGTGGTAATCGTTATCTGTCCTGGGCCTTTCATGAGGCGGCCCACCATAGCCTGGCCCACTATCCCCAAATCAAAGCCTTCTACACGCGCAAGAAACGAAAAACCAATGGCATGATAGCCATCCGGGCGGTGGCCCACAAACTGGCCCGGGCCTGTTACCATATTTTGAACAAAAGAGAGCCGTTTAATATGGATTTAGCGTTTCAATAAGTTCAGGAAGGGCCAAGCCAGTCAAGGGGTTGGCTAACAACCAAAGACTCTGAATGGATGGCCCTTCCGCCTGTGTTATCCTGTTCGCCCCTGGTCTGAGCCACTAAGGGTTGGGCGCAATGTGAACCACCAAATCTGTTAATGTTTATCAGATGGACAGCTCAGGGTACCGGAGATTTTTTGGAACGCGACAGCGTTTGGGGCCCATTCGCCGTTTGAATGCAGCCTAGAACCAGATGGGTGACTGGTGCGAACGGACTTGACACCGCACGACGAAAAAACGAAGCGAAACAGATTACCGGGCGGAGATTACTCTTCAAATATCCCGATATCATCTAAATATCGGGACGGGGTATCGTTGTTTACTTGACACGGCTGATTAATGGGTGACCCCTCGCCTTGCTGACCCCTCGCCTTGTGACCCCTCGCCTTGACCTGACCCCTCGCCTGTGTGTGTGTGTTTGTTTCAAAAGTTGTGATGGGCGCCACTGTCACCCCTCTGATTGATTAACTCTTGATAGCGTTCCCATAAATACTGTGCCCTCTTAAGACCCNTTGATTAAAAACTTGCGCTGCACCAAAGGATAGCCGCCTCTATTCCAGAAGCCTTTGCGGTGCATCCATGTCCTCGTGCAAAACACGAACAACGAGCACCTCCGGCTTTAGTACTTGATAGAAAACAGCGTGATGCTCTACCTGCAATCTGCGATACCCGGGAAGGACATGGGCGTAGTTAGCGCCGAGTGATGGATGATTAATCAGCTGATTCATTCCTGCCTCAAGCTGATCAAGGTAACTATCCGCCTGATCAACCCCCCATTCTTCGCAGGTATATATCCAGATTCCGGTGAGGTCAGATTCCGCCTTCGGCGTGACGGTTAGCCTAAACACTAATCAGCCGCCTTCATCCGCTTACGGCCAGCCGCTTTGATGGCCGATATATCGAGCGGCTTAGGTTTCCCACTGGACTCACCCTCAGCGAGGGCCTGCCTCAGCGTGGCAAGACGTTCCTTGGCCTGCTGGTCTCTTCGGATGAGATCGCGAATATACTCACTATCATTGCCAAAGTGACCGCTTTCAATCTGACCTTTCACCCAGTCGTCTTGCTGTTCAGTCAACGTGATAGTTTTCCGGTGCATGCTCATGGATGATGCCCTAACAAAGAGAAGTATGACAATATCATACCATTTGTTTAAGCCGAATCAATGCCCCATTTCTTGTCGCCCAACGCCAACAGCACACGCGGCTACGGAATGGAGGCGAAGCCGCAATGGAGTAGCCGTCGCCGTGGCTCTACTGGTTAGGCCTGAACTCAGTCATTCTCCGACTTGCCCTCTCGTTTAAATGCCGCACGCGCCCAATAGAGTCCGAAAATCACCAGCGCTGGCCCAACACCGAGTGTCAGGAAGCTCCCACTATATTGCGGCTGCATCTCAACTAACGAGTTATATAACACCCAGCCTACAATTGAGAGACCGATGAATACGGACGTTATCCCTAGTACTGCCTGGGGGACGCCGAACAAAACACCGAGCATTCTTTGCAGAGGGGTTGGGTTGTCCAGACTCCGAAGCGCTGACCCAAGATCAATCCAAGCCAAAATCAGGACCGGCAGACCAACGAAAATAAAGAGCAAAAACCACGTGGTTAGCCAACCTTCATGGATTGTCGAACCAATTGCTCCAGCTAGCACCGTGAGAAATACAACTATCGCCAGTAACTTTGTGGTCACAGCTTTCATGATCTAGGGCCTAACGCCGCCACCAGCGGCAAAAACTTGATGGCGCTTTTGTTGCGCTGTTAGCAAAAAAAGTGACAGCGAGTTTTTGCCCGGTTTGAGTGGCCTTGTTAGTGCCCTTCACTGACGTTTCCCTTGTTTCATCCCTCGCATATTTACCTAAGAGAAAAATGCTCCAGGCAAACTCGAATATTGGAAAAAAGACACAAAAAGTAAAGAGTATAACTATCTCGTAACTTACCCCCAACAGTTGTGAAATATAACCTACCGACAGCACCGTCATGCAAAGATATATGATGATGGCGATAGACCATTTCTTGAGGTTTACGTTCTCCATAGCACTATTCCATTACTGAAGAAGTGGTACTAACAGTTAAATGATGCGGACCCTATGAACCGCATATTATTTTTTTTAGGCACTTTTTTGCGCGATTACATACAAGTGTAGATTTGGCCAATCGTCGTTTTCAAGGTGCCTACAGATGCAACCGCAATCGCTCAATAGATTCAGAATGGCTGGAATGCCGAGCGCTGCATGATAAAGCTCTTGACCAAGAAATGGGTTACTTCCATCCCCGGGCTCGTCAACTGCACCGCTAGTGAAGATAATGATCCCATCCTTTGCCAATGCGTCACATAGCTTACGGAGTACTGTTTCTTGATGTTTCAGCGGAACATGCCAAATGCTATCCCACGCCGAAATGAATTCGTACTTGTTGGAAGAACTCCACTCACAAATATCAGCATGATGGAACACCACTTCTGGGTGTCTCTTCTTAGCATGCTTCAGCATCTCAATAGAAAAGTCTAGACCTTCAGCTTCAAAGCCGTGCTCAAGCATTAGATCAATAATGCGACCACTACTTCCGCAACCTATATCTATAGCTTTTCCCGTTTCTTTCGAAAGCTGCAATGCTCGCCTGTGCTGTTCTATCCCGTTTTTCCTGCATATTCTGCCTGATCCTG
>NZ_NISX01000037.1 GCF_002591895.1 Lacimicrobium alkaliphilum
AAAAAGTAGGATCTGACCCTGCTTCATATTGACCTACAGCTTCTTTTTGTTCATCTATTTTTGTTTGCATAGTCGAGTTCAATAAAATCATCACGATCAGCAAAGCAAACATAATTATTAGCAAAAGCTCTGTTACAGAGATGCTAAAAATATCATCCTTCTCCCGACTCACCCGTTAACCACCTCTTTTGATGTCGAAGGGGAACTCATCTCTTTTGTTATGAACTTGGCAGTTTTAACCAGGTTCTCACTGAAATCTTTTGAGTGGCTCGACATTGCTTGTATCTCTACCTCCCATTGCGCGGATAGTTGTTCGATACTGCTGACCCTAACTTTCATGGCGGCTAGAAGTTTTTCTTCTTCCTCAACTAGTTTCCCTGCCGAAGAAGAGGAAATAAAATCTTGGTAATTATCGATGATATTTTTGTAGTTCTCAGCCACAGTCTTCATGTGTTGTTCGATGTTTATTTCTGAATCAAGTAGAGATTTTGTCCGGGAAGCAATTTCATCAGACAAAACTTTAAGGTTTATAATATAAGCTTCCTGATTTTCAGCTAACGCGTTAACGTCTGGTGCAAAGTGCTCCATAGCTGATAGCTTTTCAGAAACACTTTCAGCACTAGTTCCAAGGCTTCTTAGGCCAGATCCGGTCTCTCCTATAATTGAACCGAACTCTTTCGATGCATTTTTAGTAGTCTCAAACGTCGCTACCATCTCATCATTAAGTTTATCGAAATGTACTTTCAGCGATTTTATGATATTTTCATTTAATTCGGTGTGCTGACCTTTGCTGGATTCAATCAGCTCGTTAGATACTAGGCTTAGTTTATCTGGAATTTGTTGACTAACCTCGCCCAATCTATTAATTGAATTTGAAAGCACCTTCTCAGAAGACTTAGCAAACTCTGCAAGCGAAGACTCCCCAAGCGAAACTAAACGCTCCTGAGTTACCTTGAACATCTCAATGGATTTATTGTTCCTATCTTCTGTATCTTCTATATTTTTATTCATAGCGTTTGATAGTTTCGACAGAGTTTCATTTGTCCTTCGCATTTGGACATTAAAACCTTTGACTGTCTCATCTAGTGATTCTCTGGCCGAAAGCTGCGCAGTTTCAACAGTTGTGTCGAAATTTTGAAGGTATATTCTTATCCCCATTCCCAGCAACGTAGTTATCATTGCTGCCCCAAACTGTGAAATAACAACAGATGCAGAACTAGCCCCCTCTTCAATATCGAAGAAAAGCATGGAGCAAACAAGAGAAATTAGGGTGAGTATAAAGCCCAAGTAGTAAACACTATCCGAAAACATGGCAAGTAGGGCTGTGGGCTGCCCCCCTTTATGATATTGAAAGTAATAAGAGCCCATTACTACTGTTCCCAATATTACAACAGCCCATATTGGCAATTTAAAGCCGGTGATGGCTAGGCATAACAATAAACCCACTAATGTATGTATGACAAAAGCTTGCCTTAACGTGTTAGCGTCGATTTTGTGTTCTTTAGCTGATAATGTGCCAGTATTCTTCTCTTCCATTAGCGCACCTTCATAATTTTAAGTTCTCCCACACCCGCTTCTTCAAAGATGCGCTCCCACCAAGGAATCAGCGCCTCATTTTGAATACCCCCTTCCTTTTCTCTCCTAAGTAACCAATAGATTTGTATATCTACGCCAAAGAGATCCGGTACTGACGAAGAAATAGTATCGAATTTGACATTTTTGGGCCGGGTCTTATAAAAGCTGACTCTATCCGAATGCTGTATCAGGTCAGATATCAGGACAACTTTATGAAGCTTCACTTGCTCGTCAAGAGAAGCTATTGCAGCCAAATCCTGTAAGCTCTCCATCAGGGGAGATTTTGGTGCGTTTTCTGCTGATATTAGTTTGTCTGCAACATTTGACAGCACTGAAGAAAACTGCTCAGTAAAAGCTTTCTTCATCATTCCGTCGTTTTCGTAAACCACATTTGCTTCAGAACCATCGCGAGGCTTACATTTGTCGAAAATAGGCTCAGAGAGACCTTCCATCATCTCTGCATCTAATTCGTAAACTGCAAGCCTGCTTCCTGTCA
>NZ_NISX01000038.1 GCF_002591895.1 Lacimicrobium alkaliphilum
AGGCTGATTAGAGGATTATTCAGGTCTTGCATTGTGCACAGTGACCACATCCGGCATTGCTCTTAGCTGGTCCAATTGGGCTGATATCAGCCAGATATCTATAGATCCTGGTTATGACTTAAAGCCATTTTATCTGTTGCATAGTTATTGGTTGGCGAATGCCGTTATCTTCTTTCAGCTAAGGGGCTCTGAGCCGATGGCAGTGGATAGTTATGCAACAATTCTGAAAGTATTTAATCAGAAAACTGAAAGTCTTTCAGTTTTGCGTTTTTTTTGAGCGCAACCCTACCTCTGCAGCCCTTAAATAATGTATGATCCGCGCCACGCCTGAATTTTGAAACCCTACTTGAAAACATTATACCCGGAGTACGCTGTTGATGACCTCTCTGCCCCCTAATCTGATGATTGATTTAAGTCCCGCCGATTTGATTGAACAAGCGGTTCGCCGCAATGAAGGCCACCTTGCCGCTAATGGTGCGCTGGTGGTTGAAACCGGAGAGCGCACCGGCCGCTCACCTAAAGACCGTTTTATCGTCAAAGAAGCCAGCACTGAAGCAGATATCCAGTGGGGAGAGGTAAACCGGCCTTTCGATGCAGCGAAGTTTGATGCCCTGTGGGACCGTGTTGAAGCCTATCTGGCGCCCAAAGAACACTTTATGTCACATCTGGAAGTAGGTGCCGACCCACAGCATTATCTGCCATTGATGGTGCGTACCGAAACCGCCTGGCATCAGTTGTTTGCCAATAATCTGTTTATTCGCCCGGAAAACTGGAATGCTTCAGACAAGCCGGTCTGGCAGATTCTTAACGCGCCGGGTTTTGTTTGTGAGCCAGAGCGTGACGGCACCAACTCAGAGTGCACGGTGATTATTAATTTTGCTGAGCGCAAAGTCTTGCTGGCCGGTATGCGCTATGCCGGTGAGATGAAAAAATCCATGTTCTCTGTACAGAACTTCCTGCTGCCGGCTGAAGATGTGCTGCCTATGCATTGCAGCGCCAATGTGGGTGAGCAGGGCGATGTGACGCTGTTCTTCGGCCTGTCTGGTACGGGTAAAACAACTCTGTCTGCTGACCCCGGCCGTTACCTTATTGGCGATGATGAGCATGGCTGGGCCAAAGGCTCGGTATTTAATATCGAAGGCGGCTGCTATGCCAAGTGTATCGATCTTTCACAGAAAAATGAGCCGGTGATCTGGAATGCCATCCGTTTTGGTACAGTGCTGGAAAACGTAGTGCTGGATAACAATAAAGTACCCGACTACAAAGACGCTACGCTTACCCAGAACAGCCGTGCCGCTTATCCGCTGGAGCACATTGAAAAGCGTGAAATCAAAAATCGTGCTGGCGAACCTGGTGCCGTGGTTTTTCTGACCTGTGATGTCAGCGGCGTATTACCGCCGGTGTCTATTTTGTCAGAGCAGGCGGCGGCCTATCACTTCCTGTCGGGCTATACGGCCAAAGTGGGTTCAACAGAAATCGGTTCAACGGCTGCCATTGAATCTACTTTCTCTACCTGTTTCGGTGCGCCTTTCTTCCCCCGCCCGGCCGGTGTGTATGCCGAGCTGTTAATTAAGCGGGTTCGTGAATTTGGCGCCAAAGTTTATCTGGTTAATACCGGCTGGACCGGCGGGCCTTATGGTGTGGGTAAGCGCTTTGATATTCCCACCACCCGTGCGGTGATCGATGCCATTGTGAACAATAAACTGGCCGGTGTAGAAACCGAGCATCTGCCACAACTGAATCTGGATGTGCCTGTGGCGGTACCGGGTGTTGACAGCAAGCTGCTGAACCCGCGCAACACCTGGGATAATCCGGCCAAATACGATGAGTACGCCGCGAACCTGGCAACGGAGTTTACTAATAACTTCGCAAAATATGATGTCTCTGATGAGATTTGTCAGGCGGGACCAAAGGCCTGAGGTATTTGGATAAGGTAGTTTCAATGCCAGCCAGCTAGGCTGGCTGGCATGTTTTGGAGCTATTTACTGAAACACCTAATCAAAGCTAAGAAATTAGCTGTCCCTGCTGGTATGACACA
>NZ_NISX01000039.1 GCF_002591895.1 Lacimicrobium alkaliphilum
TCAGGATCAGGCAGAATATGCAGATGAAATCATTAAATTTGTTATTTTCAATTTTTATTGGTTTTGGTGCGCTAGCTACAGAACCAGAAGTGAAACCAACAAAATCTGGATTATATGATGTGGGTGGATTTAAGCTTTATCTGGAATGTTACGAAAATGACAAGCCGCAACTAATACTGGAGCAGGGGTTCGGGCGTTTTGGTTCGGACGGGGTTTGGTTAGAAAATATAAAACGATTAAAAAATGACTTTAGTATTTGTCTGTATGACCGGGCAGGATTAGGTAAGAGCGAAAAAGGTGTAGTTCCTTTTACAGTCAATGACACGGCAAACAGGCTCAGGAGCTTGCTTCAAAAAGCCAACGTCAAAGGGCCATATTATTTTGCAGGCGGTTCATACGCATCTTATATCATCACTGCTTATAACAACCTCTATCCACAAGAGGTAATGGGGGCGGTAATGATTGCACCACCTCCTTTGGGTTACTTTTATACTATGGGTACAAGGTGGCCTGAAGACTTTAAAACAGACAGTCAGGAATTAAAGCGCTTTTATCAGTTTGAGCAAAGTGTTCATAACCCAATGTTTAAGAAAGTTCCTGAAAATGTAGACCATATGAAAAGCTATGAAATACTGACCAATGCAGCTGATTTTGGTAACAAACCTATTATCATTGTGCGCTCTAAGGCAATGGAAGAACGATATGACCCGCCTTTCGTTCCTGACGATATAGCTAAACCAATGGACACGCTTTTCGACGATGCAGAAAACTATTTTAAACGTTTATCTACAAATAGTCGTGTGATCTATTCTGAATCAAAGAAGCACCATCTGCATATAGCAGATCGTGATCTGGTCGTTAACAGCATTAAAGAGCTCGTTGGAAAATGAGGTTAAAAAAACCGTGCCCGATTTACCCGGAACATCATAAGCCCGTGCGTCCGGCGATACTCTTGGTGGCATAACCTTGTCGCGCCTATGTCATACTCTTGTCGTATCAAAAAGAGGGATTTCTCCGTATTGTTCGCTTGAACTTTTTTGAGGAATTGAATCGTGGAAATGCAAATAAATATTGAATCAGTAAAGTCTCAAAGAAACAAACGAGCCTGGAGCCAGACTCAGTTGGCGGATGTCTCAGGATTGAGCTTGAGAACTATTCAACGTATTGAAAAAACAGGTTCGGCTTCTTTGGAGTCAGTCAAGTCTATTGCATCGGTTTTTGAAATAGAGGCAAGTGACTTACAAAAAACAGCTATACCGCCTGTGAAGAAAATGAGAGCTAAGTTAAGCGCATTGCTTGGTGTTATTTCGATTATGCTGTCTGGTTTTTTCGTTTTGACCGCAACTGCTCAACCAGTGATGGTGGATTTACAGTTAAGGTCCAGTGGTGAAACTCTTGCAGATGTGCAAATTCTAAACGAGGATAACGTCGAGAGTGAAGTGCAGATTTCTGACGTGGTAAAAGTTTTATTAACCACAGCAATTGAAAGTAACGATACCATTAAAATCTCTACAAAAGTTTAGAGAGTGTAAAGGATTTTG
>NZ_NISX01000004.1 GCF_002591895.1 Lacimicrobium alkaliphilum
TCAGCTTCAGCAGAATACGCATTTCCGGTTGAACTTCGAACTGTTCCAATGATCGGCGATTTTGTCGTAGTTATTTGCTTGATCTATGGGATTCATCTTTATGCCTAACGCCCCAACCATGGGCGGATTGAGCAGGCTAAGATAAGGAGCGGAGCGACGAAAGCCTGCGAAAAGCCGTCCACGTGAGTTGGTTTGTTAGCACTCAAAGCCTAGTTCCGCGCGCATAGTTTTGATGATTTTGTTTCTGGTATTTACCAGCGCCACGCCCAATTCAGTCATCCGGGTTTTACTAGGTGTCTCAAAGTTGAACTGACCAGTAGCGAATGAGTCTGGCGTTAGGCAGGTTCTAAGTTCTTCTAGCATTTGAGGCTGAAGATTCATCATGTTTTGATACGTTCCCTCAAACTCATCGAGCAACACTGTTAACTCGTTACTGCAAACTATTCTAAGGCTAACAAGTTCGTTGGTGGCCTTTTGAAAGCCCTCGTTGATATCTTTGGTGAAGGCGTTCAGCGTTTGCTGATACTCCACCATCGCCTCTGGGGAAGAATTTGACTCGTATAACTTGCGTGAAGCATTGGGCAGTGTTTCCGATAAATACTTGTCATAATCTTGCCCCGCTAGACGCGCAGCTTCTTCCATTTTCTTAAAATACCCTTGGTACTCTTCCTTACGGGTATCAAAGAGTTTTTCCTCTCTTTCGCGTTTTACTTTGTATTTGTGCAGCAATAATGGGAAAAGCCCAGACGATAGCAAGACCATGAATGCTGGAATTATGTACTTTGGCTCTATCCACATTGATGCAGTTGAGCATGCTTCCTCAATAGCCAAATATTCCTCCTGAGTGCTAACGTTTAGATAACTGGAATCATTCCTTGTTTAAACACGGAAGACTTCCTCTTTTTTTTGTAGCATGTTTAGTCCGTCTGCACCACCTGCCATACCGGTTCTCTGGTGTTGCGCGCAATTTTCTGCTGATGAAAAGCGGTAAAGTTCCTCTTTTTTGCTGTTATCAGGAAGTTGGTCTATAACTGTATTAATATACAGCATGCGGGCATACTGTGATGGCAAAATCCCTCTCTCTTCAGTCTGCGGCAGAGCAGATGTGTATTCATCGTGACGCAGGGCGAACCATTAACACTTATATCTGATAGAACAGTAGTTTCGCCATTTGCACCAGATGCACTGCCCCTTACAGATAGTTGATATGAAAGTGGAAGCGTATCTGAATTATCTGGGAAACAAAGGGGGCAGAATTTGCTGACTCGACAGCCGAGGCGATGCGCGTTCCCACCTTATTCCATGCATAAAAAAGCCCGCAATATTGCGGGCTTCTTAACGTTACTGCATTTAACAGCGCTAGCTTTTGGCTTTGCTGCCTGTACTGGCAGACTTATTGCCGGTTGACGATGAACGACGGGTGGTCGTTTTACGCTGTGTCGAACTACCGGAGCCAGCGCTTTTGGTTTTCGCCGACGTGGCACGGTCTGGTGCTTTGGTAGAACGGGTACTGTTGCTGCTGGTGCTACTGCTAGTACCACTAACGCTTGATTTTTTAGCCGCGGCGGCTTTGGTTGCCGCAGCCTTTTTGGCCTGCTCTGCTTTTTTAGCCTGCTCAGCTTTTTTCTGTTCCTGCTCTACATTGGCAACCAGCGCTTCTAACGTATTTAATGCCTGATCCAGTTTATTGGTGGCACTTTCAAGCTGCTGTTGGCCAGGATTAAGGCTGGCACGAATGGCGTTTAATCGCTGATTCAGCCACTCGGGTAACTGCAAACGTTTCTTCAGGTCTGCTTCTACCAACTGGCCACGGCTTACCAGACTGTCCATGGTCGAGCCGGTGCCTTCAACCAGTCGATCGATTTTATCTGCCGCCACATCCCGACTGGTGTCATATCCACCCAGGCCTGCCAACCAGGTATTGCGTCCGCTTTTCTCGACTTTCTTGACTGTTTTCACCATGACTCTCCTTTTTAAGATCGGTATTGGTCACCTCTGCCTGTGAGCAGGGTGACCATAATATTCAGGCCATTCCCTGGCATATCGTCCTTACAACGATTGCCTTACGCCTTGTTTTGCTTCTCGGCCAGTGTTGCCACTGCCGCAGTCAGAGCGTCAATGCGGGCAGAAAGCTCGTCGACTTTCTGTTCCATTTCCGGCTTGTCCAGACCCAATTTCTGGCGAACTTCGGCAACACGGGCTTCCACATTGGTTTTGGCCTTGATTTTACCTTTTGCTTCAGTTTCCAGTTTGGTGCCTTTAACCACCAGCTCATCAAACATTTTTGATGCGTCGGCGTTCAGTTTTTCGTAACGACCCTGCACTTCGTCCAGGCTCTTACCGTAAGCACCGAGGCCTGCCAGCCAGATTTTGCGGGCAAAGTCTTCGGCGTCATTTACTGTGTTTTTAATGCTGTCTAGTTTAGTCATTGTTTCGCTCCGTTATGTATCGACGCTGCTAAGATTACGCCGGTAAATTAGAAACCGCATACTAACTGAACGATTTTTATTCTGAGGCATGCTGTTAACTGACAGCACTTTGATATTTAAGTGTTTTTTATTTCTTCTTAAGAAAGGAATAAGCACTGGGACCGCTCCTCGTTTGTAACATTCTTTTTCAGTCAGGGAACTGTGATGCAAACAAAGCCTCCAATGCCCCTGAATTTGGCACTAATCTCCGCATTCACCTTGGAAACAGTGCAAGTGACCCCATAACCACTGACTAGCAGACTGTGTTTAACGCATGATCAAAGCAGAGAATGCGGCGCAATGCATCGTTTAAGCAAAACAAGATTTGGAAGGGCAATGGCAGTAGAACAATTCAAACAACTTCAGACCTATCTTGATGCCCAGGTACTGGGCCAATCTACGCTCACAAGAAATATTCTGATTGCCCTGCTGGCAGACGGCCACCTGTTGGTAGAAGGTCCGCCCGGGCTGGCTAAAACCCGGGCCGTAAACGCTCTGGCCACCGGTATTGAAGGTGATTTTCACCGCGTTCAGTTTACCCCGGACTTGTTACCAGCCGACCTGACAGGTACCGATATCTATCGCCCGGAAGACGGTAGCTTCGTTTTTCAGAAAGGTCCGCTGTTTCATAATCTTGTACTGGCCGATGAGATCAACCGTGCCCCGGCCAAGGTTCAGTCGGCATTACTGGAGGCCATGGCGGAGCGTCAGATCACCGTAGGTAACAAAACCTATCCGTTGCCTGAGCTGTTTCTGGTTATGGCGACACAAAACCCCATTGAGCAGGAAGGTACCTACCCGCTGCCGGAAGCGCAGTTAGACCGCTTTTTAATGCATCTGGAAATTGACTATCCGGGTGCTGAAACAGAATTAGAGATACTGCGCCTGACCCGCAACGAGGCCCTGCACCTTAAACAGGTGGCGGCCCCGAATCTGCGCCAGCAGGATATCTTTGCTGCACGCGAAGAAGTACTGCAGATTCATCTGGCCGAAGCGCTGGAGAATTATCTGGTGCAACTGATTATGGCCACCCGGACACCCCAGAAGCTGGATCAGGAGCTGGCTGGCTGGATTGAATTTGGTGCCAGCCCCCGCGCAACTATCTCTTTGGATCGCTGTGCCCGCGCTCACGCCTGGCTGCTGGGCCGTGATTTCGTCGGCCCCGATGATATACAGGCGGTTTTCAGTAATGTTCTGCGCCATCGGTTATTACTCAGTTATGACGCCGAAGCGCAGGGGATTACCACCAATCAGGTACTGGCCCGGATCCTGGAACTGGTACCGGTACCCTAGGAGCAGGCAGTGCAGGATATCACCCACTGGCTGAACCGCCATCATACCGACGGCGTTAATCTGGCATTGGACGAATTGCTCTATTATCAGGGCAAAACCGCCATGCTGGATCTCAAGCCGCGCAAAACCATACAGTCAAAACTGGCCGGAACCTATCTGGCCAAAACCCGTGGGCGAGGGATGGAATTCGACGAGGCCCGCCATTATCAACCCGGTGACGATATACGCGCCATTGACTGGCGGGTAACAGCCAGAACGGGTAAGACGCACACTAAGCTCTACCGGGAAGAAAAAGAAAGGCCTATCTTTGTGCTGACCGATCTCAGTGCCAGCATGCACTTCGGTACCCGCTTCGTGTTTAAATCCGTACAGGCTGCACATTTGAGCGCCCTGATTGCCTGGGCGGCGCGGAAGCGGGGAGATCGTATCGGTGGGCTGATTTACAATCAAAGCGAGCATCTTGAATACAAGCCGATGACCCGGCAAAAAGCCGTTCTGTCACTACTTAACGGCCTGTTACGGCTGCATCCGCAACAGACTGAGCAGCCTGCGCAAATCAGTTTTGCCGAATCCTGTGCCCGAATGCGGCGAATGGCTCACCCCGGAAGCCTGATCTTTCTGATCAGTGATTTCAGCCAGTTTGATGAGCAGGCCCGCCAGCATTTATTTCAGCTAAGCCGCCACTGTGAACTGGTGGCCTACCCTATCAGCGATCCATTTGAACATGAATTACCGCAAGTGCGTGTACCTCAGGATGTCAGTATTACTGATGGCAACCGCACCCGCAGCCTGACGCTGGGTGAAACAACCACGGCGCAGACATACAAAGAGCGGCACCAGCAGCAGCTTGAACATATCCATACTCAGCTCAGGCAATGTCGTTGCCAGGTATTGCCCATCAGTGCAGGGCTGTCGCTGGAACAGCAGTTAGGGGGTAAATTATGACCCCATCACCACTGGAACAGCTCAAAGACATACATCTGCCCGAGCCAGTCAGTTGGTGGCCGCCAGCACCCGGTTGGTGGATCCTGGCTCTGCTCAGCCTGGCGTTGATCATAACCGCCGTGCGCTGGCTGATAAGACGCTATCGCTATCGTGCAGCCATACGTGAAGCTCTTACGGAGCTTGAGCAAATCAGTGAAACTGACAACCACTGGCCACAACAACTGAATGCCTTGCTCAAGCGTCTGACGCTGAGTTATTTTCCACGGGCACAGACTGCATCCTTGCATCAGCAACAGTGGCTTGACTTTCTGGGCTCAAAATTACCAGAGAAAAAGCGGCAACATTTTATTCAGCAATATCAGCATGTGCTGGACTCGCTTTACCAGTCGGGTTCAGCCAAATTAACCATCACAGCGGGTAAAGCGTTAGTCAGTGATTGGATCCGTCAGGCATTGCCACCTTCGAAAAAGGAGGCCCGCGATGTTTGAATTTGCCTGGTTATGGGTACTGTTGGCTCTGCCCCTGCCCTTATTGATAAGAATACTGCCGTCCCGTAAGAAAGTGCAGACTGCGGCACTGAGGGTGCCCCGGGTAGACAATGATTTACCTGGCGTAAAATCCGCGTCCGGTCAGGGCACTGCAAGTTTAATACTGGCATCGGTTGCCTGGATCTGCCTGGTGCTCGCTGCGGCGCGTCCGCAGTGGCTGGGCGAACCCATTAACATTCCTGCCAAGGGGCGTGATCTGATGATTGCGGTGGACCTTTCCGGCAGTATGAAAGTCGAAGATATGGTGGTAAACGGCCAACAGGTAGACCGGCTGCGAATGATTAAACACGTACTCGGAGATTTTATTCAGCGCCGCGTAGGGGATCGTCTTGGACTGATTCTTTTCGCCGATACTGCTTATCAACAGGCTCCGCTGACCTACGACAGAGAAACTGTTGTCCAGTTGCTCGATGAGACTGTCATAGGGCTGGTCGGTGATCAGACTGCCATCGGTGATGCCATTGGCCTGGCGGTCAAGCGCTTCGAAGCAAGGCAGGAGTCTAACCGTATTCTGATCCTGCTTACCGATGGTCAGAACACCGCAGGAAATATCAGCCCCGAACAGGCCAATGAACTGGCGATCGCTAACGATGTGACCATCTACCCCATTGGTGTCGGAGCCGACCAGATGCTGGTGCAGAGTCTGTTTGGTAATCGGCGCGTCAACCCTTCTGCCGAGCTGGATGAAGATATGCTGACTCAACTGGCAGAAAGTACCGGCGGCCGCTATTTCCGTGCCCGGGATACCCAAAGCCTGGAGGCCATTTATGCGCGCCTTGATGAGCTTGAGCCGATTGCCCGTGAAAGCAGGCAAATGCGCCCTCAAACTGCACTATTTTACTATCCGTTAGCATTGGCATTGTTGCTTAGCGCACTGCTTTGTCTGCCGCCTGTCTGGCACTGGTTAAGACATTCAGGGAGGGCTCGGGCATGATGTGGTTAAATGAATTGCACTTTCTGCGCCCCTGGTGGCTGCTTACTCTGGTGCCGCTAGCGCTGCTGTTTATTGTGCTGCATTATCTGAATCGGCATCGGAGTGGCTGGCAGCAAGTGCTTGCACCCCATTTGTACCAACACCTGCTGAGCACACAGGGCGGCATTAAAAATCGCCCGCCGCTGTATCTGCTGGCTATCGGCTGGTTACTGGCCAGTGTTGCGCTGGCCGGTCCCACGTGGGAACGCTTACCTCAGCCGGTGTACCAGCTACATACCGGAAAAGTGGTGATTATGGATATGTCGTTTTCCATGCGAGCCACCGATATCAAACCCGACCGTCTGACAAGGGCCAGATACAAAGCCATTGATTTGATTAAACAAATCACCGAAGGGGAAACCGGTCTCGTGGCCTACGCCGGCGATGCCTATGTCATCAGCCCGCTCAGCAGTGACAGCGAAACCCTGATCAGCCTTATACCGGCCCTGTCGCCGGAAATCATGCCGCTTCCCGGCAGTGACCCACAAAGTGGCCTGCAACTGGCGGTAGAGCTGTTGCAAAGTGCCGGGTATCAGGAAGGGGAAATATTCTGGATCACCGATGGTGTGGAGATGTCGCAGATCGCGCCTCTGAGCAGATTGATCAACCAAAGCAATTACCGCCTTTCCGTACTCGGTGTCGGTACTGAAGATGGTGCTCCTATCAGCTTACAAAATGGCAAATTAATGAAGGACGGCAGTGGCAGCATTGTGATCCCTAAACTGGAGACCTCTGATTTGCAGCTTATCGCACGACAAGGCGGGGGTGTATTTACTGCACTTCGCCCGGATAACGGCGACATCGACACACTGATCAATCAGTCCTTGCTGGGCAGAGACAAAGCCGAACAGGAGCAGGAAGAAGATCATCAGGGTGACCAGTGGTACGAAGCCGGCCCCTATCTGCTACTCATTCTGTTACCACTGGCCGCCTATGGGTTTCGTCGCGGTCTTATGAGTGTGGCCATACTCTGCCTGCTGCTGCCAGGGTTTTATGTTCCCAAAGCACAGGCGGGTCTGTGGGACGATCTCTGGCAGCGCCCGGATCAACAGGGGCAACAAGCCTTTAACAATGAACAATACGATGCCGCCGCCAGTCAGTTTAACGACCCCTTGTGGCGCGGCAGCGCCCATTACCGGGAAGGTGACTACGCGGCGGCTTTAGAAGCCTTTTCTCAGAGCCAGAGCCCACAGGCGTGGTACAACCGGGGTAACGCCCTGGCCAGACTGGGAGAACTGGATCAGGCCATTGAAGCTTATGAAAAAGCCCTGGAGGCTGATCCTGATCACGAGGATGCCCGCTTTAATAAAAAACTGCTGGAACAACAGAAGCAACAACAACAACAGGATCAGCAATCTTCAGATCAGCAGCAGGATTCAGAACAAAATCAGCAACAGGATGAGAGCCAGCAGGGCGATAATCAGAACCAGCAAGGCCAGCAGGATCAGCAACAATCGGATGATCAGCAACAATCCGATGATCAACAGCAGGGTGAACAACAGTCTGAATCTGAACCGGAACAACAGGACCAGCAAGAACAAGCGCAACAAGAACAAGCTGACAAAGAAGACGAGTCGGCTGAACAGGAAAATGACAATCAACAGCAACAGGCCCAGGAGCAGCCGCTTAGTGACGAAGAACGTGAACAGCAGCAACGGCTTGAAAAGCTGTTACGCAGAGTTCCTGATGACCCGGCTTACCTGCTCAAACGCAAAATGATGCTGGAAAACCAGCAACGTCGTCGTCAATCTTTACCCAACAGATTACAAAGGAATTGGTAATGCAGAATTTCACCCGACCAATCAAATCTTACTGGGTCATGCTGATCGCCTGGTCATTAATGGCTTTGCCGGCCCTGGCGGATGTTACCGAAGTAACGGCAAGCGTGGATAAAAACCCGGCGATGGTGGATGAAGCCATTATTCTGGAGGTGTCCGCCAATGATGTGGTAGACAACAATCTGTTTGATTCCTCGGTGTTGCTCAAGGATTTCGTTGTCGGGCGTACATCGGTCAGTACCCAGACCCAGATCATCAATTTCGACATGACCCGAACCACCCGCTGGACGACCAGATTGATACCCCGTGAGCCCGGCCGTTATACCATTCCGGCTTTCGAGATTGCCGGCCAGCGTTCTGAGCCAATAGAGCTGATGGTATTGCCGGCCAGTCAGGCCACGGCCAATCAGGCCAGGGACATCTATATTGAGACCGAAGTGGATCTGAACAAGGTGTATTTGCAACAACAGATTCACTATGTGGCGAAGCTGTATTTATCCAGAGATCTGCAACGAGGCAGCCTCACTGCTCCAAAACTGGAGAATGCCGATATACGCCAGATCGGCAAGGACAAGGAATATACAGAAATCTCCAAAGGTCAGCGCTACCGTGTGATAGAGCGGCGTTTCGCGATTATTCCCCAGTCCAGCGGAACGTTTACCATCGAAGGGCCTATCTTCGATGGTGAAATCACCCAGTCCGGCAATCGCTCCTATGGCTTTTTTAACCAGTCGAAGCCCGTCAGCCGGGTCGGTCAGGCCATTGACATAGAGGTTTTGCCTATGCCGGACAATTACCAGCCACACTGGTTACCCAGCGAATACGTTGAGTTGCATCAGGAGTGGCAAGGTGCCGGTGAGCAGTACAAGGTAGGGGAACCCATTACCCGCATCCTGACGCTTACCGCGCTGGGTGTGGTAGAAGAGCAGCTGCCCGAAATAAACAGCCAGTACCCGGATGAGTTTAAGAGCTATCCGGACCAGGCCAGCACCAGCACAGTGGAAAAGGATGATACCTTAGTGGCTCAGCGCCAGGAAACCATAGCCATTATTCCAACCCGGGCGGGCGAATTAACCATCCCCCAGGTCAGGGTTGCCTGGTTTAACACGCTGACAAAGAAAACCGAATATGCCACCTTGCCTGAGCAGACATTGACGATAGCGCCGGCAGAGGTCACCCCGGGCACCGCCACCCCAACTCCGGCCCCGGCAGAAACAACTGTCGAAGATCCCCGTGGAGTTGATGAGGAACCTCAGCGCGATGGGCTTTCACCCGGGCTCCGTTCCGTGAATGACTCAGACTCCACAAACTGGTGGTCTGTCGCCACTATCCTGCTACTGGCCTTATGGCTATTGACCCTGCTACTCTGGTGGTGGAAAAGCCGTCATAAACAGACTAAGACTAAAGCTAAACCTAAGGCCGTCGGTGCAGAGAATGAAAAAAATCTGTGGCAGCAATTACAGCAGGCTGTAAAGCGCAAAGACAGCCAGGCAGTGATTACAGCATTGACACCCTGGCTGCGCTGTCACTTAGGTATTCAGGGCAATCTGGCCGATTGCCAGCAGCGACTGCAGGATGATGCTCTGAACGAGCAGATTAACCTGCTTCTCGCCAGCCGTTACGGCAAGATCCAGAATAACTGGCAGGCCGATAAACTGATCGCTTTATTGCACAAACACCGTAAAGCATCAGGAAAATCAAAATCCAGACCCGGCCACCAACTGGTGTCATTAAATATTGAATAACAATAAGAACAACATAAACAGGACCAGTATTATGCAGCATAGACAAATATTTCAGGCCAGTTTAATCGCACTGGCTATCGCCGGCTGTAGCCCGGCTCAGGAGTCACAAAAGCCGGCAACGGCTGAGAAGGTGCAACAGCAACAAAGTGAATCAGAGCGTCTGGCGAACTTTTTTGAACAGAGCTTTAAACAGGATCTTGAGCGCGCGCCCATGCGTCAGAGCTACCTGGGGATTAAGTGGGATTATGATAAATGGAACGATATCTCACAGCAGCACGAAGAAGAAACCGCCAGACTGCTCAAAGAACGCATGGCTACCCTGGAAAGCTTTGATACAGAGAAACTCAGCGATCAGGAAAAGTTGAGCTATCAGGTTTACAAAACAGACGTTAAGCGCAAGCTGGCTAATGACAAATTTCGCTATCATACCTATATCATGGATCAGTTCCGCGCCTGGCACACAACGGTACCGAGCTTTCTGATCAACATTCATAGTGTTAAAACTCTGGATGATGCCGAAGCGTATATCGCCCGCCTCAACGGCGTTGAATCACTGTTTAATCAGGTGATTGATCAGTTAAGAATCCGTCAGGAGCTGGGTGTGTTTCCACCTACTTGGTCTTATGACCAGATGATTGATGCCGCGAAAAATGTGATAACAGGTGCGCCCTTTGTCGGGATGGACAAATCATCCACTATCTGGAATGACTTCCAGAACAAAGTGGCCAGGCTGGATATTGGTGAAACCGAAACCCAGGATTTGCTTGAACAGGCCAGAACAGCCTTAATCACTAAGGTCAGGCCGGCTTATGAGAAGTTGATTGATGAACTGGCCCGGCAGCGGCAACTCTCACCTGAAGGTGATGGTGTCTGGCGTTTGCCTGATGGCGACAAGTGGTATAAAAACCGTCTGCAATGGTTCACTACTACCGATCTTAACGCCGATGAAGTGCATCAGATTGGCCTGGATAATGTCGCGCGGATCCATAATCTGATGCGCGAAATTATGCAGCAGGTGGAATTTGACGGTAACTTAAGCGAATTCTTCGAGTTTATGCGTACCGACGAGCAGTTTTACTACCCTGCCACTCCAGAAGGCCGTAGCCGCTATCTTTCAGAAGCCAAAGCCCTGATCGACACCATGGAACAAAAAATCCCTGAATATTTCGGCTTGCTGCCAGAGGCTGATATGGTCGTCAAGCGGGTAGAGGAATTCAGAGAAAAATCTGCAGGTAAAGCGTTTTATCAGAGCCCCGCCAAAGATGGCAGCCGGCCAGGCACCTATTATGCAAACCTGTATAATATGAGAGACATGCCTACCTATCAGATGGAAGCGCTGGCCTATCATGAAGGTATTCCGGGCCATCATATGCAACGTGCTATTGCACAAGAGCTGGAAGGTATTCCTGAATTCCAGAAATATGTATCGTTCACTGCTTATACCGAAGGCTGGGGACTGTATACCGAAGAACTCGCCAAAGACATGGGCTTTTATGAAGACCCCTACTCTGACTTCGGTCGTCTGGCCATGGAACTATGGCGGGCCTGTCGTCTGGTAGTGGATACTGGCATCCACGCGAAGAGATGGACTCGCGAGGAAGCGATTGATTATCTGATTAAAAATACCCCTAACCCGGCAGGCGATGCCACTAAAGCAATTGAGCGCTACATTGCCATGCCCGGCCAGGCTACGGCCTATATGATCGGCAAGCTGAAGATTATGGAACTTCGCCAATGGGCAATGGATGAGTTAGGTGATGACTTTGACTACCGGGGCTTTCACGATGAAATACTCAAAGATGGTCCGGTACCCATGAGTATCCTGGAAAGCAAGATCCGTAACTGGGTGGCAGAAGTCAAACAAGCCTGAAGTAAATAAAAAATTGAAAGTCCGGCAAACGCCGGACTTTTTTGTATTTATACTGGTACCACGCACTTTAAGTAGCAAAACATTATGTTTTTACGAAAGCAAAGCCCCTCCCCCCCGGTCAATACAGACATGATAAGCAAACAGAAACGCTACGAGACTCTGGTGCAGGCCATGCATAGTGATATCTATCGCTACGCATACTGGCTGGTGGGCAACAAGGCCATTGCTGAGGATATTACTCAGGAAACCTTTTTACGTGCCTGGAAGTCACTGGACTCCCTGAACGATGAGAAAGCCGCTAAATCCTGGCTGATCACCATATTGCGTCGCGAAAATGCCCGCCGCTTCGAGCGTAAGCAGTTTGATCTGGTGGATATGGATGATGTGGCCCTTTGTGATGGCGGACCAGATCATGATACTCAACTGGAACACCAGGAGCTGCACAAGCTGATGAGCGGGCTGAGCGAGGAATACCGCGAGCCTCTGATTCTGCAAATCATGTTTGGCTTTAGCGGTGATGAAATTGCAGCACAGCTGACACTGAACAAAAACACCGTAATGACCCGACTATTCCGGGCCAGAAATCAGATTAAAGAGGCCTTGGAAAGTAGTGAAAAGACAAGAGGGCGTAACAATGGATGATTTAGAATTCCGCCGTACCATTTATGCCGACCCCTATTGTGACAGAGACGATGTCAAACAGGCTGCCGGGAACGATCCTGCAAAGCAGCAATTCTGGGATGAAATGAAGCGACTGGATAAAGCTCTGAAAAATACGGCAAAAGTTCCGGTGCCTGACGGTCTGGCACAACGCGTATTGCTAAAGCAGTCTATGCAAGCCCATAAGCAGCAACAGGTAAAGCGCCGCTGGCACTTGTCTATCGCCGCATCAGTGATTTTCATGCTGGGTGTGAGTTTTACCTTATGGCAACAACAGGACGTGGATTTGTCAAAACATGCGCTGGCCCATGTTTACCATGATGCGGGCGCACTGCAGGTAGACGAGAATGTGCCTCTTGAACAGGTGAACGCCAAGCTGGCGAGTTTTGGCGGCCAGTTTACCGACGATATCGGTAAGGTTTATTACGCTAACTTCTGTGACTTTAACCGGGTCAAAAGCCTGCACATGGTGATTGAGGGTGAACATGGTAAAGTCACGGTGTTTGTCGTACCCCATAAAGACAACCAGAAACTGCAGCAACAATTTAACGACGAACGCTATCAGGGCCGGGGGATGGCACTGCAACAGGCAAGTCTGATAATGGTGGGAGCCAATCAGCAGTCATTGCAAAAAATCCAGAATAAACTGCAAAGCCGGTTATTGTTCGCGGCCTGATACACAGCACGTTAATCACAAAGAACAAAGAGGTTGATCATTTAAGTTATCAGCTTTCAGTCCACAGCCATCAGTTCGAAAACTGAAGACTGATAGCTGATAACTTTTCTGAAAACCTCTTTGCCTTGTTCAACGAAGACAGAGAACTTACATTTTCTCCATGGTTTCAATCCCAAGCAGTTCCAGACCTGTTTTCAGAGTTCTGGCGGTCAGACTGGCAAGCAATAACCGGCTCTGGCGCAGCTCTGCAGCCACATCGGTTTTGAGGATTGGACAGGCCTCGTAGAAGGTCATAAACAGACTCGCCAAATCAAACAGGTAGCTGCATAAAACATGGGGGGCAGCGTCTTTTTCAACCTGCTGCAGGGCCTCGATAAACTGCATTAACTGTACCGCCAGCGCACGCTCCTGAGGCTCGCTAATTATTAACTCACCGTTAATCCCTTCCTGAGCGACTCCGGCCTTGCGAAAAATACTCTGCACCCTGGTATAAGCGTACTGCAAATACGGCGCGGTATTGCCCTCAAAACTGAGCATGGTATCCCAGTCAAAAATATAATCGGTGGTACGGTTTTTACTTAAATCGGCATATTTGACTGCACCAATGCCGACTTTACGCACAATTTCTGCGCGCTGCTGATCATTAAGCTCTGAGTCTCTTGAGGCTAGCAGCGTTGCCGAGCGTTGTACCGCTTCATCCAGCAAATCGGCCAGCTTGATGGTAGCGCCACTGCGCGTTTTAAATGGCTTGCCATCTTTACCCAGCATCATCCCAAAAGGGCAATGCTCATAGGTGGTGCTTTCACGCAACAGACCGGCTCTGCGCCCCACAATTTCAGTTTGTCTGAAATGCAGTGCCTGACGGGCATCGGTGAAGATCAATATGCGGTCGGCATCTAAATCGAATGAGCGATAACGCATCGCGGCCAGATCCGTAGTGGAATACAAATAACCGCCACCGGATTTCTGAATAATATAGACCGCCGGTTTGCCTTCTTTATCAGCCAGTTCAGGTAAAAACACCACCTGAGCCCCCTGGTCTTCCACCGCAATATTTGCTTCCTTCAACTGCGCCACAATACCTGCCAGCTCTTTGTTATAGGTACTTTCGCCCATAATATCGCCGCGGCTGAGTGTCACATTGAGTTTTTGGTAAACCTCTTCACTGTGGGCAATAGAAACGTCGATAAACTTTTGCCATAACTGACTGCACTGGGTGTCGCCACCTTGCAGCCGCACCACATATTCGCGGGCCCGGTCGGCAAAGCCCTGTTCTTCATCAAACCGGATTTTGGCCTCACGGTAGAAATCCTCCAGATCTGACAGTGCCGTTTCCGCCACCTGATCCGAGGCCAGCTTGTCGCTCAGATGAGCCAGTAACATGCCAAACTGAGTGCCCCAATCTCCCATATGGTTCTGACGAATGACCTTATGCCCCATAAACTCCAGGGTCCGGACCACAGCGTCACCGATAATGGTGGAACGCAAATGGCCCACGTGCATTTCTTTGGCCAGGTTGGGTGAGGAATAATCCACTACGATGGTTTGCGGTGTTTCTTTATCGATGCCCAGGTGTTCGTGCACAAGCGCATCACCCAGTTTTTGAGCCAGCCACTGTGGACGCAAATGAATATTAATAAAACCGGGACCGGCTACCTCCAGTTTTGCCACCATATCGTCAAGCTCAACGGCGCTGAGGATCTGCTCTGCAATATCTCTTGGCTTTTGTTTCAACGCCTTCGCCAGTGCCATGGCACCGTTAAACTGGTAATCACCAAACTCAGGGCGGGTACTGCGGGTCAAAGGCAGGTTAGTGTCTTTGGGCGCATCAATCTTACCCAATGCCTGCTTAAATCTGTCCAGTAATAGCTGTTGTATATTCATCGTTAAGTTCAACTCTTTTTTCACCACAGAGGCACAAAGAACACGGAGGTGGAGAACCGTTTTTCAGGTTTATGTGAAAACTGCATCAACATTCATTCCCAACGCCCTCTGTGCCCTCCGTGACTCTGTGGTTAGATGTTAATGTTCGCGGGTTTGTACAAACTTAATATCAGGATGGCGTTCCTGTGCCAGTGACAAGTTGACCATCGTCGGCGCAATGTAGGTCAGGTTATCGCCACCATCCAGCGCCAGATTCGCCTCGGCTTTGCGTTTAAACTCATCGAGTTTCTTCGCGTCATCACAATATATCCAGCGGGCGGTACTGACATTCACCGGCTCGTAAATAGCTTCCACCTTGTATTCGGCTTTAAGCCTGGCCACGACTACATCAAACTGCAACACGCCCACTGCACCCACGATCAAATCGTTGTTCTGCATGGGTCTGAATACCTGTACGGCACCCTCTTCAGCCAGCTGAATCAATCCTTTCAGTAATTGCTTCTGCTTGAGTGGATCGCGCAGACGGATACGTTTAAACAATTCGGGCGCAAAGTTAGGAATACCGGTGAATTTCAGCATTTCACCTTCACTGAAGGTATCGCCAATCTGAATCGAACCATGATTGTGTAAACCGATGATGTCTCCTGCATAGGCGGTATCCAGCGCTTCACGATCACCGGCCATAAAGGTCAGTGCGTCGGAAATCCGCACATCCTTGCCGATACGGCTCTGGAACAACTTCATGCCTTTTTCAAAGGTGCCTGAAACAATCCGACAAAAGGCAATACGGTCGCGGTGTTTGGGGTCCATATTAGCCTGAATCTTAAACACAAAGCCGCTGAATTTTTCTTCTTCGACAGAAACTTCACGCTGAGCAGCCGCTCGGTTGAGGGGACGCGGCGCCCATTCCACCAGCCCATCGAGCATATGATCCACGCCAAAGTTACCCAAAGCGGTACCGAAAAACACCGGCGACAGTTCACCGCGCAAAAACTCTTGCTGGTCAAACTCATGGGATGCCCCCTGAACCAGTTCCAGTACCTCACGTAACTCCTGGGCATAACTGCCGATAGCCTCGTCCAGTTCCGGATTATCCAGCCCCTTTATTATGCGGCTGTCCTGCATGGTGTGGCCCTGGCCGGTCTGGTACAAAATGGTTTCATCACGAAGCAGGTGGTAAACCCCTTTGAATTCCTTGCCCATGCCGATGGGCCAGGTAATGGGTGCACACTTAATTTTCAGCACCTCTTCCACTTCATCCAGCAATTCCACCGGGTCACGGGTGTCACGATCAAGCTTGTTCATAAAGGTGATAATGGGCGTATCACGCAATCGGGTCACTTCCATCAGTTTGATGGTACGGGCTTCAACCCCTTTAGCCGAATCGATTACCATCAGACAGGAGTCCACCGCTGTCAGGGTCCGATAGGTATCTTCTGAGAAGTCTTCGTGCCCGGGCGTATCCAGCAGGTTCACCAGATGGTCATGGTAAGGGAACTGCATCACCGAGGTGGTAACAGAAATGCCTCGTTCTTTCTCCATTTCCATCCAGTCTGATTTGGCATGTTGACCGGACTTCTTACCTTTTACCGTACCCGCCTTTTGCAGGGCTTTACCGAACAATAAGACTTTTTCCGTAATGGTGGTTTTACCGGCATCGGGATGCGATATGATGGCAAAGGTTCTGCGCTTATTAAGTTGTTCAAGATAGCTTTTACTGGCCACGTTACTCTCTGTTGATGTTGCTGTGCCAGATTCTCTGGCAGCGGTCAGAAATGGAAATCATATGGTCACGGATTGTAGCCGAATAGTTGTTCTGTGTCGCCCCTGAGCTTGACCAATAATCGCTGCAACAGACAAGTCTGACCCGTGGAAGACGCTGTAGCTGCCGGCCGCTAAAGTATCGTGATACTTTAATACACAGTCGGAGTGATCTAAAAACTCATCAGGCGCATAATTGACAGCCACAAAGCGGTCGAAGGAATGAAACAAATGGAAAGTTTTGATAGTCAGCAACTACAGTACTTTTTCGAACAACTCTGGCGAACATCCGATGAACCATTCTGGATCTGTAAACCGGTTGCGGATGACTTTGAAATGGTGATGGCTAACCAGGCCGCTTTGAATATCGAGCCAGCACAGCAGCCCGGCACGTTGCTTAGTGAAATTGCGGGACAAGGGCCGGAGTGGAACGAGTTAATAGCCAACTATCATCGTTGCCTTAACAGTGGCCAGACTCAGATTGTTGCACAGCGCCCCAGACTCAAGGGTAAAAAATTCTATTTCGAGGCCATATTAGTCCCTATCCTCGACAATTCTGGCAAAGTCACACATATCTGGGGCACAGCCCGCAACCTTACCCGCTTTATGGAAGTGCAGGACGAACTGCAAACGCTGAATAACCAGTTGGAACAGAAGGTGGCCGAACGCACGCAGGCGCTGCATCAGGCTATGGCCAGACTGGAGCATCAGTCATATACCGATTCCCTCACCGGCCTGTCAAATCGAAGACGCTTTAATCAGGTTCTGGAGTTGGAAGTATCAAGACTAACCCGGAGCAATGGCACACTGTCGCTGATGATGCTGGATATTGATGATTTTAAACAGTTTAATGACACCTACGGGCATCCTACAGGTGATAGCTGTCTCGCGCAGATTGGTGGCTTGCTGCATCATGCGATAAAACGTCCCACCGACCTGGCTTGCCGATATGGCGGCGAAGAGTTTGTCATTATTTTACCGGACACCACCGTTGAAGGGGCGCATAAACTGGCTGAAGATATCCGCGAAGCGCTGTCAACACTCAGCATTAATCATAATGGCACGGCGATAAACGAAAACATCACCATGAGTATAGGGTTAGTCAGCTGCGCACTTCAGGAACAGAGTCAGCTGAAAGATGTGATAAACACCGCAGATTTACTTCTGTACCAGGCCAAATCCAGGGGCAAAGATACTCTGGTTTTTAGTGATAAAATTATCACCGGAAAGAGCGAATGACTCTGGCCAGACAGCACGTTGGCCGCTGACAGAATGTCACAGCTGCGCAAATGAATATTTCATAATCAGCGCATCTTCGCGGCCTTCTGCACAGGGATAGTAATTTTTACGCCTTTCGATAAGTTCAAATCCGGTTTTATGATAGAGATGAATAGCGCCCTGATTAGACACCCTTACCTCCAGCCAGATTTCTTCGATATTCTTTTCCCGGCATTGAGAAAAAAAATGCTTCAGCAACAGATAGGACATCCCCTGCCCCCTGGCTGAAGGGGCAAGGCCGATATCCATCAGTGTGGCTTCCCTGAGCACCTGCAGGCCCACGTAAAAGCCTATCAACTGCTCATTGGCGGTCAGTTGCCAGGCGAAATACGGTGGTGCCAGACAACTGGCGAAGGTGGAGCGAGACCAGGGATAAGAATGACAGGCACATTGCAAATGAAACGCACCGTCATAGTTGTGGCTATGGATCTGGCTGAACGTCAAAGGTGCTGTTGTAATAGCTGCCATAGCTGTCTTTTGAGTTCGGGGCTGTGAGCTAATATCTGCGGCGTGGGAGCACAGAGTGTATTACCATCAAAGCTGAGCGTATCACCAATCTGCCACTGCCATTCCTCTGTTCGCTGCTGCGATTTCAGCGCCAGCTGAATATCTTTAAACATCGGGTGCTGATTATCCACCATTTCACACGGATTCGGTGCTGACACCGCTGCCGGCATCTTATCAGAGTCTGTGTGATTATCAGTTAAAGGCCGATCGGCTTCAGGTTGACTCGCTGGCGATGTCGCTGCAATCGGCGGCTCCTGCTCCGGGCGCTCAGATGGAGCTGAAACTGCAGCCGTTTGGCTCAGCGACTCGTCACGGGAAAAGGCCAGGTGTTCGGGCGAACGCAATTGCCACTGAACAATACCGAGTTCAGTCAGAATCGCTTGTTGATAGGAACTTAAGGCTTTCATCTGATAAAGCTTACCATGAAGTGTTCAGGTCAAAGAATAAAAACAACAGCACAAAACCGGGGACCTTGCAGGCATGCGACCGCCAGGGAGGGCGGAAGTGCAGGTTATGCAGGAGCACCATGGCGTATGGAACACCATGGAACAGCTTTAGCTGGCCTGCGAAGCAGGTGAGTTACAGGGAAGTAGCTTATAATCACCAGCCCGTCCATCCATGGACATAAAAAAATCTGCGATTGAGGCAGGTTTCTTGAAAGCTGGCAGGGGTGGAGGGACTCGAACCCCCAACCATCGGTTTTGGAGACCGCTGTTCTACCAATTGGAACTACACCCCTGCAATGGAGGCAGAATTATACCCATGCACAACCAAAGGTAAAGAAAATTCCCTGTGATGAGTTTCGATCGCACAAAAGTTAATCACCCGTCTGTTCCCTGCCAGCTTCAGCGGCCAGATACCATAGTTCCGAGGTCAGTTCTGCCAGCGGTAACATCGTCTGAGTCTGTAGCCAAAGCGCGAGGCTGTCCTGCTCCATTGCACTGGCATAGCGTTCGACCAGCGCTCGCGCATAGCGATCATCCAGCTGATTAACCAGAACCGCACAGGCCAGATCAAATTCAGCCACCGAGCGGGCCTGATACTCCCAGTCCAGCACCATACCCTGGGGCTCAATACAAATATGAGCAAAGGCCAGATCATGGTGACAAAAGGTGTTTTTAGATAGTGCCCGCCAGTGCCGCTCATACTTCGCCACGTTATTATACAATGCACCGCAGCTTATTCTGGCGAGCTTAAGATATCGGCTCCAGTCTGATATCAGATCCAGTTCAGGGCAATGAACAGGTTGTTGATGGATACGTGCCATGCGCCCGGCCAGTATCAGCACTTTCTCATCAGTGCTGACATCAATATCCTCTAGGGTTTTAAAGTCCTGCCAGGCTTCCAGCACAAATTCACCGGTTTCAGAAAAATACACAGGCTCAGCCGCCAGCCCGGCCGTAGCCAGTTGTTTCTGCATGGCAAAAAGGGCCCGGCGGTCTAGCCGGGTTGGCGTGTTTTTAGCAAAACATTTTAAAAAATAACGGTGATTACCTGCCTGTAATTCATAGCTACTATTTATTGCGCCGCATGGCAGTGCCTTAAGCTGAAAATCCGTGCCGATAAAATCCAGCAGACGCAATTCAGCGCTGACAGCTTCAGGCAGCATAGGGGCTTGGCGACTGATTCAGGTAACTGCCGCGCCATTTGATATAGCCATACACGGCAAAACCGAAATAGCCCAGGAATAAAACGGCAGTGAGCAATAATCCCGACTGCCAATACAACCATGCAGCCAGCATATTGATGACAATCCAGTATAGCCAGTTCTCCAGCACTTTCTGCGTAACCAGATAAGTGGTAAACAGGCTGAATACGGTCACCAGCGCATCCACATACAAAAACTGTGCATTGAAATACGGGCGCAGCACACCTGCCAGTAAAATCGAAATCAGCAATAGTGTTACCACAGCAACCAGATGGTAGGCCAGAGGGCGCGTTGTTACTTCTTTTTCGCCATTGTCATTGTCATTGTTAGCTAACGCACGCCAGTGCCACCAGCCATACACTGCCATCCCAAGATAATACACATTCAATACCGTCTGTAATGGCAACGTGTGCTCCCAGAATAACCAGCTGTAGATGGCCGTACTGACCAGTGCGCAGGGCCAGCACCAGATATTTTGTCTGGCAGCCAGCCATACATACGCCAGAGCCAAAACCACAGCGATAATTTCCCAGCCCGACTGACTGGCCCACTGGCTGGCCAGTAACGCCATTGTGTCGCTCACTGGCCGCTACCCATGGCATCGCCATTTAAGAATTTACACACAAAAATGGCCTGGCCAATTTCCTGATGGCTGCGCTGCATCTCTTTGGCCAGAATCTCCATGGTGGGGAGATAATCGCCACTGACCCGGGTACTGGTCATGCTGGTGTCCACCTCCAGTTGCGGATACTGATTCAAGCGTTCAATAAAGTTCTGGATCGGCGCAATATATTTTTCCGCCAACGGATACAGCGATATCTCCGCTACCAGTTTGTTTGCCTGATTGTTTTGCATTGCTCTTCCTTAAAATAAATAGTCCAGACTGATACCCAGCATACGGCCGTCACCGAACTGATAGTAGGGTTTGGGGATCTCATAATACTCACGGGGATCATTGCTGAAACCGCCGAATCCACGTACCTGATATTCACGGTCGAAGATATTGCGCCCCCACACTGAAAGAGTCCAGTCCTGCTGTGAGTAGGACAAACGGCTGTTTACCAGTACGGAACTGTCAGAGCGCTCATCATGGCCATCAGAAAAATAGAAACTGTCTTTACCATCGGCCTCAATATGCCAGCGCAGGCTGTCAGTGATATCCCAGTCCAGCCCCAGATTAAAGGTATAACGGGGGGCCTGGGCCTGATCTCGCTCTTCCACATAAGAGCCATCGGCGCGATCATAGCCCTCGAATGTAGCCCGCAGCCAGCCGACGTTTGCAAATACACTTAATGAAGAATGGAGCTGCCATTCTGTTTCCAGTTCCAGACCGTAATTGGTGCCATTGTCCGCGTTATCAATAATATCGATAAAAGTGGCGGAACCGTCGTCTCTGTACTGCAGATCGTAATCGCTGATTTGGGTATCTTTGCGCTCCATATAAAACGCCGCCAGACGCACATGGCCATTGTCCGTATTACCTTTTACGCCAATCTCATAATTCCAGTTGTATTCAGGAGAAAACAGTCGCTGTTCCTCACTCACCCGCTCGTCGGGATTAAAACCACTGGCTTTATAACCACGATAAATACCGGCATATACCATTGCTCCGCTGGCTACAGAATGGTCCAGCACCAACTTACCGCCAACAATGGTATCTTCAAGAGATTCAGTGAAACCGGCGTTGTTATGGTAGTCAATGCGAAAACGATCGATCCGTAACCCTGCGGTCAGGCGGGTGCTGTGATTAAAATGCGTACGGGTCTGTGCATAAAAGGCCAGGTTATCAGGCTGATAGGTGCTCTGAAAATCGTTCTCGGCATAGGTATACTGGCGCAGCAAGTCTTCATCAACGGATTTGCCATACAGGCCCAAGACCCAGTCGGTGGTACCAGTAAAAAGCCGGGAACTGTCATCGGAGATAGCCCGTAGCTCCAGAGATTTGGTGTCACGCTGGCGATAATAGGCATCGAAGGAGCTGTACTCCCAGGGATGAAAACCTACATAGGTCCAGTCTTCATCATAGCCATAATCAATATCCGAATCGGACAGCGCGCCGATAGCCAACAGCCGCCCCCAGGACAGTTGCCAGTCGGCCTTCAGGCTCAGCGCATCGGATTCCTGACGGTCAAAGCCAGGTTCATCGGAGCGGGTTTTATCATCGTTATCCAGTGAAAAGGCATCGTAGCCATTGTCGATATCAAAGTACTGGTAATTCAAATCCAGACTCAGATCTTCGCTTGCCTGCCAGGCCAGTTTGATTCTGGATGTCAGCTCGTCGCGATTGCCGGTGTCATCCCGATCCAGATGGATGTTTTCAATAAAGCCATCACTTTTATATTGCTGCAGTGCCACCCGGTAGGCCAGCTTGTCAGTAAGATCGCCGCCATGAGCCACACCGGCCGACCAGGTGTTGTGCTCGGCCAGACTCAGACTCAGGCGCGAAGCCTGATCTGCACCTGCCGGTGTAGTCTGGATCTTGATCGCACCGGCCAGAGCATTGGCGCCAAATTCGGTGGCCTGAGGGCCTTTTAATACTTCAACCTGCTGCACATCAAACAGAGTGCCGATGGCGGCAACACCGGAAAAATCCACATCATCCACCACCACACCGACTGATGGATTAACGGGTTCAGAAAACTGGCTGCGCTCACCGATACCGCGGATCTGCACATAACGACCGCGGGAAGCACCGGAGGCAAAGTTGACATTGGGGGCCACATTCAGGATCTGTTCAAGATGCTGGGCCTGACGCTCGGTAATCTGCTGCTGACCAATGACTGAAATGCTGGACGGCACCACCTGTAGATTTTGCGCATTGAAATCAGACGTAACCAGAATATGTTCAAGGCCGGTAGCTTCGTCGCTGCTCGTCTGTGCGTTAGCAGAAAAAGCCAGTGCCACGGCCAGATATAGAGTGTTTTTTACTGTTGTCATTCAGGGATCTTCTCGTTTAGTGTGAAAAGATCCGGTATTACGGCAGGTCAATGGGAGATATTTGGGGCAGGCCCCGAACCATTCCTACGCCGGTATTATCCGGATCAGGTTTAAGGGTTCCCACCACTGCATCTTTCAGCAGATACGGATCTCAGCCTTGCGGCACCCCTTGGCTAATGGACTTGTGCATTGAGCGACAAATCTGGCGCGGATTGTAGCAAGCCTGCATACAAGCGCAAGCTGCAAATACTCACCAGACAAGGTATAGCAGATTATTGTTGGCTCTTATCCTGCCATTTGATAGAAAATCAGACCGGATGTTTTACTGGTTTTGACTGGCTGATGTGGGCCGTCAGCACCTGCTGCATGGCGGCCTTCACTGGCATATCCAGCGGCTCACAGCGGCTGCGGGGCAAATAAAGTAAGTGCCCACCCACCTGATAACTCAGTGGCACATAGACGGCAATCACATCATCGTCATTGGCAAAATCAATATCCTCATTGGTGACAAAACCAATCATACGAATATCCTCGTGCATCCTTACCAACACCACTTTTTGCAATTCGTGCTGATCTGAGCTGGAGAATAAGCGCATAATATCCCGGGCGCTGCCATACAGGGTTTTCACCAGCGGTATGCGGTTAAGGCTGTTTTCCAGCCACTCAAATATCTGTCGCAGTAAATAGGCCTGTACCAGCAGCCCCAACAAAAAAATAATCACTAGACCGGATAACACCCCCATCCCGGTGACATACCAGCCCGGTGGCAACACATATTCCAGCAAAGGGCTGAGCAAGGATTCCGCCCAGCTGAAAAACCAGTACAGCGCCCCCAGGGTAATGGCAATAGGAAGCGAAAAGAGTAACCCTTTGGCAAAGGTCTGAGAGATGGACGTCATCGGTGTTCCTGGCAGTGTTAAATCACAACAGCCAATGTAGCACTGGTAAGGGCAAAGGGAAAATGGTCAAACCTGAGGAGGCGCTCTCACCCTTTGTGGCCTAGTGCAAACACATGCGCAGAAGTCACAATCACCTTTGCGCAGGCCCAAAGTTATTGGGCCGATGGCATTAACCCCATAGCCTGACACCAACCAGCCCCTGTGATAACAGGTAAAGTGCAATAGTCAGGTTCAGAAATATCAGCAAGCCATAGCAACAGCACGATCCTGGGCAGATAGGCGCTAAGCAGACTGACCTTTTTCAGTGTATGGGGACCATAATGCAATACTTCACCGGCGACAGGATCCTCAGTCTTGACCAGTACCACTTTGCCTGTTGATTGCTGCTTAAACCCGTTAGTGGCATCGGCAATAAGCCGGCGTTCCGGGCCAGCAAAGGGTACCGATAATTGTGTACTGTTTTCAGTCACACGCAGTGGCCAGGGAATAAGACGCAAAAAGGAATCTGCCAGCTCTGCCACTTTGTCATCCAGCTTCAGCACGCCTTGATCAACCAGCTTCAGGACAGAGAGACTCACCAGCATCTTGGAAACAGAGCTGAAACGAAACTGCGTATCCTGATTGATGCGGGTATGCTTTTTCAGGTTCGCAAAACCAGAGCCGTGAAACCAGAGATTACCGTCAGCTTGCAGCAGGCTCACTCCGATACCCGGTGTATTTGTTTCTGAGCGAATCTTATCTATTGCCTGACCGAGATCCTCCAGGTTATCCGGTACAGGTTGGCTTGCCCAGGCCTGGGAAATTAACAGCAGGTACAGCAGTAAAAATAGATTCTGAATAAGTTTGGTATCGACAAAAATTACCCGCCTTTGTGGACTGTCACAGGAGATGCGTTAATTTATGCCCGGCTGGAGAAAAACAGGCCCGTGTTATACCGATACAGCCTGACATCTGAAGAGCATGTGCGCGCAGAAACCGGCTATCTGGCTAAAGTCAGTATTGATAAACAGCGCCATATTATGATAGACCCGCAACTGAACGCCTACGTTGTTGAGGTTGATCGTTCCCCTCGCCTGCTGACCCAATTACCCGCTGTGAAGCCCAATCGCTGGCAAATAAACGGAGAATGGCTGTATTACACGGCTCACAAAGAAAATACCGCACTTCTGCACAGAGTTAATATCGACACAGGTAAAGCCGAACACAAAGAGCTGGCCAAAAACCGCTTTCGGTTAAACTTTGATCTTAGCCATAGCGAATCCAAGCTGGCGGTAGTCAAATCCCGGCTGGCAGACAGTGATCTGGTAGAAGTCAGGCGTTAAGGTGGGTAGTCGGTCCAGTGCCGCTGCTCACTGTCCTGCAGACTGCGCACACTGACCCATATCAGACCAGCAAAGCTAATTGGCGCGTTTCATGTGTGGATACCTGCAAATAAAACTAACGAATCAATATCACTAAAGAGTGAATCCAAAAAGTAGTCACCCAAATGTTCTCCTTGCTGCTGGTAAAACGAACGGCCATTTGCCAAATCGTTTAGCGCAGCATCGAGAACCGCTATTTTCATTTAAATTTATCACGCAGCTGTTGTTTAGCTTTATCCCAGTCATGAATGACTTCAGTTCCCTCTCTTACTGAGTGCTCCGTTTTCTGTAAAACTTGCTGATGCCAGGATGGTGATGCGGGAATGGTCTCAGGGTTGGAAGTCAGTTCCTGCCACAAGGTTTCCATGACTTGAAGTTTCTCGGCAGTAGATAACTGTTTTAGCTGTTCAACTGTGATCATAAAATCAGCAAGACCTTAGTAAAACCTTATGTCAGCTTAGCAATGCCAGAGAAATAACTCAATCGAAGAAAGATTGCTCCGGATCATACTTCTTACCTTTGAGCACAATCAAGTAATCGAGCAAACACATCCCTGATGATCGGCCCCCAGCTCGGTCTTCCACGACCTAGGGTTCAGGCGGGCGGCGCGGTGCGCCTGAAGATTCCACCTTCGCCCCTTCGGGCCGTGCTTCGCGCGTTCACCAAGCATTGCAGGAGCAATGCAGAACAGCTTTAGCTGGCCTGCGAAGCAGGTGAGCTACAAGGATGTAGCGAATAAAAACGCTCCCGGCGTTTTAGTCGAACCTTAGGAGGTTCTCACCCCATTGGGCCGCGTATAAACGAAAAAAGCCCCGATAAACTACATCGGGGCTTTTTTCGTTTATATGGCGGACGCAGGAGGATTCGAACCTCCGACCGCTCGGTTCGTAGCCGAGTACTCTATCCAGCTGAGCTATGCGTCCTGAAACTTTTTAACTTTAGCAGCTGACTGCCAAAGCGAGGGCGCATTTTACAGAATGACCGGATTTATTCAAGCATTAGTATTGCCCTTCTCTGTATTCTCTGCCTGTCCAGCACCTTTGAGCACAGTATTAGTACAGTTTTACTTTGTTGTGTCATCTAAGGCTGCTGGGTGCCTCCGTGGTGGAAAGCTCTTGTTTGTGATTTTAGTGTTTTACGTGGTCGGATTTGGACGTTCGGAGCGCCTTCAATTTACCTGCCCAATAGATTTACCGGCACTTTCAGATAATGAACACCATTCTCTTCCGCCGGCGGCAGTTCGCCGGCGCGGATATTGACCTGAATACTGGGAATAATCAGCCTTGGCATACCCAGGGTTTTATCCCGCTTTTCACGTTTTTGCACAAACTCCTCAATAGAGGTGCTGGCACTGATATGGATATTGCTGGTCTTATGTTCCCCAACCGTGGCCATATAGCGAAGCTCCCTTCCCTCTGGCTGATAGTCGTGGCAGACATAAATCCTGGTGTCATCATCCAGCGCATATAGCTTTTGTACGGATTCAAATAACAGTTTGGCGCTGCCACCGGGGAAATCACAGCGTGCCGTACCGGCGTCGGGCATAAACAGGCTGTCGCCCACAAAGGCATTACCGTCAATCAGGTAGGTCAGACTGTCATTGGTATGGCCCGGCGTGGTAATCACCCGGCCTTGAAAACGCCCCACTGAAAAGGTATCGCCCTCGGCAAAAAGATGGTCGAAATCCCGCCCCTGCACGTCCTGCGTATCTCCTAGATTAAATAAGCCCTGAAAGGTCTGCTGTACCTGAGTAATACCGCTGCCAATGGCAATTTTACCGCCCAGTTCGGCGCGGATATGTTGGGCAGCCGTCAGGTGGTCTGCATGAGCATGGGTTTCCAGAATCCACTTTAAAGACAGCTCATTGTTTTTCACCGCCTGAATCAACTGGTCGGCAAATTCAGTACTGGTGTGCCCGGCCGCGTAATCAAAATCCAGCGCCGGGTCGATAATTGCCGCTTCTTTGGCTTGTGCATCAAAAATCAGATAAGACAGGGTTGAGGTGTCCTGATGAAAAAAAGCCTGTACCTGTAATGACATCTGTTGCTCCTCATTAACTGAACGCCCTTGTAATTTAGCAAAATACGAATTACTATACAACCAATGGTTATAAGTTATTCCTTTTTGGAGTTTTGGTGACACTGGTCTTACTTGCAGCATCCAGTATAGGTCTTAGTCTGGGCATTTTTGGCTCCGGCGGTGCCGTGCTGGCATTACCCGTACTGGTGTATCTGGCAGGCCATGAGCCCAAGCTGGCTATTACCGGCGCACTGTTTATTGTAGCGGCCATCAGCTCGCTCTCATTGCTGCTCAGTCGCAGCAAACGTCTGGTTGACTGGCAACTGGCTTTACGCCTTGGCATCACCGGTATGCTCGGTGCCTACATGGGTGCCTGGCTTGGCGGCCTGGTCTCTGGTGTAATGCAATTAACAGTATTTGCGTTACTGATGCTGATGGCCAGTCACTTTATGTACAGTGGGAAAGTCCGCCTGGATGATAAACAAGCCAGTCTGCCCATAATGCTCGGTGTCGGCACCGCAGTAGGCATGCTCACGGGTTTTACCGGCGTTGGCGGGGGATTTTTATTGGTGCCCGCTATACTCAGGTTTACCCCACTGGATTTTTTTCGCGCCAGAGCCACCAGTTTAGTGCTGATTAGTGCCAGCGCCTGGACAGGCTTTGCTAAAAACGCCTGGTTGTTGCCTAAGCAAAGCGAACTTGACTGGTTACTGTTACTGTTAGTGGCCGCAATGGGCGTGGTCGGCAGCCTGCTGGGGCAGCGCTGGTCAGTTAACTGGCCACAGCACAGGTTACGAAAAGGCTTTGCACTATTACTGGTGATATTAGCCGCATTTATTCTGACTCAGACTTTAGGAGAATACTTATGATTAAAACCGCACCACAGTTAGTGGCTGAAGCCAAAGCCGGGATCAAAGAAGTGCCCATCAAAGAACTGGAACAACAGCTTGCTCATCAGATTGTGATCATCGATGTGCGCGAGCCGCAGGAGTATGCCCAGGGTTTTGTTCCGGGCGCGGTTAACCTGCCCCGCGGCATTCTGGAAACCAGTCTCACCGAACTGCCACAGGTGAAAGGCGCAGAGTCGCCATTGGAAGAACTGGCCCAGCGCGAGCTTTACCTCTATTGTCGAAGCGGCGCTCGCAGTGCTCTGGCCACCGAGTCATTAATGAGAATGGGCTTTGATAAAGTCTACTCGGTAGATGGTGGCTTTGAAGCCTGGAAGAAAGCGGATCTTCGGATTGAGACCCCTTAACACGATCTGAAAAGGCTGTCGTGTAATTTAGAGAAATCTGAATTAATAATTGACAGCCTGTTTTTTTGAACTATATTTCGTTTATTTCTAAATTAGCAATTACTGTATTTAAGGGTGGTTATGGCTGACAAACTAATCGAACTGGTCACGGCGAAACGCAAGCTGGTGTACTGGGGCTTATTGATTCTGACCCTGGTTTTTGTCGCCCAGTTGCCGGGCATCCAGATCGATACCGATCCGGAGAATATGCTGCCGCAGGACAATCCCCAGCGAGAATTCCATAATCAGACCAAAACCCGTTTTTCCATGCACGATATGGTGGTGGTGGGTGTGGTTAATCCTGATGGTATTTACAATCCAAAAACCCTGAGCCATCTGGTCAGCCTGACTGAATTCGCCACAGGTATCGAGGGTGTGGTGCAGGCCGATCTGATGTCACTGGCCAATGTGGACAATATCGATCAGCAAGAGCCTGGCACTATCCGCTTTGAGTGGATGATGAAAACCGTCCCACAAACCGACGAGCAAGCCCGTGAAATTCGTGACAAAGCCGAACGCCTGCCGCTTTTATACAATACGTTAGTCTCCGGCGATGGCCAGGCCGCGGCACTCTATGTGCCCATTACCGATAAAAACCAAAGCTATGCCATTGCCCAGCAACTGCGCAGTAAAATCAGTGAATTAGACAGCCAGGACGAGTGGCACATTACCGGCTTGCCGGTGGCCGAAGACCGGTTCGGTTATGAGATGTTTGTGCAGATGGGGATCAGTGCGCCGCTGGCGGGGCTGACTATCTTTATTCTGCTGTGGGTGTTTTTCCGCAATATCCCCTTTATTATCGCGCCTATGATCGTCGCCATGGCAACGGTGTTGATCACTATGGGCCTGCTGATCGGCATGGGCTTTACCGTGCATATTATGTCATCGATGATCGCTATTTTCCTGATGCCCATTGCGGTGGTGGACTCGGTACATATTCTGTCGGAGTTTGCTGATCGTTATAAGCCCGGTGACGAGGTCAAAAAGGTATTAAAAGAGGTAATGGGCCACCTGTTTACGCCGATGCTGTTTACTTCCATTACTTCTACTGTCGGCTTTCTATCGCTGATGATCACCCCTATCCCGCCGGTACAGATCTTCGGTGCCTTTGTGGGCTTTGGAATTATGCTGGCCTATTTGCTGACCGTGATATTTGTACCTGCTTATTTAAGCGGTCTGAGTGAAAAAACCCTGCTGAATCTGACTCAGAAACTGCCCGATGAGAGTCAATCTAAACTTGCGCCTGCGCTGGTGCGCCTCGGCAGGCTGGCGGGCAGCCACGCCAAACTCTGGCTGGCTGGTTTTATTGCGCTGTTTGCACTCGCTGTGTGGGGCATCAGCCAGATCCAGATCAACGACAACCCGGTGCGCTGGTTTAAGGCCGATCACGAACTGCGCATCGCCGATCGGGTGCTGAATGAACACTTCGCCGGCACCTATGATGCTTATCTGGTGATGCAGCAACAGGGGGATGCCAGTGCAGATGTTAAAGCCCTACTGGCAGAAATCGCAGATAGTGAAGAACTGTCACAAAATACCGCCAACTGGCTGTTACAGCAGCAACAGCAATTTGATGCCAGCAGCAGCCTGTCGACGCTGATCAGTGCCATTTATGATAAAGGCTTTGAGCTGGATATGGATGAGTCGGATCGCCTCACTGAACTGGCCCTTGAGCTGGAAAAACTCGAGAGTCAGAGCAAGGCCTTTTTAAACCCGGCTGTTCTTAACTATATGAGCGGTTTACAGCAACACCTTAAAGACAGTGGTCTGGTGGGTAAGTCCAACTCCCTGAGCGATATCGTAAAAACCGTTAACCGTGAGCTACGCAGCGGTGAAGACAAAGACTTTGCTTTGCCGGATACCGCCAATGGCGTATCTCAGACCCTGTTGCAATATCAGTCTTCTCATCGCCCACAGGATCTGTGGCATTTTGTGACGCCTGATTACCGTCAGAGTCTGATTTGGCTGCAACTGACCAGTGGCGATAATAAAGATATGACTGCGGTTGTGGCCCTGGTGAAAGACTATATTGCCGCTAACCCTCTTCCCGACGGCCTGCAAACAGACTGGGCCGGTAAGGCTTACTTAAATGTGGTCTGGCAACAGCAAATGGTAGAGGGCATGCTCGATAGCCTGGTCAGTGCCTTTGTGATTGTGATGCTGATGATGATGTTGCTGTTCCGCTCAGTCAGCTTCGGTATTCTGGCCATGTTGCCATTAACCCTGACTATTACCCTGATTTACGGCCTGATCGGCTGGATTGGCAAAGACTATGATATGCCAATAGCCGTGCTCTCAGCCCTGACCCTGGGCCTGTCGGTGGACTTTGCCATTCACTTTATCGAACGCTTCCGGGCCACCTGGGCCAAACAGCAGAACTGGCAACAAAGCCTGAAACTGATGTTTGAAGAGCCCGCCCGGGCCATATCACGTAACGCCATTGTGATTGCTATGGGTTTTACGCCTTTGCTGTTTGCGCCCCTGGTGCCTTATATCACTGTGGGCGTATTTCTGGCGTCGATTATGGCAATTTCGGCACTGGTCACCCTGGTGATGCTGCCTTCAGTGATGGCGCTGACCCGTAAGTGGTTATTTGGTAGCGATAAATAAACAGGAGAAATACGATGAAATTACCCTACAAATGGTTATTGCCGCTGTCATTGCTGCTCAGCCCCCTTGCTCAATCCCAGCAGGTGGATGTGCAGGATATTGTCAAACGCGCCGAACTGGCCGCTTACTATGCCGGTGACGATGGCCGCAGTGCCGCGCGTATGTTGATCACCGATGCCCAGGGCCGCAAACAAATGCGCCAGTTTGTGATCCTGCGTAAAGATCGCGAAGATGGCGGTTCGCAGGACATGATGGTGTTTTTCTCCCGCCCCGCCGATGTGCGCGATACGGTATTCAGAGTGGTAAAAAACACCGATCGCGATGACGATCGCTGGCTCTACCTGCCGGGTCTGGATCTGGTGAAGCGCATTTCTGCCGGAGATAAACGCACCTCCTTTGTCGGTTCACACTTTTTCTATGAAGATGTATCCGGGCGCAGCACCTCACAGGATAACTTTAGCCTGCTCGAAGAAACAGATAAGCAGTATGTACTGGAAGCTAACCCCAAAGATCCTGGCTCAGTGGAATTTACCCGCTATCAGGTGAGTATCGATAAGGCCACCATGCTGCCGGTTAAAATCGACTTTTTCGACAGCAAAGGCGATAACTATCGTCGCGTCGAGGCTTTAAAAACGGAAGAAATACAGGGCTATCCCACTGTCACCCATTCCAGGGTTCAGGATCTGCGCAGTGGCGGCGAAACAGAAATGCAATTTCGTTTTATCAGTTACGATCTGGGCCTGCCAGATGATGTATTTTCTGAGCGCAGCCTGCGTAATCCACCCCGTGACTGGCTGGAGCTGAGAGACTGATAATGAGTTCAGGTCGTATCCACTTATTCGCTGCGCTGATTGCTCTTGCGCCCGGCTTTGCTGCCTATGCCCAGCAAAATACTGATGACGGCTGGCAATTGAATTCCGATTCAGAACAGAACTCAGCCCAACAACAGGATGACTGGGGCTGGGAAGATGACGACTGGGGAATTGAAGAAACTTCTGCCACACTGCCCCTGCACGGCTTTGCGGAACTGGCACTGGGCAGAAGAACAGACGCCAGCCCTTACCATGATGCATTGAGTCTTGGTGATACCCGGTTGCGTCTGGAAACCAGTTATCAGTGGCAGGAAATCAACTTCGAGGCCAAGGCCGAAGGTCGCTACGATGCGGTACTGTCTGACTGGCAGGGCCGTATCCGTGAGCTGTCCGCACAATTCAGCTTAGGTCAGCAATTCGATATCAAAGCCGGTCGGCAGATCCTGACCTGGGGCACCGGGGATTATCTGTTTCTCAATGATCTGTTCCCCAAAGACTGGCAGTCCTTCTTCGCCGGGCGCGAAGATGAGTATCTAAAGGCACCTTCTGATGCCGTCAAAGCTTCTGGCTATTTCGACTGGTTTAATCTGGATCTGGTCTACAGCCCGGAGTTTGACAGCGACAACTATATCAGTGGCGATTACTTTTCCTTCTTTAACCCCTGGGCCGGTGGAGTAATAGCCCCACAACCCGGCTTTAATGCACAACAGCCCTCCGGCGATGAATGGGCATTGCGGCTGTTTCGTAATATTGAAGGAAAGGAGCTGGCCTTGTATGCCTATGATGGTTATTACAAAAGCCCGGAGGCCCTGAGTCCGGAGGGTATTCCCACTTTCAGTGCCCTGCAGGCTGTTGGCGCATCGATTCGCATGACACTGGGCAGCGGTCTGTTTAACGCCGAAATCAGTCGCCATCGCAGTAAAGATGATCCCACGGGTGATAATCCCCGCATCCCCAACAGTCAGTGGCGCGTACTGCTGGGCTATGAACAGGAACTGGTGACCCGGCTGACAGGAAGCGTTCAGTTCTACCTTGAACATACGCAGGAGCACAGTGCGCTGGTGGCAAACTCGCCTTTTGTGGATTGGGAAGCAGAGCAAAACCGTGTGGTACTGACCAACAGACTGACCTGGAGAAACAGACAGGATAATTTAACCCTGTCCTTTTTCGGCTTTTACTCCCCCACAGATGATGACGGTTATCTGCGCCCGGCGCTGGATTACCGTGTGGATGACAACTGGAGTATGAGTGCCGGAATGAACCTGTTTTTTGGCAAGGATGAGCACAGCTTTTTTGGTCAGTTTAAGGACAACAATAATCTCTACGGGCGGATTCGATACAGTTTTTAACAGAGTTCAGTGGTCATTAAGTGAACCACTGATTTAACATTAACCTGGGAGTAGTAGTAATGAGTGCAGAAAGAGCCCTGACTGCCTTTGCCGGTTTTATGGTGTTATTATCCGTGGCCCTGACGGTATGGGTGCACCCATACTTTGTCTGGTTGACGGTGTTTATTGGTGCCAATTTATTCCAGCAGTCATTTACCGGATTTTGCCCGGCCACCATCGTGCTGCGCAAGGTGTTTGGCTTTAAAACCGAAGCAGAGCTGGCCCGGCAGAAATAGTCCTTGTAGCAGGTAACGCATGTGGAAAATATAACATTACATCAGCAGGAAGCCGCCGAGGCGGCGGCCTTTTTGCGTTCTTTGGGCAATGAGCACAGATTGCAGATCCTGTGCAGACTGGCCAGCGGAGAATTGCATGTGGGAGCACTGCACCAGAGCTTTGATTTAAGCCCATCGGCATTTTCACAACACCTGGCAGTCTTACGTCAACAAGGCCTGGTGGAGTGTCGTAAGGAAGCGCAGACGGTGTATTACCGCATCAAAGATCCTGACACCATGAAGTTTATGCAATTGCTGCAGGCTAAGTTCTGCCCTGACTACTAGAGCGCCGATAAAACCCGGTTATAGATCCTGATTTTCATCAGGATCTGTTTAAGTCCGGCTGAGTTTTATAGTGATCAGTGCAAGTTGGCCTCTCGCAAAGGCGCTGAGACGCAGAGGATTAACTCTTTGATCTTCTTTACCTCAGCGCCCCTGCGTCTCTGCGAGAATATGATCTTTTTCGTGGCTTTACTCCGGACTGTCCCTGTCCTACGCCCTGCGGACCGCCATACACTACTGGCGTCAAAATCGCTCCAGGCGATTTTTTCAGGTGGTTGGTGTTCTGTTTTCTCTCTCAGAGGCGCAGGGGCGCTGAGATGTTAAAGTACATGCCCTTTAAACCTCAGCGCCTTTGCGGCTCTGCGAGAATAGTCCTTTTTTGCAAAGAGAAAAAATCAGGTATCCATATTTAACCGGCGCAGCTCCTGCTCGGTTTGCTTTTGCAGTTCCTGCATGGTTTTACCATGAGGTGTAGGGGCTTTGGTTTGTGGGTCTACCCGCACAAACACAATATCATCGGCAAAGCAGATGGTTTTCTTGGTGGCCTTATTGCGTACCAGACAGGAAACGGTAATAGAGGTACGCCCGACTTTTTTGGTTTCCAGGCCAAATTCCACCACATCCCCTGACAACGCCGGGCTTTCGAAGCTGATCTCACCAATATGCTTGGTCACAAGATAATTGCTTTCCAACTGGCAAATAGCGTAGATTGCCGCTTCTTCATCTATCCATTCCAGTGCCCGGCCGCCAAAAAGGGCATTGGCATAGTTAAGATCATTGGGCATTACCAGACGACGGGATAAAAAGCGCATTCGTATTCCTCGAGTATTTTCAATAAACTCAATTATATCAGCTATTTTGTGACTCAGGAGACCCAGTGTCCGCACCAACATTACCAGATACCTGGCTGCAGCAGCGCCTGAGCGGACGATTTCATCGCCAGCTGGTGTTAATCAGCGGCAGTGAAACCTGGACAATGGCCCGGGCTGAACAGATCCGCCAGCAATTCTCCGGCCGCAGCCTGTGGGTTGGTCATCAGGCTGATAAAGCCGGCGTGGACTGCGGAGCTTATCGTCACTATCTGGGGCGGGAATATGACCTGCTGGTTTACAACGCTTTTTCGGGCTTGCGCGCCAATGCCCTGATGGCGCTGTCTGGTACCGTTACTCAGAATGGGCTGATGTTGCTGCTTTGCCCTGATTTTAAAAGCTGGCCGAGATTTACCGATCCCCAGTGGGCTAAGCGCTTTTCTTACGGTTTTGACCACAGCAACATACAAAGCCGGTTTATCCACTGGCTGCTCGAACAAGCTGAATCTGACCCAAAGGTTTTACATCTGACTGAACAGGGTATTAGAGGGGAAATGGCCCCGCTAAGCATTGCGCAAGCGCACCCTGACGGCCCTTGTATCACCCAGGACCAACAGCGGGCCGTAGAGGCCGTGATTAAAGTAGCGACCGGGCATAGAAACCGCCCGCTGATCCTGACCGCCGATCGCGGCCGGGGCAAATCTTCGGCGCTGGGCATTGCCGCAGCCAGACTGATAACCTCTGAGAAAAAAAATATTCTGATTACTGCGCCCGCTATAGAGCAAACCGAACAGTGTTTTATCCATGCTGCCAAAAATATTGAGAGTGCGCAGAGACATGCCTATCAACTGACTGCAAAAGCCGGTGGCAGTATTCGCTTTCAACCTGTGGATCAGATTATTCGTGAGAAAGCCGGGGCCGATCTGTTAATGGTAGATGAAGCGGCGGCCATCCCTGCGCCGCTGCTTAAAACCCTCGCCGAAGGTTACAGCCGGGTCGTATTCAGCAGCACAGTGCATGGCTATGAAGGCTGTGGGCGCGGCTTTGAACTGCGCTTTAAGCCTGTGTTGCAGAAGCTGCGTCCGCAGGCCCGTTATCTGCACCTCAATCAACCTGTACGCTTTCAACAGGGCGACTGTCTGGAAAACTTCTGGTTTAAGGTGATGCTGATGGACAGCACTAAAAGGCAGTCGGATGTATCGCCCATCAATACCGATACGCTCGAATTCCTGCAACTTCAGCCAGATAAACTGATTAAACAGCCGGAATTATTGCATCAGCTATTTGAGCTGTTAATCAACGCCCACTATCAGACCAGCCCTGATGATCTGGTGCGCCTTTTAGATGCACCGCAAAGCCGGCTTTTTGTATTAAAGACTGAGGACAAAATCATCGCTGCGATATTAGCCGACGAAGAAGGGGGGGACAGGCTCAGTCCTCTTTACACTGATATTACCCTGGGCAAACGCCGCGTTCAGGGCCATCTGCTGGCGCAGAATCTGAGCCATTGGCTGAATGACAGTACATTGGCCGGTTTGCGCTATTTACGTATTGTGCGTATCGCGGTCACACCAGAATATTGGCAACAGGGGCTCGGTAGTCATTGTCTTGTTGAACTCAGGCAATATGCCAAAGCCCAGGACTTTGACATGATTGGCAGTTCATTTGGCGCAACCGGCCAGCTGATGGGGTTCTGGCAAAAAAACGACTTTGTGCCCTGCAGACTGGGGCTGAAACAGGATATGGCCAGTGGTGAGCATAGCATGGTCGTACTGCTGGCATTATCAGATAACGCCCGGAATAGTCTGCCTGCTCTGCTGAAGGAATTTCAACGGGAGTTTATTGCACTGTTACCCGTTTTTTTTAGGGCTTTAGATCCCGACCTGGTACAACATATTGTGCTGCAATTTCCTGCAATGGACCCCATTTCCGACGGTGATATTCAGAAGCTGAGCCGGTTTAGCAAGGGCATTGGTGCACCCGATAGCGTATTTGTGCAATTGCAGCAGCTGAGCCTGTGGTTATGTCAGCAGACTGTACCCGCAGATAATGGCACCCGGGCGCTGATACGCTATAGCCTGCAACATCAGTCGCAGCAACAGATCTGTGAGGAGTTTAAACTCAACGGGCGCAAGGCATTCGCATCACTCGTGCGTCAACGTGTAGAGACCTATCTTCATCACTGAACACTATAGTTGATGACAAACCTGTCAAAGCAGCGTAAAAAGCACTATCTGAATCCGACGTGTCACCAATTTGACTGCTGTTACACTTCCCCGACAGGGACTCACCAGTGATGTTCTGGACAAGCTCGCCAATGACCTGAATGAAAAAGGTTATTGCCTGACGCCCGCTCTGTTCCCCATAAATCTTGCCCAGACGTTGCTTACAGAAGTACATCAGCTTAACCCGTATCACTTTGAACCTGCGGGTATCGGGCGTGAATTACAGCAGCAGCAAAATCAGTTTGTACGCACCGATGCCATACACTGGCTTAAAGGGCAGACGGCAGCCCAGCAAGAGTTTCTTATGCTGATGGAAGAACTGCGCATGGCGCTCAACCGCCGTCTTTTTATGGGTCTGTTTGATTATGAATGCCATTTTGCTCACTACGGCCCGGGGGATTTTTACAAAAAGCACCTGGATGCGTTTAAAGGCAGGACCAACCGGGTATTAAGCACCGTATACTACCTGAATCCGGGCTGGAGTCGCGCCGATGAAGGTGAGTTGCTGATGTATGAGCGGGGTAATAGCCACCCCTTCCTGGCAGTGACACCGCTGTTCGGTCAGATGCTGATTTTCCTCAGCGAGCGCTTTCCTCATGAGGTGAAACCCGCCCGGCGAGACCGATACAGTATCGCCGGATGGTTCCGCGTTAATGGCAGTATCGGCGGGGCGATCGATCCGCCCGCATAAACACCCGGAACCGGGGCTAAAAATAGGTATCGCCAATTCCCTGAGCAATCTTGATCAGGCCCAGTTGCATATCATCAATAAAGTCATGCAGTTTTTCCTGTTTCAGCGATTGCGGGCTGGCCTGGCGCAACTGTTTGCTTAACGCGTCAATTGGCACAATCACATTCTCGTGACCTGGCAACTCCTGCAAACAGCTTTTCACCTGTTCCAGTGAATGGCAAAGAGAACGGGGGAAACGCGGCTCAAGTAACAAAAACCTGAGCACGTCAGCACGACTAATACGCAAACGCATTTCACGCCTGTACATCTGGTATGCCGACAGGGATTTGAGCACCCCCATCCACTGAATATTCTCAAATGCCGGTTGTTCGTGACTGAGTTCCCGCAACAGATTGGCCGATCGCACGTCGATAATACGGGTGGTCATATCAGCCCGCTCCAGATTACGGCCCATCCGCAAAAAGGCATAAGCCTCGTCATGAGTCATGGTGCCCGCTAGCATACCGGTAATGGTTTGATTGCCACGAATAACACTAATCAGAGACTCGTAACGATGGCGCCGGGTCAACGCAGACTGGCTGTTGCTCTTTGCCGTCAGGTACAGTGCGTTTATTTGTTCCCAGCACTCGCGGGGAATGATTTCTCTAACGGTGCGGGCGTTCTCTCTGGCCGCGGTGATAGAGCTGATAATTGACCCGGGATTATAACTGTCTGCGACCATATATTTAACGACACTGCGTTCGTCGGCCTGCTCATAATGCTCATGGAAATCCTCTCTGACAGACAGAATGTCGATAATCGGCTCCCAGCCCAGCTTTACTGAACTCGGAATATCGAGCAACAGATGCGAGTTTACATTGATGAGCCTGGCGGTATTTTCCGCACGCTCAAGGTACCTGACCATCCAAAAAATACTGCTTGCTACACGAGATAACATAACTATGACTCCATATCCACTATCCAGGTGTCTTTGCTGCCGCCGCCCTGAGAGGAATTGACCACAATTGAACCTTTGCGCAATGCCACGCGGGTTAGCCCGCCGGTGGTCACCTGAATGTCCTTAGCGCTGAGAACAAAAGGACGTAAATCCAGATGTCGGGGCTCAGCCTTGTTATCAATCAAAGTAGGGGCGGTAGACAGAATCAGCATCGGCTGAGCTACATAATTACGGGGGTCCCGACGTATCAGGCGTTTGAATTTTTCACATTCGGCTTTGGTACTGTGAGGGCCGATAAGCATGCCATAACCACCTGACTCATTAGCCGGCTTGACCACCATGTTCTGAATATTTTCCAGAACATAGTCCCGCTCATCTTTGTTTATGCACTTGTACGTCGGTACATTCGAAATAATCGGTTCTTCGTTAAGATAGTAACGAATAATATCGGGAACAAACGCATAAACGACCTTATCGTCTGCCACGCCAGAACCTGGTGCATTAGCCAGTGCCACATTGCCGGCCTTCCAGGCGCGCATCAGCCCCGGCACCCCCAGCATCGATTCGGGATTAAATGCCTCAGGGTCGATAAAGTGATCGTCGATACGACGATATATCACATCCACCCTCGCCGGCCCTTCAATGGTGCGCATATAGACAACATCTTCTTCATCTACAAACAGATCTCGTCCTTCAACCAGTTCTGCTCCCATTTGCTGGGCAAGATACGCATGCTCAAAATAGGCTGAATTGAAAATGCCGGGCGTCAGCACCACGATCTCCGGTTGTTCAATATCGCGCGGGGATAACTCACACAATGTGTCGTAAAGGTGCGACGGATAGTCATCCACAGGTAAAATATTGTACTGCTCAAACATCTCCGGAAAGACACGTTTCATCACCTGACGGTTTTCCAGCATATACGAGACACCGGAAGGAACACGCAGATTATCTTCGAGGACGTACACTTTACCCTTGTTGTCTCTGACTAAATCAGAACCGCAGATATGCGCCCAGATACCGAGTGGAGGTTTTACGCCTTTGCACTGGGGTAAAAAGTTTTTAGATTTTTCGAGCAGATCGGCCGGGAAAATACCGTCTTTAACAATTTTCTGATCGTTATACAGATCATCAATAAACATATTCAAAGCTTTGACCCGTTGCTTCAGGCCTGCTTCTATCTCCAGCCACTCTCGCTTATCAATGATCCTTGGAATGATATCAAATGGCCATGCCCGGTCGATGGAGCCTTCGTCTTCATGATAAACCCTGAAGCTGATGCCCATGACATGTATCGCAGATTCCGCAGCCGCCTTATATTCTTCGAGATCTTTATCGTTCAGACCACGTAAGTAGCTGCATATTGTCTCGGCAGCAACCCTTGGCTTTCCCGACGCCCTCATCAATTCATCGTAAAGATTGCTGACCTTGTAGTTTCCCCAGCGAATCGCCATACCGGCACTCTCCTTTTGTGAATCAACCTTAACTTGAAACGGTACACAGTATAGATACTGGCAGTTAACAGGCAGAATGCAAAAATGATTGTCTTTACTATCCTCTAAAGGGAAAATGCCGCTGGTATCCATTTATGCTCTCAACGGCATGTCTTATTAGAGGTAACCTGTGACATATTGTCTGGCGATTAGCGTTAACAAAGGACTGGTATTTGCGTCCGACTCCCGCACTAATGCCGGTGTTGACTATGTGGCAACATATAGCAAAATGCACCGGTTTGTGTGGCCACAAGAACGCAGTCTTGTATTGCTGACAGCAGGTAGCCTGGCCACCTCGCAGGCTGTGGTCAACGCCATACAGTCAGATCTTGAAGATCCCGACGCTGCCTTTAACCTGCGCAAAGGAAAACACCTGTATGACCTTGCCAGCTACATCGGTACCTTGAGTCAGAGAGAACAACAACTGCATGCGCCTGCCCTTGAAAAAAGCAATGCCAGCGCTGAAGCCAGTTTTATTCTCGGCGGCCAGATTAATGGTAAAGCCTGTGAAATCTATATGATTTATCCGCAAGGCAATTACATAAGTGCCTCGGAAGATACCCCCTATCTGCAGATAGGCGAAAACAAATATGGAAAGCCCATACTGGATCGGATCATTACGCCAACAACCTCATTGGAAGACGCGGCGCGCTGTGCGATGGTGTCACTCGACTCCACCGTGCGCAGTAACATCAGCGTGGGTTTACCCATTGAACTGGCGATCCACACCAACAACAACATTGAACCGGTCTGGCACAGTAAGTACGCGGCGTTCAGCCCCATGTACAAATCACTACAGAAGCAGTGGAATGAGGGACTACGTCAGGCTTTCTCAGGTCTGCCGAGGTTCGACTGGGAAAAAGACAACTAACAGCCCTTATCCGATGTTAGTTGTATTTGCGGCACCGATGACTTTATGTACAAAACGAAGTTTATCGGTCGCCATAGTGGAAATCACAAAGGGATAGGCATCATCCAGGCCCATGCTTCGATTAAGGGCGTTTAATACAGCCGTCAGACGGCACCAGTCATTAAACAACTGATTAAAGTGCGCTTCATTTTTTGCTTCATCACTTTGTGGCAGCTGCTGCAACGGGTTGATAACCTGATGAGAGGAAACACTGAAGTCAAAATCACTGGCAGTTTCCAGCGTGTCCACCATATGCAGATAGTGGGCCCAGCTCTCAGCAAAGTCTTCCCAGGGGTGCATGCTGGCGTACGCACTGATCCACACTTTATGCCAGTCAACAGAAGGCCCCTGAGCATAATAGTTCTGCAAAGAAAGCGTATAGTCCAGTCGCTCGTCACCAAATAAAGTTCGGAACTCTTCCAGCCAGCCACTGTTTTTAATTAATCGGTCCCAATAGTAATGACCCGATTCATGCCGAAAATGCCCTACCAAAGTGCGGTATTGTTCATTCATCTCTTCACGCACCTTCATCCTTGAACTGTGCTCGGCTTCGCGCAGATTAAGGGTAATCACTCCGGCATTGTGCCCGGTGGTAACAAAGTTTTTTACCGTCAGTTCATTGCCGTATTCGTCTTCAGTCTGATCTTCCATGAAGGAGAAACCCAGACCCTGATTAGGATCCTGCTGCCTTGATATCACCGGCAATTCAAGCTTATACAACGTATATAACAAGCGGCGTTTTGCCTGCTCCATCCGAAACCAGAGTAACTTATTATTTGGCTGGTCCAGGTTAGGGATCGTCTGGGTCATGCGGCAAGAGGTGCACAACTCATTGGTATCTTCATAAGGCACCATCCAGTTACACACATCGTACATATGATAATTTTTACACTGACGATAAGCGCGCCCATTGCTCGATGCTTGCCAATATCCATTGCGGTTTTTTGTAAACGCACTGAGCTGGCGGTCATCGGGAAGAAAACCGAGCATCAGCCCACAATTAACGCAACGGGTGTTGGCGAAATGTAAGGTATTACCGCACTGACATGAGAAGGTTTTCATATTCGTTGCTAAGGTGCCTCCGGCACTATTTCAATTAACACTCCTTCATCATGTTGTATTTTAACCGATATAGCAATCCGGGTTGGCTTCCGCCAAAATACAAACACATTAACGGCTACTGCCCAAAACGCTTACCACCACCTTGCAGATAAGCCTGCTCTTCTGAGGAAGACCTGCGATTCAACACCCTGTTCCGATGAGGAAAACGACCAAACTGCTGAATAATATCACGGTGTTCCAGCGCATACTTATAGGCATTCTGTGCCGCCTGATGTTGCGGGTCATCAGGATATGCCTCCATCAACTGAGCGAACATGGCTACGGATTGTTGCTGCGCCTGTATCTCTTCTGCGTGCTCAAGTGGATGATAAAAAAACAACCGCTCAACCAGAGTAAGATGCTTATCGTATCCGCAGGTTATTCCCTCGTAGCATAAAGTCAGAGCTTTATCGTCGAAGGCAAAGGCTTCGGGCTTACCGCGATAAACATTACGACTGAACTGGTCGAAGAGCAGAATCAGTGCCAGGCATCCCCTGGCTGTTTCAGCCCAATGATCCAACTCTCCCTTGTCCGCCCGTTGCAGTGTTGCAGCGAACTGCTGGCGAATAACGTCATCGGTTTGCCCGGAAGAGGCGTACCACATTTTCTGTTTCTCTCTGGCTGCCAGTTCATCACGGATGTCACCGAACCAGAAATCCAATATCACCTGATAGTTGTTTGAACGCACCATTAAAAAAATTTTCCATTACGTATTGAAACCCAATTCATTAGCCCTATATAAGAATTGTCGATGCCGAAAGGGTCGACATTAACCGCCGCCGAATAATCGGGGCACAACAGGGCAACTGCCCGAAACCATATTGCTTGATGAGGATATGATTATGCGCAATATAGATCTCTCTCCACTTTACCGTTCTTTTATCGGTTTTGACCACCTTGCATCCATGATTGATGCTGCCTCTCGTAACGAGAAACAACCCTCTTACCCACCCTACAATGTAGAATTGCTGGGAGAGGATAAATACCGTATTACCATGGCCATCGCCGGGTTTGATGAATCAGAGCTGGAGATTCAGGTTGAAGAAAATACCCTTCAGGTTACCGGCAACAAGCCTGCTCAGGAAAAAGATCAGGAGCGAAAATTCCTTCACAAAGGAATTTCAGAGCGTAGCTTTGAACGCAAGTTCCAGTTAGGCGACCATGTCAAAGTGCTGGCGGCCGATTTGAAAAATGGACTGCTGCATATTGATCTGGAAAGGGTTATTCCTGAATCGAAGAAGCCCAGGAAAATAGAAATCGGCAGTCAACTGCTGGAAAACTCATAGGCTGTAGACTCTCGCTTGCCATCGCGGGCGAGAGGATAGTGGCTAAACAGTAATCATGAGTGAGTCCTTCCCTGGACGTAAACGGGCGATAGCATCGCCCGTTTTTTATTTCTGCACCAGAAACTCTAGTATCAGGTTGTTGACCTCTTCTGCATGAGTGATTGGCGCCATATGGCCACCAGACACAGGTCTGGCCGTTAACCTGGGAAGCTGGTGAGCAATAACAGCAGCCACCGCGTGAGCGGACTGGCGACTGTTTTTACCCGTCATTAATAACACGGGCTGTTCAATTTTTGCGTACTTCTCCGGTGTATAGGTCTCTCCTAACAACGCCTGAAAATCTAACTTTAGCTTATTTACCTGCTGTGAAAACAGCGCCTGCATCTGCTGCGGTAAACCGGCAAAATATCCTGCTCCGTTCCAATAATCCACAAACGCCTGTGCAGCTTCACTTGCTGCTTTGCGTGACATATCTGAAGCCAGCCCCTCGACCTCCTGGCGGGCGGGATTGTCTTTATCCAGCAGGTGAAACGCCACTGGTTCAAACAACATCAGAGATGTAACCCTCTGATTCTGCTCTAAGGCGAGTTTCAGAGCCAGAGCACCGCCATAAGAATGGCCAAGCAAGTGAAAGTGCGCTATCTCCAGTTCATCCAACACCTGCATCACCCGGCGGGCTTCTGTTGACAGGCTAAAAGACCCGGCATCTTCTGCATCGGGCCCCTCGCCATAGCCAAACAGATCCAGATTCACTACCCGGTAATCTGCTTCAAGCAACGCAGTCAGTGCTCGCCACTGGCGCGCGCTGCTCATTGAGCTGTGCAGCATGACAATGGCCGGACTGTTATCTGAACCTGACGGGTAAACCCCTTGCATCTGTATCTCCTTCTAAAAAGATTATTTCTCTCGCTAAGGCGCAGGGAGATCAATTGTCCCGTTTTTGAATCCTCTGCGGCTTTGCGCCTCTGCGAGATCATAATTATGTCTTTCATCCCACACCAGGCGTAAACAGATCCTGATTGCCATCAGGATGACAGTTGTGTCTGATAGCTGCTGGCTGACAGCTTTAAAAACAAAACGCCGGTAGGAGTGATCCAGTACCGGCGTTTTTTATCTGTATTCAGAGCTCTGCCAATGCAGTCTGTTATTTTTAATCGAGCAGCTTGCTCAACTCTTCACTAACCTGCTCTACCGGCTTAGTACCATCAACTTTATGATAGGCACATTTGTCCTTTTCTGCTTGTTGCTGATAATAGTCAACCAGTGGCTTGGTCTGCTCATGGTAAATGGCCAGGCGTTTGCGTACAGTTTCTTCCTGATCATCGGGGCGGACCACCAGGTCTTCACCGGTAACATCGTCTTTACCGGCGACATTGGGTGGGTTGTGTTCAATATGATAAACGCGACCTGAAGCCGGATGTACACGACGACCCGCCATACGGGAAACAATCACATCGTCTGCCACATCAAACTCGATTACATGATCCACATTAATACCCTGGTCCTGCATCGCATCAGCCTGAGGAATAGTGCGGGGGAACCCGTCAAGCAGAAAACCGTTTTCGCAATCGGCCTGAGCAATACGCTCTTTTACCAGACCAATAATCAGCTCATCAGAGACAAGCTTACCTTCGTCCATGATCTTTTTCGCTTCCAGGCCAAGTTCTGTGCCCGCCTTTATCGCTGCTCTTAACATATCCCCGGTGGATATTTGCGGAATACCAAACTTACCCATTAAAAACTGGGCCTGGGTACCCTTTCCTGCGCCGGGAGCGCCAAGCAAAATAATGCGCATACCTGGTCCTCTTACTGGTCTGTTAAAGTTAGATGAATATTAAACAAAGACGGACTTTACACATTAAGCCCTGAGCTGACAAGGCGAAAAGGCACGGTATTGGTGCATATCCGACCATAGTGTGACTCTTCCGCTGCCCCTGATTGTCATCAGGCGTAGGCTATGTGTGTGTTTTGTATTTTTTTCGTGCGCTTCGTGGTCGAAAAGCCTTAAACCACGAAGGGCTCGAAGAGCACGAAGATAGCTACAACGTCGCGCTTTAAAACCTTTGCGACTTAGCGACTCTGCGAGGTCTACTTCTCTCGTTATATCGGGATTAAACCGTTCCTGACAGTAAAAACGGGCCCGAAGGCCCGTTTGTTCAGCTTTTTTAAAACTTTACTTTACCAGGCTTACCAGTAGCTGGTTGACCTTGTTCACATAGCTGGCAGGGTCTTTCATACTGCCCTGCTCTGTCAGTGATGCCTGGTCAAATAGAATGTCGGTCAGTTGCGTGAACCTGTCTTCATCCTGAATATTGGCCAGGGTTTTAATCAACGCATGCTCAGGGTTTACTTCAAAGTGATAGCTCACCTCCGGCACCGGCTGGCCTGCCGCCTGCATCAGTTTAACCATCTGTGTACTCATTCCCTGATCATCAGCCACCACACAGGCAGGAGAGTCAATCAAACGATGACTCAGCTTCACATCTTTGACTTTATCACCCAGTGCCTTTTTAACCCGCTCTGTCAAACCTTCAACGTCTTTCTCAGCTTGCTCCTGGGCTTTCTTACTCTCTTCGTCTTCCAGTTCGCCTAAATCCAGATCACCTTTCGTGATCGACTGGAATGACTTTTCCTTATAGTCGGTAAGATGTGACATCAACCACTCGTCGATCCGCTCTGACATCAACAACACTTCAATGCCTTTCTTGCGGAAAATCTCCAGATGAGGACTGGTTTTCGCTGCGGCATAGCTGTCTGCAGTAATGTAGTAGATCTTGTCCTGGCCTTCCTTCATGCGCTCGATGTAATCATCCAGAGACACCTTTTCCTCAGAACTATCATCTTCCGTCGAGGCAAAGCGAAGCAGCCCGGCGACTTTTTCCTTATTGCTGAAATCTTCTGCAGGCCCTTCTTTAAGTACATTCCCGAACTCTTGCCAGAAACTCTGGTATTGTTCAGGTTGGTTCTTAGCCATCCGTTCGAGCATCTGCAGCACTTTTTTGGTACAACCCTGGCGCATAGCCTGTGAAATACGATTGTCCTGCAGAATTTCCCGGGACACATTCAACGGCAAATCATTAGAGTCCAGTACGCCTTTTACAAAACGCAGATACGTGGGCATAAATTGTTCTGCGTCATCCATGATAAAGACGCGTTGTACATAGAGTTTCAGACCGTGTTTCTGCTCTCTGTTCCACATGTCAAAGGGTGCCTTAGCGGGCACATATAACAAACTGGTGTATTCAGTTTTACCCTCAACTTTATTATGAGACCACAACAGAGGATCGCCGTAATCATGAGAAATATGCTTGTAGAACTCTTTGTATTCCTCATCGGAAACTTCTGATTTATCCCTGGTCCACAGAGCGGTTGCTTTGTTAATGGTTTCCCAGTGAGCAGGCTCCGCAGCGATCTTTTCACCATCAGGACCATCACGTTCTGGCACTTCTTCTTTGTACATCTGTACGGCAACACTAATATGGTCAGAGTACTTTCCGATGATCGAACGCAAACGCCAGTCATCGAGAAATTCTTTCTCATCTTCTTTCAGATGCAAGATGACATCAGTACCGCGTTCGGGCTTATCAATATCAGCAACCGTAAAATTGCCTTCGCCTTCACTTTGCCATTCCACACCGCGATCGGCTTCCTGACCCGCCGCCCGGGTCCGCACAGTTACCTTATCTGCGACAATAAAGGCAGAGTAAAAACCCACACCAAACTGACCGATCAATTGGGAATCCCTGGCCTGATCACCAGAAAGTTTACTAAAAAATTCAGCCGTTCCTGATTTGGCAATAGTCCCCAGATGTTCGATAACATCATCCCGGGTCATACCAATACCATTGTCAGAAATGGTCACAGTGCCGGCATCTTTATCCACCGACAAGCGAACGCGTAGTTCACCATCATTCTCATACAAGCTATCATCAGACAAAGCTTTAAAGCGCAGCTTATCTGAGGCGTCAGCGGCATTAGAGACCAGCTCCCTCAGAAAAATTTCTTTGTTCGAATAAAGGGAATGGATCATCAGCTGAAGTAATTGCTTTACCTCAGTCTGAAAGCCATGGGTTTCTTTATGGGCTGTTTCGGCCATAAACTCAACTCTCCTGGTTCGTGTAATACTGCCACTCAGGCGCACTGGCCCTTGCAGCAGACTGAAAAAAATGACTCGAACTAGGAGATAGGGATTAAGTAGAGAAAATCAATGGCTGCAACAGAAATTACAATATTCTGCGACCAGAGAACGCATGGGTGAGGGTCGAACCGTCCAGATATTCCAGCTCGCCGCCCACCGGAACCCCATGAGCAATGCGGCTGGCTTTGATATCTCTTGAACGGCACATCTGGGCAATATAATGCGCCGTTGCCTCACCCTCCACCGTAGGGTTAGTGGCAAGAATCACTTCCTCAACGGGGTTGTCATCCAGCATCTGGGCAAGATTATCGAGACCAATTTCGGCCGGCCCGATGCCATCAATAGGTGACAAATGCCCCATCAACACAAAGTACAGCCCTTTGAATTCACTGGTTTGCTCAACGGCCATGACATCCTGTGGGCTTTCCACCACACAGAGGACACCAGCTTGCTGACGTTTCGGGCTGGCACAGATATCGCAAAGCCGAGATTCGGTAAAAGTACGGCATTGCGCACAATGTTGCACATGCTCCATGGCATTTCGCAGGGCATCAGACAGGGCCAGCGCACCGTCACGATTTCGTTCGAGCATCTGAAATGCCATACGCTGAGCTGTTTTCTGACCCACGCCCGGCAAATACTTAAGGCTGGTAATAAGTTCATTAAGTAATGGACTGAATTTCATGCACTTTTCTGTCTGATGACTAAATTAAGCAGGCATTATGAACCTGTCATAATGCCATAAAGAAGCTCAATGAAACGCCTTAAAACGGCATTTTCATACCCGGAGGCAGTGGCATGCCGCCCGTCACAGATGACATTTTTTCCTTGGTTGTTTCCTGTATGCGCCTTACTGCATCGTTAGTGGCCGCAGCAACCAGATCCTCGATCATATCTTTATCATCTTCCATCAGACTCTGATCAATTTCGACTTTGCGTACATTATGATTACAGGTCATTGTAATCTTAACTAATCCAGCACCTGCTTCACCTGTCACTTCAAGATCCGCCAGCTCTTCCTGGGCCTGCTGCATGCGATCCTGCATCTGCTGGGCCTGCTTCATGATATTACCCATTCCGCCTTTAAACATAATTACCTCTTTCTATATCAGCACGCTGTGCCTGTTGTGTTCTCTATACCCGGATAACCTCATAGACAGAGTATTATCTGGGTACAATACTTTGCGCCACCAGTGACGCACCAAATTCATTTTTTAACAGGGTTACGCCTTCATCGGAGTCCAGGATCTGCTCGGCAAACCGTTGGCGCACCTTTTTAATCTCGACACCCAGAGCAAAAGGCGTATTAACAGGCTCTCCTTGTTCAACCTGCATTTCAATCTCATGGCCCAAAGCCTGTTCCAGCGCCTCCGCCAATTGCTGATGTGCCGATGGCGTGTAAAGATGTTGCTTGCTTTGCTGCAAGGTCAGCCTGACGCGATTACCGGAGATATTGCAACGACTGTGCAAGGCTAATTGCTTGATCAGGCCACTGACAGGCATTTTCTCAATAAGCTGGCTCCAGCTGTCAATTTGTGAGGCATGAAGTACTTTTTCCTGCTCACCCACAAATACCGGAATCTGCATATCAACCTTCAGCACGGCTTCATCTTCTTGCTGGTATTCGGCCAGTATCGCATCTGTTTCCAGCTCGCCCTGTAACTGCCTGACATTCTCTTTGTCTGACTCTGGTGAGTCAGGTTCAGTCAATTGCCCGCCAGGCTCTTCAGCAACGGGCGCGATGTATTCATTATCCGTTGGCCCGGCATCTGCCTGTGATACGACAGCGCGTTCAGGTTCGCCTTCTGCTTTTTCTCGCAGGCCAGGGTCATTGAGTAACGTTGACGTGTTCTCAGAAAACAGTGTTATATCCTGCTCCGGCGCAGGTTCAGAATCAAACTGTTCAATGGCGTCATCGTCCCAGGGCGGCGGAGATTCATATTCAGATGCGAAGGACTGCCCCCCTCTGAGTATGTCAGTACCAGCCTGGTGAACCTCAGGTGCTTTTACAGCTGGGTTGTTGTGCCCGGCTTGTTGCTCTGAAACGGTTCCCTGTTGATGCTTAGCATCCGGTGAGACTATCTCTGCAGACCTGGTGACATCACCCGGGAATCTGAAGGGTGTTTTCTTGTCAGCCTGTTCAGCCTGGACCTGTTGTTGTGATTCGCTGCGCAGCTTTTTCCTCAGCGCCAGTAGTTGTTCTGTTCTGCTTAAATTTGGCTCTGGCTCTGGCTCTGGCTCTGGCTCTGGCTCTGGCTCTGGGAACACAGCATCATTATTCTGTTCAGTTTGTTCAACCCTGGAAGGATGCAATTGTTCAGCCTGCTGCCATATTTGTTGTTGTTGCGCTTCCAGTTGTTCAACATCTTCCTTTGTCTCAGGCGCTTGTGGCGATTGCGATGAGCCACTAGGGCTATCCGGCATCAGCTGCTCAATTTCTGCCAGTGTTTTTTTTTGAGATGAAGGAGTGAAGGCCAGCATTCTTAACAGGGTCATTTCCAGGCCAGCCCGGCCATCTGCGGCGTAAGGCAGATCTTTTCGCCCCTGCAGGGCTATTTGATAGAGCAGTTGTACCTGCTCCGGATCAAGGCCTTTAGCCAACTGATATATAGCCCTTGCTGTCACCGTCTCCAGTTTACAACTGTCTGGCACCAATTGTGTCAGGGCTATCTGATGCAGTAAGCTGAGTATTTCAGCCAACAACTGGCCATAGTCAGGAGCCTGAAAGGAGAGCTCATCTACTTGTTGCAGTACTTTTTCAGACTCGCCTTTTATGACACTGTGCAACAATTTCAGCACCTGATTTTTATCCATCAGGCCCAGCATTTCCACAACCACACGCACCGATACCTGGCCATTCCCCTGAGCAATGGCCTGATCAGTAAGGCTCAGTGCATCGCGCATACTCCCCTGGGCTGCGCGGGCAATCTGGGCCAACGCCTCAGCATCAAACTCAAAGGACTCCTGGCTAAGGATATGCTTTAACTGCTGTGTAATCTGCTCTCTTGACAGTGCCTTGAGATTAAACTGCAGGCAACGCGATAAAATGGTTACCGGGAGCTTTTGCGGATCGGTGGTCGCCAGCAGAAACTTCACATGCGGAGGGGGTTCTTCCAGGGTTTTTAGCAGCGCATTAAAACTGTGTTTGGAGAGCATATGCACTTCATCGATCAAATAGACCTTGAAGCGCCCGTGAGTAGGACGGTACTGAACATTATCCAACAGTTCACGGGTGTCTTCTACTTTAGTGCGTGATGCCGCATCAATTTCCAGTAAATCAACAAAACTGCCGGCATCTATTTCCTTGCAGGTTGAGCACTGGCCACACGGATTTGCACTCTGGCCTTGTTCACAATTGAGACTCTTAGAGAAGATCCGCGCAATGGTGGTTTTTCCGACCCCCCGGGTCCCCGTGAACAGATACGCGTGATGAAGGCGATCATTGTCCAACGCATTAGAAATAGCACTGACGACATGCTCTTGCCCAACCAGTTGAGCAAAGTTTGCGGGGCGCCATTTACGAGCAAGAACCTGATAACTCATTGAGTCTGTTAATCTCCCTCGAACTCACACAAAAAATGGCAGTTGATTTTCTGTTCTGATAGCTTCGCTGCACCACCGAGATCAGGCAGGTTAATCACGAAGGCTGCATGCTCAACAATACCACCAAGCTGGCGAACCAAGGTTGCCGTTGCCAGCATCGTGCCCCCTGTCGCTAAAAGATCATCCAGCAACAGCACCTTTTCATTACTGCCTATGGCATCTCTATGCAACTCTAAAACATCTGAGCCGTATTCCAGTTCATAGCTTTGCTGAATCACCGCCCTGGGTAACTTATTAAACTTACGTACAGGCACAAAACCGGCGCCAAGCGCCTTGGCCAGAGGTGCACCAAATATAAACCCCCTGGCTTCGGTACCGGCTATCTTGTCAAACTGATGGCTCTGGTAATGCTCAGCCAACAGATCAATGCAGCTGGCGAAGGCCTTTTTATCCTGCATTACCGAGGTCACATCGCGAAACTGAACGCCCGGTCGGGGATAATCCGGTACAGTGGTAATCACAGACTTAATATACTCTGCGCTCATACACCCTGCCTGTATTCGGTTTTGGAGTTTTCAGAAATAATAAACACCCCAGGCCAGTATGACATGCAACAAAGGCAGGGCCAGTAACACCACCAGCACTGCCAGAAAGTATTTCATGTTGAAAGGATCTTTGAATTCTTTATCTTGATGCATAATGCTTTACCTTGATAAACAACAGCCGCAAATTTTAATCCAAAGCCAGTTGAATTGATAGGCGTTAAGCGTCATGCCGTTAAGAATTAGTCAACAATACCTGCTTTTGTAACAAAGACTCAACGGCCTGTTTAACCTGTTGATGTAACTGTTGCGGAGGAAATTGCGGCATCGCCTGTTCCATGGCACTCAACAAAGTATCGAATTGCAGAGGCCCCTGTTGTTCAATATGGTTAAGCATAAAGGCATTAACCTGATCGATCTCGGTAAAACACACCTGATCCTGATTGTCTCTGCAAACAACAAAAAAGTAAGGACCACTGGCCTGCAGCGGCTGGAAGTCAGGACAGATTCGGTGAACGGGAAACTGATAGCTCAATACCCAAGCCAGTTCAGATACCTGAACTCTGTGATACTCCCCTTCCCCATCCCAGTAATCTCCTGAGAGATCATCCTTACTTGTGCTGATTGCCAGTTCAACCCACTCATAATGGGCCAGCTCTGCCAGAAAAGGAGGATCGGAGGAAACAACCTGATATTCATTCGCCAGGAACTCGACAAACTCTTTGCTGATATCAACAAAATAGGGGGAACGACAGTGATGCTGATGATAAAAAGTACGGCATAGTTTCAACCACTGATCCTGCTCATACAGTGATTGCAGCACCGGGAAGCCATTCCCAAGAAAACCAAGAATATTATTGAAGAACAGGTCGCGATAAATAGCCATTCGCCTGCTTTCCAGATCTGGTGGGGGGGCACAGGTCTCCGGGTTCTTCAGGTGTTGCGCGAATTGTTGTTGTAGCTGATGAAAATCTCGCATCAGGCTCTTTTCCCCATTGCTGGAATATGCTTTTCCTGCAAAGCCCCAATTCTGCGGACCTCCTGTAATAAAACATCCATTGGCGGGATATTGAAATCACGCTCAAGTAAAGTGGGAAATACACCGTGATGATCATAGGCCATATCCAGAAGGTCCCACACCGGCTCAATGACATCGGCCCCATGAGTATCAACGATGAGATCGTCAGCCTCGTTGTAGTGGCCTGCAATATGAGCATAAGCAATGCGTTCAGTGGGCATAGATTTTAGAAACTTTTCTGCGTTATACCCATGGTTGACTGAATTGACATAGATATTATTTACGTCGAGAAGTAACCGACAGTCTGCCTCCTGCAATACGCCAAGAGTAAATTCCTGCTCCGACAATTCCTGGCCCGGTGCGGCATAGTAAGACACGTTTTCCAGAATCAAGGGACGCTCGATAATATCCTGTACCAGCGTGACTCTCTCTGCCACATATTTCACCGCCTCTTCCGTAAAAGGTATAGGCATAAGATCATACAGGTGCCCATCTGCAGAGCAATAGCTCAGATGTTCACTGTAGTCCTCAATGCCATGTAGATCGAGGAAAGCCTTTACAGTCTTAACAAACTCGATATCTAAAGGATCTGGACTGCCAATTGAAAGAGACAGTCCATGGGTCTTAAAAGTCTGTTTAGTTGTAAGTGTTTTGAGTTTTCGTGCATAACCACCGCCGAGGGGTATCCAGTTTTCCGGAGCTATTTCCCAGAAGTCCACGCACTCAGGTATGGAACCTTCCAGTTCATCCAGCATTTCACGACGTAAACCCAGGCCTACCTGTTTCGCTTGTTGTCTCATTGTTCCTCCCGTAAAAAAGGCCGGCAAAGCCCGGCCTTTCCGGAACAGCCAGCACTATATTATTTCATGCCACCACATTTGGCTTCGCCACATTTGCCTTCTTTTTTGGCTTTATCGCCACCGCATTTGCCTTCTCCACACTTACCTTCTTTTTTAGCTTTGTCGCCGCCACATTTCCCTTCGCCACATTTACCTTCTTTGTGAGCCTTGTCGCCGCCACACTTTCCTTCGCCGCACTTACCTTCTTTTTTAGCTTTGTCGCCACCACACTTGCCTTCTCCGCACTTACCTTCTTTTTTAGCTTTGTCGCCGCCACATTTCCCTTCGCCGCACTTGCCTTCTTTTTTGGCTTTATCGCCGCCACACTTTCCTTCGCCGCATTTGCCTTCACTGTCTTTACCTTCGGCGAATTGCATGTAACCAGACTCAAGAGTCTGCATGCCGAAATTCCCGACCTCGTTGGCGACTGCCACATGACTCAAAGAGCCAATTACTACTGCGCCCAACGCTGTTGCTATACCTGTTTTTTTAATCTGTTTCATCACTATCTTCCTGTTTTTCATTATTAAACATAGGCCAATTGGCACTACCAATAGCATAGACCAAGGTGACTAAAAAAATATTTCATTCATCGCCGCATTTTGCTGTTCAGAGGGCATTAAAACTTCAGGAGAGTTTTAGGACAGCTTTAGCTGGCCCGCGAAGCGGGAGAGTCTCAGGGATGAGACGAGCACTAAAACTCCGGGAGAATTTTAGGACAGCTTTAGCTGGCCCGCGCAGCGGGAGAGTCTCACGGATGAGACGAGCAAAAAAAAAGCCCCGAAGGGCTTTTCTTACAAACTAATACCACGGTTACGGGCTTTATCCTTAATATACGGCTCCCAGCTTCTTGCGCTGCGTGCGGTATTCTTATCTTTCTTGGCAAGCTGCACATATTTGTGCGCTTCCTTAAACTTACCTTGATAAAAATACGCTTCCATCATCGCCATATACAACCGGCCCGACTCGTTCTCAGGAGTACGGTCAACTGCTTTCTGAAGAGCACTAATCGCCTGACTATAATTTTCAGCAGCCAGCAATAAACTGCCTTGTCTGCGGAAATGATCAGGATCATTGCTCAAAGCTGCTGCCTGACCATAGTAGTTAGCGGCCTCTTTGAGTTCTTTCGCCTGATGCCAGACATTAGCGATACCTGACAACCTTGAGGCATCCCTTTCCAGTAAGCCTTCTTTCAGGTATTTCTCCTGTAACTTCGCTGACTTATAGGGAATGTCATTAGTCGCATACAGTTGCGCCAACGCATTGATCTCTGACTTTTTCTTCAGGTAGCCCTGGTTTAACGCCATTTCGAAAGTAGACAAGGCTCTTTTGTAGTCCTCTACTAACATGTAGAAGAAGCCTAACTGAGTCCACCACTGAGGCGTATCCGGGAACATTCTGACAAGTTCCTCAGCCACTTCAATCGTCTGTGGATACATCTTACGTTCATAGTAAGAGGTCATTTTCAACACGTAAGGGTTCTTATTGGGCTCTTCGTACAAAGCAATCGCTTTGTTTGCCGGCTCAATAATCTTATCCAGTTGCTTCAGTTCGTAATAGGCCTGCGCCATACGTACGTAAACATCCGGGTTTTCCTTACAGGTGAAATCCTGCCACTTTTTATACCACTCTACTGCGGTAGCGTAATTTTCTTCCTGAAGATTCAAATCAGCAACCAGTTTGAGCGTGTTAGCGTGTTCAGTATCGTTAAGCAGTTTCTTCCTGGCCGCACCTTCAAGATAGCTCAAAGCACGTTTTGCCTCGCCCTCTTTAGCTGCCAGCAGATTACCTACAAAACGATCTGTATAAGCGCGATCGAACTCATCAGATGTATCGATATCAAGCAATATCGAAATGGCTTCATCCACCAGGTCATTACTGTAGGCTTCAAAAGCATCCTGAATCTTTCTGCCCACTCGCTGGCTTGGAACCTTGGAGGAAGGCTGTTTATAATCAGGACACACGACGGCCGGAGAACTCTGAGCCATTACCCCGGTGGAGTAACTACCCAGCGCCAGCACGGTTACTGCTAACACCTTAGTGATTGGATTTTTCGTTAATCTCATTACGATTTCTCCAATGTAAAGTCCAGTTGAACCTTCATGTCAAACTGTTTAACCGGTTTACCATCCACAACCTTTGCCTTGTATTTCCAACGACTGAGGGCACGTCGGGCTTCCCGGTCAAAAATACGTTTTGGCTCAGCATCAATAACCTGAATATCTTCTACACCACCCAATTCGTTAATGGTGAAAGATAATCTTACCCAACCTTCTTTACCATCTCTGGCTGCTTCAATTGGGTACTTAGGTTCGATTCTGACAATTGGCGTAGCTTCACCGTCGCGCATCAATGACCCAGGGTCACCAATATCAACAGAGGCTCCACTTACATCCACACCTGGCATGTTAAATGCCATATCAGCATCAGGCTCTGCCGAATCGGGTTCCTGAGGCTCCATTTTAGGAGGCTGTTGTGGCGGCGGTGGCGGCGGTGGCGGCACCCTTGAACGGGTTTGTGTCGACTGATCAGGCTCATTCATAACGATATCAATGACAGGAGCCGGAGGCGCCTCATCAACAGGTCTCGATGAATTAGCAATGAGTTTGGCCATTAACACAAACAAGGCAAAGGTAATGGCCGCACCTATTAGTATAGAAACTATTAGACGAAGCATATTAATTTTCCTTTGCTGCTATGGAGATCCGATCAATACCAGCGGCTTTGATCTGATCCATTACTTCTACCACTACTCCGTGATTAGATTCCATATCGGCCTGAACAATCACCACATCGGTTGGTTGCTCTGCCAACAGGCGCTCTAAGTTTGCACGGACCCGTTCAACATCAATCTGACGCTTGTCCATCCATACATCACCATCTTCGGTTATGGCAATAAAGATGTTGGCGGCTTTCTGCCTGCTCGCCTGATCAGACGTAGGTTTATTTACTTCTATACCCGCCTCTTTAATAAAAGAGGTCGTGACGATGAAGAAGATCAGCATGATAAACACGATGTCGAGCATCGGTGTCATATCAATAGTCGCGTCTTCTTCTTCGGTACGTTGTTTACGAGCCATATAATTCTCTCTTTAATGATGAGGCAAGCTGTCGACCAATCTCTCTTTGGAAATTTTTACCTTTGCTTCCAGCCGGGAGCTGAAAAACACACCCGAAAGGGCCGCTACCATTCCGGCCATCGTTGGAATAGTCGCCATAGAGATACCGCCGGCCATCAGACGAGGATTCCCCGTCCCTTGCACAGACATAACTTCAAAGACTGAAATCATGCCCGTCACTGTACCCAACAATCCTATCAGAGGACATATAGCCACTAAGGTTTTAATCAACAACAATCTCTCACTGAGCTTGTCTGATGCTTGTGAAATCCATGCTTCACGGATTCTATGCGCATACCAGGATGTGGTGTCCTTACGGCTTTCCCAATCATTGATGATCTGTTTCATCACTTTCGGGAACACCGAGGACACATACCAATAGCGCTCAATCATCAATAACCACATGAGGAAGAGCGCGGCAGCGACGATATAAAGCACGTCACCGCCGGTAGCGATAAAATCCCTGACAGATTCCCAGAGTTCTATCAGGTATAACATATTAAGCTTTCTCCGCCTCAGCGTGGACAGCAACGATACCCGCTGCCTGCTCATCCAGGGTATGCATAATAGACTTACTGCGACCCGCTACGATGCTGTGTAACAGAATCAGTGGCAAGGCTGCAATAATACCCTGAGCCGTGGTTACCAATGCCATTGAAATACTGCCCGCCATGATCTTCGGATCACCGGTACCAAACAGGGTAATCTGCTGGAAGGTGGCAATCATACCGATAACCGTACCTAGCAGACCCAACAGCGGGGCGATGGCAGCAAGAATCTTGATGATATTCACACCAGACTCAATCTTCGGCAACTCACGCAAAATGGCTTCATCGAGTTTCAGTTCAAGGTTCTCTACATCTGCGCCCTTATTCTCTTTATAAACCTGCAGGATACGACCCAGAGGGTTAGAAGATGAAGGATTAGAGGTGTTGTTCAGCTGAGAACGAATCTTGCCACTCATTACGGTCAGAGTAACAATCTTGTACAAAGCAATCAGTAAACCAAGAATGAACAGCCCGGTGATGACATAGCCTGGTAAACCACCGGCATGGTAACGCTCAGACAATGTTGCTTTGGCTGTCAGCAGACCAAGGATGGAACCTTGTGAAGGATCCACATAGAAAGGTGCGATACCGGATGTAGCGCCTTTAAAGTCTTCTGCAGCACTCAGCATGTAGCCATCGGGCTGACGACCCAGCGGTTGCACCTGAGCATTCTCAGAGTTGTACAGCAGGTAGCCTTCTTCACCAACCAGGTTAAAGGTACCAACGCGCACCACTTCCTGGCGACTTGAACCACCATCCAGGCTCACCACTTCTGTTTCAAAGCGGGAAACTTTACCGGACTCGGTCATTTCAGTCTGCAGAGCAATCCACAGCTCTTCCAGCTCCTGAATATTTGGCAGGCCTTTTGACTCTGAAGACATCTCTTCAAGGAAAGCGCCTCGGCCGGGATACTCGGCACTGACAATTGAGGTGGAGATACGGCCATAGGCCTCGCCGGAAGCCTGACGAACCACACCGAACATTTCACCAAGGGTACCGGTAGCGGTATCCAGTTCCTGTTCTTTCTCAGCCAGACGCACTTCGTTATCAGCGTATTGTTTTGTCAGACGGTCACCGCGATCCTGCTCAGCTTTAAGCTCTGATTTAGCTTTACGCAGCAGTGCCTGTTTGTCGGCACGGGCAGAATTAAATTCCGCTTCACGCTGTGAATTAATGCGCGCTTCGGATACACGGTTTTTCTTAACTTCTTCAAGCAGTTGATCCAGTGACGTCGCCGCCTGAACTGGTGCAACACTTACAGCCATTGCCGCTGTAAGTAGTACAGATTTGAATATTGTTTTCATTCTGAATTACTCCGCAGCTTTAATTGGCAATTTAATCATATCGAAAGGCACCAGTTTACGGGCCATACGAACCGCTTTGACTACTGAACTCAGATACTCATCACCCAGCTGTTCCCAGGTGCGACTATCATTGTTCCATACCCAGGCGTTTTTCTGGTCCAGAGACAGTGCCAACAAGGCGGTACGACCAAGATTAAAGAAATCAGCCGAAATCGTCTGACCATTATGCTCCAGCTCACCCTGATAAGCGCGGATACGTGAACCGTATTCGTTCTCTATCTGGTAGGCTTCAAGCACCTGGCGGAACTGTTCAGAGGTGGTGACGTTGGATTTACCCATCAGCTCGCGCAAGTGAGCAATACGATCCATACGTTCGTCATAGTTGATCGGCACATCCAACTCAATAAACTGTTCCAGTGAGTCGATCATGCGATACATCAACGGCACAACACCACGCTTGACGCCTTCAATACCGTCAATCTGACGTTGTAACGAGGCAATGCCAGCTTCCTGGTCGGCAACAAGGCGAGCCAAATGGTCGTTATAAACCTTGAGGTTCTCAGTTTCATCGACAACAGCACGATACTCTGCCAGTAATTCCTGGGTTTGCTCATAGATGCTGTTAATTTTCTTTTGGGATTGCGCTGCAGCCACATGGATTCTTGCTTCTTCTTTATGCAAATCATTAAGTGGGTCTGCAGAGACAACTTGGCTGCCACCTAGCGCGAATGCGCTGATAACGGCAGAAGCAATCAGATTTCTCTTGCTCATTTTGGACATAGTTCCCAACCAATTTTTTTATCTTGAATCCTCACCCAAGGCTTGGTCTAGCCTTCGTGAGGGGCGTTAAAAACGGTTCTGCTTTTGGTAAGAAGCCTTTGCAGGATTTATTCATCCAAAGGCTCGACCTCGAATGTTCACACGGAACAGATAAAATTGTCAAGGTCAGCCAGCGGCTCATTTACAATTCATTAATGTGGTTGTGGTCAGTATCAGAGGATATAAGATGAAATACAGGGATACGAATTTGTACATGGCATTGAAGAACTAATAGGCGTCAGGTTACCTGTGCGAAATATCAGCTAAGAATCGCCAGTTTTTCTGGTCAGTTCAAAAGCTTCTTTTGCGACTTTAAAGTTCACTTGCGACAATTTCTCTGACGCCAGACAAATAACTTTCGTAATTGCGCCACCGTTCAAGAGAGTGCATATACAGTGGCTGTCTGACCTGCCAGACACTTGCGGTTTTGACTACAGAACTGGACTTATGGAACTGCATACAATCCTCTGACCAGGGTAGTCCACAGAACTCTAATACCCTCTTCATCGTATCTTCCGGCTCCATCACCAATTGTTGATAATCGACACAAATCAGGTTATCCGGCATCAGTTCTTTAAAATGTTTCAACAACTTTTTATATTGCATATAGTAATGCGCAATATGTTCCATATTCGCATTGTAGGGTAATTCATTACCCAGATGCTGAAAGTACACTGACAAACAAATATCTAATGGATGTCTGTCAGTGCAAATAATTTTCGCCTTGGGAAAGGCAGAGCGAATCACACCCAGATGCCAGAAATTATCAGGGCGTTTATCGGTCACCATTTTAGCTTCTGGAAACAGTGCCTCTATGCCCTTCTGGTACATGGTACTTAACTCCAGAACTTGCGCTTTAGTCATCTGTTTCTCAGTGTTCTCAGCCTCCACTTTCTCTACGCAGCGTTTTAGTACACTCAACTCACCACCACTGGTCACCATGGGGTGTGCGCTGAGTATCTGTTCAAGCAATGTGGTGCCTGAACGAAACATGCCACAGATAAAGACCGGTTCAAAATCACTAGAAGTCTGAGTCTGCTTCACCCAGTTGTTATCAGTCGATGTCAGAATAGTTGTTACCTGAGACTCTGTCTGTTCAGCCTTATAGGGGGGAAGCCTTTTGCTGCACAATGCATTGGCTTGTGAGTAGTAATTAAAGGCCGTCGCATAATCTCGTAAGTCATCGTAACCTTTACCAAGCGCAAAGTAGCCCGCTTCACGCTCTAATTGACTAAGATTAGGGTTGTTTTTCAGCGATGAGGTCAGCCGTTGCAATATTCCGCCCTGCTCTGGCTGTACTTTGTCGCACTGAACCAGACGAGCCAGTACCTCGGTATTCGAGGGCTGGTGCTTTAGCAACCTTTGATATTGTTGTTTCGCCTGAGGTTTATCCCCGAACTCTTCAAATAAGGTAGCCAGATTAAACAGCGCGGGAACATAATCGGGATTAATTTCCAGAGCACGTTTAAGACTTACCTTAGCGTCCTCTTCGCGCCGCATCTCAGAATATAAAACCGCCAAGTTCGTATGAACTTCCTCAGGCTGAGCAATATTCAGGGCCAGAGCCTTGTTATAGGCCTCTTCAGCCTGAATTGGGCGACTCTGCTCTTTGTATAACAATGCCAGATTAAAATAGGCATCGGCGTTATCAGGGTTGTTCAGCATAAACTGTTGATAGCAGCTAATCCCTTTTTCAGGCATCTTTTGGTGCTTGTACAGCTCGGCAAGCTGTTGGGTATAACCAAGTCTATCAGGATTGATTCTGGCGAGATCACTAAGTTGAGCTTCAGCTTCCTTAAACTGCCCTGTAGCCCTGTAGATATCAGCCAGTAGTTGACTAAAGGCCTGTTTATGAGGGACTTCGGCAATTCTGTGACACCGGAGACACAGAGCAAGTGCAGATTGCCACTGACCTTGCCGACATAAGCTGACAACACTATTCAGTTCTTTTTCTGCCAACATGGATATCCCCCGCTTTTTTGACAAGCATCATACCCGGTTGATGGCGATTTTTCTAAACACAAAAAAAAAGCGGCCTCAGTGAGGCCGCTTTTAGTATTTAACTCATACCGCTTAGTAAGTCAGACTTACACCAGCGAATACATAGCGTCCCAGAGCGTCATAGGCGCCAGGGAAGGTGTTACCGTTACCGGAACCTGCTGGTGCGTTAGGCATCAGCGGTGGCTCTTTATCCAGTACGTTGTTAACACCCAGTCTCAGAGATACATTCTCATGCGCCTGCCATGTGGCTGCCAGATCTAAGTAGTTCTGAGCATCAAACGTGGTAGGTACATCTGGATCACCTAACTCTTCCGCCTCACCCATATAGCGCCAGGTTGCAGTAACAGTTGCATCCCAAGGCGTATTCCAGGTTGCGCGGAGGTTATGGCGCCATTCAGGAGACGGTGAGCCACAGGCATTACGATCCCATTTACCGGCACATTCGATAAGGTCTGCACCAGGTAGTGGCAGCTCATCCAGTTTCTCTAACCAGGTTCCCACCATGGACACTTTCATACCGCCCATTTCGCCGATATCAAAGTCATAGGTGGCTTCGATATCCACGCCTGAGGTGGCGCGATAACCGATATTGATATCCGTTGCCGTTACACTGGCCTGGCCAACCCACAAATTACCGTTAGGACCACGGTTAATCAGGTCACAGAACTGCGCATCGCCAGTGGTACCACACAGATTTATAATAATATCTGACGGGATATTGGCGATCGCATCTTCAATTTCAATATCGAAGTAGTCGACATTCATATTAAAGCCAGGCAATGCGCTGGGCGATAATGCAAAACCGAAGGAGTAGGTATCAGATACTTCAGGATCCAGTTCCGGATTACCACCTGTAACCTGATTATACTGTCCTGCAGGGCTTTCCAGTGCACCACTTTGGTACTGGTCTGCAGTCAGACCGGTATTCAGACACTGCTCCAGTGTCAGGTTACCACCCACACCACAAGGGTCGGCCAACATATTAAACAGACCGATGCTTTGCGGGCGGAACAAGTCACGCACGTTACCGGCACGCACCGCACGCTGATAGCTGGCACGGAAACGAATGTCTTCGTTAATACCCCAGTCTAAAGCGTACTTATAGGTATTAGTAGTTTTGTCTGTGGAGTAATCAGAGTGACGGAAGGCCAGCTCTAAGGTCAGCTCGTCAGCGAACTCTTTGGCTTCAAGCAGTGGAATATCCAGCTCACCAAACACCTCGGTTACGCTGTATGACCCCTCAACACCCTTGGTTGGGCCACCCTGACCGGCACCATCACCTGAAGTGAAACCAAAGTCAGGTTCCAGAATCAAGTGTTCACGACGATATTCGCTACCCAATACCACACCGACACCGGTAGAGGTACCTGGCACCATTACGCCGGCTTCGGTTAAATCACCAGTAACATAACCACTTACCTGTGTGGTCTTGGTATCACCACGGGCGTAAAGAGGCTTAATCAGATAATCCAGAGCAGACTGCGTTACACCGCCAGTTTCAAAAATATTCCAGGGCACACAGTTAGGATCGCTACCATCTACAACAGAACGACAAACCGGGTTGCCGCTGTCATCTTCAACAACGTCCAGCGCGCGCTTAATGTTGGTGATTGACAGTTCGTTACGGTAAGTCTGTACATAGGCAACAGAGCCGTGGTTAGCGAATAAGTCATATGACCAGTTATCATCGATAATACCACGAACACCCAGTACTGCTTTCATTGAGGTGTGACGCAGGTCATCCTGACGAGGACCACCTTCGACGTTACGACGGCCAATGTAAGTACCTTCACTGAAATCATCTTTGGTCAAGCCACGGTCGTCACATAACAAACCAAACTGCTGATCAGACAGGAAAGGGTTACCACAGAAGATTTTGTCAGTTACAAAGAAAGCACCGGAAGGGGCGATCTGAGCCACACTGCGGTCATCCATGTAGCTAACTTCTGCATAGACTTCGGCGTGTTCATTGATTTCATATTTACCCAGTGCACCCAGTGTTTTGCGATCATCGGGGCGCTGGTAATAGTTCAGCGGACCATAGTTATAAAGGGCAGTTCTGGGTACAAACTGATCACCTTCGACCTGATAGTCAAAAGTATCAAAGTCGGTAATGCGGCCCTGAGGAATCGTACCGGAACCACCACAAACAAAATCATCAGCCGTGCCAAACAGGGCACAGGAGCTGTAATCACGCTCTGAAAGTCTCAGCGACTGGATGTCACGGAAAGTACCATACATGGTCACATTACCGCGGCCATCAGCAGTATTAGCACCCACCATAAAGGAGAAGTCATTAGCGTGACCATCACGAACATGGCTGGTTGGCAGATCATAACCATCACCACGGACGATATCCTGAATAGTGCCATTGTCGTTATTATGCTGATAGAAGCTGTGCTGGTAATCGAAGTTAAAACCTTCGAAATCATCCTTAAGGATAAAGTTAACCACACCGGCAATCGCATCAGAACCGTAAGTTGCAGAAGCACCACCGGTCAGCACTTCGATACGCTCAATCAGCGTAGCAGGAATCTGGTTAACATCGGGGGCAATACCACCGGCGCCCGGAGAACCAGAAGGCAGGCGACGGCCATTAACCAGCACCAGTGTACGAGTAGAGCCGAGGTTCCGCAGGTCCAGCGTTGCTGTACCTGTTGAACCATTTGCCAGGTTACCGGTTTGCGCAGCGAACAGCGCTGGCATATCGTTAAGGATATCTTCCACACGGGTCATACCGGTGATGGCAATATCAGCGGCCGTGATTTCTGTGATAGGGCTGGCGCTAACCATGTTTACACGTTGGATACGTGAGCCCGTAATTGAAATTTTCTCTACTGATTCAGCGCCTTCTTGCTGCGCCATGGCAACAGGAGTGAAGGCTGCGGTAGCAGCACCCAGAGTCAGTGCCGTACGCACTGCTCCAGCTAATCTGGATTTTGTATACATGTTTTGTCTCCCTGGACCACCAAAATGTTAGTGACACATTTTTTTAGTGATTATTGTTTACCGCTTTTGCGGCTTCTTATTTAAAGAGGTAGTGAGCCTCTACGTTGATAATACACACAGCTCTGATGCAGGGTCAATACAGATTGGAAAGTCAGTTGGGAACATTCTGCGAATCAGATTGTCGTCCCACGCACTTATGTAAAGTTATTGTTACTATATAGCATCCCGGAATGACCGAAATACATCGCTTTCATCGTCATTTTCCTGCTGTTGCCCAAATAATTTACATTTTGTTCGCCTGTCTTGGGCGGACCACTTTCAGCTCTGGCGTATCCGGTTGTTGAAGAAAAACACTCACTCATTCCTTGCTAAGTACAAACCCCAGGTGTTTTTTTACATGGGCAGGCAACTGTGGAAGTGCCTCTTTGGGTAACAAAAACGTCGCCATATTGAAAAAGTCCTGAAAGATACGGTTAGTTTCTGTGGTGCGTTTGAGGTATTCATGCCCGGAAGATCCTCCGGTACCGATTTTACCACCCAGCATGCGCTGCACCATCATCGCATGGCGGTATCGCCAGATAGTAAGTTTCTCGTCAATCTCAGTCAGGCAGTGAATAAGCTGACAGGGCAGGTTAAAAAGCGGCTCTTCACTATATTGATTAATAAACAGCGCCGCCATCAAGGCTTTTTGCGATAGTCTGAAATGGCCATCTGCCTGCCACTGAGAATATTTCTTATCATCCCATAAGGTTGTAAACGTCTCTCGGGTACTTTCCAGCTCTTTTATTTCCTGACGCCGCTCTTTATCAGACAAGGTTGGGTTGCTGCGGATGATCTGCTCATCGCTGGCCAGCATTTTCTCAGTCGCATCGCGATAAAGTTGCCAGAACTTAAAGTCACCAAACTCCAGCAAAGGAAGACGCTCAAGCCAGGATTGCGTAAGTTCAAATAAGCTGGGCTTTTGTTCCAGTTGCTCGAGAAAGTCACGGTCTGACTGATTCAGCCTGTTATAAAAGGACTGCTTATCAAAATCTATGCGGGTACCGCGCTTCAGACCCAGTGAAATTTCCAGCATTTTAAACTGAATGCTCTGAAAGCCCGACGCCGGTACAAGATAATCTCGGAAAGATAAAAACTGCTGGGGGCTCATGGTTTCCATGATACCGATCTGGTCATTCAGCAGTTCCTGAATACTGATGACACGCTTTAGCCGGTGGACAACGGTGGTTAATTGCTGATCTCTGACCTGCTGTTCACAGAACACGTCCATAACAGAGGACAACTCATGCAAAATCTGTTTAAACCAAAGCTCATAAGTCTGATGCACAATAATAAACAGCGTCTCTTCATGGGCCGGCGGCCCATATTTGCTGCTCTGCAATGCCTGTGCACCAAGTAATTTATCCAGTTGAAGATACTCGCCATAGTAGACGGGTTGCTGATTTTTCTTCATTTTATTCCCCGATCATTGAACCGCTTCAGTCTAACATCTGTACCGGTAACAGTTGCCAGTATCAGAGTATTCTGTCTATCTTAGGATTGTAGATAATTTGTTACTGCATCGGCAGAGGTAACCATCACTCTGTCATTAGCCGCTTCAGGCCCGCGCCTGAGCGACTGTAAAACAACTAAAAAAGGTCGGAACATGAAGTTGGACGATGATATTCACAATTACTATGAACACCTGGTACTGGAAAAGATTGAGCAGATGGGACTGGATAAAACAGAAAATCAGGATTACCTTGCCGATCTCTGTTGCCTGACGCTGAATCAGGTCCCCCCCAGATATATTCGCTATGAAGTGGACATGGCGTTTTATGTATCCCCTAACGAGCGCCACCAGATGGAAATGAATGTGGCATCAGCGCTGAGTAAAGCCAAAGAATTTCTCGACAAAAAACGTCAGGAATAACAGATAAATCAGGAGGGTGGCAGTCCTGCCAGCCACATCCCGGCACATGAGTTCTTTACTGCGGCTGCTCCCTTCCAGGCCTGACCGGGTTCATAAAGTATCATTGCGGGAGGACCAACAGGACCACCATTGAAAGCCTGAGGTCATCTCAGGCGGCGCGCATTATCTCTGAACCCTGAGATGGTTTCAAGCCGCGTTCGGCGTTAAACGGGTAAAAATCCGATAACAATACCAATACAGGATTCAGATCGTCTTCAGACCCCGGCTAAAAAGCGTTGTTCGGCGATCTTATTCGCTTCAATATTGGTAGGAAGCCCCTGTTGTTCCGCTTTCTGATAAATTTCAGTTAATGTGTCTCCAAGCCCCTCAAGGTGCTTACGCAAGGCTTCGGCTGTGCTGCCCTGTTTCTGGTGATATATATCGATCACACCACCTGCGTTGATCACATAATCGGGCGCATACAGAATGCCTTTTTCCATTAACATCTGACCATGGCGCTCTTCGGCCAACTGGTTGTTTGCAGCGCCCGCGATCACGCTGGCTTTGAGCTGGCCAATTGAATGATCATTAATCGCAGAGCCCAGAGCACAGGGCGCAAAGACATCCACATCCAGCGCAAATATCTCATCAGGAGAAACCACTGTTGCACCGAACTGCTGAGCGGCCTTATCCAGATTGTCCGGGTAGATATCCGTTACATACAGTTTGGCGCCTTCTTTATGCAGATGTTCTGCAAGTCGGAAACCCACATGGCCTAACCCCTGGATCGCCACGGATACGCCTTTAAGGTCTGACTTTAGCTTATGCGCTACAGACGCCTTCAACCCCATATAAACGCCGTAGGCCGTTGACGGTGCAGGATTGCCATCAGCAGGGCCACCATCATAACGGTACTTGGCATGTGTGCCGGCAATATAACTGCTGCGCTGCGCCATGGTCTTCAAATCACTGACTGCAATACCTGAGTCTTCGGCACTGATGTATTTGCCTCCAAGACTCTGAATGAAGTCGCCCATCGCTAACATCATGTCGCTTGATTTATCTTTGCGTGGATCACCGATAATGACCGATTTGCCGCCACCTAGCTTAAGGTTGGCCATAGCAGACTTGTAAGACATTCCCTTAGAGAGTCTTAATACATCGGTCAGGGCTTCTGCGCTATTGGCATAGGGCCACATACGACACCCCCCCAAAGAGGGCCCAAGATTGGTGTTATGAACGGCAATAATGGCTTTCAGACCACTTTTGATATCATGATAAAACGCCACATGTTCATGTTGGTCGTAGGCCGGATGATCAAAAACAGACATAAATATACCCACAAAGTTCTGGAAGCTAAAAGTTGCGCACATGGTAGCGCATGGCTTAGAGGATATGTCTTGCTATGTTAGAAGCCTGGTATCAGTTAGCGCAACTGGCGTAACTGAAACTGAACAATACTAGGATACACATCCTATTAAATTCCCTTGAAAAACAAACTTTTTTTCCGCATCCTTGGGCAACTTCATTATCTCACAGCCTTATATGAAACTAGACAAATTTGATCGGGAAATACTGCGCGTTTTACAAAGAGACGCCACCGTCTCTATGGCAGAACTCAGTCAGCGGGTAGGACTGTCTCACACCCCTTGTTGGCGCCGAGTTAAGAAACTGGAAAGTGATGGCATCATCCGTCGTAAAGTGACACTGCTGGACAATAAAAGGCTCAATCTGGGCGTCAGCGTGTTCATCTATGTGACCCTGAAAAATCATGATGAGGAATCGCTTAACAGTTTTGAAGCCTCGGTGCAGGATATTCCGGAGGTGGTAGAGTGCCACACCACCAGTGGTGAAAAAGATTATTTACTTAAAGTCGTTGTGGAAAGTATCGAAGAATATGAGCATTTGCTTAAGAGTAAACTGACCCACCTGCCAAGTGTTGACCATCTGAGTTCCACTTTTGCCCTCAAACAAGTGAAAAACACCACTGAACTGCCGATAAAGCAGTGCTGAGGGATTAGTGATGAATGCTGAGTGATGAATGCTGAGTGATGAGTGATGAGTGATTCAGTGTGCTTGAGAGGTTTTGACAATACTGGTCAGTATTTTTACCAATTCTTCACACTCGTTCAGAAGTTCTGATATCTGAGACTCAGTCACTAACTCTGTAGCAAGCAATAACCGAAGCCAGTAATGAGATTCCCTGGCTTCCTTCCTTGCAATAGACATTTTTGCGGTAAAATCCGCTTAGCTATGTCCCGCCTGAGCCTCTTCAATATTTGCACCTACAGACGTACCTGACCGCAGAAGCTGAGATGCCAATGTCCTCGATACACGATTCTGTTTATCCAGAAACAGGCACAATCGAACAAGTCTGACTGAAAACTGAAACGCTCTCTCCTTAACCCCTAATTCAGCATTCATAATTAATCACTCAGCATTCATAACTGCTTTACCCTGCGTCCGGTTGATTTTCCGGTAAAGCCTGTTCAAACGCAGTAAGCTGATTGCAGTTTGAAGCAATACGAGATATCAGTGGATACTTATCGAGATCCACTCCAAAACGGGTCGCATTGTAGACCTGAGGCACCAGGCAAATGTCAGCCAGTGACAAGTCAAAGCCAAAGCAGTATTTTCCTGCTGTAGTTTGCAAACGTTCCTCAATGGCAGTAAACCCTTTTTCAATCCAGTGGCGGCACCACAATGACTTGTTTTCATCGTCGATGCCATGCTCCCGCTGAATATACTGTAGTACTCTGAGGTTTACCAAAGGCTGAATATCTGCCGCTATATCATAGGCCAGCGCACGCACTCTGGCTCGCTGCAACTTATGTTCTGGCAGCAATGGCTGCCCGGAATCATAGCGCTCATCCAGATACTCGATAATCGCCAGTGATTGATTAAGAATAATATCCTCATCCTCATCCACCAGTGTCGGAACCAGCTCCGCTGGATTAAGGCGGGCGTAGGGCTGCTGATGCTGCTCGCCCCCCTCTTTGACCAGATGCACGGGAATAATCTCATAATCCAGTTGTTTCAGATTTAGCGCAATCCTCGTCCTGTAGGTGGCAGAGGATCGCCAGTAACCATATAACTTAAGACTCACGAGCGGTACTCTTTAACCTGCTGATCGATAGCACCAAAAATACTTTCACCGTTCTCATCCAGCATTTCTATGCGAATACGATCATCAAACTTCATAAACTCAGTACTGGGCTTACCGTCTCGAATAGTCTCAATCATCCGTACCTCGGCAATACAGGAATAACCGACACCTCCTTCTTCGATAGACGTACCATGTTCCGTCCCCTGCTTATTGGATACAGTACCGGATCCGATAATGCTTCCGGCACTCAGGTTACGTGATTTGGCAGCATGGGCGATCAACTGACCGAAATTGAAAGTCATGTCTTCGCCAGCCTGAGGCTTACCAAAAGGCTTTTCGTTATAGGTAGACAACAATGGCAAATGGACTTTAAAGTCTTGCCAGTAATCACCCAGCTCATCTGGCGTTACAGCTACAGGAGAGAATGCTGATGAAGGTTTGGACTGAAAGAAGCCAAATCCTTTCGCCAGCTCTCCGGGAATGAGCCCGCGAAGGGATACATCATTAACCAGCATCATCAAACGCACATGATTGCCCGCCTCCTGTGGTGAAACGCCCATGGGCACATCGCCTGTTACGACCGCCACTTCGCCCTCAAAATCGATACCCCATTCGTCACTGGGCATCAGGATGTCTTCCATTGGACCAATAAAATCATCGGAGCCGCCCTGGTACATCAGCGGATCGGTCCAGAAAGTTTCTGGCATTTCCGCGCCCCGGGCCTTTCTGACCAATTCAACATGGTTGACGTAGGCGCTGCCATCCGCCCACTGATAGGCGCGGGGTAACGGGGATTCGCATTCACTGGGATCAAAAGCAATCACATCATCCAACTGTCCAATGCTCAGAGAGTGATAAGTGGCCTGTAAATGCATCGATACTGTATCCCAATTGTCCAAAGCAGACTGCATGGTTGGGGCAATATGGGTGACGGCTACGGCTGTTTTGAGATCTTTGCTGACAACAACCAATTGTCCGTCACGTGTACCATTTTTTAATGTTGCTAATTTCATTGATTATTCAGACTTCTTTTTCCAACTATGGATGTATTCAGGGTTTCCCACTGCCGGCACCGCTTGGGAATAGCCGGCATCAATGGCACCTCGTCGGTTAAGGTCCGCTGGCGCTCTAATCGGCGTTAAAAATCGCCAATGAGCCAGTGGGTAAACCCTGCAACTATGAAAGTATCACAACTTCAACAGACTCCTTAATGGTAAAAGAGTGCAATCCGAAGACGCCGTGACGTAGATTTAAATTGATATCCACATTCTCCCATTTACCCTGCGTGGAGGGGAATACAACAACGCAGGGTCAACAGCCTGCCTTGTCAACCTGAATGTATTCATACCTTTACAGTCTTCTTGTTGATGCCATATTCACGCAGTTTATTGGCAATAGCGGTATGGCTGAGCCCCAGTTTCTTGGCTAATTGCCGGGTACTCGGGTAAGAGGGATATAAGCGGCGTAAAAGATCTTTTTCAAACCGTTTTACTTCCTGGTCCAGCGTTCCCTCTATCTGCTCGCTGAAATAACTCGGCGCACCCATACTGCTGGGCAGCTGCACGTCATCCCGACCCATTTCATCTTTTTCCAGCAGGCTCAGAGCCCGATAAAGCGCATTTTCAAGCTGCCGGACATTGCCGGGCCAGGGATAGGACTGCAGGTAATCGACACAGGATTTATTCAGGGTCGGCGGGCGACGCCCCAACTTACTGCTTTGCTGTTTCAGGAAATATTCTGCCAAAGCAATAATATCGGATTTACGTTCACGCAAAGAAGGAATAGTCAGACTCAAAACATTTAGCCGGTAATACAGATCTTCCCGGAATTTACCTTCCTGTACCATCAGGCTGAGATCTTTTTGAGTGGTACTGATAATACGCACATCTACTTTCACTTCCCTGGCATCCCCTACACGCCTGAAAGACCCATCCTGTAAGACCCGCAATAGCTTGGTTTGCATTTGCAATGACATGTCGCCGACTTCATCAAGAAATAACGTGCCACTTTGTGCCTGCTCCAGCAAACCTACCTGACTCTGTTCATTGCCGTAACTGCCCGGACCACATCCAAATAACTCCTGCTCTGCTACTTCGTCGGGAATGGAAGCGCAATTCAACACCAAAAAGGGGTGCGTACCCCGCCGACTGGCCTGATGACAGGCTTTGGCGATCAGTTCCTTGCCAGATCCGGTTTCACCATAAAGCAAAATCGGCGCATCCAGTTCGGCCATTTTCTTCGCTTCACGAACAACCCTTTTCATCTGTGCACTCTGTGCCTGTATCTGAGAAAACGAGTCACTACTGATTTGATTAAACGCCGTGAGTTGCTGCCCAAGCCTGTACTCAGATTTGAGCAATAACACAGTCCCGGCCAGAATCTCGCCACCCTCACCGTCTGAAACATTGATTGGCAGAATGTCGGCGAGAAAGTCCTGTTCGATAAATTTCACTTTATGGGTCTGGGCGTACACCTCTTTACCATCCATCCAGCGAACAAAATTAAACCCCTTCACCAGTTCCGTTATTTCCTGCCCGATCACTTCTTCATATTCACTTTCCAGGCTCGACAACACGGCTTCGTTAGCCAGCAGTACATACCCTCTGGTATCGATAGAGAAGACCGGGTCGGGCAATGTTTTTAACAATGCTTTGAGCTGATTTTGTTCGCGTTCAATAGGCATAAATGGAGTGGTTTTAACATCCTCCACCCCGTCTATCCGGCGAATCTTGGGCATCAAATGCTGAAACTCAGCGAAGTCTATATTGGGAAAATGAAGGAAAATCTTGCCGGACTTATCGATCTCTATTCCGCGCAGATCAATCTCATACTCTACCAGAATATCTAATAAATCCTGGGTAATACCTAACCTGTCCTGACAACTTATTTCCAAACGCATAAAGACACCTCTGTCACTGAGTTGTAAACATTTTATGCCATCTGTGCGGGGGAAAACAGCAAAATATCAACCCGCAACATGTCATCAGGCAATAAAAAAGGAGCACCTGGTGCTCCTTTTGCAATCACTTGCCCACTCAGTTATCTGACAGCTCGTCTGTTTTAGCTGCACAGATAAAGTCATTCTTATGCAGGCCATTAATGGCATGGGTCCACCAGGTCACCGTCACCTTGCCCCATTCCAGTAATATAGACGGATGATGGCCTTCAGATTCGGCCAGTTCACCCACCTTGTTGGCAAAGGCCATCGCCTGCCTGAAATTCTTAAATTTAAATTCTCGTTCTAACTGCATCACACCATCAACGGCTTTGGGCGTCCAGTCAGGGATCTGCCCCATCAGTTGTTTCAGTTCATCATCAGACACTTTAGGTGCGTCAGCATGGCATGCTTCACATTTTTGCTCAGATAATTCTGTCATATTAATCTTCTCCTTCAGGTTAACTGGCCATTTTTTCTTTCGGTGGAAATTTCGGCTTGTGCAAACCCAGACCTTTGGCTTTTTCTACCAACGCCATAATGTCCATATCTGCAATCCCGAATAATTCATCAAGGCTATCTAATACGTAGTAAACCGGCTGCATAATATCAATGCGATAGGGCGTTCTCAGCGCCTCTACCGGATCCATCTCATGCCTGTCGGGTTTATCGCTTTCCAATGCATACAGTGTTTCGCCCGGAGAAGAGAGGATCCCCCCTCCATAGATTCTCAGATCACCGTTTTGGCGGAGCAGCCCGAATTCGACGGTGAACCAGTAGAGTCTGGCCAGATAGACGCGGTCCTGTTTGCTCGCCGCATAACCCAACTTGCCATAAGTATGAGTAAAGTGGGCAAACGCAGGATTCGTCAGTAAAGGGCAGTGACCGAAAATCTCATGGAAGATATCCGGCTCCTGCAGGTAGTCAAATTCTTCGCGGGTGCGGATGAAGGTAGCAACCGGGAAACGTTTATTTGCCAGCAGACGGAAAAACTCATCAAAATTTATCAACGCTGGTACTTCCGCCACTTGCCAGCCGGTTTCACGCTCCAGCACCTGATTGACTTCTGCCAGTTGAGGGATTCTGTCTCTGGGCAAATCAATCAACTCAAGACCTTGCATATATTCATCACAGGCGCGCCCCTGAATAATCTCAAGTTGCCTGGTGACCAGGTCCCGCCAGACGGCATTGTCTTCATCACTCCAGTGGATAATACCCTTCTCGTCTGACTGACGGGATACATACTGGGTTGTCTTACTCATAAATTCCTGCCACTTCGATAACTCGGCTTTAGTTGGACGTGAGTCTACTTAAATAGTGGCAAAGAAAAAGCAGTGTTGTCTTTTCAGGGTGCCGCAAAGGCGTAACATTATTTTTACATGACTTCAGGGCCCATGACCTGCCGTAGCGCTCATTTTGTTGTCCCGGCCGATTCAGGTTCCATTTTCTTAAGTCGGCTGAGCACCTGAGAGGCAATTTTTCCGGTATTCGGAGCCGGCACCTGAATAAATGGCATTGGGCGGCACAAACGCGCTGCCTGAACGCCCATTCTGGCGGTCAGTACACCCGCTCCGAGACCTTGCGCCACGCGGCTTGACAACCTCGCAGTGAGACTGCCCCCCAGAGCCCAGGCAGAAGCGTCGGTGGCTAATTCACTGGCGCCAGCGTAGACAAGGTTATGGCACATTTTTCTGATTAATTTAATTCGTGCCCAATATCCGGTATCGACACCATAACTTCGACAGATCTGATTAATCATCTTAAGATTACGCCAGAGTACCAACAGCATATCCAGAAGCGCAAAGGGACTGACCGCAATAAGCACCGAAGATGCACTCGCTTCACGACCAATCTGATTTACTACTTGCTTGTCGATATCACTCAGCACCTGCTGTTCAAACAAAAGCATGATTTCTTTGTCAGAGTAATGGGGCTGAAGATTACCAAGCCAGGTGGTGACGCTGGTCTGTGCCGATTGAGGTAACTGCCGCGCCAGTTGTAAACAATAGTCCCGAGCCTCACCAATTGCAGGGCTTTCGGCCAGCAAAGCCGAGGTCTGTTGCCATTGACTTCGCTGCTCCAGTCGTGCAAAAGCGCGCCACTCCTTTACCAGCGCAACACCCATCGCCAGGCCACCAAGTGCCAACAGGCTTAACCAGGCGACCCCAAACCATGCTCCCGTCTGAAAGGCGCTGTAAAGACTGACAAACAGCTGCGCGGTTGCCATCAGCGACAACAAAACCACAAACCAGAATAATTTCCCCGGGGCCGAAAAGTCATCTTCAGGTTCGGTCGCGTTTTCTTCAGAAGCGCTGTCAAAGTCTGCTTCTTCTATCTGTATTGCCGAACGTAATGAGTCAGGGTGTGAATTATCAGATTCACTCACCGGGATATGCACAGCGGGATGCAGGCCGTTATTTTTAAGGTTTTGATTCATTGCACTTTATCGCTTAACAAAAATTCCAGTAACTGATCCATCCGGATATGAGGAAGAGCCGACATAGCATCGCGTTTTGGCGGAGCAAAGGCGGGAAAGCTAAATTGCTGAGATTGCCAGAATTCCTTCCGTGGGCAGCATGACGGTACATCCCCCGGATAAAGCATAATGGGTTTACCATCAAGGTCTCTGCCACGCAATACACTCAGCATGTTACCCTGGTATTCTGTTTTACCCACTTGTGAGGCCCTGATCGCCGCCAGGGCAGTCGTCTGGATCTTACTGCCCCGGTAAGTAATATCCTGGCGAGCACTGTGAACCATAGACTCCAGCAAACGAATTAAATTGTCCTGTTGATCAGGTGTAATATGGTCAGCCTTACTGGCGGCAAAAACCAGTTTATCGATACGTGAGGAGAACAATCTTCGAACCAGAGAGTTATTGCCATAATCAAAGCTCTTTAATAACCAGTTAATCGCTTCCTGTAGCTCCTGAAAACTCTGTTCTCCACGATTCAGTGCAGACAGGCAATCGACCAGAATAATCTGGCGATCAAACTGCTTAAAATAGTTGTGATAAAAAGGTTTGATGACTTTTTCTTTATATTGTCTGAAGCGTTCAATAACCACAGCCAGATTCGAACCTTCCGGAACCCCCTTATCACCCTGCTTGCGAAGTGTTTCGGGTACAGGTACAAATTGCAGTATCGGCGCACCTTCAAGCTCTCCGGGCAACACGAAACGCCCGGGCTGAATCAGTTCCAGCCCAGCCCGTTTACATTGATGCAGATAACTTCTGTACGCATCGGCAAGCCCTTTAAGCTGCATTTCATCAGCGGCTGCCAGCCAGTCAGTCTGCTTTAGCTGAGCAACAAAGTCCGTCGCTAAGTGTTGACGCTCAGGTTGCTGAAGTTGTTGTTCACAGAACGCACTCCAACTGTCAAAGCCCATTCCCAGTAAAGGCAAATCCAGCAGCCATTCTCCAGGATAATCAATAATATCCAGCACCAGAGTTGACGTATCGGCAAATAAACGCCGGAAGCGCTGTGCATGCTGATAGCGGATATTAATACGGATTTGACTGACCCCCCGGGTCGGCGCCGGCCACTGTGGGCAATCCTGATTAAGAGCTGACATGCCCTGTTCATATTCGAACCGGGCTAACTGCAGGTCAGGTTGGGAGACTCGCTGAGCACCGACTAGCCGGCCCTGACGAGCAGGACTAAAAAACGGTAAATCAGCGCCATGATTGGCTTCCAGTAATTGATTAACCAGTGATGTTATAAAAGCCGTTTTACCCGCTCCACTTAACCCGGTCACGGCGAGCCGTACATGCCGATCGGTTACTCTGGCGGCGGCCAACTGTGCCTTGCTACGAATTTTTTTTATCGTCTTTTGGTGCAAACCGGATGTCATAGAATCCTTAAACTAACTGGAGGTGTCATTGTGAGGGCATCCTGCCCATCATCATGCCAATACCAAAGTGACATACTGAAGTCAGCAGAGTAAAGTTACAACTGGCTGATTTCGCGATTCAGCTGATACTGCGAGGACGTCACATACGTTTCCATTCTCCGAAGCCTTGTTTCGAGCCGGTCAAACTGGCCAACAATGTCGTGAAACGCTTGCTGGGGCGGCTCTCCGGATTGCCAGACCTTAGACTTCACTTCCACTGCTTCTGAAGAATCACTGTTCTGCCACCCCTTTCCGGAGGAGGATTGCATACTGCCCACAGAGAGGTGCTGGACTGGCTTCTTATCCAGAATAAACCAGGCCGCAATGTACGCCATAATGAAAAATGGACCGCCAGCCAGCAACACTGCTGAGATAAAAATGATCCTTACCAACCAGGCTTCCCAGCCAAAATAGGCAGCAACGCCGGCACAGACGCCGGCTACCTTGCCATTTTTACTGTCCCGGTAAAGCTGTCCTTTACTTTTCATGCTCTGTTCCTCCACTGCGGGGCCTCGGCATCCAGCAAGGCTTCAAGTGTCTGAATCCTTTCACTCATCACCTCCGCTTTCTTAGCCAGCTCTGTCAGGGCGGCAAACTCTTCCTCTGACAGTCCCTGTGCTACCTGCTTCTTGCTTCGGTAATGCATAATCAACCAGATAGGCGCCACAAAGATCATAAAAATGATAATGGGCGCAACAATGATACCAATTACACCTTCCACAACACTCTCCTTAAACCGTTACTTTTTGCTGTTACCAGAGGGCTGTTTAGTCTTAACCTTTTTCTTCAGCGCCGCCAGCTCCTCATCAATCTTATCGCTGGCTTCGAGCTCGGCAAATTCATCAGCCAGGGTATTTTTACCTAAATCATAGGCTTCTACCTGGCTCTCCAGATCATCTATTTTACGCTCATATCGCTCGAAACGCCCCATCGCATCATCGACTTTGCCACTGTCTAGGTTGCGCTTAATCTCCAGCCTGGACTGGGCTGTTTGCTGACGCATAATAATGGTTTTCTGACGGGCTTTCGCATCAGCCAGTTTTTCCTGCAATTGTCCGATTTCACTTTGCAGTTTACTGATTTGCTCTTCCACCAAAGTCAGTTCACGATTCAGCACTTCAACATGCTCATCGGTCTTTTTGCGTTCCATCAGCGCGGCACGGGCAAGATCTTCACGATCTTTACTCAACGCCAGTTCAGCTTTGTTTTCCCAATCCCTGGCCTGTAATTCTAATTTCGCAACCTGACTGACAATGTCTTTCTTGTTGGCCAGCGTCTTCGCCGAGGTAGAACGCACTTCCACCAACGTGTCTTCCATTTCCTGGATGATCAGACGTACCATTTTCTCTGGATCTTCAGCCTTATCCAATAAAGCATTAAGATTAGAGTTCACAATGTCAGAGAATCGGGAGAAAATACCCATAATACTTACCTCTTTATCATTAAACTTGAGTGACCGGTCAATATGACCTCGTCTGATATCAGGTATTCAATAACCAGGCCAATCAGCAAACAAATATAACCCATTGATTTTAAGAAACTATTAATTTACTACCTTTTATCCTTCATCTAGAATATTATTTATATCAACCACAAATTAGTCTTTTAGACCACTTTTTAAGGAACAGCGTGAGTCGTTTTCGTCAACAAGATAATCTACTGGGGCAGTCCAACAGCTTTTTAGAAGTGTTGGAACAGGTATCGCAAATCGCCCCTCTGGACAAACCTGTTCTGGTAATTGGCGAGCGCGGTACAGGTAAAGAATTAATTGCTGCACGGTTACATTACTTGTCCAAACGCTGGGAACAGAGTTACCTGAAACTCAACTGTGCTGCTCTGAATGACAATCTGTTGGAGAGTGAGCTGTTTGGTTACGAGGCCGGGGCTTTTACCGGCGCATCTAAACGCCGCGAAGGCCGCTTTGAAACAGCCCACAATGGCACCCTGTTCCTTGATGAAATGGCCAATACTTCCGGCCTGATTCAGGAAAAGCTACTGAGAGTAATTGAATACGGTGAGTTTGAGCGTGTAGGCGGCTCCCGAAGCGTCAAAGTGGATGTCAGACTCATTGCTGCCACGAATGAAGACCTGCCCAGTCTGGCTGAACAAGGCAGCTTTCGGGCAGACCTGCTGGACAGGCTGGCATTCGATGTCATAACGCTGCCACCGTTACGTGAGCGCCAGGAAGATATTCTGATGTTAGCGGAGCACTTTGCAATCAATATGGCTCGCGAGCTGGATATGGAGCTGTTCAGCGGATTTACCGAAAAAGCCAAACGCACCATGCTTAATTATGAGTGGCCGGGAAATATCCGGGAGCTCAAAAATGCCGTGGAACGGGCGGTGTACCGATGCAACAACCCACATCTTCCGGTACATGAAATGGTTCTTGACCCATTTGCCTCACCTTACCGGCCAAAACAGCATATAAAACAAAGGGTTCACAGTCACCCACATGCCACAGCTCAGTTCAGTGAACCCGAAACACCGCTATCGGACGCAAAGCCACAACACACCAATGGATATATACAACCCGATTTTGATTTTCCGGTAGACCTGAAGAATCTGTCCCAGGATTTTGAAATTAAACTGATTCGTTCTGCACTGGCAGACAGCCAGTTTAATCAGAAGAAAACGGCTGACAAACTCGGACTCACCTATCATCAGCTAAGGGGCTATCTGAAGAAGTACAATCTGCTGGAGTCAGCCAACAGCGAACAGGAAAAATTACAGTGAGACGCCGTGTTCTCGTCGTGCTGGCCTTATCAATACTCAGCGGATGCCAGAAACCGGGGCAGAACTCTCTGCCCATGGAGGGGCTGGTTTACTGCTCCGAAGGAAGCCCCATCACCTTCAATCCACAACTGGATATATCCGGAACAACAGCGGATGCCACGTCTCATCAGCTTTACAACAGACTTATCGACTTCGATCCTGAGACGGGTAAGCTGGTTCCGTCACTGGCCAGCAGTTGGTCGGTGAGCCGGGATGGGCTGACTTATGCATTTCAGTTACGTAAGCATGTTAACTTCCATCAGACCGCCTATTTCACTCCTACCCGCAGCTTTAATGCTAAAGACGTGTTGTTCAGTATTAACCGCTGGTTTGATCCCAACCACCCATATCATCAGGTGTCTGGTGGCCGTTACCCCTACTTCGAAAGCCTTGGACTCCAGCAGATTATTAAAGAGGTTAGCCTGATCAATGGGTTTCGGGTGGAAATCAAGCTCAATTACCCGGACAGCTCTTTTCTGGCAACACTGGCCACTGATTTCGCCGTTATCCTCTCGGAAGAGTACGCCAGCCAGCTGATGACTGAAAATAGACCAGAATTGATTGACTCTCTTCCTATTGGCACAGGCCCCTTTAAGTTTCATCGCTACCGCAAGGATGCCTATATCCGATACAGTCGTCATGATGGTTACTGGGAAGGCAACCAATCTGTAGAACAACTGATTTACGATATAACCTCCCGAAGCTCACTGCGGCTGGCCAAACTGATTACCGGTGAATGTGATGTGATTGCCTATCCGGCCCAGACTGAACTGCAGGTCATCGAGGAGCGTTCAGACCTTTACCTGGAGGAGCGGCCCGGTCTGAATGTGGGCTTCTGGGCATTTAACACTGCCAGAGCTCCTTTCGATGATGCACGGGTCAGACGCGCTTTGGCCCTGGCCGTTGACAGAAAAACATTACTGGATGCAATTTATTTTGATACAGCTGTGGCAGCAAAAAGCCTGCTTCCTCCCTCTTCCTGGGCCTATGATGATACGTTAGAGCAAAGTTCATATAATCCGGTGCAGGCAAAAAAGCTGCTTCAGGAAGCCGGTATTGAGCCAGGTTTTACTATGACTATCTGGGCTATGCCCGTAGAGCGGGCATACAATCCAAATGCCACAAAAATGGCGGAGTTGATCAAGCACTATCTTGCTGATGTAGGCATTCAGGTACAAATTGTCAGCCACGAATGGAGTACCTTTCGCCGTCTGCTGCTAAAAGGGCAACATGATTCAGTGTTAATAGGTTGGTCTGCAGATAACGGTGACCCGGATAATTTTTACCGACCACTGCTGAGCTGTTCAGCCATTGCTTCTGGTAGCAACAGAGCGAACTGGTGCTCAGCTGAGTACGACAAACTGATTAATCTGGCGGTGAGAACGGCAGATGAATCCATTCGCATGAGCTACTATCAACAGGCCAATCAAATACTGATGGATCAGGTTCCGTTGCTACCTATTGCTCATGCTTATCGCTTTCAGGCTTATCGTAAAGGCGTCAGTGGTTTACAGATAAACCCCTTCGGTGGCATCAGCTTCGCTAATGTCAGCAAGGACAGGGACTGATATGTTGATCGCCATTGCCCGCCGTCTTAATCTGTTAATCATAACGCTGTTTATACTTTGCCTGGCCTCCTATGTGTTGGCCTTTCTGTTTCCCGGTGATGCCCTGACTAATTTATCTGGTATCCCTGCGTTATCGGCTGATCAGTCCCATCAGCTGCAGTTAATGTATGCGTTGAATGAGGGCTGGTTTAGCGGATTCTGGACTTACCTTAAGTTAACACTTAACGGTGACTGGGGAGTCAGTCTGAACTCTCAGACACCGATATTCGAAGATATTCTGAAACTACTACCCGCCAGTCTTGAGCTCAGTCTGTACGCTATGGTGATCTCTTTGGTAGTGGGTTTGCCTTTGGGCGTTCTGGCGGGGTTGAAGCACCGTTCCTACACCGACATGAGTATCCTCTCGGTGAGTCTGACCGGTTTTTCTTTTCCGGTGTTCTGGTTATCTCTGCTACTTATACTGATCTTTTCCCTGCAACTGGGATATCTGCCAATGTCTGGGCGTATCAGCCTGCTGTTTGATATCCCGCACAGTACCGGCTTTATACTGGTTGATATTTTACGCTCAGAGATGCCTGTTAAAGATGCCGCTTTGTTCGATGCACTTCGTCATCTTGTACTTCCCACCCTTTCACTGTCGATAGTGACTACAGCTCTGGTCATCCGCCTGATACGTCGATCGGTAGTCACGGTTTATGCGAGCGACTTTATCAAGGCCGCTTACACCAAAGGCCTGAGTCACTCTCAGGTATTCTGGCGCCATGGTATGAAAAACGCGCTTTTGCCAATTATGCCGCAACTCGCCATGCAATTTACCGTTTTGCTGACCAATGCCATGATCGTCGAAGTGATTTTTTCCTGGCCGGGCATCGGTGAATGGCTGATACAGGCCATCTATCAAAGAGACTTTCCCGCGATTCGCGGCGGTATGCTTGCCGTATCTGCGGTAGTGGTAACCTTTACGATTTCAGTTGAGTTACTGGTACGCATACTGTACCCCCTGAATAAGAGGCAATTTTATGCCCAGACCTAGTTTCTATCAGGAGGAATACTATCCCTCTCCAATGCGCCACACCTGGACCGATTTTCAGCGCAACCATATTGCCCTGGCGGGACTTTGGTGCCTGTTATTCTTTATTGTTGCCGCATTTTTAGGACCATTTTTAGTACCTTATGGACCGCTTCAACAAAATACCGACATGCTGTTGCTGGCTCCGGCCTGGAACGTTAATGGCGACATAAGTCATCTTTTTGGTACAGACAGTCTGGGCAGAGACATTCTCAGCCGTATTATCCACGGGTGCAGAATTACGCTGGGAACCAGCGTAATATTGGTTTTAATTGCAATGCTGGTGGGCTGCAGTATAGGTGCATATGCGGGCATCAGCAGAGGGCTGCGGGCCAGTGTGATCAATCACCTGCTGGATGCCATAATGGCTATTCCTACGTTGTTGATTGCCATTATCATTGTCGCGATATTGGGAACCGGCCTGCTCAACAGCATGTGGGCGATAACACTGGCGTTGATACCACAGTTTATTCATCAGACCCGGGATCTGGTTCGCAGAGAGTTTCAGAAAGAGTACATTGTGGCGGCACGCCTTGATGGGGCCAGCAACCACAGGCTCCTGGTCAAAGACATTTTACCCAATATGGTAGAGGTTCTTGTGGTGCAGGCCACGATGGCATTGTCTGTGGCCATACTGGACATTTCCGCACTGGGCTTTCTTAATCTTGGTGCCCAGTCTCCGTCGCCAGAACTTGGCACCATGTTGTCAGAAGCTCTCGACACAGCTTATGCGGCCCCCTGGAGTGTTGCACTGCCCGGTGCCGCTATCTTTTTGATGGTGCTGTCAATCAACCTGGTCGGGGATGGACTGCGCACCGCACTAAAAAACAGGTTGCTTCAATAATGCCGATGCTGGACATTAAAAACCTCACTCTGGAAATTGATACTCCGATGGGTTGGGTCAGTGCGCTCGACAAAGTCAGTCTGAGTATTGATACCAGCGAAATTCGTGCTTTGGTGGGCGAGTCGGGTTCAGGTAAAAGTCTTATCGTAAAATCCATTGTCGGTGCCATTCCCGAAAGGTGGCGTGTGACGGCAGATCGGATGAACTGGAAAGGTAATGACTTACTGGGTATGTCAGGCAACCAGCGCCGGGCAATAACCCGAAACGAAATATCTGTCATTTTACAAAATGCGTCTGCTGCTCTGGATCCATCCGCTACCCTCAGAGAGCAGATTGAAGAGAGTATTCCTTCCTATCGGCTGACTAAAGGCTGGTTCTGGCAACGCAGGCAACAGCGACTCGATATTGCCATTCAGGAACTACACCGTGTAGGCATTCGTGATCATAATCTGTGTCTGTCCAGTTATGCTCATCAATTACCGGAAGACATCTGTCAGAAGTTCTCTATCGCCATGGCGTTGGTGTCCAAGCCCAAACTGCTGATTGCCGATAATCCTACAGTAGGCATGGAAACCACTACCAAAGTACAAATACTAAAGCTACTAACCAAACTGAATAAAACACAAGGGTTGAGTGTACTCTTTGTCAGTCATGACTTATTGGCCATTGCTGCCATGGCCAATACGATGACCGTGTTGTACTGTGGTCAGACCGTAGAAAGTGGCAGTATAGAACAGGTCAAACGGCGCCCATTACACCCTTATACCAAAGCCCTGCTGGACAGCGCCCCCAGCTTCCGGCGGGACCTGCCTCCTAAGTCCCCACTGTCCTGTCTCGACGGCACGATACCGACACTTCAGCATTTGCCGATAGGATGCAGACTGGGCCCCCGTTGTCCAAGAGCACAGAGAGAATGCGTAAAAATGCCGGCCACCAGACACATTCATGGCCATTCTTATGCCTGCCACTTCCCGCTGCACAGAGATAAGCCATGAATAGTCTGCTTACCGTCAGCGGTTTGTCTTACCGTAAACAAAAAAGTGGCCTGTTCTCAAACCGGGAGCTATTCCGTCTATCGCCGCTGAGCTTTGAGCTCAAACGCGGTGAGACGATGGCCATAATGGGTGAGAATGGTTCAGGTAAATCGTTGTTGGCCAAATTACTGGTTGGCGTCTTGCAGCCTGAGGCTGGCAGTATATTGCTAAATGGGGAGCCCATGTGCGACAGCCGTCAGCAACGGCGCTTCAGCGCCATACGAATGATATTTCAGCACAGTAAAGACTCCCTTAATCCCGGTCTGACTCTGGGGGGGCAGCTGGAAGAGGCTCTTATTCTCAACACCAACATGTCTGCCACAGAGCGGAAAAGACAAATAGAGAATACTCTGGTTAAGGTGGGTATGTTGCCTGAACATCAGTACTTCTATCGCCACATGCTCTCTGAGGGGCAACATCAGCGAGCGGCTGTCGCACGTGCACTGATACTCGATCCTCAGGTTATCGTTGCCGATGAACCTTTTGCTGCACTCGACCCATCGGTCAGATCACAAACCGCAAATCTGTTGATGAACCTACAGCAACAATTAGGCCTGGGGTTTATATTTATCTCCCACAACCTCGGAATTGTCCGTCATATAAGTGATCGAATATTGGTTCTTGAGAAAGGAAAAGTGGTGGAGTCAGGTAAGACTGAAGTCATTTTTAACTGGCCAAAGTCAGAATATACCAAACGAACGATTCAGGCTCATCAGGAACTGATTTCGGGGCAATAATACCCGTTGTAATAATACCAGAATCGACATAAAAAAACGCTGCCGAAGCAGCGTTTTATCACTATGGCTTTATATCAATAACTCAACGATTATTCTGTTGTCGGCTGCACCGCATAAACCTCAATATCGGCCTGAGATTTCAGGGCTTCGATAAAATCAGTGTATACTCTCTGACCGCGTCCCTCAGACAACTGTTCTGAAAGCTGTCCAAGCATCGCAGACTCTGCTTCTTCAGCATTGTGAATATTGTCGACTCTGACAATCGCCACATTACCATCAGCAGTATTAACCACTGTCATGTTCTCTTTCTGCTGTGCGGGTAACTTGAAGGCTTGTTCAACCGCAGCTGGCGGTAAAGCGGCGCCGTAACGCATCTGAGCTTCATATTCCTCCCAACTCAGAGACATCTGTGCAAGCATTTGCTCTGCTGTGTCGGTCTCACCGCTCTGATAATGGCCCAGCACCTTCTGCGCCCAGGTACGTGCAGCCTGTTGTGCTTTTTGGGCCTGAAGCTGCTCAAAAATCATCGGCTCAACTTCATCTAAAGGGCGAGTACGTTGTGGCTTATGTTCCTCAACACGCATCACCACCAGATGTTCTGCGGAAACATCAATCACATCACTGTTAACTCTGTCTTCGATCAACTCAGCCGAAAAAGCCACATTTTGCATCTGATTCGAATCAAAAAGTTCGGGAGCTTCCGTACGGGAAAATAATGACGTTGACTGAATCGGCTGGCTGGCAAGTTCCGCCACCTCATCCAGGTTGTCTGGCATTTCAAAGGCCACCCGGGCTATCTGCTCGTGTAAATCATAAAACTCAGCGACAGCCTTATCACGCTGTACCTGAGCAAAAATTTCATCACGTACCTCATCAAGACTCTGCACTTGTTCAGGCTTAATACCCGTTAGCTTTATCAGGTGAATACCGAACTCAGTGATAACAGGCTCACTGACAGCTCCTTCCTGCTGCAAGCCAAAGACGGCTTGTTCAAATTCGGGATCCATTACCTCAAGGCCAAACCAATCCAGATCACCACCATTCTCGGCACTGAATGTATCGTCAGAGTACTCTTGTGCCAGAGCAGCAAAATCAGCACCATCCTCTAATCTTTGCTGCAGCTCGCGGGCCAGCTCCATTTGCTTTTCAGTATTATCCCCATCCACTTCTAACAAAATATGCGACGCACGACGCTGCTCTTCTGTACGGTACTGCTCAGCATTTACCTGATAGTACTCCTCAAGCTCCGCTTCGTTGACATCAATCTGCGATAGCAAGTCATCTACTTTCAGCTCCACGTACCGCAGGGAGATCTTTTCCTGCGTATCAAACTGGGTAATATTAGCCTGATAGAAGGCATTTAACTCTTCATCAGTAATCTCGATTTCCTGCATAAAAGCGCTCGCAGGTACTGACAAATATCCCAAATCACGGGTTTGCCGTTGTAACCGGTACGCCAGTTGTGCCTCGCTATTCAGACTAAACTCAGTGCCAAGCACCGCTCTGACCACCTGCTGACGCGTCATGTCCTGACGCAAAATATCGCGAAAATCTTTAGGCTGCAGACCATTCTGGCGAAGTATGGCCTGGTACCTGTCATTATTAAATGCACCAGCAATCTGAAAGCTTGGCGTCTCCAGAATGGCGTCTTTTACCTGCTGATCGCTGACCCGCAGGCCCAGATCTTCTGCTGTTTGCTCAACGAGCTTTTCGGCAATCAGACGATCCAGCAGGTTACGCCTGAATGTACGCATATATTCCGAATCCGCCATCATATCGATAAACGCATCCCCATACTGCTGCTCCATTCTGGCCCGCTCATTCTGGTAGGCTCGCTCTAAGCTCGCCTGACCAATATCTTCGCCATTTACATTGGCGACTGGCTGATCACTTTTCGCATTCAGATAGCTGCCAACACCGGCCAAAGCAAAGGTGACAATCACCAGTCCCAGAATTATTTTGGCACCCAGCCCCTGGGATCCCTCTCTGATTCTTTCTAACATCTTGGTCTCTTAACTCCGATTTGCCTGACGGCAGACTGAAAATGGCAGTGATTATACCGTATTGTCGAGGTAAACAGAACGCCACACTTAGCCGAAATAACCGGTCGTACAATCGATGACAATTCGCTGTAAGACCATCATACGATCGCCCTGGACGACAGGAGTATGGGTTATTCAGAAACACCATGGCGTATGGAACGCCAGGGAACAGCTTTAGCTGGCCTGCGCAGCAGGTAAGCTATAGGGAAGTAGCTTATAATTACCTGTCAAGCCCAACTCTGGGCATCGCCGAAAAACGTTCCCGACATTTTCGGCATACCGTCCATCACTGGACATAAAAAAAGCGATGAGTTAACTCATCGCTTTTTTCAGACACTGTTAGCTACTTAGTTACAGGCATCTTTCAGCGCTTTACCCGCTTTGAAAGAAGGTACCTTGGCCGCAGCAATCTGGATGGTTGCACCTGTTTGTGGATTACGGCCACTGCGTGCAGCACGTTCACGTACAGAGAAAGTTCCAAAACCAACCAAAGCAACTTGATCACCGGATTTCAGTGCATCAGTAACTGCATCGGTCAATGCGTCCAACGAACGACCAGCAGCAGCTTTTGAAATATCAGCACCAGCAGCGATCTTATCGATTAGTTGAGACTTATTCACAATATCATCCCCTTCATTTGTTATTATTTGTCTGTTTCGCACACTTGTTGCGAATTTGTTATAACAAGCCTGAATACTAACTTCAAGCCAAGACTTAGACACTTTAAATTATTAAGAACAGCTTAGATCCCTTTTGTGACAGGGCTTCAAGCCATTTCCTGTTCAAGGCTACCACAACCTATCCTGTAGGGAAGCCCTTACAGCGAAAAAATCAACAAAAAACACAGCAAAGCGTCATTTTTTCTGTTCTTCAGGCTCTACAGGCTCAAAGCCCTCAGGATTATTAGCCAGTGCCAGCACTAAAACCTCATCAATCCATTGCACAGGATGAATATCCAGATCCTGTTTAACATTATCCGGAATTTCTTTCAGATCCCGTTCGTTCTCCTTCGGAATCATCACTGTCTTAATCCCGCCACGGTGAGCGGCTAATAACTTTTCTTTTAAGCCACCAATAGCCAGTACTTCACCGCGCAATGTAATTTCACCGGTCATAGCGACATCACATTTTACCGGATTACCTGTCAGCGTAGACACCAGCGCCGTACACATAGCAATGCCTGCACTGGGTCCGTCTTTCGGCGTCGCCCCCTCAGGAACGTGCACATGAATATCCCGCTTCTCGTGAAAATCTTTATTGATACCCAGTTTATCGGCACGGCTCCTCACCACCGTCATGGCAGTCTGAATGGACTCCTGCATCACATCACCGAGAGAACCTGTGAAGGTTGTCTTACCCTTACCTGGTACCGCTGCCGTCTCAATGGTCAATAAATCTCCACCCACCTGAGTCCATGCCAGACCGGTAACCTGTCCGATCTGATTGTTTTTATCCGCTTTGCCATAGTCAAATCGCTGGACGCCAAGATAATCGGACAGGTTGTCTCCAGAGACCACCACTTCTTTTACTGACTTATCAAGCAGAATGTTTTTCACCGCCTTGCGGCAAATCTTGGAAATTTCCCGCTCCAGACTGCGCACTCCTGCTTCGCGGGTGTAATAACGGATAACGCCGATAATCGCTGACTCTTCTATGATCAACTCACCCTTTTTGAGGCCGTTACGCCCCATCTGTTTTTCAATGAGGTGACGTTGAGCAATATTCAGCTTCTCATCTTCGGTATAACCAGACAGGCGAATGACTTCCATTCGATCCAGCAATGGACCAGGAATATTCATGCTGTTGGAGGTGGCAACAAACATCACATCAGAAAGGTCATAGTCCACTTCGAGATAGTGATCACTAAAGAGACTGTTCTGCTCTGGATCCAATACCTCTAATAAAGCAGAAGCCGGATCGCCACGCATATCCGATGACATTTTATCGATTTCATCGAGCAGGAACAGTGGATTCTTAACCCCGACTTTCGCCATTTTCTGTACCAGCTTACCAGGCAGTGAGCCGATATAAGTGCGCCTGTGGCCTCTTATCTCGGCCTCATCCCTGACACCACCCAACGCCATACGCACATATTTACGTCCTGTGGCCCTGGCAATGGATTGCCCCAATGAGGTTTTACCTACGCCAGGCGGACCAACCAGACAAAGTATCGGCCCCTTAAGCTTTCTGACTCGCTGCTGCACAGCAAGATATTCGATAATACGCTCTTTTACTCTTTCCAGCCCATAGTGATCGGCATCCAGAATCTTCTCGGCATTGGCAAGATCCTTTTTCACCTTGCTGCGCTTAAACCAGGGTACGGTCACCAGCCAGTCGATATAACTACGCACGACAGTGGCTTCAGCCGACATCGGAGACATCATTTTCAGTTTCTGTAATTCTGCCGTAGCCTTTTTCTTAGCGTCGGCAGGCATTTTCGCTTCTTCGATTTTATTACTCAGCGCTTCAAATTCATCAGGAGCATCATCCATTTCACCCAGCTCTTTCTGGATGGCCTTCATCTGCTCATTCAGGTAATATTCGCGCTGGCTTTTTTCCATCTGCTTTTTAACCCGGGTGCGGATCTTTTTCTCCACCTGCAGCAGATCAATTTCACTTTCCATCAGCGCCATTAAATATTCCAGGCGTTCTCCAACCTGATCCATTTCCAGCACTTTCTGTTTCTCTGACAATTTGAGTGGCATATGAGCCGCCATCGTGTCAGCCAGCCTTGCTGCATCCTCAATACCATTAAGCGACGTCAGTACTTCCGGCGGGATCTTCTTATTCAGCTTCACATAGCCTTCAAACTGAGAGGTGGCGGAACGAATCATGACTTCCTGCTCGGCCTCGTCGATTGGCTCATCGGTTTTTTTGAGCACCTCGGCAACAAAATATTCCTGATCCTGAAGATAGGTCTGGATCTCTCCCCGCACATTGCCTTCTACCAATACCTTTACCGTACCATCCGGTAATTTAAGCAATTGCAGAATCGTCGCTACGGTGCCTACCCGATAAATATCGTCAGTTTCTGGCTCATCCACCCCGGCGTCTTTTTGCGCCACCAAAAAAATTTGCTTGTCTTTGTCCATGGCAGCATCGAGGCACTGAATTGATTTCTCGCGCCCCACAAACAAAGGAATAACCATATGCGGATAGACCACTACATCCCGCAGTGCCAGTACCGGCATTTCGACCATTTCGGTCCGATCACTCGTCATAAGGAATCTCTTTACAGTTTCAATTGGCTAATAATATGGGGATGGCGTCAGAAAGTTCAATCACTGACAGCGAATTCAGACATTGGCACCGGTTTATGGATGCATAACAGTTCATCGCTACTCTCTGACTGTTCTTCGAACACGGCATACCGTACATCCTGTATAAAAAAAGGCCCCGTTCGGGACCTTCTCAGTTACTCAGACGCCGCCTTCTTCTCTTTAGCATTGTCATAAATAAGAATGGGCTTGGATTCCCCGCGTATTACGGATTCGTCGATCACGACCTTACTCACGTTGTCCATGGACGGTAAATCATACATGGTTTCCAGCAACACTCCCTCAACAATGGAACGTAACCCCCGTGCGCCTGTTTTGCGCTCCATCGCTTTAACGGCAATGGCATGCAATGCATCTTCACGGAATTCCAGTTCAGCGTTTTCCATGGCAAAGAGTGCACCATATTGTTTGGTCAGGGCATTTTTCGGTTCACGGAGGATCTGTATTAACGCGTCTTCATTAAGCTCTTCCAGCGTCGCTACCACAGGCAAACGACCAATAAACTCGGGAATCAGACCGTACTTAACCAAATCTTCAGGTTCAACCTGCTGGAACAGTTTACTCAGACCCATCATATCTGATTTGCTGCGTACTTCGGCGCCAAAACCAATGCTGGTACCGGTTTGTGCCCGCTGCTCAATAACCTTATCCAGTCCGGCGAAAGCGCCACCACAGATAAACAGGATCTTTGATGTATCTACCTGCAAAAATTCTTGCTGAGGATGCTTTCTGCCTCCCTGAGGCGGAACAGAAGCAACGGTTCCTTCAATAAGCTTCAGCAGTGCCTGCTGAACGCCTTCACCGGATACATCCCGGGTAATGGAAGGATTGTCTGATTTGCGTGAAATTTTATCTATCTCATCGATATAGACGATCCCGCGCTGCGCCTTCTCTACATCGTAATCGCATTTTTGCAGCAGTTTCTGAATAATATTTTCTACATCTTCGCCCACATAACCGGCTTCAGTCAGTGTTGTGGCATCGGCCATGGTGAAAGGAACATCCAGAAAACGCGCCAGCGTTTCAGCCAGCAAGGTCTTACCGCTGCCGGTTGGCCCGATCAGCAATATATTACTTTTACCTAACTCCACACCCTCATGGACATCACCATTGCGCAGTCGCTTGTAATGATTATACACCGCTACCGATAGCACTTTCTTGGCATGATCCTGACCGATAACATAATCTTCAAGGTGATGATGAATCTCATTCGGCTTGGGTAGCGCACTCTGCTTCTTCTTCGGTGCTATTTCTTTGATCTCTTCACGAATAATGTCATTACACAATTCAACACATTCGTCACAAATAAATACCGAAGGCCCTGCAATCAACTTACGGACTTCGTGCTGACTCTTGCCACAAAAGGAACAGTACAAGAGTTTGTTGTCACCTTCGCCGCTCTGATTATCGCTCATTTACACTTTACCTCTGTCAGACTCAGGCATTAATTACTCCCTAAGCTTACATCTATTCATCTCTATCGGCCAAATAATCCAATTGGATTAGCTACCACTTACTTTTCTTTGTGGGCATCCAATCTGCTATTCAATACCTCGTCTACAAGACCATATTCCTTCGCTGATGTTGCACTCAGGAAATTGTCTCTGTCTGTGTCACGGGCAACTGTTTCATAGTCCTGCCCGGTATGCTCTGACAACAGACGGTTAAGCTTCTCTTTTACAGACAGGATTTCTTTTGCATGAATTTCAAAATCCGATGCCTGGCCCTGAAACCCACCCAGAGGCTGGTGAATCATCACTCTGGAATTAGGTAAACAATAGCGCTTACCTTTTGCTCCGCCAGACAGCAGGAACGCTCCCATGCTGGCAGCCTGCCCCACACATACGGTACTGATATCCGGCTTGATAAAATTCATCGTATCATAGATGGCCATGCCGGCAGTAACCGATCCCCCCGGAGAATTGATATATAAAAAGATATCTTTGTCCGGATTCTCAGACTCAAGAAACAACATCTGAGCCACGATCAGGTTAGCCATATGATCTTCCACCTGACCAACCAAAAAGATTACCCGTTCTTTCAATAAGCGGGAGAAAATATCATAAGAGCGCTCACCCTTGGAGGTTTGCTCAACCACCATTGGTACGAGGGAGTTCATTGGTTCTAAAGACTTTTCCATCATGATTAACGTCTCACAAGTTACCGCCTGAGCACATCCTGTGTTTGCGGTTTGATTTTCGTCCCTGTAGAAATAAAAAATGCCCGGTACTTACCGGGCATTTAATCAGTTGCTGACAGACTAAGTCAACGAACAAGAGCTAAATCAGGCTTGCTTGTTCATTATGTCGTCAAATTTCTTTTTCACTTCCTTGACTTTGGCGCCAGCCAAAAGGCTTTCCACCGCCTGTTCTTCAAGGGCCAGGTTCTGCATTTGCTGCATCAGCTCCTGATTACTCTTGTAATAATTGATCACTTCCTGTGGGTCTTCATAAGCTGAAGCAGTGGTTTCAATCAAAGACTGCACCTTGGCTTCATCTACTTTGAGTTCTTTCTGCTTAATCACTTCACCAAGCAACAGCCCCACAGAAACTCTGCGGCGAGCATTTTCTTCGAACAGTTCGGCTGGCAGTTCAGGCATATTCCCCTGCTGCTGGTTACCAAAGCGTTGCAAGGCCTGCTGTCGTAATTGATTAACTTCCTGGTCAACCAGCGCCTTGGGCAGGTCAATCTGGTTACTCTCAACCAGACCGTTGATAACCTGCTCTTTCACCTGGTTCTTCAGAGTCTGTTCCAGCTCACGCTGCATATTCTTGCGCACTTCATCGCGCAGAGCCTCGACGCCGCCCTCTTCCACGCCGAAAAGTTTGGCAAACTCATCATCAACTTTAGGCAGATCAAGACCTTCTACCTTTTTAATAGTGATGGTGAACTGAGCCGCTTTCCCTTTGAGCTTATCGGCATGATAGTCTTCAGGGAAGGTTACATCAGCAACCACTTCTTCGCCTGGTTTGTGGCCAACAATAGGGTCTTCAAAGCCTGGAATCATGCTACCTTTGCCCAACTCCAGCTGAAAGTCTTCTGCTTTACCACCTTCAAACTCTTCACCGTCAATGGTACCAACAAAATCGACAGTCACACGGTCATCTTTCTTGGCTTTGCGCTTGCCTTCTTTCCAGTTGGCGTGCTGTTTGCGAAGGGTATCCATCATGTTGTCCAGATCCTTATCAGAAATCTCAACAACAGGCTTTTCAACTTTGATCTTATCCAGGTCTTTCACTTCCACTTCCGGATAAATCTCAAAAGACGCGACGAATTGTAAATCTTCACCGTCGGTGTCTTTCTTCAATTCGAACGCTGGCATACCTGCAGGATTCAGTTTTTCCTGAACCACGGCATCATAAAAGTTGCGCTGCATGACCTCGCCCGCCACTTCCTGGCGCACTGCCTGACCAAAACGCTTTTTGATCACGTTCACAGGTACCTTACCAGGACGAAAACCATTAATACGTTGGGTTTTAGCTAATTGTTGTAAACGTGATTTCACGGCTGTGTCGACTTTTTCAGCCGGCACAGTAATGGTAAGACGGCGTTCTAAACCTTGAGTCGTCTCAACTGAAACTTGCATTCTTCTACCTCAACTTTGCCTGCTCGGCTTTGTGTAATATCACCCCACCGCCTTTGGACCGCAGCTCTCAAAGCTTTAGTAACGACCAAATGATGATGAATGAATTTAGGGCCTGATAAAAAGACGCAGTATTATACCGGTTGAGGCAAACTAATTCCAGCGAAAACATGCCCGGATGCGTATGCGAATTAAATCACATCTTGCTACCAAACCACAGAAGAGCCAGAAAAAGCTGACTTCACCACAGAGGCACAGAGAACACAGAGAACACAGAGGTTTTAATGGCTAATGCCCTTTTCACTTCTCTGTGTCCCTCTGTGGTTAATAGTTTTTTTGTTCGTGCTTTTGGTGTGGTTCGTGGTCTGTTTTTTCTGTGCGGAATAACAAAAATCGATGGAGAGAAATGTATTACAAAGATTAAGCGGGGAATGGGGTGGACGATGGGACTTGAACCCACGACAACCGGAATCACAATCCGGGGCTCTACCAACTGAGCTACGCCCACCACTGAATAGATGTTTGCCGTCTATCTGTTCGGCGGATATTCATTTAGACTTGTTACCTGTCTGGTTCGCCTGACAGGATTACTCCGTACGTCCTGTACTTCGCCTCTTCGAGGCCGCCTTGCGGCGTTCAAATTCGCTCCCGGCGAATTTGTATTTCGTACATCCTGTACTCCACCTCCCTGAGGCCGCCTTGCGGCGTTCAAATTCGCTCCCGGCGAATTTGTCGAACGGTTCTCATCCCTGCCTGGTTCGCTGGCGCGCCCGGCAGGATTCGAACCTGCGACCCACGGCTTAGAAGGCCGTTGCTCTATCCAGCTGAGCTACGGGCGCTTTTCGAACCCGAAACAAGAATTGGTCGGTGAGACAGGATTTGAACCTGCGACCCCTTGTACCCAAAACAAGTGCGCTACCAAGCTGCGCTACTCACCGATTCTTGCTCGCAGCAACTTCGTGTCTGCTACGGGGCGCGAATATTACCGACTTGGTATAAGAGCGTCAAACACTTTTTCACCTGAGCCTGTGCGTATGTCTATTTTTCCAGCGCATGGGTTAATTAAACATCATATCTCCCGCATAAGAGATGTAATAACGACAACACCACACCAATACATTTTGTCTTTATACGGGCCCATGTACACCAACCGGAGGCGGATCAATTGCCCTCCCCCGGGGTTCATGGGACAATAACCGGCATCTAATCCATATCCTGAATCCAGATCATAATCATCATGTCAGCACAGCTAATTAACGGAAAACTCATCGCCCAGCAAGTTCGTCAGAAAGTAGCCAGCCAGGTCAAAGCTATTAAGGATGCAGGAAAAAGAGCACCGGGGCTGGCTGTCATTCTAGTGGGCAGTGACGCGGCTTCTCAGGTTTATGTAGGTAGCAAGCGCAATGCGTGTGAAGAAGTGGGCTTCGTTTCCCGCTCTTATGATCTGTCTGCGCGCACAACGGAGCAGGAACTGCTTAAACTGATCGACGAACTCAACGCGGATAAAGAAGTCGATGGCATCCTGGTTCAATTACCCCTGCCAGCCGGACTCAATGCTGAGGCCATACTGGAGCATATTCATCCGAGCAAGGATGTGGATGGTTTTCACCCGTACAATATTGGTCGGTTGGCGCAAAGAATTCCTTCCCTACGCCCCTGCACACCAAAAGGGATTATGAAAATGATCGAGTCTACCCGCAGGCCGGTTAAAGGCCTGGATGCAGTAATTGTGGGTGCATCCAATATTGTCGGGCGTCCCATGTCGCTGGAGTTATTATTGGCCGGTTGCACCACAACGGTGTGCCATAAGTTTACCCGTGACTTACAAGCCCATGTGGAGCGGGCTGATTTACTGGTTGTTGCAGTGGGCAAACCCGAGTTTATTCCGGGGGAATGGGTCAAAACCGGTGCGACAATCATCGATGTGGGTATTAACCGCCAGGATGATGGCACCCTGGTTGGCGATGTTGCTTTTGAAGCCGCCTCTGAGCGGGCCGGCTGGATCACGCCGGTACCAGGTGGTGTTGGCCCCATGACCGTTGCCAGCCTGATTGAAAACACCCTTGAAGCTTATGTTAACTTTCACAGTTAAGAATGCCTGTGTATCAGGATGCTGAATTTATAAGACCCGTAAAGCGCTGGGTTGATACAGTGGTAATCGGGCTGAACTTCTGTCCTTTCGCAAGACTTGAGCAAAACCAGACGCGTTATTCGGTCTGCTATGATAGAAAGATAAAAACGGCTCTGGTCACACTGAAAACAGAGCTGGAATACTTGCAGGCACATCCGGGCATCGTCACCAGTCTATTGATCATGGCCGCAGGCTTCGATGATTTTAATCGATATCTGGAATTGGTTGAGCGGGCAAACGACTTTCTCGATCAGCAGGGGTATCGCGGTGACTTTCAGCTAGCCAGTTTCCACCCTCTGTATCAGTTTGACGGAGAGGCTGCCGATGACCCATCTAATTATACCAACCGCGCCCCTTTCCCGGTTTTGCATCTGCTCAGAGAAAGTGAGATAGAGAGCGCACTGGCAACCTACAGGCAGCCTGAGAAAATTCCTCAGCGCAATATAACTAAAGCCAGGGAACTGGGCAGTCAGTCACTGCAGCAAAAATTGAACGACTGCCTCGAATATCAGGACCAGGATTATACCAATCCTCTGAAACCTTAAGCCCCCGGCTTAACCAATCAGGCTATGATTGTCTCGCTCAGTGGTCTGTTTTTCACACCACCTGGCATTATTCCATCCCCGTACCCGGATTGACCGGTAACTTTTCCTCGGGTTCTGCCCCTTCTGCGATAAAGTCCGATGGCGACTTGAGCAACTGTTTCGAGGAAAAGCCTGAAATTTGATAGAACCAATTCTGCCAATACGGTGATCCCGATTCCACCGACAGCGCAGCATAGTGAAGCTCGTCAGCCTTAGCCAGCTTCAGTGCAACCTGACGGCCGTCCTTCAATACCATTTGAAATTCAGCTGCCGGTGTAAGGGTATCCCAGAAAGCGTTATCCGCATCAACCAGTTGCTCGAAACTGAGGTTGATGATATTGCTGACAAAACTTTCAAGTACCCCTTCATACCTGAGTTGCTCACCCTCTTTCATCGGTTGTAACTGAAAACTCGCATCTGTTGTGTCGCGATAGATCTCCCAGTTATGATTATCCATTCTGGCCAGGCTCACAACCTCATCCACACTGACATCCAGAATTGGCTGACGCATCCAGTCGCTGGCGCTGACGGGCAGTGACAAACTCTGATCCACCAGCCAGGCCTGAGAACTGTTGGCAAAGCGCAGATAATGCCCTAAACCGCTTGAAGGCTTATTCCCCACCATCAGTTGCCAGGAATCCTCATCAGAGCTGATGCTTACTTCAGCGGCTTGTCCCTGTTCTGATTTTGCCAGGCCAAGCCGGTATAGCTGATCTTCGCGGTCAGTTTTTGGCTGCAGCTTGCGGGCATTGACCACATCCTGAAGCAATGTCGCCAGCTTCTGTTGATCTACCGGATAGTGCCCATGGCTGCTCATACGCCAAAGGCCCTGATCAAGAACCACCTCTATGTGCTCACCACTGGTAGTGAGCACGGTAATCTCGTTCACGGCATCAGCCGACTCTTGCAATTCCGGCACAAGTGGACCGTTCTGTAACTCGGTATTCTGAGGGTTGCCACTGAGCAGCAGATAACCGGCCAGCAAGCCCAGTAAACTAATGAGTAACAATGACAATAAATGTTTCTGCATTACAGGCTCCTCCCAGCAAAGGCCCGGAACAACCTGAACAGGCCACCGAGCAACAACACCAGCACTATCGGAGCCAGCGCAATATTAATAAACTTGAGTATCGTTCCAAGTTGCTCTATATCTTTGTCCAGCTGGTGACGAACTTCCCTCAGGGCCTTGCGAATATCGACTTTCTGCTGCATGAAATCGTCCAGCATCTGCTGTTGTTGCTGTGACAACACTAAAGCACCAGACTGCCCTCCTTGTTCCTGCAGTTGCGCCAGTTGCCGCTCTGTTTCTTCCAATTGTTGTTGTAGCCTTTTTTCCTGCTCACGAAACGACTGCTCTGCCTTGACCGTTAGCTTTTCCACCACTTCAAAGGGACGAGAGAAAGTGCCTCGGCTACGAATGCTGATCAGTGCGTCGCTGCCACTCAGATTCTCTACAGCATTGGTGAGAAAGTCGCCGTTATTGGCGAACGGCGTGTAGATAGTCTGACCAAAAAAATTGGACTGGCTGACCCAGAATCGATCAGTAAGAAAATCGGTATCCCCTACCAGGATCACATTTAATGCCTCGGTCTGCAGCTGGTGTTCGCCTTTCTCCGTACCTTCCGGCACGGATTCAAAGGCTGACCGGGCCTCTCCTGACAAACGCACCGCCAGGGTATATCTGGACGCCTGCTCAAAGTCAGCGCTAAGCTGACTGACATCCCGGATCATGGCATAGCTACTGCTATCGATAACCGCCGCAGACTCCGATGAATACAATAAAGGTTGCCAGTCTGTAGGCGTGTTTTCCTGACGAGTGAAGTAGCCAAAAGACGCACCGTTCAGCATATCCAGATCCCGGGTAATGACATCCCCCTCATCCAGCCGGCCCTGATCCAATCCCAGAAAGCCAAGATGCCGGGTAGTGCCAGTTTGCGTTCTAATCTCCAGACCAGCTGCAGCATCTAACACCACTTGCTGGTTTGAGAACTCTGCACCCCAGGCGCTGAGCAACTGACTCAGTTCAGAGCCGTTCGCCCCTCCCATCGCTGCCATAGGATCTGACTCGTGATGAGGATCAAGAAAAACTAATGCCTTGCCGCCATTAAGTACATACTGATCAATACTGTACAACATCGACTCGCTTAGGTTTTGTGGGTGTACTAACACCAGTACATTGGTATCAGCAGGAAGCCCGGCGGCATCGCTGCCCAGAGTCTCCACGTCATAGAGTTGCTGTAGCTGGGTAAAACTGGTCCATGGGGGATCAAAGCGACCTGTCATCGGATTTTGTCCACCCTGAACCGCCAGATCTGTCACCAGAGTGACGTTTACCGGTTGCGGATCACTGAGCTGGTAAAGCAGTTTGCTTAACTCATATTCCAGTGAGCTCTCCTTCTGCGGGTCGAAAAAGGCAATAGTCCTCTCATCATCATAGGCATTGCGCGCTGCCAGTCCGAGATAAACAGAATCGCCCGCAGCACCTATTGTTGCGGCAGTCAGACCAAACTGACTGGCCTGATCCTCAGCCTCAGAAAAAGGTTCCGGATCAATCTTGTGCAACACCAGTTTATCCCCGGCAAGACTACTATATTCCTCCAACAGACTCTCTACGCGGTTGGCATAATTTCGCAAACTGGTCATGCCTTTGGAAGCTTTGTCCGAATAGAAAAAGTACAAATGAACAGGTTCATCCAGTTCCTTCAGAATTTGCTTGCTACCAGCGGACAGAGAATAAACCCGATCCTCAGTCAGATCAGCCCGAAAGCCTCCCATCAACTGATTATTCAGCAACACCAGAACAAAGAAAACCAGCACCAATAATACTGCCGCCAGCATAGAAGAAAGCTTATTACTCATCCTGTCTTACTCCGCTTTTTTCTGTTCAACTGCAAGCAAGCCTGCATAAAGCCAGACACCGATAACGATGACAAAATAGCCCACATCATCCAGTGCTATAACGCCTTTGGCCATGGACTCAAAATGCGTCAGAAAACTGAATGAAGCCAGCGTATCCAGCAATAGTGGCGATAACCAGCCGGTAAAAGCATCAAGAACGATGCTGCTGCCGCTGAGAACAAACACAAAACACACCACGATGGCCAGGATAAAGGCAACCACCTGACTTTTTGTCAATGCCGACATACATATTCCAATGGCCAGAAATGCCCCCGCCATCAGCCAGCTTCCCAGGTATGCCGCAATGATTATGCCGTTATCCGGACTCCCCAGGTAATTCACCGTCAGCCAGAGTGGGAACGTCAGGAGCAAAGCCAGCCCCAGCACTGCCCAGGCTGCAAGGAACTTGGCCAACATAATTTCCAGGATGGTTACCGGCAGGGTCATCAACAACTCAATGGTGCCGCTCTTACGCTCTTCTGACCAACTGCGCATCGCAATGGCGGGTACCAGAAACAGATATAACCAGGGGTGAAAATTAAAAAAGGGTAGCAAATCCGCCTGCCCTCGCTCATAAAGGTTACCGATATAAAAGCTGAAAACACCGCTTAACATCAGAAAGATAAGAATAAAAACATAGGCCACCGGGGTTGCGAAAAAGCTCGAAAATTCCCGGCGAAATAAGGTGATGACATTAGCCATTATGCACTTACCTCTTCTGTCATTTGTCTGAAAACATCATCCAGCCGCCCTTGCTCCTGATACAGCGTATCGACCTGCAACCCACGATCGCGAATGTAAGCGGAGACGGCAGGCATCAGGTCCTGCTGACCTTCAGGAAATAATGTTACCCTGCCATTGTGTCGATCCACCTCCATGTCTTCTACGCCTTCCAGTTCAGCGAGCCCGGAGATATCTGTCAGTTGTGTAAAGTGCAAACTGATAGCCTGGTAATAGCGGGACTTTTTCTGCAAATCTGCCGGGCTGGCATCAAACAGCATTTTGCCTGCGGCAATGATCATGGCCCGGTTACAGACCGCGGTAACTTCCTCAAGAATATGGGTGGAAATGATTACAATTTTATCTTTGGAGAAATTCTTGATCAGTTCGCGTACCTGATGCTTCTGATTGGGATCCAGCCCATCTGTAGGCTCATCGAGGATAAGAATATCCGGATCATGAATAATAGCCTGAGCCAGACCGACACGGCGTTTAAAGCCTTTAGACAGATTTTCTACCGGGCGCCTTAGCACCTCTTCCAGTTGCACCAGTCTGATCACCTCTCTTATGCGGTCTTTCCTGTGCTGGCCTTTAAGCCCCCGTATATCTGCGATAAAGCTGAGGAACTCCACCACTGTCATATCACCATAGGCCGGTGCACCTTCAGGCAGATAACCTATCTGCTTCTGAATCGCCTTGCTGGATTTGTCCATCGCCATATCACTGATTCGGATCTCCCCGTTGCTGGGAGTCAGAAACCCGGTAAGCATCTTCATGGTGGTGGATTTTCCGGCGCCATTGGGACCAAGGAAGCCCACCACATCGCCCGCTCTGACTTCAAAAGACAGTTTATCAACGGCGATGAAATCGCCAAATGCCTTGCTGAGATTCGTTACTGAGATCATAGGATTCCTTACATGATCAAAGAGTTAAGTACCTATATACAGAGCATATAAACATGTGCAGACACATGCTCTGTATTTAGACACTCGCACCGCTGGAATATGGGCACCGATGTTAATAATTCAAGTCTGTCCGGGGTACCTCAAAACACCGTGGTAAAAAAAAGCCGCGAAAAATATCGCGGCTTTATCAATACCTTAACTTATAGCTCTTTGTTGTGCTCGGACAGATATTTGGCTACACCTTCAGTGCTCGCCTGCATACCCTCTTTACCTTCCTGCCAGCCTGCAGGGCAAACTTCACCGTGCTCTTCATGGAAGTTCAGTGCATCCACCATACGCAGCATTTCGTCTACGTTACGGCCAAGCGGCAAATCATTGACCACCTGATGACGCACATTACCTTCTTCATCAATCAGGAAAGAACCACGCAGGGCCACACCAGCTTCTGGATGCTCAACATCGTAAGACTGGCAGATTTCATGTTTAATGTCTGCCACCAATGGATACTTAACGGCACCGATACCACCGTCATTCACAGCTGTATTACGCCATGCGTTGTGACTGAACTGTGAATCAATAGATACACCAATCACTTCGACGCCCCGTTTTTTAAACTCATCATAACGTTTGTCAAAAGCAATCAGCTCAGAAGGACAAACAAAGGTAAAGTCCAGCGGATAGAAGAAAATGACCGCCTTCTTTCCTTTGATGTTTTCTTTCAGATTGAAGTTTTCAACAATCTCACCATTGCCCAGAACAGCAGCAGCAGTAAAGTCAGGGGCAGGACGACCAACTAGTACACTCATCATTTTCTCCATTTTCTTCGTTGTAGAACGAGTAACAAAGCACTGTTTGCCACTCTTTGCATAAGACTATCTAAAGTATGGGCAATTAAGACAATTCCAAGGGAAAAAATTCGTTAAAGGCAGAAAAAATTGTGCTCGATTGATGCTGCGGCCGATAAAAAAGCGATCAATTGGGTTGCCATAATGCCAAATAGCAATTATTATCATTAGCAATGATGCAGGAGAATGATTAATGTTTGTGTGTCTTTGCCACGGTATAACCGACAAACAAATCGCCGAGACTGTCCGTGAACAGGGCATCGGTAATATGCGCGAGCTGCGTAAACAGCTTGGCGTAGGCAGTCAGTGTGGCAAATGTGTACAACTGGCCCAGCAGGTTGTCGATAATACCATTATCGACGAATCGTTATTCAAAGAGGTTTGCTGAACCAATAACATCGCCTGTGCGTAATCCTCTCAGCACCTCCCTTTTTTCGTTCTCTCAAGACAGTCGCTTTATACTTCTCTATACTAACCCTATGAGTTTATTCAGGGTAACGTTATGAAAGGTAATAAAGAACTGATAAAGCATCTGAACATCGTGCTGGGCGACCAGCTGATTGCCATCAATCAATATTTTCTGCACTCGCGGATATTTAAAAACTGGGGGCTGGACAAGCTCGCCAGCAAAGAATATCAACATTCAATCTGCGAAATGAAGCTGGCAGATGATCTGATGGAGCGAATCCTGTTTCTTGACGGTATGCCCAACTTGCAGGATCTCGGCAAATTACATATCGGTGAAGATACTTCAGAAATGCTCAAATGCGATATGAGTATTGAGCACAATGCCGTGTCCAGACTGCGCACAGCCATTGAATATGCCGAATCAATTCAGGATTATGTTAGCCGGGATTTGCTGGCAAAAGCTTTGGACAAAGAGGAAGAACAGGTGGATTGGCTGGAAACCCAGTTACTGCTTATCGGGCAACTAGGCATTGAAAATTATAACCAGTCACAGGTCGGTGAGGACTAAACAACAATGTCATGGTGAGAAAAGCCAGCCCCGGCTTTTCTCACCACTACGCCTCAGGAACGATCATCATCAGCTTTTAACAGCAGCTTCTTACTCTCTACCAGGCTTTTCTTGGCAAAATCACCAAACCACTGGCCTATGTGGAAAAACTCTTTAATAAAGGTTCCTTTGTCCCCCGCTTCCAATACTTCAAGAGCGGCGTTGAAGCGATGTTGAAATCGTTTTAACAGTTCGACGCTGTCTTTGTTGTTAAAAATGATATCGGCGTACAGGTCCGGCGATTGGGCAAATAAACGCCCCACCATCGCAAGTTCTAACCGATAAATAGGCGAACTGAACTGAATCAGTTGCTCCAGTGGCGGATTTTCGCCGGCCAGATGGGCGCCATATACGAACGAACAAAAATGGCGCATCACCTGAATAAAAGACATCGCATCGTCATGTTCTTTCGCCGTGGACTCATTAAGAATGGCACCCCAGCTCTGCATTTGTTCCAGTAGCCACTGATAGCGCTCGGGATAACGACCATGACAGACCACCACCACCTGCTTAACCAGGCTTGACACATCAGGACCGAACATGGGGTGCAAGCCCAGCACCGGACCAGAGTGCACCTCTAACATAGCGTTTAACGGCGCGGCTTTGGTACTGGTTATATCTGCCAACAAACAGTCAGAGGGTAAATCAGACAAACGTTGAATGACCTGTTCAGTAAGCTTCATCGGAACCGAAACCAGGACCAGACCCGCATCACAAAAAATCTCTGCTGACCTGTCCCAGTCGTCTTTTTCCAGGGCTTCTGCCTGGTAGCCACTGCGCTCAAACATCTCCAGGAATACTGAACCCAGGGCACCATGGCCACCAATAACAACTACTTTGCCGAGATCCGGCTTTGTGCACTGATAACGCACATGCTGTGTCTGGTACGACTCACGCATGATGCGCCTTAGCAGGTCCTCTATCAAATCCGGTGACAGCCCCAACGCGTCGGCCTCAGCCCGGCGCTTTTGCAATAGCTGCGCTTCACGGGCTGGCACGTAAATCGGCAAGCCGACCCGGCTTTTAATTTCCCCCACCTGTTTGGTCACTGCCAGCCGCTTACCCAGTAACGCCACCAACTCGCTATCCAGCGCATCAATTTGCTGACGCAAGTGAGCAAGAGGATCCGAATCCATGGTCATGATTATACCGCCCGCTCCATTTTTCTCATTCGCATCGGCAGCACGGTAATCAGCTTATCGCGGATTTTCTTCAGCAACTGTGCGGTTCCCTGCCAGTCGATACAGGCGTCGGTAATCGACACGCCATAGTCTAAATCCTTTAGCTGTTTGCCCTCACTGCTCTGATTTCCCTCGTTGAGATGACTCTCCAGCATAATGCCAATGATGGACTCATTCCCTTCGAGGATCTGATTCATCACATTAGTGGCCACCAGAGGCTGGCGACGATAATCCTTATTGGAATTCGCATGACTGCAATCCACAACCAGACCGGCACTGAGTCCGGCTTTGTTCATTTGTTCCTCACACTCAGACACACACACCGAATCATAGTTTGGTTGTTTGCCGCCACGCAGAATAATATGCCCGTCAGGATTTCCCTGAGTCTGAATCATGCTCACCTGCCCCTGCTTATTAATACCCATAAAACTGTGCCCCGAAGCAGCAGATTTAAGTGCATTAATAGGGATATCCAGACTGCCGTCCGTACCGTTTTTAAAGCCTACAGGCATAGACAGCCCACTGGCCATCTCCCTGTGTGTTTGTGACTCTGACGTTCTGGCACCGATAGCGGCCCAGGCGAATAGCTCAGATAAATATTGCGGGCTGATAGGATCCAGAGCTTCGGTAGCGACAGGTAACTGTAGTTCAGACAGCCAGATCAGTAACTCTCTGGCCTTACGCAATCCTGTCTCAATATCGAAACTGCCATCCAGATGAGGATCATTGATTAGCCCCTTCCAGCCCACAGTAGTTCTTGGCTTTTCAAAATAGACCCGCATTACGATGTACAGGCTGTCCTTGGTCTCTTCGTGCAGTTCTTTAAGCTTGAGGGCGTACTCTTTGGCGGCATCAATATCATGAATAGAACACGGACCACTGACCACCAGCAGCCTGTGGTCCCTTCTGTGAATAATATCGGCAATCGTTTCACGAGACTGCTGGATAATATTCAGCGCAGTCTCACTGACGGGCAGTTCTTTTGCCAGTTCATCGGGAGTAATAATGACCTGTTCACCGGATACATGAACATTGTTAATGGCGTCTTTTAACATAGGAGAAAAACCTGTTTGTAAATGGATAATAAAATAAAGAGTGGCAATAGAAAGTATGACACCGGCTGAGAAAACCGGCAGGAAAGATCAGCAATATCGGGATGTTTTCAATAAACTCCGTAACGTTTTCTTTACTTTCATATTTAAATGTATTTCTTTACAGGGATTGACTTTTTAACATTACCCGACTTGTTTGGCAAGCATTGCTACCCAAAAGTCCCGTAATTGCCCTGATGTGCACCAACAGGCAAGCGAATGTGCAGGTGTTCTGATGTTTTAACCCTTGATTGTATATATGCCGGGTTTTACCTTAAGCACAAAAGCACAGCATCACCACGTGGCAAACTAAGGAATAGCAATGTAATCAATGGGCACCATGCTAGCTTGACGGTGATCTGGAGCGCATCATCAGCCCTGAGCGAAAATCAGATAAGTTTCCGATAGGCATCATTCAGTTTGCGGGTTTTACTGACATCGCCTCCTTTGTCAGGATGGTGGCGATGAACAAGAATGCGGTACTGGCGGCGTATTTGCTGCGGACTGGCATCTTTGGGTAAATCCAGTACCGCCAGAGCCTCACAACGCTCCTGTTCCGGTACAATTCCGCCCATGCGCTGCCAGAAACCATCCAGCAATGCGTTCACATCCTCTTTGCCGGTGCTGTTAAAATTGCTCCAGTCCAGATAGTACGCCGCCAGAGAATCTGATTCACTCAGCGCATTACACCCGGGTGTATAAGGGCGCAGACAAACAGACATGGCACTGATGACCAGGTCTGCCCGCTGGCTAAGGCGCAGCTGATTTCTGAGCCGGTATAGCTGATTAAACAGATAAAAATGAGTCTGGAACAGGCACAAGGAATCACTGAGGTCGAGCCCGGCACTGAAGATCGCCACGTCAGGCTGCTTCAATACCGATATAAGCTTATGCTCACTTAGCCCCTGAGGGTACTTCAGCAGAAGCTCGTACAGGGGCTGGGTGATATCAGGGGCCTCAGTGTTCAATTAGTCTCCTGACTCCGCCACAATTCAGGGTGCCGGATACACATAACTGGACTGCAAGCCGAGAGGAATCCCCAATGCCCAGTAAATCAGCAGAAATGCGGTCCAGGCAAGAATAATGCAAACCGAAAAAGGCAGCATTAATGACAACAACGTTCCGATACCGGTGCCTTTTACATAACGCTGGCAATAGACCACAACCAGAGGGAAGTAAGGCATCAGCGGAGTGACGATATTAGATGAGGAGTCACCCAGCCTGTAAGCCGCCTGTGTCAGATCCGGTGAGATATTCAATTGCATCAGCATCGGTACAAAAATCGGCCCCAACAATGCCCATTTAGCCGATGCAGAGCCGACGAACAAATTGACAAAAGCGGTCAGAAACACCAGGCCAACAATGGTCACCATACTGGGAAGTTGCAGGGTTTTGAGTAACTGCGCCCCCTCGATGGCCAGCAAAGCACCGAGATTGGACTTGCCAAAGGCATCGATAAACAGGGCACAGAAAAACGCCATTACCACATAATAGCTCATGCTGCCCATGGACTTGCTCATGGCCCCGATCACATCTTTACTGGAGGAAAAGGTACCGGCCAGATAGCCGTAAACCACCCCGGGTAATACAAACAACAGAAAGATCAGCGGCACAATACTGTGCATCAGGGGCGCGGTAAAAGAGGCCAGGTCACCATCAGGGGCACGCAGTGGTGAGTCAACCGGCCACAACACCACAACCAATAAAATGATTCCCGCCAGCATGGTCAGCCCGGCAATGCGCAACGCTGTCAGCTCTTTCTTACCCAGGTCTTCAAATTTGGGGATCTCATCCGGATCACCATCTACCTGAGTATTCTGTAATCTTGGCTCAATAACTCTGTCTGTCAGCCACCAGCCGAGCAAAATAATCAGTACACTGGAAGCACTGGTGAAAAACCAGTTATTCAGCGGATTAATCTGGATTTGCGGGTCGATAATCTGCGCGGCGCTCTGGGTAAAGCTCTGTAGCAAGGGATCAATTGCCGAAGGGACAAAGTTGGCACTAAATCCTCCACTCACTCCGGCAAACGCCGCGGCGATACCTGCTAAAGGATGACGTCCCATAGCATAGAAAATCACCCCCGCCAGCGGGATCACCAGCACATAACCGGCATCGGTGGCGGTATGACTGACAATCGCTACCAGAATAATAGAAGGTGTCAGCAGCATTTTCGGCGTAGAGTCGAGCATCCGCTTGAGTCCGGCATTGATAAAACCGGAATGCTCCGCCACACCGACACCCAGCATGGCAACCAGGACCACCCCCAAAGGTGCAAAACTGGTAAAAATAGTGACCATTCGTGACAGAAAATCGGCCAGATTTTCTCCGGTTAACAGGTTATTCACCACGACAGGAGCATCGGTTCTTGGATCGATTGCACTAAAACTGGAACCTGAGAGCAGCGCCGATAACACCCACACAATGATCAGGCTGATCAGAAATATCACCGCAGGATCCGGTAACTTGTTTCCTACACGTTCGATCTTATCCAGCGCCCGGCTGGTCCAGTTAGTTGTGCTCACCGGAAGTCTCCCATATTTTTTTATTTTATTTATTGGTAACGGCCACAAAACTGCGGCCACGTCAGCTGTCTGGCAAGTTTGCCATAGACCATCTTCCATAGCCACAATCTCCATAAACTTGAGCAAAAGACTTGATTGAAAGCCGCTTAGATAACAGACTGGATAAAAATACTTATAAAAACCTGAAATGACTTGCACCCTGATTTATCACTTTGCGTCTCTGGACAGTCGTTTTTATGAAAGCGCTTAACTTTGTGGAATTAAGCTATCCGGGCCTCTCGCGACAGGCAGTACTATTGTCCTTTTTCACATTATTGCTGTGTCTCTTTAGTAAGAATAACCAGGCTCAGCCCAGGGTTAGCAACGCCAACCCAGGCAACGAACAGATACTCACCTACTGCGTAGATCCGGACTGGCTGCCTTATGAAGCCATTGAGCAGGGACAGCATACGGGAATGTCATCAGGGTATCTGCAGAGGCTGAAGCAATACACCGGCCTGCAGTTACAGTTCAGACCAACCGGGTCATGGAAAGAAACCCTGCAACTGCTTCGTGAAGAGAAGTGTCATCTCACTCCCATGCTCAACAAGAGTGAAGACAGAGAGCGTTTTTTAACATTCAGCGATGTATACCTCTATGCGCCAAATGTGCTGGTTTCCAGAAGAGAAGAGCCTTTTTTACAAGGGCTTGAACATATCGGTGACCGACGCCTTGCCATTCCAAAGGGGTATAGGCTACTGGAGTATGTTAAGCGGCATTTTCCTGATCTGGATGTTATAGAAGTGGACAGAGAAAATGCCGGCCTGATGGCCGTGGCCGATGGCAGGGCTGATGTGTTTGTCGGATCCCTGTATTCAGTCAATGCCTATGTGCAGCAACAGGCGTTGCTGGATCTGAAAATAAATGGCTGGGCCTGGCCTCAGGATGAACTCCGCATGGCGGTAATTCCCCGCTATGCCTCGTTACTACCTGTCATCAACGAGGCTCTGGCATCCTTCTCTGAAACCGATCACCTTGCGGTACAACAGCAGTGGAATAACGTCAGAATCATTGAGAAACAAGATTACACACTGACCCGAAGAGTGGCATTGATCACATTGATGATTATTCTGCTGTTGGCGGCATGGAACCTGATAATTCGCCGTTATAACCTCAAGCTGGAAGAGAAAAACGGCCAGCTGGAAAGTCTGAAAACCAAACTCGAAAATTCCAATCGTGAGTTAGAGTTTCTGTCTAATCATGATCCTCTTACCAAGCTCTACAACAGGAACTTTTTTAACACCAGCATGCAGCCGGATAATCGTGCAGTGAGTGAAATTCAGCGTTGCAGTCTGATTCTTCTGGACATTGACCACTTTAAAGAAATAAATGACGAGTACGGCCACAATGCCGGTGACAGTGTATTACAGGAACTGTCCAACGTGCTGAATCAATGCGTTCGGGAACAGGATGTTGTGGCCCGTTGGGGTGGGGAAGAATTTGTTGTTATGAGTCAGCAAGACAGCATTATTGATGCTAAAGCACTGGCCATGCGTATTGCCCAAAAGATCCAGAGCACAGAGTTTATTGTAAAGAAAACCATCACTTGTAGTTTTGGTATCGCCCGTTTGCAGGAACATGAGTCCATGACAGACTGTTTTGAACGCGCAGATAAAGCCCTCTATCAGGCTAAAGCAAAGGGGCGTGACTGTATTTGTATCAGCGAAGAACAGACCTGAGAGCGATGCCCGTAAATAAAGTTTAAGCTTTTTATCAAATAAGGACCAGTTATGACAATTTGGGTCGATGCAGATGCCTGCCCGGTAGCCATCAAGGACATTCTGTTCAGGGCTGCCGAACGTACCCGGACAGACACTATTCTGGTGGCAAATCAGCCCATGCGTACGCCTAATGGACGTTACGTACGCTCATTGCAGGTATCCAGCGGATTCGATGTAGCAGACGATGAAATTGTTCGCCGTGCACAAGCTGGCGACCTGATTATTACCAGTGATATTCCGCTGGCAGCAGAGGTGATTGAAAAAGATTGTCTGGTGTTGAGTCCGAGGGGGGAATGGCTGGATAAGAGCAATGTACGCCAGCGCCTTAATATTCGTGATTTCATGGATACCATGCGCGCCAGCGGCGCGCATACCGGCGGGCCGCCGCCATTAGGCCAGGCCGATAAACAAGCCTTTGCCAATAAGCTGGATAGTTATCTGACCCGCACTAAGGCACAGGTCAAATAGAGCGACTTCACCACTTAGATCGCGAAGAACCAAGAAAGATGGAAGGCGAATACAAGGATGTATTGTCTCGCGAACCGAAGGGTGAAATAAAAGGAAAGCTCAATGGCCAGGCTACGCGGGTAATGCCAGTACAAAGCAAAGAGTAAGCCTATGCCCGCAGGCGTTGCTGCTTCAACCTGTTTGTCGGACTAAAGCCAGAGCTACCGTCTCCATCATTCCTGTTGGGCGAAATAATTCAGCTCGCGGATACAGTGCTTGAGTACCGGGTTGAGAATGGTATTTTTGCCGTTGATGGCAAAAAACTCATGGTTGAAACGAAACGCATCACCGCCGATGGATACCAGTCCGAGGCCCTGAGCATCCTTCTGCACCAGCGAGTCTGGCAGCAAACCGAGATAGTTTCCTGTGAGCACCGCTGACAAACAGCTTTCGAAGGAATCAGAGAAAGTGTGAATGGCCATGCGCTGTTGTTCATTAACATAATTTGATGAGGACAAACCCGTGATCCCAACCGAGGCATAGTCCTCCAGGCGCACAGAATCCGGAAAATCATCGGTATATTTAGCCAACGGATGAGATTGATGGCAGTAAAGATGGCCCGCATTACTCACCCCCAAAGGGTGAAAGACCAGCGACTCAGGTTTGACCATATCATAACTGGAGACCACCAGGTGGCACTCTCCCGACAACGCCACATGCTCAATTTCATTATACAGACGGGTCTGAATATTAAAGTGAATATCATCAAACTTCTGCATAGTGCTCTTTACTGCTTTACTCACCGCCTGAGATAACTTCAGTGGCAGGCTCGACATCAGCACCAGCGTAATATGCCCGGAGTAGTCGTCATGCAAACTCTTAAGATTGAATACAAAGTTATCGAAGGCATTAAAAATACGCTTGGTTTCCTGGAACACCACCTCGCCTTCTTTAGTCATTTGAAAACCACCGCGCCCACGATGGCAAAGCACCAGATCCAGACGCTCCTCGAGTTTCTTGATCGCAGCACTGATATTCGGCCGTTGCATACGCAGAACCGGTTCCGCAGCGGTAAAACCATTACAGGAGGCTACAGCGTAGAACACACGCAGCAGCTTGATATCGGATTCTTGTAGTCTGTTCAGCATAGGTCTCAGATCTTGTTATAGGTATGCCAAAACATACTACACCCGTTTTTACTGCAGATGCAAATGTTCTGCCCGGAGGCAGATTGTTTTACGACAAGGCCACCAACTGCCGGCGTAAGGCTTCAACCTCATCCCTCAGCGCAGCCGCCTGTTCAAACTCCAGGTTTTTGGCATGTTCGAACATTTGGCCTTCAATACTACTGATCTTTTTCATGATCTCATCCGGCGAGCGTAACCCATACTTTTGTTCTGACTCCGCCACTTTGCGTCGCTTGTTTGACACCCAACTTCCGCCGAGATCCATCACATCGGTGACGGATTTTTTCAGACTGGTAGGGGTAATGCCATGTTCCAGATTATGGGCTATCTGTTTCTCACGACGTCGCTGGGTTTCATCTATTGCTCGCTGCATTGATCCGGTGATCACATCGCCATAAAGAATCGCTTTACCGTTAAGGTTTCTTGCCGCTCTGCCCATAGTTTGTATCAGGGATCGTTCAGAGCGTAAGAAGCCTTCTTTGTCCGCGTCCAGAATAGCTACCAGAGACACTTCCGGCATATCCAGGCCTTCCCGAAGCAGGTTAATACCTACCAGTACATCGAATTTCCCCAGCCGCAAATCACGTATAATCTCCATCCGCTCCACAGTGTCGATATCTGAGTGCAGATAGCGTACTTTGACGCCATGTTCGTCGAGGTAATCACTCAAATCCTCGGCCATACGCTTGGTTAATGTGGTGACCAGCACCCGTTCATCGACATTACTGCGCAGTTTGATTTCGGAAAGTAAGTCGTCTACCTGAGTGGCCACCGGCCTGACTTCAATTTCCGGATCGATCAAGCCTGTGGGCCGCACCACCTGCTCCACGATATCACCATTGGATTTTTCCAGTTCGTAATTGCCGGGCGTTGCCGACACATAGATTGTCTGCGGTGAAAGTGTCTCAAACTCATCGAATTTAAGAGGCCTGTTATCCAGTGCAGACGGCAGCCGGAAACCATATTCAACCAACGTCTCCTTGCGCGAGCGATCGCCTTTATACATTGCCCCAATTTGCGAGACCGTCACATGGGACTCATCAATGAACATCAGGCCATCGGCAGGAAAGTAATCGATCAGGGTCGGAGGGGGCTCGCCGGGATCTCTGCCGGACAAATAACGGGAATAGTTTTCTATTCCCGAGCAATACCCCAGTTCCAGCATCATCTCAATATCAAACTGACAGCGCTGACTGATACGCTGCTCTTCGATAAGCTTATTCACTGATTTCAGCTGCTCACGGCGATCTGCCAGTTCAACCTTTATTCTCTCTATGGCATCGAGAATTTTCTCTCTGGGTGTCACATAGTGAGTTTTGGGGAATACCGTGGCTCTCACCACGGAGCGCTCAACTGCGCCAGTGAGGGGATCGAACAGACTGATTTTTTCAATCTCCTCGTCAAACAATTCTACCCGGATACCTTCACGCTCAGAATCGGCGGGAAAGATATCGATCACATCACCACGAACCCTGAACGTCCCCCGCTCAAAATTCACATCATTGCGGGTATACTGCAACTCTGCCAGACGGCGCAGGATATCCCGCTGATCCATCAGATCGCCCTGGCGCAAATGCAGCAACATCTTCATGTACGATTCCGGATCACCCAGACCATAAATAGCTGAAACACTGGATACGATCACTACATCGCGTCGCTCCATCAGCGCTTTAGTCGCCGAGAGTCGCATTTGCTCTATATGATCATTAATAGAAGCATCTTTCTCGATAAAGGTATCGGTTGTAGGCACATAAGCTTCTGGCTGGTAATAGTCATAGTAGGAGACAAAATATTCCACCGCGTTATTGGGGAAAAACTCTTTCATCTCTCCATACAGCTGTGCAGCCAATGTTTTGTTATGGGCCAGGATCAGTGTTGGGCGTTGCACTTCATTGATAACACTGGCCATGGTGAAGGTCTTACCAGAACCTGTTACTCCGAGCAATGTCTGGCTCGCCAGGCCGTCATTCAACCCCTCAACCAGTGCCTCGATGGCCCTGGGCTGATCGCCAGCCGGTTTATAGGATGATACCAGTTCAAATCCTCTGCTCATGAAGTCGCTTCCTGAACGTTTTGACAATGGAGTGTCTGTTCGTATTGTAATCGCCGCCGAAACCACAAAAAAGCCACACAGGCAGTGATAAGGTTGGCCAGCACACCAGCCCAGAACATACCGGCCAGGTCATACACCAGGCTGCCAAGATAAGAGACAGGCACAAAAAACACAAACAGACGCAATATACTCAGCCACAGAGCACTCATTGGCCGGTGCAACGCATTAAACGAAGAGTTGGTCAGAATAATCACACCTTGCAGCCCATACCCGAGCGGTACGATCAGCAGAAAAAGCTGGATCAGTTCTGCCACTTTCTTTTCCTCGGCAAAGGCCATGGCAATATAGGGAGAGGCCAGCCATAACACCACAAATATTAAAAGTTGCCAGGCCAACACGAAACCGATGCACAGCATGTAGGCCTGGCGCACACGATGCACTTTACCGGCACCATAATTCTGGCTGATAAAGGGCGGCAAACTCATGGACAGGGCAAGAATCACAATGGATGCGATGGATTCCAGTCGATTTCCCACTCCCCAGGTGGCCACCGCCTCAGCACCATAGGTGGCCACAATCGCGGTAAGAATACCGTTAGCCAGAGGTGTGAGCATATTTGCGCCAGCGGCAGGCAACCCAATTCTGAGTATCTCGGTACTGGTCTGCCTGAACTCAGGCAGAGTTAACAGTCTGGGCAAAATCAACTGACGTTTATGCACCAGCAAATAAAGTATATAGATACAACCGCTGCCCCAGGCGATCATAGTGGCAATCGCCGCGCCCTGAATCCCCATTGCCGGAATCGGGCCAAAACCGAAAATCAACAACGGATCCAGAGCGGCATTGATGAGCCCTCCGGCGGCCATGATAATACTCGGTGTCTTAGTGTCACCGGCAGCACGCAGCACTGAGTTACCCACCATGGGAAAGGCCAGAAACACTCCGGCAAGGTACCAGATATGCATATAATCTTTTATATGCTCCATCTGTGTGTTGCTGGCACCCATCAAATTAAACACAGGCTCAATGGTCAGAAACCCTATCAATGCCAGACTGCCTACTAATAGCAACGACAACATCAGTGCGCCGGTACCAAACTCTCTGGCCAGATGAGACTTTCCCGCGCCCAGATAGCGGGCTATCGTTGCCGATGTGCCAATTCCCAGGCCAATATTCAGGCTGATCAAAGTAAAAGTAACGGGAAACGTAAAACTGATAGCCGCAAGTTCCTCTGTACCCAACAGACTGACAAAAAACGTGTCTACCAGACCAAAGGTCATCAGCATGATCATGCCCAGAATCATCGGCACAGTCATACGGCGCAACGTGCCGGGAATAGAGCTGTTCAACAGGTCTGGTTTATTGGTCTGGGTCACTGGGTCACTCTTGAGATTAACGGAGGAGCGATATGATAGGTGACTGCAGATAAGAAAACCATGGCTGATCGACCGACGGGTTAATCAGAGTGTTACAGATAGTTACTCCTCCCTGCCACAAAACACCAGGTTCAGCGGATTAAAAAGCTGATATACAGGAATTTTTATCCATAGGCAGAACAAATAACTAACAAGTCAATGGAATAATCGAACAGTTGTTGAGCGATTTATTCAGCCACAAGGAGAAACGCTTGTATATATTTGTTTTAATTGGCTTTTTATTTATTTCTTCCTATTCTGATAAATGACTATTGACAGCAACAAGATAAGTGCTTCCACTTTATTGAGAGTTTCATCAACATAGTTATCCACAGATTTAGTGGATAACTTCTTACTCGCCAATGATTGTGCCTGTTGTGCCTGAATGTGGACAAAATTTTGTAAGTCAGCACTAACCTTATGTGCCGGATAGCAATGTTACGTTTTTGTTAAAGGCTGTTTATCCATACAGATGACAAGCAGATTATAATATCAAAATAGAATAACTATCGTTGTTGATATACGCATCTAAAGAGTGACCTGTTTCCACTTTCTGACCTGCTTATCATCGCCAATTTCCACATTATTGGTCAGCAAACAGACAGAAAAGCATAAAGGGATAAAAATAATCGCATCCGCTGTTGACAGTAACAGATGGCCTCATTAATATTCGCCTCCGTTGAAAACAGCGCCAAATGTATTTGTTGTTTCTTTTCAGCGTGAATTTCTGCTCCCCCTTAGCTCAGTTGGTTAGAGCGACGGACTGTTAATCCGCAGGTCCCCCGTTCGAGTCGGGGAGGGGGAGCCAAATTCCTTCCACTACACATTACGATTCCCCCTTAGCTCAGTTGGTTAGAGCGACGGACTGTTAATCCGCAGGTCCCCCGTTCGAGTCGGGGAGGGGGAGCCAAATTCCTTCCACTACACATTACGATTCCCCCTTAGCTCAGTTGGTTAGAGCGACGGACTGTTAATCCGCAGGTCCCCCGTTCGAGTCGGGGAGGGGGAGCCATCTACCAGCACCATTCCATAGAAAAGTCAGATTAGTGTGCATATTTCTGCACAGAATCACACAGAATAACCCCAATAATATCAAGTTGTTAATCAGTACATAAATACGGATAATGGTGCCCCTTTTTTAATGCTCTGATAAGGCTGTGTACTAAGGCATGACTGAATACTTGCTGCTGCTCATCGGCACGGTGCTGGTAAACAATTTTGTGTTGGTGAATTTTCTCGGTTTATGTCCCTTTATGGGCGTATCAAATAAACTGGAAACCGCCATTGGCATGTCTATGGCCACGACTTTTGTACTGACACTGGCATCTCTGAGCAGTTACCTGATTGAGCACTATATTCTGATCCCCCTGGATATCGGTTACCTGCGAACGCTGAGCTTTATCCTGGTCATCGCTGTTGTTGTGCAATTTACCGAAATGGTCGTGCATAAAACCAGTCCCACACTCTACCGCTTGCTGGGCATCTTCCTGCCGCTGATCACCACCAATTGTGCGGTACTGGGAGTGGCTCTGCTGAACGTGCGTGAACAACATAACTTTGTTGAATCTGTCATCTATGGTCTGGGCGCCGCACTGGGCTTTTCACTGGTACTGGTTTTGTTTGCCGCCATGCGCGAACGGCTTGCTGCCGCCAATGTCCCTGCCCCCTTTAAAGGTGCTTCAATTGCCATGGTTACGGCAGGCCTGATGTCACTGGCCTTTATGGGCTTTACGGGTTTGGTTAAACTCTGATGTCGGTATTAGTTGCTCTTATCGCCATAGGTGCTCTGGCCTTAGTGTTCGGGCTAATTCTTGGTTATGCAGCCGTGCGTTTTAAAGTAAAAAGCGACCCGCTGGTGGACCAAATCGATGCAATTTTACCGCAAACCCAATGCGGGCAATGCGGTTACCCCGGATGCAGGCCTTATGCCCAGGCCATCGCTGAGGGCGATGAGATCAATAAGTGCCCTCCTGGCGGTGAAGCAACAATCAGACATCTGGCTGATTTAATGGGTGTAGAAGCCAAACCACTGGATAGCGCTCATGGAGAAGAAGACAACAAGAAAGTCGCCTACATCCGTGAAGATGAATGTATTGGCTGCACAAAATGTATCCAGGCATGCCCGGTAGATGCCATCGTCGGCGCGTCAAAGCAGATGCATACTGTATTGATTGAAGAATGCACCGGCTGCGATCTGTGTGTGGATCCCTGCCCCGTTGATTGTATTGATATGGTGCCATTGAAACCTACGGTCTCATCCTGGCGCTGGCAGTTAAACAGTATTCCGGTAAGAAACGTAGAGTAGTCACCATCTGATTTAATAGGATTTCCATTGCAGTCACTGATAGAAAAAATTCGCCAGGGCAGCTTCTCCGACTTTCCGGGAGGAATCCGTCCGCAACAGTTTAAAGAACTGTCTAATCAGAGTCCTGTTTCGCGCCTGCCGTTACCGGAAAAGCTGTTTATACCCGTAAAACAGCATATTGGTGTGGAAGGCCAGATAAAGGTGGCCATCGGTGATAAGGTCAGTAAAGGTGAGGCTCTGACTCAGAGTATGAATCCATTTGCCGTGCCGGTGCATGCCTCTACATCAGGTGAGATCACTGCAATTACCGAGCATGTTTCCGCGCACCCTTCCGGACTGCCAGAGATGACCATTGAGCTGACCCCCGATGGTGAAGAACACTGGGCAGAACTAACACCCATGCTGGATTACCGCCAACAGCCTAAAACCAAAGTTTTGGAGGCAATCTGCCAGGCGGGTATCAGTGGTCTTGGGGGCGCCGGTTTTCCGACTCACATCAAGGTTACGCCCAAAAAGGATATAGAATTCCTGATCATTAATGGCGTCGAGTGTGAGCCCTATATCAGCGCCGATGATCGCCTGATGCGCGAGCATAGCTGGCAAATACGCCAGGGGATAGACATTCTCTGCCACCTTTTAAACCCAAAGTATGTATTGATCGCCATCGAAGACAACAAGCCTCAGGCGATAAACGCCATGAAGGTGGCCTGTCAGGAAAACCCTGATTACATTATATGTTCGATACCCACGAAGTATCCTGCCGGAGGTGAGAAGCAGCTGATTCAGGTGCTTACTGACAGAGAAGTGCCCTACAATGGTCTGCCGGTGGATGTCGGTATAGTGATGCAGAATGTGGCTACCTGCTATGCCATTGCCGACGCCATTTTCACCGGCAAACCCCTGTTGCAAAGAGTCGTAACGCTGACCGGAAAAGCGTTGCAAAAACCGGGCAATGTCTGGGGGTTGTTAGGCACCCCGGTGTCACATCTGCTTGACCATGCGGGGTATACGCCTGGTAAGCGGAAAAAATTGATTATGGGTGGCCCGATGATGGGCTTCGAACTGGCCTCACCCGAAATACCGGTTGTGAAAATCACCAACTGTATCCTCGCTCCGGATGACAAGGAAATGCCTGAAGCTGCAGACGAACAGCCCTGCATACGTTGCAGTGCCTGTGCCGATGCCTGCCCTGCCGAACTGTTACCGCAACAGCTCTTCTGGCACGCTCAGGCTAAAGAGCTGGATAAGGCCAAAGACTATAATCTGTTCGATTGCATTGAATGCGGGGCCTGCGCGTATGTCTGCCCCAGCAAAATTCCGCTGGTACATTACTATCGTATTGCCAAAGCAGAAATACGCACCGAGGAAGACGAAAAACAAAAAGCTGACAAAGCCCGGGAAAGATTCGAATTCAGAAAACAACGTCTGGAACAGGAAAAAGCTGAACGCGAAGCCCGTCATCAAAGAGCCAGTGAGGCCCGAAAAGCTGCGATGGATAAGGATGGTGGCGATAGCCGTGCCCGTGTAGCAGCAACCCTTGCCAGAGCTAAAGCGAAACAAAATAGTGACCAATCTTCAACAGAAGCCACCGATAAAGTGGCTGCCGCAGTAGCTCGGGCAAAAGCGAAGAGGCAGGCAACCCAAAAAAGTGCCCCCGAACCGCATCAGACCGACAACACTGAACAGGATGATAAAGCCGCCAAAGTAGCAGCCGCCGTGGCCCGGGCAAAAGCGAAGAAGCAGGCAACCCAAAAAAGTGCCCCCGAACCGAATCAGACCGATAGCACTGAGCAGAATGACAAAGCCGCCAAAGTAGCCGCTGCTGTGGCCCGGGCAAAAGCGAAGAAACAGGCAACGCAACAACGTGCCCCTGAATCAACACAGACCGATAGCAATGAGCAGGATGATAAAGCCGCCAGGATAGCCGCCGCTGTCGCCCGTGCAAAAGAAAAGAAAAACAAGCGGAGCATTGATAAGCCTGAGCCTGAACAAACGCACCAGGACATCGATACACCGATGATCACCGCTGATAACGATAAGAAGCAAAAAGTAGCCGCCGCCATTGCCAGAGCCAAGGCCAAAAAAGCCCTGAAGGATAACAACTCATCATGAAGCTGTCTTTGACCAGTTCCCCTCACCAGTATCATCAACGCAGCACTGCTCAGTTAATGCGACTGGTTTGTTATGCCACGTTGCCCGGTTTTGCAGCACAATTGTGGTTTTTCGGCTGGGGCACGCTGATTCAGTTTGTTATCGCCGCTACCGTAGCACTGGCTACCGAAGCGCTGGTTCTGGAAATCCGTAAAAAGAACTTTGAGAAAGCATTGTCTGATTGCAGTGCCTTACTGACGGCATTGTTACTGGCTTTGTGTCTACCCACACTGGCCGAGTGGTGGGTAGCGGCCATCGGGGCGTTTTTTGCAATTGCGATCGTCAAACAATTATATGGTGGCCTCGGATTCAACCTGTTTAACCCGGCAATGGCCGCTTATATAGCGTTGCTGGTGTCTTTCCCGGTCGCCATGACCGCCTGGCTACCTCCCCAGGAGCTGGCCGCCAGAGGCTATGACTTTGTCGACGCCTGCTATCTGGTTTTGACCGGATTCACCGCTGAAGGGTATAGCCTGAATCAGATCCGCAATCTGGCCGATGGCTTTACCATGGCCACTCCGCTGGACAGTGTTAAAACCGATTTAGGTATGGGTCAGACCTATACCGAAGCGCTGACCAGTTCGCAATTCAGTGACGGGCTGGGCATCGGCTGGTACTGGATCAACCTGGCCTATCTGGCCGGTGGGCTGTTTTTAATCAAAGCCGGGGCGATTAAATGGCATATTCCGTTGAGTATGCTGCTCGGTATGGCACTTCTTTCCGGTATTCTGCATATCAGTAACAGCGATTTGTTTGCCTCCCCTGTTTTTCATCTTCTCAGCGGTGGCACCATGCTGGGTGCATTTTTTATCGCCACCGACCCCGTATCGGCGAGTACTACAGACAAAGGAAGATTAATTTTTGGTGCATCTATCGGTATCTGGATCATTCTTATCCGCACCTGGGGTGGTTATCCTGATGCGATTGCCTTTGCAGTGGTGCTGATGAATATGGCGGTGCCTCTGATAGATTACTACACCCGCCCGCGGACCTACGGCCACCGCCAGGTGAAAAACAAGGTGAGTAAACCATGACGAAGAGCATGCAAAAAAATGGTCTGATTCTGGCGGCATTTGCTCTGGTCACGACAGGACTCATCGCAATAACTGATGTGTTCACCAGCCCGGTTATTCAACAACAGCAACGCAATGAACTACAAAAGACGCTTAACAGTATTATTCCGCCGGACTGGCATGATAATGACCTGGAACATGACTGCACCAGGGTGATTGCGCCTGAGTTACTGGGTAACGCAGAGGAAAAAACCGTCTATCGCGCCAGACTTAACGGTCAGCCTCAGGCGCTGGCCATAGAGACCATGACACCCAATGGATACAGTGGTGATATCAGCCTGATAGTAGGCGTCGATATAGCTGGCAACGTCAGTGGGGTCAGAGTACTTCAACACAGAGAAACACCGGGACTGGGAGATAAAATAGAACGTCGTATTTCAGACTGGATTCTATCGTTTAATGGCAAATCCCTGACTCAGGAGAATCACAAAAACTGGGCTGTGCGCAAAGACGGTGGCGATTTTGATCAATTTACTGGTGCTACCATTACGCCCAGAGCGGTAGTCAACGCCGTAAAGAACACTCTGGAGTTTGTGGCTGGCCGTCAGGAAGCGCTGTTTCTGGCTGACAATCAATGTGGGCCACAAAGCATGTCGGAGAGCGAACATGAGTGAATATAAAACGCTGTCTCATCAGGGACTGTGGAAGAACAATGCTGCGCTGGTGCAGTTACTGGGGCTGTGCCCGTTATTAGCTGTAACCGGCACGCTGATCAACGGACTCGGTCTGGGGCTGGCGACAACGCTGGTGTTAATTGGCTCCAACACCACGGTTTCTCTGGTGCGAAACTGGGTTCCCAATGAAATTCGCATTCCCATTTTCGTGATGATTATCGCCGCCTTTGTCACCATAGTGCAGCTTTTAATGAATGCCTTTACGTTTAATCTTTACCAGTCGCTGGGGATTTTTATTCCGTTGATCGTGACCAACTGCGCCATCATCGGCCGCGCCGAAGCCTATGCGTCTAAAAATCCTATAAAATTCGCTGCCTTCGATGGACTGATGATGGGTATCGGGTTTTCAATGGTACTGATTCTGCTCGGTGCCATGCGCGAACTGCTCGGCTATGGCACGCTATTCGTCGGTGCCGAGTTTCTGTTGGGTGACTGGGCCCGATCTTTATTAATCACGGTATTTCAGACCGAGCATAATTTCTTGCTGGCTATTTTACCGCCGGGCGCCTTTATTGGTATGGGGCTGTTGATCGCACTCAAGAATACACTCGACAAACGCTTTCAGGAACTGGCACGGGCGCCGGAAAAAGTCGTAGAACGTGCCCGGGTCACAGCAGAAAACTAAAGGTCAGGCTATGAATAACCTCAAACGCAGAGAAATGCTCACCCGCCTGCGCGATGATAACCCCCATCCGACGACGGAACTTCATTACACAACCCCGTTTGAATTATTGATCGCCGTCATCCTCTCGGCTCAGGCAACCGACGTGGGAGTCAATAAGGCTACTGCCAGGCTATACCCGGTAGCCAATACTCCTGAAAGTATTCTGGCGTTAGGTGTTGAAGGGCTGAAAGAGTATATCAAGACCATTGGCCTGTTTAACGCCAAAGCTGAGAATGTGATCAAAACCTGCCGCATTCTGATTGAACAACATGACTCAAAGGTTCCGGAAGACAGAGCGGCACTGGAAGCGCTGCCCGGTGTAGGCCGAAAAACGGCCAATGTGGTGCTCAATACGGCATTCGGCTGGCCCACCATTGCTGTCGACACCCATATCTTCAGAGTCAGTAACCGGACGGGTCTGGCCAAAGGCAAAAATGTTAATGACGTCGAGCAGAAACTACTGAAAGTGGTACCCAAAGAATTTAAAGTGGACGTGCACCACTGGCTGATCCTGCACGGCCGCTACATTTGTGTAGCCAGAAAGCCCCGTTGCGGTGCTTGTCTGATCGAAGATCTGTGTGAGTTTAAAGAAAAGACAGAGCTCTGAAGGAGAACCCATGCGACTACTACATACCATGCTAAGAGTAGGAAACTTACAACGTTCAATTGAATTCTATACTCAGCTATTCGGCATGGAATTACTGCGTCAGTCAGACAACCCCGAATATCGCTACACACTAGCCTTTGTCGGTTATGGGGATGAGAAAGACCATACCGTGCTCGAGTTGACCTATAACTGGGATAAAGAGAGTTATCAGCTGGGCGAAGCCTTTGGTCATATCGCCATTGGCTGTGAGGATATTTATACACTGTGCAACAAACTCAAGTCTCAGGGCGCCGATGTATATCGAGAGCCCGGTCCGGTTAAAGGCGGCAGCACTGAGATTGCCTTTGTCCGTGACCCCGATGGTTACGCTATCGAACTGATTCAGCGTCAATGAAAAGTCCGCTAACAATGAGCCGGTTATGGGCGCTGAGCATTGCCTTATTCAGTCTCATTAGCATAGCCGAACCGCTGGTTATTGCCCATCGTGGTGCGTCAGGCTATCTGCCGGAGCATACCTTGGAAGCGGCCATTCTCGCCCATGCTCAGGGTGCCGATTATATTGAGCAGGATCTGGTGCTGAGCAAAGAGGGTATCCCCGTGGTACTGCACGATATCCATCTGGATACTGTGACCGATGTGGCCCGGCACTTTCCTGACAGAGCCAGAGAGGACGGTCGCTTCTATGTCATCGACTTCACGCTGTCAGAGCTTAAGCGTCTGCGTGTGCATGAACGCCGGAATCTGCAGGGGCAGCAGGTGTATCCGAATCGCTATCAGGGCGATGGCAGCTTTCGTATTGCCACGTTCGGTGAACAACTGGCGCTGATCCGCGAACTTAACCGCAGCACCCAGAAGCAGGTAGGCTGGTACCCGGAGATCAAGGCGCCGGCCTTTCATCGTAAGGAAGGCCTGGATATCAGCAAAATCGTGCTGACCCTGTTACGTGAACACAATCTGGATCGCCGCGATGCCAGGATTTTTTTACAGTGCTTTGATTTTTCAGAGATAAAACGACTACGCACTGAGCTGGGAGCGAGGCTGCCGATTATTCAGCTGATCGGTGAAAATTCCTGGCAGGAATCAGCTACCGATTATACCTACCTGCAAAGCGTTGCAGGGCTTAAAGACATTGCCCGCTACGCCCAGGGCATCGGCCCCTGGTTGCCTCAACTGGTCGACACCCGCACCGGAGAGCCGTTACCACTGGTCCGGCATGCTAAAACAGCCGGACTGGCGATACATCCTTACACTCTCAGAGTGGATGACCTGCACGGCGAGCTGACGTGGTCACAATGGCTCAGGGTATTACATGACCTGGGCGTAGACGGTGTTTTTACAGACTTCCCGGACCGTATACACCGATAGAGAGAATCTGAGTTTAAAGTCTGTCCATCCTGATCACCACGCGGCGGTTTTTTGCGCGGGAGAATTCATTGTCGTTTGGTGCAATATGGCGACGCTCACCATGACCTGTAACCTCAATCCTGTCATCAGGCACCCCCAAGTCAGCAAAATAGGTTTTCACCTTTTCTGCACGACGCACGGAGAGCTGTTCATTATGCCAGCGACCACCGTAGCTGTCGGTGTACGCGTCGAGCAACACCAGCTCAAGTTCCGGATCTTCTTTAAGGTACTCACCAATCATATTCAGCTTCTTTTTTGACTGGCGGGTAAATTCATCAGAATTTTTTTCATAGGTCAGCACTGAGTAGGCGATATCCTCAAAGCTGAACGGCAACAAATTCGCCACACATCGGGAAAAATTATAATACTGTTTCACAAAATTACTGGCATTCAGCCCTACCGCCACTTTGTCATAAGGGTTGTACCAGTCCTGATAATAAATTGTTGGCCAGTACCCTTTCTCCAGTTCAGACAAAATCGTCCAGGCCGCCTGCTCTGGCAAGTCGCCGTTAAATTGCTTACGAATAGGCATATCGGCAATTTCTTTTTGCATAGCACCGGGCATCCAGGAAGGCGGTATAGAATAGACCGCCGCCACCCCGTACTTTTTTGGCAACCGCTGCATCGCCAGTTCAAATTCCAGATTCAGTTCTTTACTGGCCTGGCTGGTAAACAACGCATCACCGTAACCCGGGATGGTATGGCTCAGGGTGCATTGCAGACGGGACTGGTTGAGTAACTGCCATTGTGAGTTGTTCACTTTGGCCGCATAGTGCCGGATACTGGCAGAGGTTGGCAAAACCAGCATTGCCATCAGCACCACAATACACTTTTTCATGCTTTTTCCTGTTATCTGCAGAGGAACTCAGCCCGTGATTACACACAGGTGATTGATTACACTATAGTCAGTATACTCATCTTATCGGCAACAGCGACCGTCACTTGATGGCAAAATTGCCCCGGAATTGACATAATGCCGCGCCCCACAGTTGCTAAAAGGTCACAATGACAGCGCCACATACACAACTCAAGCACAGATTCAGAGGTTATTTTCCGGTCGTTATTGATGTAGAAACCGCGGGCTTTAACCCTCGCACAGATGCCTTACTGGAGATCGCTGCGGTAACACTAAAAATGGACGACCAGGGCTTACTGCAAAAAGATCAGACCTTTCATCATCATATTCATCCTTTTGAAGGTGCGAATCTTGAGAAAGCGGCACTGGAATTTAATGGTATCGATCCTGACTGTGCGTTGCGTGGGGCCATCGAAGAAACCGATGCAATGAAAGACCTGTGTAAACAGATCCGCAAGCAACAAAAGCAGGCGGACTGTCAGCGCTCAGTCATCGTGGCGCATAACGCCGCCTTTGATCAGAGTTTTGTTAATGCCGCCATCGAGCGCTGCGCTATCAAACGCACCCCCTTCCATCCTTTTGTTTCGTTTGACACCACCAGCCTTGCGGCTCTGGCTCTGGGACAAACCGTACTGGTAAAAGCCTGTCAGGCAGCAGCGATTCCTTTTGATCAGAATGAAGCCCACTCGGCCCTGTATGACGCCTCAAAAACTGCGGATCTGTTTTGCATGATCGTCAATCGCTGGCAACAACTGGGGGGCTGGCCGCTCTCAGACCCGGCCTGAATGGACAAACGAATGACAACACCTGATCCGGGCTTATTGACTTTACCTGATGCTCTGCAGCCACTGGGCATAATCCACACCCCCTATAAACAGAAATTTGCCATTCCCCGCCAGCCCGGTCTGGTTAAAGAGGCAGTGGGTGAAATTTACTTTTTTGCGCCCTTTAACGACATCAACTGTTTTCGTGGTATTGAGCAATTTTCCCATCTGTGGATACTGTTTCAGTTTCATCAGACCCTAAACAAGGGCTGGAAGCCAACTGTACGGCCACCGAGACTGGGGGGCAATCAGCGTGTCGGCGTTTTTGCCAGTCGCAGTACCCACAGACCTAATGGTATCGGCCTGTCGGTGGTGGAATTTGAAAGCCTGAGCAGCCATCAGGGCCAGGTTTGTTTAAAGGTTAAAGGTGTGGATTTGCTCGATGGCACACCGATAATAGACATCAAACCTTACCTGCCCTACGCCGATGCACATCCAAACGCTGTTGGAGGTTTCGCCAGCGATCTGCCCTCATCTGTTGCTGTGCGTTTTTCGCCAGCTGCATTAACACAGTTACAGCAGTTCAGTGATGACCCTCAAAAAATGAAAAACCTGATTGAATCTGTACTGCAACAGGATCCACGTCCGGCCTACAAGGCCAGTCAATCCGGCCCTCAAGCTTTTGCTATATGTCTGGATAACCTCAACATTCACTGGCAAAGTGTAGAAAATAGCATTGAAGTGACGGGCATTGAGGTCATTTGTGCTGAAAAAGCATAAAAATCTGTTAACTATACTTCTGCCCTGACGGGGGGACTGTTAGAATGGCGCCCGATTTTTGGTCAAGGTACCACACAGGGGTACCCATTATTGAGTGATGCCTATGCGAAGCAGTCAGTATTTACTATCAACCAAGAAAGAAACACCAGCGAGCGCGGAAATTATCAGCCATCAGCTGATGATTCGTGCCGGTATGATCCGCAAGCTGGCTTCGGGTATGTATACCTGGCTCCCCAGCGGGCTCCGGGTACTTAATAAGGTTACCAACATTGTACGTGAAGAAATGGTCAGAGCCGGCGCACTGGAAATTTTGATGCCTATGGTACAGCCCGCAGACCTGTGGCAGGAATCCGGACGCTGGGACGAGTATGGTCCTGAATTATTGCGTCTTAATGACAGACACAAAAGGGACTTTGTATTAGGCCCTACCCATGAGGAAGTGATCACCAATCTGGTAAAACGGGAAGTCAGCAGCTACAAGCAACTGCCCCTTAATCTGTTTCAGATCCAGACCAAGTTCCGCGATGAAGTCCGTCCCCGTTTTGGTGTGATGCGCAGCCGCGAATTTATCATGAAAGATGCTTATTCTTTCCACCTGACTCAGGAGTCACTGGAAACGTCTTATCAGAATATGTTCCGGGCTTACTGTAACATTTTTGAGCGCATTGGCCTCAGCTACCGCCCCGTTATTGCCGACAACGGCTCCATTGGCGGCAGTATGTCACATGAATTCCATGTACTGGCCGACTCCGGTGAGGATGCCATTGCCTTCAGTACCGAATCAGACTTTGCAGCCAATGTGGAGATGGCAGAGTTGACCCCCAGCAACTCCGCTCCTGATGCTCCGCAGGGTGAAATGCATCTGGTAGAAACACCAAAGGCCACCACCATTGCTGAACTGGTTGAACAATTTCCTGTTGCGGTAGAAAAAACCGTTAAAACGCTGGTGGTCAAAGCCAGTGATAGTTGTGAAAGTGACCTGATTGCCTTACTGGTTCGCGGTGACCATGAGCTAAATGAAGTGAAAGCGGAAAAACTAGATCAGGTCGCTGCGCCACTGACCTTTGCCACAGAAGAAGAAATTCGTCGCAGCATTGGCGCCGGCCCGGGATCATTAGGCCCGGTTAATTTACCCATTCCCTTTATTATCGATCACAGTGTGGCCAGTATCAGTGATTTTGCCGCAGGGGCCAACATTGATGGTAAGCACTTTTTCAATATTAACTGGCAACGAGACGTTGAACCCGGAGAAAGCGCAGATATTCGCAATGTACAGGCAGGCGATCCTTCCCCGGATGGCAACGGAGTACTGGAAATTAAACGCGGCATCGAAGTGGGCCATATATTCCAGCTTGGTGATAAATATTCTCAGTCAATGAACTGTGGCGTACTGACTGAGTCGGGTAAACACCAGCCTCTGTCTATGGGCTGCTATGGCATTGGCGTCACGCGCATTGTTGCCGCCGCCATTGAACAGAACCACGACAAGTTCGGTATCACCTGGCCGGATGCCATCGCCCCGTTTAACGTGGCGATTATTCCCATGAACATGCACAAATCTCATCGTATTCAGGAAGCGGCCAATCAGGTTTACAATCAGTTGCTCGAAGCCGGAATTGACGTTCTGATTGATGATCGTAAGGAGCGTCCCGGTGTAATGTTTGCGGACATGGAACTGGTGGGTATCCCTCACCAGATTATCATTGGTGAACGCAACCTTGATGAGGAAAAGGTGGAGTACAAGAACCGTCGCAGTGGTGAGAAACAACTGATGGCGCTCAACGATATCGTCGGGTTTGTTAAAGGGCTTTAATCGCGCCCCTCCATCAGTTTAAAAATGTCGGTTAAAAGCCTAATGTCGGTCAGTTAAGGATACACGACCGTATAGATTGGGGTATAGAGAGACATCGACCTCCCTGTCTTTTATGTCTCTCGTCCCTTCGAGCCAGTTACCTTTGTAAGGACACAAAGGTAACCTAAAAGTCCTTCGCTCAGGACAGCTTTAGCTGGTCTGAAAGGCATTGGGCAGGGATGCCCAATGCAAAGGTCACTGGCACACCAGGGACGGTGTGTCATACCAGCAGGGACAGCCAGGTTATCGGCTTGACTGGGAAGCTTGAAGGGGTATAAAAAATGCCAGTCAGCTTAACTGACTAGCATTAGGTTATAACCTGCACTTCCACCATCCCTGGTGGTCGGCAGGTGAACTGCTCCTGCGTAACCTGCACTTCCACCATCCCTGGTGGTCGGCAGGTGAACTGCTCCTGCGTAACCTGCACTTCCGCCATCCCTGGCGGTCGGCAGGTGAACTGCTCCTGCGTAACCTGCACTTCCGCCATCCCTGGCGGTCGGCAGGTGAACTGCTCCTGCGTAACCTGCACTTCCGCCATCCCTGGCGGTCGTATTCCGGAGTGTTCGGGAACGTCTCTCAGGGGATATACAGATATTCCCCGGAATATACCTGACAAAAGCTGATCGCACATCCATGATGCTGTAACTTATACTGTTATAAACAGATAGATTCGATTTTGAGATTGGCGGCAGGTCAGATAAGAATATGAAATTAACCTTTTATGGTGTCCGGGGTTCAGTGCCCACGCCGGGGCCCGAGTACATCCGCTACGGCGGTAATACTGCCTGCGTACACATTGAACTGGCTGACGGCACGGATATTATTCTCGATGCCGGAACAGGGATCCGCAGCCTGGGTAAAAAGCTGATCAAACAGCAAGGCGATATTTATTTGTTACTGACCCACAATCATTGGGATCATATTCAGGGGTTTCCCTTCTTTGCCCCTATTTATGAACCTGACAGAAATATTTATATCACCCCGGGGCAAACCTCTCCGGATGCGCCCAATGCCATTCTGGAGCAAATGAGCGGCAGTTATTTCCCGGTAGATTATCAGACTCTGCCCGCCAATATTGTTATCCAGTCGATTCCGGACAACACCTCTGCCTGGTCCATTAACAGTGCCACCATTACCCGGAATAAAATGAACCACCCGGGCAATGGCAGTGCATTTTTAATTGAGGCTGACAATACACGGGTTGCCTATATCACCGACAATGAACTTTATCCTCCCTATAAGAAAACCACAGATTTTATGGATTGGGTCAGTTTTGCCAAAGACGCCGACCTGATAATCCATGATGCGCAGTATATGCTGTCGGATATGCCGAAAAAATCGGGTTGGGGCCATTCTGTTGCAGAAGAAGCCGTCAAACTGGCGATGGCCTGCCAGGCTAAACGTCTGGCGTTATACAGCCACGACGAGATCCGTACCGATGACGAGATTGAAGCACTGGAGCGCCACTGCCAGGACGTCATTGAAATCGGACAGATGGACCTGCAACTCTTTGCCGCTGCAGAAGGGATCTGCATCGACTTTGATACCAACCCTTCTGCATAATTGAAACTCACAGACCCGGGATTTAACGGTCCCGGTGTTTTGACGCTGAGTGACTATACCGGCACAATGACGTCAGGAGCGTTGCTGAACATCTGCAGAATGGCCGTCTGGCATAATTCACAGAGACACCGAATAATATACGGTCTGAAGCCAAGCCCTTGTGACTTGCGCATCATGGGTCGATTATCTGGATAAATTCTTACATATGCTGGAACGACATAGATTCTCTTTGCTGCTTAGCGGTGGTGGTGCACGTGCCGCTTACCAGGTTGGCGTGCTAAAGGCCATTACCCATTTACTGCCCCGCAGCCACAGCCTGCCCTTTCCTGTCATTTGCGGCACGTCAGCCGGCGCCATCAATGCAACGTCGCTGGCAAGTTATGCTTCCTGTTATCATCTTGGCGTCAGAAAGATGGAATGGGTCTGGAAAAACTTCCGCAGCGAGCAGGTGTATAAAAGTGACTTAGGTTCAGTGTTTGGCTATCTGCTGAAGAATCAGTTACAGGGCCTGCAGACGAAAGACAAACCGCGCCGGCCCACCAGCCTGCTGGACAATAGCCCACTGAACAGACTACTCAGACAAGACATGGCTTTTAGTCGTATTGACCGCAATATTCAGCGAGGTCACCTGAAAGCTATCAGCGTGACTGCGTCGAGCTACAGTACCAATGAATCGATCAGCTTTTTCCAGGGCGCGACTGATCTTTCATCCTGGCGCAGGGCAAAACGTCAGGGCATCATCACCCAGCTGAATGTCGAACACCTGATGGCCTCTTCCGCGATTCCGCTGGTATTTCCCAGCGTTCGTATCGAAGGAAATTACTATGGTGACGGATCTATCCACCAGCTATCCCCCCTGAGCACGCCTATACACCTGGGAGCGGAGAAGATCCTTGTAATTGGCGTGGAACAGCCCAAACCGGATAAGCAGCATCAGATTCAGCACCACCCGAGCAGCGCCATGATTGCCGGGCATCTGCTGGATACTATTTTTGCGGATACGCTGCATTCTGATTTGGAGCGCCTGTATCGTATCAATCATACCTTGTCGCTGCTGAGTGAAAAGCAACGCAAGGCCACCCATCTAAAACCCATTGATTGCCTCGTGATCAATCCCAAGGTCAATTTCAATGACATTGCGGCACAATACTATCAACGTCTGCCCCGGGGAGTACGCTCATTGATGCGGCTGATGGGAATTCGCCCGGACTCCGAGTCCAGTTTGCTCAGCTACTTACTCTTCGACGGCCCTTTTTGTCAGGCATTGATCCAACAAGGCTATGAGGACGGACTGCAACGCCAGGAAGAAATAGGCGCATTCCTGGAAATCTGACCCACATCTGGCACATCTTTTGCTCACAACTAAACCAAGAGTAATGCGTTTACCTGACGTCAAATATCCGGCAGGAGTGAGTTGTGGACCAGTTAGCCCCTTTATATAACAGCACCAATAAGGACCGATTCTTCCATTTTGGCGAATCACGGCGTTTACTGTCTGATAGCGATATGCTGACTATTCTCCAGCGCATGCTATCAACTCTGAATATCGATAAGCTCGCTGATATCGCCCTGACGGTGTTAGGTGAGCGTCTCACTGTAACAGGGTTTGAGATTCATGCTCCTGAGCAGGGTTATGCGGCGGGTCTCGCTGGCGTCTACCATCGCCAGCTGGAAGCCCCGCACCACATCGAACCGCATATCAGTATAAGCTATCGCTTTGCACACAGACCCTCTAATCACGAACAACGTCTGCTGCATGAACTGCATGATTGTATCGTCGCACCTTTGGCTCATGCTATGGGGCACGCCCGGCTGGCCACCATGGCCACCAAAGACCATCTTACAGGGCTGGGTAACCGTGCCAGTTTCGATGACGCTCTGCACCGCCTTATCAGCCACGCCAAACGTAATAACAACCGTTTTGGCTTAGTGGTACTGGATATGGACAGATTCAAGGCCATCAACGATGAATATGGGCATCAGGAGGGTGACAAGGTATTAATCAATGTGGCCAGAGCTATCAGCGATTGCCTGCGGGATACCGACTTTGCCTTTCGCTTCGGGGGTGACGAGTTTTGTTGCCTGATTGAACAAGCCGATCAAAAATCCATGCTTTGCATTGCCCAGCGTATTCGCCGCGCCATGGAGAGCTATCCTTTGCTGGTTAAGCATCGTGTCAGTTGTAGTATAGGAGTCAGCTTATATCGTGAGGGAGACAGCAGTGAGAGTTTATTTGAACGAGCCGATCTGGCCCTGTATCAATTAAAAGAAGCGCACTACAACAGCGTGGAATCTGCCTGAGCTCCTCTTCGATACGGCAACAATTTGCCGGTTTAACAGAGTATCCGGTCAGGCCATTGCCACCCAAACAGTGTGTTTGTCGCCACTCCCTGGCTGGTATTCATCTGCACCACCGTACCCCAGTGCGGCAACCAGAATTCCGTGATGTCTGAGTAAGGGTACCTGCGCTCTTTGCCAGGGCGGTATTTTCCACAAACGCATCCAGTGTTTAAGAGGCTTACTCACTTTAGCCCCGGCTGGCCGGAAGCGTTCTGACCAGCCACTGAACTCAATGCTAACAGGAGGTTCAACACGCAGACCTGTCCACTGTCCCCGCCCCGGGGGAACGGGTCCCTGGTGAAAACACAAACGACGGTCGTCACTGAGTATCACCTGCGCTTCACCGTTCCAGTTTACCGGCCTGGGAGCCTCTGCAGGTTTGCCTCTGAGCAAGTACAACGCCTGGTCGAAACGTCTTAACTGCCAGTCACCCCAGGTAATACAGGGACTGGCATCCTGACTGGCAGCGATCAGCTCCTCTTCCAGTCTGCGCAATATGGTCTGAGCAGGCATTTCAGCCCCCTGCTCTGCCAACCAGAAGCGGATAATCTGTTTACGCCATTGGCAAGAAAACCCTGCCAGCGCCGGCAAACTCAGCGTACCCGCTTCTCCCCTGACAAGCTCAAGATTGGCCTGACTCTGCAGGTCCAGCAATTGCTGCTGCTCAGCGCAGAGCCTGGCACTTCGGGCAACGGTCTTTTGCACACCCGGCCAGCGCTGCTCTAACAGCGGAATAATCTGGTGACGCAGAAAATTACGATCAAAGGTCAGATCCTGATTGGATTCATCCTCAATCCAACTCAGCCTGTGCACTGATGCGTACTCCCTGAGTTGTTGCAAAGAGCATTGCAGAAGAGGTCGACAATAGTCGAGCCCGTCATATCGCGAGTGCTCAGCCATAGCGCTCAACCCTTTAGGTCCGGCCCCACGTTTTAACTGCAGCAGCAGGGTTTCCACCTGGTCCTGCTGATGCTGGCCTAATAACACCATAGCCCCTTGCGGTATGCTCTCGCCAATCGCCTGATAGCGTGCTGTTCTGGCCCGGGCTTCCAGACTCTCTCCTTTGCTCTTGCTGATTGAGAGCCGGCGACTCACAAAATGTATGCCCATGGTTTTACAGACACCGGCACAATGCTCCAGCCAGTTATCGGCATTGGCACTCAGACCGTGGTGGATATGCACAGCCCCAGCCTGATGCTCAGGATGTCTGGCTGCAAAGCGTGCCAGCAAATGCAGTGCTACATGGGAATCCATACCGCCACTATAGGCCACATATATCGGCTGAGAGGCGGTCAGATAAGTCAGCAGACAATGCTCAAACTCTAAATAAAGCATAGGGTAAAAAAAGAGCCGCTGGCGCGGCTCTTCATCTGATTCTCTTAACAATATCCAAAAGACATCAGCCGCTGGTACCGCTCTTCCAACAGCTCCGGGATAGCCAGTTTCTGTAACTGCACTAATTGCTGTTTCAGGCAGGCCTTCAGACTTGCTGCTGTGCCGTCATAATCACGATGAGCACCGCCTAAAGGCTCATCGACGATGTTGTTGATCAGGCCTAGCTTCTGGATCTGCTGAGCACTGACCCCCATCGCCTCTGCAGCCAATGGCGCTTTGTCCGCACTCTTCCACAGAATTGATGCGCACCCCTCGGGTGAAATTACAGAATAGGTGCTGTACTTCAGCATATTTACCCTGTCGCCAACGCCGATAGCCAATGCGCCGCCTGAGCCACCCTCACCGATCACAGTACAAATAACCGGTACCTTAAGACCCGCCATCACTTTGAGGTTCTGAGCGATAGCTTCACTCTGGCCCCGCTCTTCTGCACCAACACCCGGATAGGCGCCAGGCGTATCGATAAAGGTGATAATTGGCAGATTAAAACGCTCTGCCATCTTCATCAGCCTCAACGCCTTACGATAACCTTCGGGTTTCGGCATACCAAAGTTACGCTTGATTTTCTCCTGGGTATCCCGTCCTTTCTGATGGCCAATAACCATCACCGGCAGTTCGTCCAGCATGGCTAAGCCACCAATAATGGCTTTATCATCGGCAAAGGCACGATCACCGGCCAGTTCATCGAAACCGGTGAAAATCCGTGGCAAATAATCAAGCGTATAAGGACGCAAGGGGTGACGGGCTAGCTGGGAAACCTGCCAGGCACCCAGATCACTGAAAATCTTGCGGGTCAGCTCAGCACTTTTTTCTCTGAGCTTGGTGATCTCTTCTTCCAGCCCGACATCGAATTCCCCACCCTGATTCACCAGGCGCAATTCTTCGATCTTGGCTTCCAAATCTGCAATTGGTTGCTCAAAACTCAGATAGTTCAAACTCATCCCACGACCTTAACACGTCTGAAATTCCCCTGTAGCAGGGAAAATAAAAATTCGACTGCCACCCCGGAGATGCCTCTGTGGCAATCCCCGGGCGGCGCTCCGGAGCACAGCACTGGCTAATGAAATGCCAGTCTGACCTGCTCCTCACCCAATATCTGTTGCAACTGATGCAATAAGTCATCATCCGGGGTTACATACCAACTCGCCGACACCACCAGTAACGCCTGTGCATGAGGGTGATAATAATCAAACTGAACCGGACAGGTTCCCCCCTGATACTGATTCAATAACCCTTTTAATTGGGTTACACGCTCGACACTGCATTGTTGTTGCTGAATTTGCAGTATAACCGCTTTGGCATTTTTTTCCCTGGCCTGGACAATGTCCATGACTTCACGGGCCGACATTGTATTGCCCCCCGAATACTCATCAAAGCCGACCTGTCCCGATACTACCAAAATTTTATCTTTTTGCAGCACAGCTTCATATTCTTCAAGCATATCCGGGAAAAAGCGCACATCCATTCTGGCACTTTTATCATCCAGTGTCACAATTGCCCAGCGACGGCCCTTTTTGTTAACCAATACTCTCATGTCAATGACCAGCCCGACCACTGTAGCACTGCCTTCTCGCCCCGTGGGTTTAATATCCACCAGACGACCATGACTGTAGTGACCAATTTCCTGTTGGTACTGGTTGATCGGATGGCCTGTCAGATACAAACCCAGCGTTTCCCGTTCACCCTCAAGCCACACTTTTTCCTGCCACTGCGGTACCTCGGCAAAAGCCTGCTTCACTTGCTCCGGTTCAGTATTCAGCAAGCCAAACATATCTTCCTGACCAAAGGATTGAGCCCTGGCATGTTGATCCGCTGCAGCAATAGCTTCAGGTAAACTGGCCATCAGTGACGCCCGATGTGGCCCCAGATGATCCAGCGCCCCCGCCAGCACCAGCTTCTCCAACACCCTTTTATTTATACGCTTGAGGTTCAGTCGTGCACAGAAATCAAACAGATCGGTAAAACTGCCATCCTTCTTCCTGGCATTGATAATCGCATCAATAGGACCTTCTCCGACCCCCTTTATGGCACCGATACCGTAAACTATCTGACCTTGCTCATTGACCGAAAATTTATACTGGCCGGTATTCACATCGGGCGGCAATACCGTCAGTTCCATGCGCTGACATTCGTCCACCAGGGTGACGATCTTGTCCGTATTGTCCATGTCTGCCGACATCACGGCTGCCATAAATTCAGCAGGATAGTGCGTCTTCAGCCACAAGGTCTGATAGGACACCAGAGCATAAGCGGCAGAGTGTGATTTGTTGAAACCATAGCCTGCGAATTTTTCCACCAGGTCGAAGATCTTCATTGCCAGGTCGGGATCAATATTATTTTTCGCCGCCCCGTCTCTGAACACCTCGCGCTGCTTGGCCATTTCCTCGGGTTTCTTTTTACCCATAGCCCGACGTAACAAATCTGCTTCGCCGAGACTGTATCCCGCCATCACCTGAGCAATCTGCATCACCTGCTCCTGGTACAGGATAATGCCATAGGTGGGTTCGAGTATTTCCTCCAGGCATTTATGCTGATACTGCGCATCGGGGTAGGATATTTCTTCACGACCATGCTTGCGATCAATAAAGTTATCTACCATGCCCGATTGCAGAGGACCGGGGCGAAACAAGGCCACCAGGGCGATAATATCTTCAAAGCTGTCCGGGCGCAGGCGCTTGATCAGATCCTTCATACCACGGGATTCAAGCTGAAATACCGCCGTCGTCTCAGCATTCTGCAATACCCTGAAACTGGGCGGATCGATAAGGGGTATGGCGGTGATATCAATATCTTTGCCCTGACCGGATTTGATCATATCCAGTGCCCACTGGATAATCGTCAGCGTACGCAGCCCCAGAAAGTCAAACTTAACCAGCCCGGCCGTTTCCACATCATTTTTATCAAACTGAGTTACCGGATACTGGCCATGCTCGTCGCAATATAAAGGTGAAAAGTCAGTGATTCTGGTCGGCGCGATAACGACACCACCGGCATGTTTGCCGGCATTTCGGGTAACACCCTCCAGAATACGGGCCATATCGATAAGATCACGGACTTCTTCATCCTGCTCATAGGTTTCCGGCAGGCGGGGTTCCACATCGAAGGCTTTGGCCAGGGTCATGCCCGGGTCGCCCGGGATCAGCTTAGAGATACGATCCACAAAACCATAAGGATGACCTAAGACCCGCCCCACATCGCGCACCACTGCCTTAGCGGCCATGGTGCCGAAGGTGATAATCTGGGATACCGCTTCACGGCCATAGAGATCCGCCACGTGATCGATCACCTCATCGCGCCTGTCCATGCAGAAATCCACATCGAAATCCGGCATAGAAACCCGTTCAGGATTAAGAAAGCGCTCGAACAGCAGGTCAAACTCCAGCGGGTCCAGATCGGTAATTTTCAGTGCGTAGGCCACCAGAGAGCCAGCGCCGGAACCCCTGCCGGGTCCAACCGGGATACCGTTATCCTTACTCCACTGGATAAACTCCATCACAATCAGAAAGTAGCCGGGAAAGCCCATCTGATTGATCACCTGTAGCTCAATTTTGAGCCGGTCATCATATTCGCCGCGCTTGCTCGCCCGCTCATTCGCTTCAGGGAACAGGAATTCCAGTCGTTCTTCCAGTCCCTGCTCAGACTTCATCACCAGGAAATCTTCGTCTGTCATATCCCCGGTGGGGAACTTAGGCAGAAAATATTCGCCCAGGCGCACGGTAACGTTGCAGCGCCTGGCAATCTCTACGGTATTTTGTAGTGCCTCGGGTATATCGGCAAACAGCTCAGTCATTTCCTCACTGCTGCGAAGATACTGCTGAGCACTGTAGCGTTTAGGACGGCGTTTATCGTCCAGCGTGTAACCATCATGAATAGCCACCCGAATCTCATGGGCATCGAAGTGCTGTGCTTCTATAAAGCAGACTTCATTGGTGGCAACAACAGGCAGCTGACGCTGAGCAGCAACCTTTACCGCCTGATGCAGATATTCTTCTTCACCCGGGCGACCCGTGCGTATCAGTTCAAGGTAATAATGATCAGCAAAATAACGCTGGTAGAAGTCGAGAATATTGTCAGCAAGCTCAGTATTACCCTTCGTCAGAGCGATTCCCAGATCGCCTTCCATAGCGCCTGAAAGCAGAATAATACCCTCACGATGTTCAGCCAGCCAGGTTTGCTCTATAACGGGCCTCTCCTGGATGTGTCCACGCAAATAGGCTCTGGAAATAAGCTGGGTTATATTCTGATACCCCTGATTATTCTTCGCCAGCAGCGTAAGACGATAAAGCTGTTCCCCCAGCCCTTCGCTCTGAACCCAGAAGTCGGCACCGATAATGGGTTTTATCCCGAGGTTATGCGCTTTATCATAAAAACGTACCAGACCACAGAGGTTCATTTGATCGGTAATTGCCACAGCTGGCATATTCAGCGAGTTGACCTTATCCAGTATCGGACCGGTTTTGTTCAGGCCATCCATCATAGAAAAGTCACTGTGCACCCGTAAGTGTACGAAATCTGGTTCAGCCATCTATATTGTCCTGCCGTTTTTCAATGCCTGCTGCACAGGTTTAAAACTGAGCCGATGCTCGGGAATAGGACCGCGCTCCGCCAGGCACTGAAGATGCGCTGCGGTAGGGTAGCCCTTATGACGGTCAAAACCATAGTCCGGATAACGCTTCGATAATTCAGTCATTTCTGTATCACGGGTAACTTTGGCCAGAATAGAAGCCGCTGATATGGCCGGGATAAGACCATCGCCTTTTACTATAGCTTCACTGGAATAGCGCCATTTCGGGCATCGATTGCCGTCAACTAATACATGTTCAGGCTGAATAAACAGCCCCTCCACTGCCCGCTCCATGGCCAGCATGGTGGCATGCAGAATATTCAGACGGTCAATTTCCGCCGGACTGGCTCTGCCGATAGCCCAGCACAGGGCTTTCTCTTTAATCAGGGCAAAAAAGTACTGGCGCTTTTTTTCACTCAGCGCCTTTGAGTCGGTCAATCCATCAATAGGGTACCTGGGATCGAGAATCACCGCCGCCGTTACTACATCCCCCACCAGTGGCCCCCGGCCCACTTCATCGACACCGGCAATAAGCCTATTTTTTTGCATCATTGGCCATGCCCAATACTCCGATAATCGCATCAGCAGCACGTTCATCAGCGCCGAGTTTTAACTGCCGGTGCAACGCCTCAAAGCGTTGAATAAGTGCCGGATCGCTCTTTTCCAGCATCGGTTGTAATTTGTCAGCCATATGCTGCGGAACTACCTGGTGCTGAACCAGTTCTGGAACCAGCTCTTCATTGGCTAGCAGATTGGGCAATGAGAACCATTGTGGTTTGTACATACGCTTGCCCATCTGGTAAGTCAGCCAGTTAAACTTGTACGCTACCACCATCGGCTTTTTGCATAACATCGCTTCCAGAGATGCCGTGCCTGAGGCCAGTAAAACCGCATCGGCAGCAATCATCGCCTGACGGGACTGACTATCCAGTACTATTGCCTGAATATTACACTCGCGAAGTCCGGCTTCAATCTGCTTCCGGCGTCTCTGACTGGCTGCCGGGATCAGTACCTTAAGGTCAGGATTCTGTTGCTTTAAAAGGCTCACCGTCTGTAAAAATGGTGGTAGCAGGCGTTGTACCTCTCCTCCCCGGCTGCCAGGCAATACCGCTAACACCTTATCTGAATCTGCAAGCCCCAGGCTTTGCCTCGCTGCCTGTTGATCCGGATTCAGCGGAATCGCGTCAGCAAGAGTGTGGCCGACAAAAGTACAAGGTACCTGGTGGCGATCGTAAAAGGCTTTTTCAAAGGGCAACAGGCTAAGCACCATATTGGTGGCCCGGGCAATCTTTACAATACGTTTTTCCCGCCAGGCCCACACTGTGGGGCTGACATAATGCACAGTGGGTATGCCATGGCTTTTGAGCTTCTGCTCAAGGCAGAGATTGAAATCCGGTGCATCAATACCTACAAAAACATCCGGGGAGTGTTGAGTAAAATACTCAACTAAAGCGCGGCGCACGGCCAGTAAACGCCGAATACGTGACAACACTTCCACCAGCCCCATAACCGACAATTCTTCCATGTCAAACAGGGTCTTACAGCCTTTTTCCTGCATTTGTGGTCCGCCAATACCCACAAATTCGGCCTCTGGCAGACGATTACGCAGGGCCTCAATAAGACCGGCACCTAAAATATCGCCGGAGGCTTCTCCGGCGACAATACCAATTCGGATAGCTGACTTTGTCATAAGCTAAGGTTAGCGGACTATGCCCCTGGATGAGTGAGTCAAAAATTCCACTAACAACTCCAGTTCCGGGGTTTGCTTTGTCATCTCTCGCAATTCCTGCAGCGCTTCTTCAGTTGTCTTACCACTGCGATAAAGCACTTTATAACCCCTGCGGATCTGCAAAATACTCTCTTTTGAGTAACCACGACGTCGCAAGCCTTCAGCGTTAATGCCATGAGGGCTAGCCCCCTTCCCCCCTACCATTACATAGGGAGGCAAATCACGCAGTAATATGGTGCCGGCGGCACAAAAGCTGTGGGATCCTACATGGCAAAACTGATGAACCCCTGACATGCCGCCCAATATGACCCAGTCGCCAACGTGAACATGGCCTGCCACACTGGCATTATTGGCAAAGATATTATGGCTACCCACCATACAATCATGGGCAAGATGGACATACGCCATCAACAGATTGTTATGGCCTATCTGAGTCAGTGAATTATCCTGAACTGTGCCTCTGTGCACAGTGACACACTCTCTGAAGGTATTACCATCACCGATTTGCAGACGTGTGGGTTCGCCAGCATATTTAATGTCCTGACAATCTTCACCGATTGAGCAAAACTGGTAAAAATGATTCTCTTTACCGATGCGTGTGGGACCTTTGATCACAACATGAGATTCAATTTTCGTGTTGTCACCAATTTCCACATCTGCACCGATGACCGTATAGGCACCAACCTGAACGTTGTTACCGAGTTTGGCGCTGGGATCAATTAGGGCTGTTTGGTGGATCACCTTGTTACATCTTCCTCATTGCACACATGAATTCGGCACTACAGGCCTCGGCACCATCCACACTGGCCACACCGGAAAATTTCCAGATTCCGCGCTTCTCTTTGATTAGCACCACGTCAAAGTCCAGCCGGTCACCAGGGACTACCGGACGCTTAAAACGGGCTTTATCGATACCGGCATACAGATACAAATCGTCTGAGTTTCCCGCTGTCTTAAAACCCAGAACCCCTGCTGCCTGTGCCAGGGCCTCAAGGATCATGACTCCGGGGAAAATAGGCTTGCCAGGAAAGTGCCCGGTAAAACAAGGTTCATTGAACGAGATATTCTTATAGGCCTTGATGGAAACACCCAATTCATACTCCGTCACCCTGTCGATTAACAGCATCGGATAGCGATGGGGCAATAATTCCATGATCTCTTCAATTTCGATACGCTTTAACCCGTTAGCCAACTAGCTGTCTCCTTTGCCTGCACTGTCGTGCTCTGAATAGTGTTTTTCAAGCTCTTTGACACGTTGGCCGAGTCGGTCAAGGTTACGCACATTTACAACGGCTTTGCGCCAATCCCGGCTAGGCTGAGAAGGCAATCCGGAAGAATACGCTCCCGCCTGACTTACACCTTTGGTCACCATACTCATTCCGGTAAAGTGAACATTATCGGCAATGTTGATATGCCCGGTAATGGCACTCAAACCACCGATAGTGCAATTACGCCCTATGTGGGTACTGCCACCCACCACAGTACAACCGGCAATGGCCGTGTTCTCGCCGATCATTACGTTGTGGGCTATCTGGCACTGGTTATCGATGATCACACCATCCGCTATACGGGTATCATCCAGTGCCCCCCGATCGATAGTGGTACTGGCACCAATTTCCACCCGGTCACCGATAATCACGCGGCCCAACTGAGGAATTTTAACCCAGTGGCCATTGTCATTAGCATAACCAAAACCGTCGGCACCAATTACCGCAGCAGACTGAATCAGGCAATTGCTGCCAATCTGTACATCGTGATAAAGGGTCACATTAGCCCAAAGCTTGGTATCGGCACCAATAGTGACATTCTTACCGATCACACAGCCTGCACCAATCTGTACCCGATCACCGAGCTTTACACCGGAATCAATAACGGCATTGGCACCAATGACGACATTCTGTCCAAGCTCAGCATCAACAGCGATCACCGCATGGGGCGATACGCTGTCGGCCGCTGCCGGGGTCGTGTCCATTAACTGAGCTAATCGCGCAAATCCCACATAAGGGTTGTTCATGACCAGCGCATTAACCGGACAAAACGCAACATCCTCAGCCTGCACAATCACCGCATCAGCCCTCGTGTCTCTGAGCTGACTACGATACTTGCTATTGGACAAAAAGGAAATCTGACCTTTACCTGCCCTGGCCAGGGTGGAAACGGCGTGAATAGTCACATCGCCGTCACCCTGAACCTCGGCACCAAGGTACTCCGCCAGTTGGCTGAGACTATAGGTTTTCATCTGCCAATGGGGCCTGTTATTTAATCTTACTCACCTGATCCACGACTTGCTGAGACAGATTATTGGCTTCTGCCATGTAAGCAACGGCGTTTGAGTTTAATACCAGATCATAGTTTTCTTTTTCAGCAATGCCATCAATAGCCTGCTTAATCAAACCCAGTAACTTGTCACGCTCTTCGCCCTGACGGGTCTGAATCTGCTGCTGCAGAGGCTGTGTTTTGCCAGCATACTCATCGCGCAAGGAAATCAGCTTGTCTTCCAGCTCTTTACGCTCGGCATCGCTCATAGTGGCGGCGTCACGCTCACGTTTTTCCATGTAATATTTAATGTCTTTTTCCATGCGACCGATCTCTTCGATCTGATCTTTAAATTCATTTCGGATATTTTCCTGAATCACTGCGGCCTGGGGCAGAGACTGGAAAACACCCTGTACATTGACCACACCAATTTTCTGCGCTGCCATGGCTGCAGAGCTAAGCATAGATGTACCTAATACGGCTGCGGCTAATACGCCTTTATTAAATTTATTCAAAATACTCTCCTTAAAATTATACTAAGCCAAATACAGGCCTATTTTATTAGAATGTCTGCCCGATGTTAAAGGAGAAGAAACGACTCTCATCGCCATCTTCCTCTTTAAGAATACGGGAAAAGCTAAAAATCATGGGCCCCATGGGTGAGAGCCACTGTACCGATAAACCGGCAGAAGCGCGGAAACGACCGATATCCGAGTAATCAGCAATCTTATTGCGCTCTGACTCGGCCAGGCTGTCATAGTTTTCTATTCTGAATTCAGTGTCCCACACATTCCCCACGTCGACAAACAAGCTGGTACGCACGGAATTATCCAGTTCTTCGTCGACAAACGGGGTCGGAACGATCAATTCCACACCACCAAGTACCATAGCATTGCCGCCAATAGCCCGCAGCCGGGTGGTATCGGTAATTGTGTCGGCATTCGGACCGAGCGGAATCTGACTGCCATCAGGGGCCGTTATCGTACTGGGCCGACGATAAATAGGCCGTGGACCAACGGTGTTGTTTTCAAAGCCGCGCAGTGAGTCACTACCGCCTGCTCTGAAGTTATCCCAGAAAGGAAGAATCTGATCATTACCATCGAGATCCCCATAGCCGTTGCCATAGCCCGCTTCTAATCTGGCCAGGAAGGACCAGCGCTGATCTCTGGACAAGGGGAAGTAGAACTTGGTATCGAAGCTCAGTTTAAAGTAATCTACATCAGAAAATGGTGCCGTCACTTTAGCCGTGGCCCGCTGCGACGAACCAGCCGTCGGAAATACACCGCGGTTCAGCGTACTGCGACTCCAGCCTGCACTGAGCTCATAGGTATTAAACTCAATGCCTGCGTCAGGATTGCTTGGGTCAGCAAACATGTCATAAAAACTTTTGATCTGCTCATAGGTTCGCAGTTGCGAGATCTCGTTGTACTTATACGAAACACCAAAATTAAGACGGTTATATTCATTTACCGGATAGCCGAAGTTTGCACCCAGTTGCCAGGACTTGTTCTTGTACTGCACCAGATTGGCGCTGCCAGCATCAAACTCTGAATAGAATAGTGTGCCACCCAGGCTGATACCATCAATGGTAAAATAGGGGTCCGTATAGGAAATGGTAGCACTTTGCTGATAGGAAACCGTATTCAGATTAAGCCCCAGCCGCTTACCTGTACCGAGGAAGTTGTCCTGCTGAATGCCGGCCTGCAGACTCAGTTTGGTGCGATCGCCATAACCAATGCCAGCGTTAAAGGAACCTGAGGGTTGCTCCTTAACATTGAAATTCACATCCACTTTGTCTTCTTCACCCGGTAGTCGTACGGTTTCAAAGTCGACTTCTTCCATATACGTCAAACGAGACATCCTGGCTTTTGAAGATTCCAGCGCTGTATTTGACAACCAGGCACCTTCCATTTGCCTGACTTCACGACGAAGCACTTCATCAGCAGTGACATCGTTACCATTGAAGTTAATCCGTCTGACATAAATGCGTTTGCCGGGATCAACCGACAGGGTCAGCTTAACGGTTTTTTCTTCGTCATTTATTTCAGGGATGGTGGTCACTTCAGGAAAGGCATAACCAAAGCGGCCAAGGTACTTGCTGATGAACTCTTCGGTATAGGTGACTTCGGCGAGATTATACATTTTCCCTTCAGAGAGGGGCAGAATGCGGCTTATATTCTCTTCCTGTCCGAGCAAATCACCAATCAGTTCCACCTCTGAAATCGTATATTGCTCACCTTCATCAACATTCAGCGTGATATAGATACCAGACTTGTCAGGCGTCATCGAAACCTGGGTAGAGTCCAGTGTATAACGCAGGTAACCACGGTCTTTATAATAACTCTCCAGCGTTTCCATATCACCGGTCAGTTTCTGCTTCTGATAACGGGTTTCTGAGAGAAAGTCCCACCAGGGGGTGTCAAAACGTAGCTCCACCTGTTCCAGCAATTCACCGTCACTGAAAACTTCGTTACCAACAATATTAATCTGTTTGATATCAGCGGCATCGCCTTCTTCAAACAGCAATTTCAGGTCAACCCGGTTACGGGGAAGCGGCGTAATGATGGCACTGACATCGGCGTTATACTTACCGATACTGTAGTAAAAGTCTTTCAGCCCATTCTCGATAGACGTCAGAACGGTCTTGTCCAACGGCTCACCTACACGAATATTGCTATCTTCCAGACTTTGCTGCAGTTGTTCATCCTTAATGTCTTCATTGCCTTCATAGTTGATCCGGCTGATAGTGGAGCGCTCGCGCACCTGAATGATTAACGTGCCATTGTCCCGCAGAACTTTAATGCTCTCAAAGTGCGTCGAGTCATATAGAGAACGGATCAGCTGAGAAATACGAAATGCGTTCAGCTTGTCGCCTACCTTAACAGGCAGGTAAGTCAGCGCTGCACCGAGAGCAACGCGCTGCAACCCCTCTACTTTTATGTCTTCCACTACAAATTCGCTGGCATTATCAGCCGATGCAAAGAAGGCCCCGGATAGCATCAACCCGGCTACAACTAACTGTTTCAACTTCATCAAAAATTCTTCATCCAAACTACTGGGTTTCTCGAAAAGCCCATATTGTTATTAGTCTACAAGCGAGCGATATCATTAAAAATTGCGACTGTCATTAACAGCAATAATAGTGCCCCACCTATACGAAACCCGATTTCCTGCACCCCTTCAGGAACAGGACGGCCCGTCAAAAGCTCAATAAAATAATAAAGTAAGTGGCCACCATCAAGTACCGGCAAAGGTAAAAGGTTAATAATACCGAGGTTGACGCTAATTAAAGCCAGAAAGCTTAAAAAGTACACCAATCCATAACCGGCGCTGACCCCCGCTCCCTGAGCAATAGAAATCGGTCCGCTTAAATTTTTAACCGACACATCTCCGCTTATCAGCTTGCCTATCATTTCGACACTGAGCACCATTAAGCGCCAGGTTTTATCGGCCCCTTCCACCAGTGCGCCTACTGGCCCAAACTGCCTGGTAATCCGATAGCTTTCCGGCCACGGCTCAGAACGCGGTACAATCCCAAGATACCCCTGGGATTCACCATTGACTTCACGACGTCCGGTCTGAACCTGTATATCCTTGTACTGACCTTGCCGCGACACCTGCAAGTTCAGATTTTCATCCGGACTTGCGCTGATAAAATCCACTATTTGTTCCCAATTCTGCACAGGAGTTCCATTTGCCTGCAGTATTTTATCTCCCACCTGCAATCCTCCCTGCTCAGCCGGAGAATCCTCGGCGATAAATGCCAGCTCAGTTGTTGCAGCCGGCCGATAGGGTTCCAGACCGAGACTGAGCAAAGCCGACTCCTTATCAGGGTCAAACTGCCAATCGCGAATATCCAGGCTGAGCGATTGTCCGCTCTGGTTGTGTTCACTGACCGTTATCTTCAGCGTCGAGCTTCCAATATGTGATACCAGTTCCAGATTAACCGCTTCCCAATCCGGCGTCTCCCTGTCACCCACCTGTAAAATTTGCATGCCGCTACGCACGCCGCCTTTTGCGGCAATACTCTCGGCAGGCACATTACCCACTACAGGTTTAACGGTTTCCACGCCCAGCATATACATACACATCAACGCAAAAACGGCAAAAATAAAGTTGACTATCGGCCCTGCCGCTACGATAGCAATCCGCCGCCCCACACTCTGGCGGTTAAAAGCTCGGGGTAAGTCTGCATCAGCAACCGGTTCAACCCGCTCATCCAGCATTTTGACATAACCGCCAAGAGGAACCGCCGCAATCACAAATTCAGTGCCGGTTTTATCCTTTCGGGACCAGAGCGGTTTACCGAAACCTATGGAAAAGCGCAACACTTTAACACCGCAGCGCCGCGCAACAAAGAAATGTCCCCATTCGTGAACAGCCACCAACACACCCAGGGCGAGAATAAAGAACAACAAACTCCACAAAAAACTTAGCATTTACAACCCCAGCGCCCGGTGTGACGTCTGACCAATCCATTCACTGGCCAGTATCCTGACTTCATTATCAAAGCCTATGATGTCATCAATACTATTAAGTTCACAGGGTCTGAGACGATCCAATACGCTACGATTTACCTCGGCAATACCGGTAAATGCCAGTTCACCGGTGAGAAATGCCTGCACTGCCACCTCATTTGCCGCATTCAGAGCCGTAGTCGCAGACTGGCCTGTTTTGCAACATTCTATGGCCAGAGCAAGATTCGGGTATTTGTTAAAATCCGGTTTATGGAAGGAAAAGTCCGCCAATTGCGCAAAATTCAGGGGTGCCACCCCGGATTCTATTCGCTCAGGGTATGCCAGCGCATGAGCTATCGGGGTACGCATATCCGGATTGCCCAGCTGCGCTAATACTGAACCATCATTGTATTGCACCATTGAGTGGATTACACTCTGCGGATGCAATACCACTTCAATTTGCTCTGCTGAAAGGCCAAATAACCAACAGGCTTCTATAAACTCCAGGCCCTTATTCATCATAGTGGCAGAGTCAACGGAGATTTTTTTTCCCATGCTCCAGTTGGGGTGAGCGCAGGCCTGAGCAGGTGTTACCTTGTTAAGTTTATTCTTGTCAGTATGCAAAAACGGGCCGCCCGAGCCGGTGAGCAGTATCTTTGTGATACCTGTGGACTGTGGTTCACCATAGACATAATCAGCGGGCAGGCACTGAAAAATAGCGTTATGTTCGCTGTCGATGGGTAGCAACTCTGCGCCCCCCTTGCTAACAGCATCCATAAATAATTGCCCGGACATCACCAGAGCTTCTTTGTTTGCCAACAATAATTTTTTACCGGCGCTGGCAGCCGCCATCGTCGGTAACAGCCCTGCAGCCCCGACAATGGCAGCCATCACAGTGTCAGTTTGCGGATGCGCACTGACCCAGGCTAATGCCTCCGGACCGGTGAGGATCTCACTGCTGATACGCCAATCTGATGCCAATTTTTTGGCCTGTGCGTAGTCATTCTTATCGGCTATTACCAGATAGTCAGGGTTAAACTCACGGGCCTGCTCCATCAATCGGTCCAGCCGCTTGTGTGCTGTAAGAGCGAACACCTGATATTTTTCGGGGTGTAGCCGGACCACATTCAGCGTACTTTCACCAATGGAGCCGGTAGAACCGAGCAGAGTAATTCGTTGCATCAGGTCATCCACAGCACATAGCATAAGGCGAAAATGGGGAACGCCGCTGTCAGGCTGTCAATGCGATCCAATATACCGCCGTGCCCCGGCAGCAATGTGCCACTGTCTTTGCAGCCAACACAACGTTTGAACATGCTCTCATTAAGATCGCCCAGTGCCGATACGGCGACTGTCAGACCGCCAATAAAAAGATGGCTCCAGATCATGCTGGCATTGACCTGATAATGCAGTGCAGCAAAGCCGATAATAGCAAACGACGCCGCAACGCCTCCGAGCAAGCCTTCCAGAGTCTTGCCCGGTGATACATTGGGTCTGAGTTTATGGCGTCCAAATTTAACCCCGATAAAAAATGCACCGATATCTGCCGCCCAAACGATGCCCAGCACATAAAAAATCAACGATGCACCATACAGGGTATCCACGTCGTAGAGTTGCGTGCGCAGGGTTACAATCGCCACCCAGGTTGGCACCAGAGTTAACATGCCGAATAGTCCGCGCATCGAGCGGCTGTTACGCCACACTGCCGTATACCTGGGATAAGCCAGTATCATCAGCAGTACCATTGTCCACCACAGCGCCGCGACCGCCAGAATAGCAAGATACACCGATGTCAGTTGCCCCTGCACCCAAATCTGCTGTACAGGAACCAGATAGGCCAGGAGAGTACAAATCGCCGCCACTAATACCGTATAGATGGCCTTGCCGGGACGGGTTTTGAGGCCCATCAGATTACCCCACTCCCAGGCACCGAGCACAACAATCAAACCAATGCAGAGTTCAAATCCCCGTAAGGGCAGAAACAAAATCGCGATCAGCGCCAGCGGAGCCAGCACCAGAGCTGTTATTACGCGTTGCTTTAACATTCAGGATGGTTCCCGTAGCCAGCAGAATTCCGGTTCATACTTCCACCTGCTCCGAAGTCATACCGAAGCGCCGCTGACGGGCTGCAAAATCCGATATTGCCTGGCTGAATTCGTGTTCATTAAAATCGGGCCACAGGGTGGGAGTAAAATACAACTCAGAATATGCCAGTTGCCAGAGTAAAAAGTTACTTACACGACTTTCACCACCAGTACGAATCAACAGATCCAATTCCGGCAGAGATGAGAGGCAGATATGGCTGTAAAAGGTACTTTCGTCGATGTCGCCGGCCTCTAATTGCCCCGCACGAACTTTCTCAGCACAGAGCCTGGCCGCCCTGACGATGTCCCAGCGACCACCATAATTGGCTGCAATATTGAGTACCAGTGACTTATTATCAGCGGTCAGCTTTTCAGCTGCACGGATTCGCTCTATCAGTTTGTCATCAAAGCGTTCGGTATCCCCGACCACTTTAAGCCTGACATCATTCTTATGCAGTTTCTTCACTTCACTTTTCAATACCAGATTGAAAAGCTCCATTAACACACCGACTTCTTCGGCCGGGCGATTCCAGTTTTCACTGCTAAAAGCGAACAGGGTCAGGGCTTCTATACCCTGCTTACGGGCAAAGCTAACGGCATTGCGCACAGATTCAACACCGGCCTTATGGCCGAAGGTTCTGATCTTGCCCCGTTGTTTTGCCCAGCGCCCGTTGCCATCCATAATAATGGCAACATGCTTTGGTATTGCAGAATTGGCTGTCATGAAAATCCCTTGAAACGAGCGTCGCTCAGATTTCCATCAGCTCTTTTTCCTTGTCTGCCAGTAACTGATCGATCTTACTAACAAACTCATCAGTCAGTTTCTGGATCCCTTCCTCAGCACTGTGTCCTTCGTCTTCGCCAATTTCTTTCTCTTTCACCAGTTCTTTAATATCACTATTCGCGTCGCGGCGAATATTGCGAATTGCCACCCTGCTTTGCTCTGCTTCAGCACGTACTACCTTGATAAAGTCCTTGCGACGTTCTTCTGTCAGCGCAGGCATGGGGATGCGAATCACCGTACCGGCACTCATGGGGTTCAAGCCGAGATCTGATTGCATGATGGCCTTTTCCACAGCCTGAGTGGCGCTTTTGTCAAACACCGTCAGCGCAAGCGTACGGGCATCTTCGGCCACAACATTAGCAACCTGATTTAACGGCGTATCAGCACCATAATAAGAGACCATAATGGAATCGAGCAAACTCGGGTGAGCCCGGCCAGTGCGAATCTTACCTAACTGACTCTTCAGCGCAGTAATACATTTTTCCATACGCTCTTGGGCGTCTTTTTTAATTTCATTAAGCATTGTTGTAATCCTGTTTTGCTTTTAAGCCAGATTTTTCTGGTGATCGATAAGCGTACCTTTTTCTTCACCCATTACCACATCTTTAAGGCAACCGGGCTTGTTCATATTGAACACTCTGATCGGCAGGTTATGATCCCGTGCCAGAGTAAAGGCGGCCAGATCCATCACCTTGAGTTCTTTTTCCAGTACTTCCTGATAACTCAGCTGCTGGTACATTACCGCATCCGGATTAGTAGCCGGATCGGAATCGAAAACGCCATCCACCTTGGTTGCCTTGAGCACGGCGTCAGCTTCTATTTCTATGCCCCGCAAACAGGCTGCTGAGTCGGTTGTAAAAAAGGGGTTGCCTGTGCCGGCAGCAAAAATCACCACCCGGCCAGATTTTAACAAACTGATGGCTTCGGCCCAGTTATAGGCATCACACACGCCGTTCAAGGGAATCGCAGACATCAGACGGGCATTCACAAAGGCCCGGTGCAGGGCGTCGCGCATTGCCAGACCGTTCATAACGGTAGCCAGCATACCCATATGGTCACCCACCACCCTGTTCATTCCGGCTTTGGCCAGACCCTCGCCACGGAATAAATTTCCGCCTCCGATAACCAGGCCAACCTGTACACCCAGTTCCACCAGCTCTTTAATTTCCTGAGCCATGCGATCCAGAACTTTCGGATCGATACCAAAACCTTCCTGACCCATCAGGGCCTCACCACTGAGTTTGAGCAATATGCGTCTGTAGGCGGATTTGGGATTAATACTCATTGATCAGTTGTTCCTGTATATAATGCGGTGAACCAATACCATTTTAAGCCTGACAGACTCAGCCCCCTTCGGCGCCAGTTCCTGTCCGGTTCGTCGCCGGTTAACATCGGGATAACCAGAGCAGACTTTGCCGAAGTGGTTTTCCCGACAACTTCGGCATACCGTCCGTCCCTGGACATCGCCGAAGAAAGGTTCCCGACAACTTCGGCATACCGTCCGTCCCTGGACATAAAAAAGCACCCCTTAAAGAGGTGCTCGTATTATACCCAAGAAACCTCAGAAAGCGAGTTTCAGAACCTCTGTGGTTCGAGGTCATCTGGGTGTCTTTGACATTGCCAGCAGACAAACGTCGCGGACCAATTATTTCTTGGCAGCGGCCATTTGTGCCTGCACTTCGGCAGCGAAATCTTCAGATTTCTTCTCAATCCCTTCACCAACTTCGAAACGAACGAAATTGATCACATCAGCGTTGCTTGCCTTAAGCAGTGCACCCACATTCTGAGAAGGGTCCTTGATGAAAGGCTGGCCGGTAAGGCTGATTTCACCAGTGAACTTGCTCATTCGACCGGCAACCATTTTCTCTGCAATCTCCGCAGGCTTGCCGCTCTGCATAGCGATATCGATCTGAATGGCTTTTTCTTTCTCTACCACATCAGCCGGAACCTGTTCAGGCTTAACGAACTGCGGGTTAGATGCGGCAACGTGCATGGCTACATCTTTAGCCAGCTCTGAATCACCGCCGTCCAGGATAGTCAATACACCAATTCGCCCACCGTGCACGTAGGCACCCAGGTTATCGCCTTCAATACTGACCACGCGACGAACGGTGATATTTTCACCGATCTTGGCAACCAGATTTTCGCGCGCTTCTGAAACCTTAATTCCGTCCAGATCCAGGTTATTCAGGGCATCAACATCATTAATTTTATTCGCCAGAGCCAATGCAACGATCTTGTCCCCGAACGCCAGGAAGCTGTCATCACGGGCAACGAAATCAGTTTCACAGTTCAGTTCAACCATCACCGCATTGTTTCCGTCGACTTTGGTCAGGATAACGCCTTCAGCGGCAATACGGCCTGCTTTTTTAGCAGCTTTGGCCTGACCGGATTTGCGCATATTCTCAATGGCCTGTTCAACATCACCATTGGTTTCTTCCAGCGCCTTTTTACAATCCAACATACCGGCACCGGTACGTTCACGAAGTTCTTTTACTAGGGCTGCAGTTACTGCCATTTCTCATTCCTCAGAAGATTTGTTCGTTGGACCACAAGGGGGCCTTGTGAGACACAGAGTCACAGCAGCGTAGTGTTCCGGGCCGCTGTGACAACTGTATGACGCTTATTCTGTTTCGACGAAATCGTCGCGCTCAGCCTGAGATTCCAGGTTCTGTTCACGACCTTCACCGATGGCGTCCGCAGCGGCGTTCAGATAAAGCTGAACAGCACGGATAGCATCATCATTACCAGGAATAACATAATCCACACCGTCAGGATCTGAGTTGGTGTCAACCACGGAAACAACTGGAATACCCAGATTTCTGGCTTCGGTAATGGCAATATGCTCATGTACCGCGTCAACCACAAACAAGCAATCAGGCAATCCGCCCATGTCTTTGATACCACCGAGACTGGATTCCAGCTTGTTCATTTCACGGGTCAGCATCAGCGCTTCTTTCTTGGTTACTTTTTCGAACGTACCGTCCTGAGACTTCTGTTCCAGATCTTTAAGACGCTTGATGGACTGACGAACCGTTTTCCAGTTGGTCAACATACCGCCCAACCAGCGCTTATTAACGTAGAACTGATCGCAACGAATTGCTGCATCTTTTACCGCATCGCTGGCAGCACGTTTGGTACCAACGAACAGAACTTTACCTTTTTTGGCTGATACGCCAGACAGGTAGTTCAACGCAGTGTTGAACAAAGGTACGGTCTTCTCAAGATTGATGATATGTACTTTATTACGGGCACCGAAAATGTAAGGTTTCATTTTCGGATTCCAGTAACGGGTCTGGTGACCGAAGTGCACGCCGGCTTGCAGCATGTCGCGCATAGATACGTTTGCCATAATTTTTCCTTATGGGGTTAGGCCTCCATATATCCCAGTTGTCGATCTGATCTACGTCAGACACCCCGAAAACTGTGTCGATATATGTGTGTGATTAAATAGTAACGTTTAAGCGAATTATGCCTGTTGATTGAACGAGGCTTAATTTGCGGGCGGCTTTATACCATAGACAGGCTATAAGATACAACTGATTGTTATGTGACAGTTGCATCTTATAGCCCCTGTGAACCTATACACAAGGCGGTTCAGAGGCTAGAATGCGCCCTGACTCTTGTAATGAATAAAGTGGAAAAACATTGACCGCCATTATCAAAACAAAAGATGAAATAGAAAAAATGCGCGTAGCTGGCAAGCTGGCATCAGAGGTATTGGAAATGATCGGCCCTTACGTGAAGAAGGGTGTGACCACCGATGAGCTTAACCAGCGATGCCATGATTATATTGTAAACGAGCAGGGAGCCATTCCGGCGCCACTTAATTATCATGGTTTTCCCAAGTCTATCTGTACCTCTGTCAACCATGTGATCTGCCATGGTATTCCCTCCGATAAAAAGCTTAAAGATGGGGATATCATCAATATTGACGTTACCGTGATCAAAGACGGCTATCACGGCGATACGTCGAAAATGTTTGTGGTAGGCCAGCCAAGTATTCTCGCTGAACGATTGATCAGAGTTACCCAGGAGTGCATGTACAAGGGTATCGAGCTCGTTCGCCCCGGAGTGCAGCTCGGTGATATCGGCTATGCCATCGCTCAGCATGCAGAGCAGCATCACTATTCAGTAGTGCGTGAGTATTGCGGGCACGGCATCGGTGCCGAATTCCATGAAGATCCTCAGGTCCTGCATTACGGTAAACCCGGAACCGGTGACGTTTTGCATGAAGGTATGTGTCTGACCATTGAACCGATGATTAATGCGGGAAAACGTCACTCTAAGTTGCTTAAAGATGAGTGGACGGTGGTCACCAAAGATCGCAGTCTCAGTGCCCAGTGGGAACATACCTTATTAGTTACCGCTAACGGATGTGAAATTCTGACCCTGCGCGGCGATGAGACTATCGATCGGATCATTAATCACTAAGGAGAGTCCCTTGTCGCTGCAGAGTCTGCTTAGCCAGATAAAACACATCAGTACGGCTGACAATATTGCTGCATTCAAGGCATGTATTGAGAACAGCCATCACTGGCTGGAGGACAATGCTTCTTTAACCGAAGTGGATAACCTGGTTCGGGGCCGTGCTACTTTCGTGGACGCTCTGCTGCGACACATCTGGCAATTACTGGACTTGCATACTTACCCCGATCTGGCGCTGGTCGCTGTCGGGGGCTATGGTCGGGGACAGTTGCAACCCTATTCGGATGTAGACTTACTGCTGCTCAATCATAAGCAACCCAGTGCAGAGACGAACGACAAACTTGGCCAATTCGTCACTCTGTTATGGGATATCGGGCTGGATGTGGGTCACTCTGTCCGAACATTATCAGAAACCATCAAACTGGCTAAAGACGATGTCAGTATCGCCACAAACCTGATTGAAGCACGCCTGCTCGCTGGCAGTAAAGAGACCTTCAACCGCTTACAGCAAAAAGTACAGGGTAAAGGCTTCTGGACCAGCAAAGACTTCTTTTTAGCCAAATACGACGAGCAACGGCAACGGCACGCCAAATTTAATGGCACAGCCTATAACCTAGAGCCTAATGTCAAAGAAAATCCGGGCTGTTTGCGGGATATTCAGACTATCGGTTGGGTGGCAAAAAAACACTTTAAGGTACTTAAAGGTAAGGAACTCGTAGAGCACAATTACTTTACCGCCAGGGAATTTGACGAGCTCATTGAGTGCCGTAATCACCTCTGGCGTATCCGTTTTGCCCTGCACCTGGAGGCCGGACGCAGCGAAAATCGGTTACTGTTTGATTTTCAGCCAGATGTTGCAAGACGCCTCGGTTATGGCGATGAAGGTAAGGTTTCCGTAGAAACGATGATGAAGGCCTTCTTTCGCACTGTCAGGCGGATTTCAGAGCTCAACGAGATGCTGTTGCAACATTTCCGCCAGGACATACTGGCTACCAAGGTACGCCGCTTTGAGCCGATTAATCAGGACTTTGCCCTCGCAGATGGATTACTTCAGGCCCGCCATGATGAGGTTTTTAATACCCCGGAAGAGCTGTTGAGCTTTCTGATTTTGCTGTCAGATACCCCTCAGGCACAGGGTCTTCACTCAGCAACACTGAGATTGCTGCGTAATGCCAGGCGCAACTTTCGCAGTCAATTTTTGTGTGAACGCCCCGGCTGTCGCGAACTTTTTATGCGTTTGCTCCAACATCCTAACTTTTTCTCATTTGCCTGGGATGTGGCCCACAAACACGGCATCATGCAGGCCTACCTGCCGGAGTGGAATCAAATTGTTGGTATGATGCAGTTTGATCTCTTTCATGCCTATACGGTGGATGAACACACCCACCGGCTAATCAAAAATATCTATCACTACAGCCAGAGTGAGGGGGCAAAAGACTTTCCCCGTTGTCACCGAATTTTTCAGAATCTGGACAAGCCTGAATTACTGTATATTGCGGCAATCTTTCACGATATCGGTAAAGGGCGTGGCGGAGACCACTCCAAGTTGGGCGCTGAAGATCTTGGAAAATTTTGTGAGTCCCACGGTGTAGGCAGGAAAGACAGAGAATTAGTAGTATGGCTGGTAGAGAATCATCTGCTGATGTCAGTCACTGCACAGCGCCGGGATATTTATGATCCAGAAGTGATCAACGAGTTTGCCGGTAAGATTCGTAATATAGACTACCTTGAGCATCTCTATGCCCTGACCCTGGCTGACATCCGGGCAACCAACGATAATCTCTGGAACGACTGGAAAGCCTCTCTTCTGAGAGAGCTTTACCTGATGACCAAAAAGGCACTTGAAAGCGGTCTGGAGTGCCAGGTCGACCTGAAAGCAAAAGTAGAAGAGCATCAGCAGGAAGCGCTTAACCTGTTAACCTCTATGGGTAAAGAATCCCAGCAGATTCAGCAATTCTGGGACCGGCTTGATTGGGACTATTTTGTCCGCTTTAAGCCAAGCCAGCTGGTCTGGCATGCCAGCGTCATCCTCGGTAATGAAACACTGGAACACAATCAGGTATTGGTAGAGGTCAGTGATGACACCTCTAAGGCAGGTACAGAGCTTATTCTGTATGGCCGCGACCGGGCCAGCCTGTTTGCACAGATTGCCTCTGTATTAGACAGTCGCAATTGCTCAATTCATGATGCGCAAATAATGAGTACACAGGATGGCTACGTATTCGACAGCTTTGTCATTCTTGAGGATGACGGCAGTCGCATCGCCTCATTATCTCGTCGTCAGAGCCTTAAAGATGCAGTATTAGCACAGCTTGAAAGACCAGGCAGTGCACACCAGAACAACCGTAAAATGCCAAGACGGATGAAGCAGCTCAATGTACCGGTAAAGATACGCTTCTTTACCAATCAGGCGAATATGACCCTGCTTGAGCTGGAGGCGCTGGACGCGCCAGGGTTACTGGCCACCATTTCTCAACAATTCGTAATCTGCGATCTATCACTGCATATGGCCAAGATTACCACCATAGGTGAACGGGCGGAGGATCTGTTTATTCTTACCAATAATCAGGACGAGGCCCTTACCAACGAACAGCAAGTCACATTGAAAAAGCAATTAATGTCTATTTTGAATCAACAAACACAGAGTGAAACATGTCAGAACTGAAATCCATCATAGAAAAGGCCTTCGAGCAGCGTAACGAATTGGATCCGCAGGATATGCAGGTGGCCGATGCGGTATCACAGGCAATTGCCATGCTGAACAGTGGCGATGCCCGGGTGGCCGAGAAAATAGCCGGTGAATGGGTGGTCCATCAGTGGTTGAAAAAGGCTGTACTGCTGTATTTTCGTCTGCACGACAACCAGTTAATTGAAGGTGCCGAGAGTCGCTTCTATGACAAGGTACCGCTGAAATATGCGGACTATACATCCCGTCAGTTCGCTGATGAAGGGGTCAGAGTGGTGCCTCCGGCGACGGTTCGTACCGGCTGTTATGTGGGTAAAAATGTCGTGTTGATGCCTTCCTATACCAATATCGGTGCCTACATCGATGAAGGTTCGATGGTAGATACCTGGGCTACGGTTGGATCCTGTGCGCAAATCGGTAAGAACGTGCACCTTTCTGGCGGTGTTGGTATCGGTGGCGTCCTGGAGCCGTTACAGGCCAACCCCACCATTATTGAAGATCACTGCTTTATTGGTGCCCGTTCAGAAATCGTCGAAGGGGTCATCGTTGAAGAAGGTGCAGTCATTTCCATGGGGGTATATATCAGCCAGAGCACCCGCATCTACGACAGGGAAACCGGTGAAATTCACTACGGCAGAGTACCTGCAGGTTCGGTGGTAGTGTCCGGGACTCTGCCCTCCAAAGACGGCAAGTGCAATCTTTACGCCGCCATTATTGTAAAGAAAGTCGACGCAAAAACCCGCGCAAAAGTCGGAATTAATGCGCTGCTAAGAAGTGCTGAATAAATTTAATCTATCTGGATTGAATAATAAACAAATGCCGGGCATTAGCCCGGCATTTTTATTTATAGCTTGCGCTGAATCAGTTTTACAACAGCTCTTTGGCTTCGCCTTTTCCACTCTCATCAAGGGCCGGTGCATCATCTTTTACTGTTTTTTTCAGCAACAGCTTGTCACGCAACAACTTATCCAGCTCGTTGGAAATTTCAGGTTTTTCTTTTAAGTAACGCACGCAATTGGCTTTACCCTGACCGATACGTTCACCCTTGTAGCTGTACCAGGCTCCGGCTTTTTCAACCAGTTTATTGGCTACGCCCAGGTCGATCAGCTCGGCTTCCTTGCTGATACCGTGACCGTAAAGGATCTGGAATTCGGCCTGTTTAAAGGGCGGTGCCACTTTGTTTTTCACCACTTTAACCCGGGTTTCATTGCCCACCACCTCGTCACCTTCTTTGATGGCGCCGATGCGGCGGATATCCAGCCGCACAGAGGCATAGAATTTCAGCGCGTTACCGCCTGTGGTGGTCTCAGGGTTACCAAACATAACACCGATCTTCATACGGATCTGATTGATAAAGATACACAGGGTATTGGAACGCTTGATATTGGCGGTGAGTTTACGCAGTGCCTGAGACATCAAACGAGCCTGCAAACCTACGTGAGAGTCACCCATTTCCCCTTCGATCTCGGCTTTAGGGGTCAGTGCTGCCACCGAGTCTACGACGACCATATCTACGGCACCCGAGCGCACCAGCATGTCACAGATTTCCAGCGCCTGTTCACCCGTATCAGGTTGTGATACCAACAGTTCATCCACATTGACGCCGATTTTGGCGGCATACAGCGGATCCAATGCGTGTTCTGCATCCACAAAGGCGCAGGTTTTGCCCATACGCTGTGCTTCAGCGATAGCCTGCAACGTCAGAGTTGTTTTACCGGAGGACTCCGGCCCATAGATTTCCACTACCCGGCCAAAAGGCAGGCCGCCGATACCAAGGGCTACATCTACGCCCAGAGAGCCGGTGGAAACGGCATCAATATCCAGTGCCTGATTATCACCCAGGCGCATGATGGCACCTTTACCAAATTGTTTTTCTATTTGCCCTAAGGCTGCGGAGAGGGCTTTTTCTTTGTTGCTGTCCATTGTCTTGCTCCTGAATTGGCCCCGGTGAAGGCTGGGGAAACCGTAATGATGGATTAACCGAATTATACTGTATGGTTATACAGTTACAAGCGCTATCCGTAAAGTTTTTTATGACCGCCTTTGATGACGGTCATGAATGCCTTATGCAGACTGATTATTTTAGCAATTCCAGCGCCTGCTGAAGCGCAAATTCGATACTTTGGCTACGGATTTCAAGCCGGTCTCCCACAAAGCGCTGATGCATACTCGTAACCTTATCCTTTGTGGAAAAACCAAACCAGACTGTGCCTACCGGTTTTTCCGGGCTGCCACCATCGGGGCCGGCAATACCACTTACGGCAATGGCCAAATCCGCCCCGGCGGCCTTCAGCGCACCAGTGGCCATCTGTTCAGCGACTGTTGCCGACACCGCCCCTTCCACAATAAGCGTGCTTTTTTCAACACCGAGCAATTCCTGTTTGGCCTCATCGGAATAGGTAATAAACCCACGCTCGAACCAGGCAGAACTTCCAGACACGCTTGTGATCGCGTATCCTATTCCACCACCAGTGCAGGACTCTGCACAGGTCAGCCGCCAGCCTTTCTCTTTGAGTGCCTGGCCGAGGTCGCTGGCCAGTTGCAGGGTTGATTCATTCAATTTTTTCATTCCTTATAACGTTTATTATGCCTTCTGATAATTTTGTCACGCAAGCCGGACTCGTTAACGAGCAAACTATCTCGCAGCATACCCCCATGATGCAACAGTATTTACGCATCAAGGCCGAGCACCCGAATATTCTGCTGTTCTACCGAATGGGGGATTTTTATGAATTGTTTTACGATGACGCCAAACGGGCCGCCGAGCTGTTAGATATCTCGCTGACGGCCAGAGGCAAGTCCGGCGGCGATCCCATTCCCATGGCCGGTGTGCCTTATCACGCTGTAGAAGGTTATCTGGCACGGCTGGTAAAAATGGGCCAGTCGGTGGCCATTTGTGAGCAAATTGGCGATCCGGCCACCAGCAAAGGGCCCGTTGAGCGCAAAGTGGCCCGTATTGTCACACCGGGCACTGTCACCGATGAAGCGCTGCTGGAAGAAAAACGCGAAAACCTGCTGGCCGCTGTGTGTCAGAGTAAAAACGCTCAGGGCCTGCAGGTTTTTGGTTACGCCACCTTAGAGCTGGCCAGTGGCCGCTTCAGTTTGTGCGAACTGTCCGATGAACAAGCGCTGCAGGCGGAGCTGCAACGCACTCAGCCAGCCGAACTGCTCTACCCTGAGGACTTTACTGCGGCTAATCTGATTGAAAGCCAAAAGGGCCTGCGCAGAAGACCCGCCTGGGAGTTTGATCTGCAAACCGCCATCACCCAGCTAAATCAGCAATTTGGCACCAGAGAACTGGACGGTTTTGGTGTGACTGACGCTCAAGCCGGTTTGTGCGCCGCCGGCTGTGTATTGCAATATGTCAAAGACACCCAGCGTGCTGCCCTGCCCCATATTCGTGCCATCAGCCTTGAAACCAATAGCGACACTGTGCAGATGGATGCGGCCACCCGCCGTAATCTGGAACTGACCCGTAACCTTGGTGGCGGCACCGACAACACCTTATTTGCGGTACTGGATAAAACCAGCACCGCCATGGGCAGCCGTTTATTGCAGCGCTGGCTGCACCGGCCATTGACCGATACCGCCATTTTACAACAGCGTCAGGAAATGATTGGCAGTCTGCTCGATGCCGACCTGGATGAACTGCGCAGTTACTTAAAACAGGTGGGCGATATTGAGCGGGTACTGGGGCGTTTAGCCCTGCGCAGCGCCAGACCGCGGGATTTTGCTCGTCTTCGCCAGGCCTTTGCCCAATTACCTTTATTGCAGGATTTTATCCGGACACTGGATTGTCAGCCGCTGCATAAACTGGCCACAGCAATGCCGTCGGTGCCGCAACTGCAGGAACTACTGCAACAAGCCATCATCGATAACCCGCCAGTGCTGATCCGTGACGGCGGGGTGATTGCGCCGGGCTATAACACGGAGCTGGATGAACTTCGGGCCCTGTCAAAAGGGGCCACCGATTATCTGGCCGAGCTGGAAGCCAGGGAAAAGGCCCGCACCGAAATTCCGAGCCTGAAAGTGGGCTTTAACCGGGTACATGGCTATTACATTGAGATAAGCCGCGGTTATGCCGAACAGGTGCCGCCTGAATATGTACGCCGCCAGACCCTGAAAAACAATGAGCGTTACATTATTCCCGAGTTAAAGGAATACGAAGATAAGGTACTCACCAGTCAAAGCCGTGCCCTGGCGCTGGAAAAACGCCTTTACGAAGAGTTATTTGATCTGCTGCTGCCCCATTTGTCGCTGTTACAGCAAGCCGGCGCGGCGCTGGCCGAGCTCGACGTACTGGCGAATCTGGCCGAGCGGGCTGCCACCCTGGATTATCATCGCCCCGAATTCAGCTCAAACAGTGGCCTGAATTATGACCGTGGCCGCCACCCGGTGGTGGAACAGGTCATGAATGAGCCTTTTATCGCCAATCCGCTGGCCATGAGCTCTGAGCGGCGCATGCTGATTATTACCGGGCCGAATATGGGCGGTAAATCCACCTATATGCGCCAGAGTGCACTGATTGTGCTGATGGCCTGTATCGGCAGTTATGTGCCGGCGGAAAACGCCTGCATCGGGCCCATCGACAGGATCTTCACCCGTATTGGCGCCTCCGATGATCTGGCCTCCGGCCGCTCCACTTTTATGGTGGAGATGACCGAAACCGCCAATATTCTTAACAACGCCACCGCCAATAGTCTGGTGTTGATGGATGAGATTGGCCGCGGCACCAGTACCTATGATGGTTTATCGCTGGCCTGGGCCACCGCCTGTTATCTGGCCGAGCGCATCAGCGCCTTTACCCTGTTTGCCACCCATTATTTTGAGCTGACCCAGTTGGCATCACAGCTTGAAAAACTCACCAATGTGCATCTGGATGCGGTGGAATACGATGAAGGCATCAGCTTTATGCACGCGGTGCAGGAAGGGGCTGCCGATCGCAGTTATGGACTGCAGGTGGCGCAACTGGCCGGGGTACCCAAAGCGGTGATCCAGGCTGCCCGGGTCAAGCTGCAGGAGCTGGAACAGCTGAATAACCGCAAAGAGGTGGTGGCCTCAGAAGTGGCCGCACCGGCTCAGCTTAATTTTGCGCAGATGGAAGATCCGCTGGCTATCGCTGTGGATCAGCTTAACCCCGATGAACTCAGCCCCAGACAAGCCCTGGAGGCCTTATATAAACTTAAGGCTTTGCGCAAATAGATTATTAACCACAGAGGCACAGAGAACACAGAGGTATTAACGGTTTAACCCCCTAGACTTCTCTGTACCCTCTGCCTGCCCAGCCCCTTTGCTTAACTGTTTCCTGAGGAATATACGCACTAATCTCAACATCAAAGGTTGCTGGGTGTCTCTGTGGTGAAAATTTCTATTGGTGGGGTTGGGGCCGAAACTACCCAAAAAACAACCGCCAGAGCCAGCTGCGGTCGAGATCTTCTTTGCAGGTTTTAAGCTGGGTGGCATAGCGGTAAGAACGTTCTTTGACCGTACCGGCAACTTTCTTGAGCCAGGGTTTGCGGTTATAGCTTTTACGCTGATAGCCGCCCCAGCCTTCGTGATAATTCAGATACTGAGCATAGGCATCCCATTTTGAAACACCATTTATTTGATGGGATTTACTGATAAACCAGCCCATAAAGTCCATGGCATCATCAAAATTGGTACGCGAAGACCAGCTGTTGCCGGTCTCCCTGACATAATCTTTCCAGGTAATGGTCTTGGCCTGAGAATAGCCATAGGCAGAGCTGACCCTGCCCCATGGGATCAAACCAAATAGAATGTAGTCTCTGGGGGGCAGTGCATCGTGGCGAAAAGAACTTTCCTGGTACATCATCGCCATGGGTACATGAATGGGCACCCCCCATTTCTCATTCATATCGGAGGCGGCTTCATACCAGTCGCGCTTTTCAAAGAAGATCTCACAAAGATTACTGCTATCTTGCGGAGGGGCACTGGCGCAGCCAGTCAACACAAAAATGATCGCACAAAACCCGGGCAGAAATTTTTTTAACAACACGTTGAACTATTCCCCGTTAACCCACTCATAAGTACTGTGTGTTTGGTTATGTGTGTCCCTGATAACCTTTAATGCCTGGCAATTGCCAGGCATTTTTTTATGCACAGCTTTTTGCGTTGTAGGCAAAATACCCCTGTAAAAATTCATCAAAGTTCTGATTATCTGCGGCTTCATCTTCTGCCTGTTGTACCAGTGAGTCACCAGCCATTTGCTGCAGTTCTGCCTCAGAGTGAAAGCTGTATTGATGCTGGGCCAGTCGCTTTTTGTATTGTACAGCCATCTCCAGCGCGTACTCACCATTATCCTGCCCGGAGTTAATCAGGTGATCCAGCATCCGCGCTGAGGGTGTTAAATCAGGATTAAGCAGTTTTTCATGTTCGGCGCTGACCGCTTTGCTGTAAACATCTGTGTCATGCACCTTATCCAGAATTGCGGCTATAGGCATCAAATCCTCAAAAAGCTGCAGGCCCCAGTCCTGCATCGATACTTTCTCGCCATTACGGCTTAATTCCAGCCCCGGCTTACGTCCCTCTTTGACCACTGCGGTGAGATTGGCATCCGTCTCGGCAAAGGCTTGTGGTGACAAATCATCGCTGGGGCAAATGGCACAATAGATCATCAGTACATCAAGAAAATAAAACTGATTCAGGCAAATCCCCACTTCACAGAAGGGATTCACATCCAGCGCCCTGACTTCAATATAACTGACACCGCGGCTTGCCAGTGCGTCAGTGGGCTTTTCCAGTTTACGGGTGGGCTGTTTGGGACGAATGGGTGAATAGAGTTCGTTCTCTATCTGCAACACATTGGCATTGAGTTGCTGATACTCACCGTCTTTTTTACCCGCATAGCGGGCAAAATCTGTAGAAGGTGTCTGAATCGCCTTGCGTAACGAACTGATATATTTATCCAGTTGGTTGTAGCAAATATTGAGATCCGACTGAGCCTTGTTGGTATACCCCAGGTCACTCATACGCAACGAGGTCGCATAAGGCAGGTAATAGGTGCCATTACCCAGCTTTTTCATATCCGTGGTGGCATTGGCGTTTTTAAGAAAAGAGCCGCAAAGGGCCGGAGATGCGCCGTACAGATAAGGAATAAGCCAACAAAAACGGCGGTAGTTGCGGATAAGGGCAAAATACGCTTCAGACACCTTATCCTGAGTTGCTTCGCCTTCGCCGGATGCTACCGACCAGGCCTGCCAGAATGACTTCGGCAATGAAAAGTTAAAATGTACCCCGGCAATCGCCTGCATCATACTGCCATAGCGATTTTTCAGGCCAGTACGATAAAGGGACTTCATCTTTCCCACATTAGAGCTGCCAAAATCAGCAATGGGAATACTGTCTTCACAATCAATGTAACAGGGCATACTCAATGGCCATAGCCGCTCTTCACCGATATTCTCATACACAAACTTATGAATATCTCTGAGCTGTGCCAGGGCCTGTCGCGGATCCTCATGGGGTTGAGTGATAAACTCCATTAACGCTTCAGAGAAATCCGTTGTTATGTGTTCATGGCATAATGCCGAGCCCAGAGCCTGAGGGTGCGGCGTTTGCGCCAGGCTACCGTCGGCTTCAATTCTCAGAGCCTCACGTTCTATACCATGAAGAATACCTTTAAGGCTCTTCGCCACCTCTGGTTGAGCCAGAATGGCGAGGCGCTCAGAATACGACTTTGATGTTTGCTGCAAAATAGATCCCGGTTTGGATACGCTCTTCAATAGTGGGGAGCATAATCATAAATTCAAGCCATGCAAAGCAGGCTCCTCTCACGGAACCCACTTTTCCTGTTACAAGGGTAAGGACAGGTCCTCGATTTCTCTGCCCAACGACTGCAACTGCGGCAGCAACTTCTGTTTGTCACCCACCACAATAATCTGCATGTTTTCAGTCTCCAGTTTTTCGCGACTGAGCTGGTTTAATTCCGCCAAACCAATTGTACGGATGATTTGTTGTTGTTCACGTACATAATCAGCGGGCAGATCGAAGGTCAGCAGGTGACGTAAAAAACGTGCCTTTTGCCCGGGGGTTTCATAATCCAGAGCTTCTCCCTGCAAATACGCCAGACGCAAAGTACTGAGTTCTTCCGACGTCATACCCTGCTGCTGATAGGTATCGATTTCTGTCAGAAATTCATTCAACGCATCACCGGTGTTTTCCAGCTTCACACTGGCGCCAGCCTGAAACCAGCCCAGGGTCTTGCCCCCTACAAAAGCGCTCGACGCGCCATAGGTGTATCCTTTGTCTTCACGCAGATTGAGGTTAATACGGCTGTTAAACATTCCCCCCAGCGGGAAATTCATCAGTTTGCTACGGAATTGCTCAGCAGTGGCATCATAGGGTTGATCCGGCTTAATAATGCGGAGCACTGCCTGTGCAGCACCAGGATGGTCAACCAGGAACAATCGAGGCTGTGGCTCAACAGCAAAATTGGCTATTTGCGGCAAACTATAATCTGGCCCCTGCCACTGTTTGAGAAAATCCAGGCTTTGCAGTGCTTTTTCTTGTTGAATATCTCCCACCAACACCAGTTTACTCATTACAGGTGAATAGTAACGCTGATAGAAAGATTTTATGTCCTCGAGCTCCAGGGCCTGGATGCTTGCCAGTGTTCCGGAATCAGGCAAGCCGAGCCGGCTTTCAGAGCCGAGCAAGAGCCATCGAACAGCACGGGAAGCGAGCGCTTCAGGCCTTTTCACCTGTTGCTGCAACGATTGCAACAATTGCTGCTTAATACGCAGAAAATCCTGCTCCAGAAAAGCCGGATTAAACAGCTTCTCTTCAAGTAATCGGAGTGTTTCATCGAGATTTTCAGTGAGACTGGACACGCTAATCTGGGTATACCGGCCACTGGCGCTAAAGCCTATGGAACTGCCGAGCTTGGCCAGCTCATTGGCGATTTCCTCAGTACTGTAATGTTGGGTAGACTCATTCATCATCTGCGCAGTCATCGATGCCAGGCCTGCCTTTTCAGCCGAATCAAGCAAAGGACCACCTTCCAGTGACAGATTGAGGGTTACTGTGGGTGTTTCGTCATTACTATGCCCCACCAACACCATGCCATTGTCAAATTCACTCTGCCAGAACTCAGGCAAACTGATCAGCGGCGCAGGGCCTGAACCAGGCACCTGACTACGATCAAACTGATCCTGTGGTGATTGCCATTCAGGAGCCTCTGCGCTGTCTACCGTCACATCGGGACGGGAAAACGAATAATTCTGCTTTGCCGCGGCCATTGCGGTTTGTCCCCTGGGTACAATGCTCAACACCACCGAAGCTTTGCCCTTGATGTAACGGTGGTAAACATCCATTACATCTTCAGCCGTAACATTGCGGTACCGGGCTAAATCATATTGCACCCGGTCCGGCTTACCTTCGAATGTTTCGTTGATCGCCAGCGTAGACACTTTGCCGGATACGCTCTGCAATCCAAAAATCGTCGAGGACAGAATTGACGCTTTTACACGGGTCAAATCATCTGGCTGCACCCCACGTTGTTCGAATTCAGTCAGGGTGGCATCGATACGCTGCTTAAGTTCGCTCAGATTAGCCGTACGCTGAGGGTGAGCCAGCGCTATCAACTGAAACTGACAGGCCAGTTCCTGACAAGGATGCCCCACTGCAGCATTCACTGCATAGCCGTCCTTAACCAGATTTTTGTAAAACAGTGAATTCTTTCCACCACCCAGGATATCCGACAACACATCCAGCGGCGCTTCATCTTCATGGCGCACATGTACCGTGGGCAGAGTGACCTGCAACAACGGCAGATGTACATTGTCTTCAATGGTGAGGTAACGATCTTCTGTCAGGGTCACCGGCTGCTTATCCATCTTCTCAACTTCGGGGCCACGGGGAATGCTGCCAAAATATTTTTCTATCATTGTCAGGGTGCGCGCCTCATTGATATCACCACCCACGGTCAGTACCGCATTATTAGGCCCGTACCAGCGATCAAAAAACGCTTTTAAGTCATCCACATTCACCCTGTCCAGATCTTCGGTATAACCGATCACCGGCCATGAATAAGGATGGCCATCCGGATACAGGGCTTCGGCGGTTTTTTCACTGCGCAGGCCATAGGGCTGATTATCAACACGTTGAGCCCGTTCATTTTTGACTGTTTCGCGCTGTACCTCAAATTTCTGCTGAGTCACAGCGGGCAACAAAAAGCCCATTCTGTCGGCTTCCAGCCACAACACTTTCTCCAGTTGATTGGCCGGTACGGTCTGATAGTAGTTAGTCCGATCAGAGTTGGTTGTACCGTTGAGATTGCCACCGGCTTCGGTGATCATTTTGAAATGTTGTTCATCCTCGACATGCCTGGAGCCCTGAAACATCATATGCTCAAAAAAGTGAGCAAAGCCGGATTTACCCAATTCTTCACGGGCAGATCCCACATGGTAAGTGACATCCACATGCACCAGAGGATCGGAATCATCAACGTGTAAAATTACCGTTAAACCATTATCAAGTTGATACTTTTTGTAGGCAATGCCGGTTTCGCCGTCCGCCGGAGTATGCTGTGTAATTAATGTTACACCCTCAGGCAGCACCGATGACTGAGGAGCCTGAGGCGATTGGACACAGGCGGCCAATGTAATCAGACACAATAATAAAAATAATGGCTTAAACGGCATTCTCAGGTTCCTCTTGATATCCGATGGTGTGCTTTACCTAAACAATCTAATCATGCCGGCTTGTCAGCTGACAACAAGGCAAAGCGTTATACTATGCCACTGAAATCTGCATTGTCAGATTGCTTGGGTATACCAGCGCTGTTTATACCAGAAACTTACCTCCTTTTGTTGTATATGCGCACATTTTCCCTAACAATTTGAGGCATCTTGCTATTCAGTGAACAATCCGTTGAAGAATAACGATTCGCTTTTGACAGCCAACATATATTCCGGGCAGGGTATTCCCCTTGTATATGAAGATCAGGATCTGATTCTGGTCAATAAGCCTGTGGGATTGGGCATGCATCAGGAAGGTGTAAATCAGAGTATTGTTACCCTGTTAGCTAACCAGTGCGGCCTATCGAAACTTTATCCTGTACACCGTCTGGATAAAATCACTTCAGGTTTATTGTTATTGGCGAAACACAAAGACAGTGCCCGGGAATTGTCGCAGCAGTTTGCTCTGCGCCAGATTGAGAAATACTATCTGGCCATTACCGATCACAAACCGGCTAAAAAACAGGGCAGCGTCAGCGGAGATATGAAAAAGTCCCGCGGCGGTGGATGGATACTGACACAGACCCGGCAAGATCCGGCCACCACCCAGTTTTTCAGTTGCAGTGCCTCAGCAGGTAAACGTCTGATACTGCTTAAACCTTTCAGCGGTAAGACCCATCAGATTCGGGTTATGCTGAAAAGTCTTGGCAGTCCGATTTCAGGTGACAAGCTTTATAAGGGTAAGGAAGCCGACAGAACCTATCTGCACGCCTTTGCACTGCGATTCAATAGCGCGGGTAAAGGGTTTGAGTTTATCCTTCCACCGTCACAAGGCGCACTTTTTTTAACGCCAGGTTGCACACAGGCAATTGGAAAATATACCCCTCCCTGGCAAATGCCCTGGCCATCTATCGGCAAGGGAAACAGGAGCAGAAGCAATACTGAGCCATTATGCTGAAGAAACTGATTAAAAGACCCTGGCTGTTTTATGCAACAACGGCCACTCTGATATTTTTCTGTATTATGCTGTGGATACCACCAGCTTACGTTTTTGTGGATATGAGCCTGGACAAGCAATATCACATTACGTTTTTCGCCGCTGTCACTTTGCTGGGCCGGTTAAGCCTGCACCTGAGTATTGCCTGGCTATTGTGTCTGGTGTTGCTGTTTGCAATGCTCAGCGAACTGTCTCAGCACTGGATACCCTATCGCCATAGCAGTTGGGAAGATTTACAGGCGAACCTGGCCGGCATTGGCATTGGTACCTTGCTGATTCTGTCTCCTGTTCTGCTGGCCTGGCTAAGGCGTATCCGCAAATCATGAAGATCGTACTGATGGGACAGGGAGCTATCGGCAGCTTACTCGCAGGCATCTGTGAGACAAAGCAACTGGACTATGCTGTCATCACCAGAAACCCAACCTGCCAGCCTGTTCAGTTAACCTTTGTGAATGATCAGTATCGCCAGTTCACGCCGCCCCAATTATTACCTACACAACTGCAGGGCGATGAACTACTGGTAATGCCATTAAAAGCGTTTCAGGTGGTGCCGGCAGTAACGCAGTTAAAACCTTATCTGAGCAGGCAAACACTGGTACTGCTGAATAATGGTATGGGTGTCACAGAACAGGTCAGCGAGATATTGCCAGACAACGCGCTGATCGCCGGAATCAGTAAGAAAGCTGTCTATAAGCAAGGCAAAAAGGTTTACGAAACCGCTGTCGGGACCACCGAACTTGGCTGGATTTCTCAGGCAGAAAAGTCGGGCAGCAAAAAAAGTCTGATACAAAAGCGCATTAATACGTTGCTCTCCCCCTGTTGCTGGCACCAGGTTTTACTGCCGCTGCAATGGCAAAAACTGGCCATCAACGCGGTTATTAACCCTCTGACTGCGCTTTACAACATTAACAACGGCGCACTGCTACGGCCAGAGTATCAGCAAGAAATTACTCAGCTGTGTGAAGAAACCAAAACCCTGATGAAGCACAAAGGCATTGCCGGCTGGAACAATAGTCTGGATGAGCTTAACCATGTTATCAGCAATACCGCTGATAATTATTCTTCGATGCATCAGGATATTGCCCACAACAGGGCCACAGAAATTGACTACATTAACGGCTATTTAGTCCGCCAGGGCCAACAAGCGGGCCTTGATATGACCGCCCATTACAGCCTCTGGCAACGCGTTAAAGCGCTGGAACAGGCAACCAGCCGATGAAGATAAGAAGATGCAGTAAACCACAGGCCACGACACCGGCCAGAATGTCATCAGCCATAATTCCGGCGCCTCCGTGAACATGCTTGTCCAGGTAACTGATTGGCCAGGGCTTGAAAATGTCCAGCATCCGAAACAGTAAAAAACCCACTAATAAGGTTAGCCAGTTCACTGGCACCGCAATCATGGTCAGCAGCATACCGGCTACTTCATCCCATACAATTGCACCATGATCATGAACCCCCATGTCCCGCGCAGTGCGGCCACAGATCCAGACTCCGGCAACGCAAGCCAGCAGGGTTACCAGCAAATAACCGGTCTGCCCGCTGAAAGCTAATAACCATACCAGAGGTAATGTCACCAGAGTTCCCATGGTGCCCGGAGCAACCGGCGACAACCCTGAACCAAAACCTAAAGCCAGAAAATGTGCCGGATGACTAAGTCGCAGATTCTGTAACGGATCCTGGTTCATACGCCAACCAGCCGGGTCAGTCACTGAAATGCTGGAAACCCAGCATGTCATAACTGACCTTTTCCTTGTCACGACGTAATTCCAGCTTTTCCTGCCCGCCGGTAATCTGGCCAATACAGGTTATGGGTTCACTGGTGGTTGACAAGGCATGCTGTAAATGACTTTTTTGCTCTTCAGGCACAGTAAACAGCAACTCATAATCATCCCCTGACGTCAGGGCATAACGAATTGCCTGTTCATTGACTACCGCATCCTGCATCGCGGGTGAAAAAGGCAGTTTATCTACCTGCAGGATAGCACCAACATTGGAGGCTTTGAGGATATGCTGCAGATCCTGAACCAGGCCGTCAGAAATATCGATACAGGATGTGGCGATCCGACGCAGCATTGTTCCGGCAAGTACTCTTGGTGTCGGACAATTCAGCCGGTTACTCAGATAATTCTTGTGTCTGGCAGCCACATCCATGCGCCCCTGCATCATATCCAGCGCTAACCCGGCGTCACCGAGTGTGCCGGTCACGTAAATCCAGTCTCCCGGTTTCGCACCACTTCTGGTGAGGGCCTGGTTTTCAGGCACAAATCCCTGAGCTGTAATTGTAATACTCAGGGGGCCTTTGACCATGTCACCACCGATAAGCTGAACCGAATAGTAATCCGTCAGTTCCTGCAGACCTAAGGAAAAACCGTTTAACCAGTTTTCATCCACTTCAGGCAATGACAGTGACAAACTCAACCAGGCTGGCTCCGCGCCCATTGCCGCTAAGTCGCTTAAGTTCACAGCGACGGCTTTATTGGCTATTGCGCGGCCTGGTGTATTGGTAGGAAAATGAACACCATCAATCAGCGTATCGGTAGTAACCACCAGAGACTGGCCCGCAGGTACAGACAGCACGGCGGCATCATCACCGATACCGATTTGTACATCACGACGCTGATGGCCCTTTTCCTTAAAAAAGGAATCAATTAGATCAAATTCTTTCACAATTTCAGTATCTGTCCGGAAACTAAAAATGCCCTGTTCAGAAACGAGGATTCTGGCGAGCGGTCGAGGCAGGAGGGCGCAGTGTGTAAATCATACCTGAGCACTGCCGCCACAGAGCGCGAGCCAAAAGACCGTTTATCAACGGGCACTAGATTTTTTCGTGTTTGCGCAATGTGCGAATGGCTTTGTCCAGCACACCGTTAACGAATTTATGGCTTTCTTCGGCACCGAAGGACTTGGCAAGTTCAATAGCTTCATTGACCACAACTTTAGCCGGCACATCGGGGCGCTCTAACAGTTCATAGGTCGCCAGTCTCAGCACCGCTTTTTCTACCGGGTCCAGTTCCTCAGGAAGGCGCCCCAGGTAAGGGCGAATGCGGCTGTCCAGAGTATCGTAATCATTGACCACGGCACGCAGTAGCTCCTGAAAATAGGCCATATCGACCTTGGTCATATCGGAAGTTGTGGCCAGGTGCAGTTCTATCTGCTGGGCCGGGTTTTTTGTCATCTGCCAGGAATATATTCCCTGTACGGCCAGCTCTCTGGCCTTATGACGAGCGGATGGCTTCACAGATTAAGCTCCCTTTATCTGATCAAGCACATTGACCATTTCCAGCGCACTCATTGCCGCCTCTGCACCCTTGTTACCGGCTTTAGTACCTGAGCGCTCAATGGCCTGTTCAATGCTATCGGTTGTTATCACACCAAATGCCAGCGGCAAACCAAATTCCAGGGAGACCTGAGCCAGCCCCTTATTACATTCTCCGGCAACGAATTCGAAGTGAGGGGTTCCACCTCGGATGACTGCACCAAGTGCAATAATGGCATCGAAGGAGCCCTGTTCGGCCAGTTTTTTTGCCACCACCGGCAGTTCGTAAGCGCCAGGCACCCTTACCAGAGTAATATCCTGCTCGTTGACTTCGCCAACCCGCTCAAGTACATCCAGCGCGCCGTCCACCAGGCTCTCAACCACAAAGCTGTTAAACCTCGACACCACCAGCGCAAACGTTTTGCCCGTGGCGCGCATGTTACCTTCGATAACCTTCATGCTAAATTCCTGCTACAAAAACGGCGCGTATGATAGCACAGCCACCAAAAACGCCATAATAATATCAGTCAGATTCTTCCCTGTGCCAGTTGATAAATCCCCTCTCACCAAACGGTGGAGTAGCCCGGATGTAGCGTCGCGGAATCCGGGATCAAGCATTAACCCGCTGAACCATGCCCCGTCATCCCGTACCCGATATGGGATCCCGCAAAGTCAGCCGTGCCGCAAGACTTCCCTCAAGCACCTGATAAAGATACCGGGGCAAGCCCGGCATGACAGGGATGTGGTTAATATCCTTTTTGGTGAATTTCTTGGTTACAAACCCGTATTCCGCTGCGCTTTATACAGGCTACAGAACTAGATACGGGAACGACAGTTTGTCATTCCCGAGTGCCGTTGTCGGGCCTGTCCAGCACCTTTGATAACACAGTGTTATTGATTGGCACATTGCTAATTCAATGGTTGCTGGGCATCCAGCAGCCTTTGAACATCCAAACGCACCACCTTAGCATTGAGTCATCAAAGATGCTGGACAAGTCCAGTGACCTTTGCGAAAGGCTAAATTAACCACAGAGGCACGGAGAACACAGAGGTAGAAAAAGTTTTGCCCGCTATACACCTCTGTGCCCTCCGTGCCTCTGTGGTGAACTGCTTTTTTGTGTTGTCCGTGGTTAACAATCGCACTTATTTAGCTAACATACTCCACCACTTCCAGACCGAAGCCGGACAGGGCGTGGTATTTCTTCGGTTTGCTGAGCAGGCGCATTTTACTGACCCCAAGTGAAGAGAGAATCTGACATCCCACCCCTACCGTTCTTGAGGTTCCCTGCCAACCTTGTGCAGGAGTCTGGTCGCCCTTGTCTTCCGCCTCAAACTGTTTGACTTTGGTGATCAGATCCTCGTTTGATTCCCGTTTACCAAGGATCAACAATACCCCGCCTTCTTCAGCAATACGCTGCATGGCCTGATGCAACCCCATACTGCGATCTAAAGCGCGCTGTGAAGTCAGCAGATCACCGAAGGTATCATGCAGATGCACCCTGACTAAGGTGGGTTTGTTCGGTTTCACCTCACCTTTACGCAAGGCAAAATGCACTTCGTCATCAATTTCATCCCTGAAGGTAACCAGGTCAAATTCACCAAACTCTGTGGGTAACCTGCATTCGGCAACTTTTTCGATAGTGGTTTCATGGAGGTTACGGTATTCAATCAAATCAGCGATGGTACCGATCTTTATGTTATGGCGTTCGGCAAACAGCTCCAGCTCCGGTCGACGGGCCATGGTGCCATCTTCGTTAAGGATCTCGACAATCACTGCAGCTGGTTCGGCACCTGCCAGCCTGGCTAAATCGACCCCGGCCTCAGTGTGCCCCGCCCGATTTAACACCCCGCCCTGCTTCGCAATGAGAGGAAAAATATGCCCGGGCTGGACAATATCTGTCGCTTTTGCATTGCTGGCGACTGCCGCCTTAATGGTCGTCGCCCGGTCTGCCGCAGAAATCCCGGTTGTCACGCCTTGTGCCGCCTCAATAGACAGAGTGAAATTGGTCGAAAATTGCGCTCTGTTGTTGTCCACCATTAGTGGCAGATTAAGACGATGACAGCGCTCTTGTGTCATTGGCAAACACACCAGACCACGGGCATGGGTGACCATGAAGTTGATGGCTTCGGGGGTAACATACTCCGCCGCCATAATAAGATCGCCTTCGTTTTCCCTGTCTTCATCGTCCATCAAAATCACCATTTTTCCCTGGCGAATGTCTTCGATGATCTCCTGTGTACTGTTTATCGGCATAAATTTCACTCAAAATTATAGGGTGTTGTTATCTGCCCCTGATGGACAGTGTAACTGTCATTATTATTGTTTTTAGGACTATTTCAGATATCCGTGCTGAGCCAGAAAGGCCATATCGATCTCTTTACCTGAATCAGCGGCCTTATCACCGAGCATCAATCGTTCGAGGTAGCGGGCAATCACATCCACTTCCAGATTCACTTTGCTGCCCTGGCGATACGTGCCAATATTGGTTTCCTGCATAGTATGTGGCACCAGGGTGAGCATAAATTTGGCGCCATCCACCTGATTGATGGTCAGGCTGACTCCATCCACAGTGATAGAGCCCTTCTGTGCTATATATTTGGCCAGGGCATCGGGTGCTTTGACCCAAATCTCCCAGGCCCGGCCCTTTTCGCCAATTGACAGCACCTCGCCAAGGCCATCTACATGCCCACTGACAATGTGGCCACCGAATCGGGTCGAGGCAAGCATCGCCTTCTCCAGATTAACCACCTGACCCACTTTAGCCTCTGCGAAACCAGAACGGCGCAGTGTTTCAGTGGACAGATCTGCCACAAACTGATTTTGTGAAAATTCTACCACGGTAAGACATACACCGTTGGTGGCAATACTGTCGCCTAATGCGACATCGGTCATATCCAGTTTGCCTGTACTTAACGTCAGACGTACGTCCCCCCCCACTGGGGTGATGGCCTGGATTTTACCGGTCGCTTCAATTATGCCTGTAAACACGGCTTACCTCTGTTGCGTTGTCAGGTTCTGATAACAGACCCTGGCTGTAAGTTTAATATCATCGCCCAACATCCTGACATCCAGCAAATTCAGATTTGTGGCCTGATCCATATGACTCAGGCTGGGCATCAGGGCCATTCCTTTGGCTTTATCCCCCATCAGTTTGGGTGCCTGGTAGAGTACCAGTTCATCTACCAGCTTATGTTCCAGCATTGCCCCGGCCAGCGCCGCGCCAGCCTCGACCCAGAGATTATTAATACCACGCTGTGCCAGATGCACCATCAGTGCAGGCAGAGATACTCTTGGCTTTTTATCCTGGCATTGCCACTGATAGACATTGCGGGGATACATATGGGGACTGGGGCGCTTATTGGCAAGTAAAATATCGCCTTCGAGAGAAAACAGCCGGTGCCCGGGTGTTAACTGATTTTTACTGTCAACGATAATCCTTAAGGGCTGACGGGGAACGCCTTCAATACCAAGTTCTGCAGCGCTCAGGCGCATATTCAGACTGGGGTCGTCTATCAGCACTGTGCCGGAACCGGTCAGCAGCGCACAGCTTTTTGCCCGGTGGCGCTGCACATCCAGCCGGGCCGCTTCACCGGTGATCCATTGGCTGTGGCCATTGGCCATGGCTGTTTTTCCATCCAGACTGGCGGCCAGTTTCAATGTGACAAAAGGCCGGCCATGCTGAGTACGGCAGAAAAAACCACGGTTCAGAGCTTTTGCCTGCTCTCGCATTAGCCCAACTGCGGTATTGATACCGGCCTTTTGTAACATCGCCAGCCCCTGGCCCGCCACCTGAGGATTCGGATCCGGAACGGCGGCCACTACCTTGCTCACACCTGCGTCAATTAATGCCTGTGCGCAAGGTGGAGTTCGCCCATAGTGACTGCAGGGCTCCAGAGTCACATAGGCTATAGCGCCTCTGGCTTTATCAGCGGCTTCGCGCAGAGCATAGACTTCAGCATGGGGCTCACCGGCTCGTTGATGTGCCCCCCTACCGACAATATTCCCCTGATGATCGACAATCACACACCCCACCATCGGATTAGGTGAAACGGTGTAGCGCCCCTGACCGGCCAGCTTCAGAGCCAGAGCCATCATCTGATGATCCTGGCGGGAAAATTCAGCCATGGTTGTCAGACCCTTCCGGACCTTTTTTATCATTGTGACCATTGAGATCGCCTAACCGGGCAATCTCCTCACCGAATTCCCTAATGTCTTCAAAAGAGCGGTAAACGGAGGCAAAACGCACATAAGCTACTTTATCCAGCTCTTTTAGCGCATTCATTATCACATTACCGATAAACTGACTTCCCAGCTCCCGCTCACCGGTAGCACGAAGCTCAGATTTGATCCGGTTAATGCTTTTCTCCACCTGTTCGGTACTGATAGGGCGCTTCTCCAGCGCCCGCTGCAAACCGGCCCGGAGTTTTTCTTCATTAAAAGGCTCGCGGGAACCATCGCGCTTTACCACTTTGGGCATCACCAGCTCCGCCGCTTCAAAGGTGGTAAAGCGCTCGTGGCATTTAAGACATTCACGACGGCGACGTATCTGATGTCCGTCGGCCACCAGCCGCGAATCGATGACTTTGGTTTCCTGTTCAGAGCAAAAGGGACAAAACATAATTCCTCCGGGTCAGGAGCATAAAAAGAGTGGTTTGTAGTTGAAAGCCGAAAAAGAAGGGGTAATTTAGCAAAAAAATGACAGGCCGAACAGTCACAAAGCTAAGCGATGAGGGTGTCCGGTATCTCGTCCTGATCAATTGAGTCCGGCACTTCTCAGGTGGATAATGTGGTTGACCGTTCCAAACGTATCCAGAGTGCGTTGACGGATGTGGATGAAGCCGTCGGTCAGACCAATGATATGATCTATCAGATTGCCACAGCCACCGGAGAGCAAAGCAGCGTAGTAGATGAAATAAATCGCAATATCACCCGGCTGAATGGCCTGTCCCAGCAAAGTGTAGAGATTGTCGGCGACACCAACAAGGTAGCTGAGGATATTGCTACTATGGCAAAAGGCCTGAACACCAATGTCGGGCGCTTTAAAGTCTAAGGTGTGTTTATCTTTGGCGTATTAAGCAGCAGTTTCTCGATCTGTAGCCCAACGATCAGCACGCCGCTTCCCTGCTGTGTTGGCAGCCGGTAACTGACATGGGCAAGAAACTCCGAAACTGAATCATCAAACTTCAACGCGCTGACCCGAAAGTGTCGGCCTGACAGTCCGGTTATTTTGCTTTCATCGCCTTGCCAGTAATCGCTGGTGGGGCGTGACATCGCCAGCAATTCACCATTTTCTGTGGTTAACATAATTTCCCGGATAACATCGGCTTGTGCCTCCATGGCCGTTAATACCTGGCTTAATGGATTACCAAGAATATCGCCAATCAGGTGGTACTCCTGTGAGGCCAGTTCCTGCGCCCATAGTGTTTCTGTCTGCACGATGGCCGCTTCGCTCATGGGCCGGTGTTCTGACAGATATTTCGCTGCCCGAGGCAGGAACTGCTCAGGCAGAGCAGCGATCACATCGTTGGCAACAAAATTTACAGCAGTGTTCTGTTGAGACTCAGATAACCGGGTTACCCGGGGATTACAATGGCTGATTTGACGATTAAATTGCGTCATGAAATCAGGATGTAACCTGGCCACTTCCAGAGAGAAACTGACGGTCTTGGCGGCAAAGCGAACAAAACTGTGCGCTATATCGACATCGCTGCCAGCCAGTAACAAACTCACTCTGTTGCGATCGGCAACAAAATAATCGAATCTGTCGCCGGCAAACTGAGCCAGCAACTGATGTAAATCCGGTGCCTGCATATAAGGCTCCTGCCCTTGCTCTATCAGCCAATGCTCGATATCACTGCCTCTGACCACTCCGAGTCTGTCGTAAGCTGCCTGCCCCGGATTTTTCTTCTGATAACGATACCAATGCTCCAGCGTCACGGGTTGTGAGCGCAAAGATTGGGTTACTTCCGAAGGTGAGGTAAAAAAGACACCGTCAATATTGCCCCGTTCCAGTTCTCTTTTCGCCCTGGCCCAGGGCAGCATCAGGATTTCACTTTTCACGCCAAGATTTGCAAGTACGCACAGCACCACTTTGGTGGCCTGTAATTCCTGCTCGGTGCGATGAATATATTCCCCCGACACCCTGCTATGGGTGGCCAGTACCAGTGACTCAGGTTGAGCATAAGACGAGGGAATAGAAAACAGAGAAGCAATAAAAAACAGAAGCTTAGACAGAATCCTTTCCACAATCATACCTCCATGGCGAAAAATCAGAATCGATAACGTTAGTGTAGCCCAAAAAGCAAAAACGCAGCCTGAGCTGCGTTTTTTCAAAACCTAAGGTCGGTGACCGTATCAGGCATATACCGGAAAGGTTTCACATAAGGCCAGGACTTCGCTGCGAACACGCTTTTCTACTGATTCGTCTCCAAGGTTATCCAGAACTTCACAAATCCAGGTTGCCACCTGCGCGGCCTGTTCTTCTTTGAAGCCGCGACGGGTAATGGCCGGTGTACCGATACGCAGACCACTGGTCACAAAAGGTGAACGGGGGTCGTTAGGCACCGAGTTTTTATTCACAGTGATATTCGAACGCCCCAACGCCGCGTCAGCGTCTTTACCGGTGATATCTTTGTCGATCAGATCGAGCAGAAACAAGTGATTCTCAGTGCCACCGGATACAATCTTGTAACCCCGCTCCTGCATCACCGAAACCATCGCTTTGGCATTTTTAACTACCTGCTGCTGATAAGTCTTAAACTCTGGCTCCAGGGCTTCTTTGAAAGCCACAGCTTTGGCGGCAATCACATGGCACAGCGGGCCACCCTGGTTACCGGGGAATACTGAGCTGTTCAGTTTTTTGTAGATATCTTCGTCACCACAGGATGACAGAATCAGACCGCCACGAGGCCCTGCAAGGGTTTTATGGGTAGTGGTGGTCACAACATGGGCGTGGGGCAGCGGATTCGGATAAATGCCAGCAGCAATCAGACCGGCAACGTGTGCCATGTCCACTAACAAATACGCACCAACCTTATCGGCGATAGCACGGAATTTTGACCAGTCCATTATTCCGGAATAGGCTGAGAAACCGGCGATAATCATCTTAGGTTTGTGCTCAAGGGCCAAGGCTTCGACCTGAGCATAATCCACTTCCCCGGTTTCTTCATTTAAGCCGTATTGTACCGCGTTATAGGTCTTGCCGGAAAAGCTCACTTTAGCGCCGTGGGTCAGGTGGCCACCATGAGCCAGACTCATCCCAAGCACCGTATCATTTGCATTGAGCAGCGCCATAAATACCGCAGAGTTGGCCTGAGAGCCTGAGTGTGGCTGCACATTAGCGTAATCGGCACCGAACAATTGTTTGGCCCGTTCAATGGCCAGATCTTCGGCAACATCCACATACTCACAACCACCATAATAGCGTTTGTGGGGGTAACCTTCTGCGTATTTGTTGGTCAGCTGGGAACCCTGCGCTTCCAGTACTCTGGGGCTGCAATAGTTCTCTGATGCGATCAGCTCAATATGCTCTTCCTGACGTTTCGTCTCTTTATCAATGGCTTGCCATAATTCAGGATCAAAATCGGCAATATTCATATCACGTGAAAGCATCGTCTCTCCTCGGGTGTTGTGCGGCTACTAATGTACTGGGAAAAAAGAGGCCACATTCTAGCCGTTTTCCCGTTAAAGTACAGTCTCTGTCGGTAATAGGATCGCTTAATTGCAGACAGACTTAGCTTTTAACCCTGATGCTAACTGGTTTAGAATAGCCAGCCATAACACCTCCTAAACAGATATAAGAGAATCTATGTCGCAATACGTCTATACCATGCACAGAGTGGGTAAGATTGTTCCGCCCAAACGTCAGATCCTTAAAGATATTTCCCTGAGCTTTTTCCCTGGCGCCAAGATCGGCGTACTGGGCTTAAATGGCGCAGGTAAATCAACTTTGCTGCGAATAATGGCCGGACTGGACACAGAAATTGAAGGTGAGGCCAGACCCCAGCCAGGCATTAATATCGGCTACCTGCCTCAGGAGCCGAAACTTGATGAGAGCAAAGATGTCCGTGGCAATGTGGAAGAAGCCTTTGCCGATGTGGTGCATGCACTCAAACGTCTGGACGAAGTCTATGCGGCTTACGCCGAAGAAAATGCCGACTTCGATGCGCTGGCCAAAGAGCAGGGTGAACTGGAAGCGGTGATTCAGGCCAAAGACGGCCACAATCTGGATTATGCTCTGGAGCGCGCTGCCGATGCGCTGCGTCTGCCCCCCTGGGATGCCGAAGTCAGCAAGCTTTCCGGGGGTGAACGCCGCCGTGTAGCACTGTGCAGGTTATTGCTGGAAAAACCTGACATGTTGCTGCTCGATGAACCGACAAACCACCTGGATGCGGAATCTGTGGCCTGGCTTGAGCGATTTCTGCATGATTATGAAGGCACTGTCGTGGCAATTACCCATGACCGTTACTTCCTCGATAATGTCGCGGGCTGGATCCTCGAACTCGACCGTGGCCAGGGGATTCCGTGGGAAGGCAATTACTCATCCTGGCTGGAGCAAAAAGATCAGCGCCTGCAACAGGAAGAACGTAGCGAACAGGCTCGTCAACGCTCTATTAAACAGGAACTTGAGTGGGTACGCACCAACCCCAAAGGTCGCCAGGCTAAGAGCAAATCCCGCCTCTCACGCTTTGAAGAGTTGTCCAATACCGACTATCAGAAGCGCAACGAAACCAATGAGCTGTTTATTCCGCCCGGAGAGCGTCTCGGAGACAAGGTCATTGATGTAGAGCACCTGAATAAGTCTTACGGTGACAGGCAATTGATCGATGATCTCAGCTTTAACGTGCCCAAAGGGGCGATTGTCGGCATTATCGGCCCCAACGGTGCCGGTAAATCTACCCTGTTCAGGATGCTCAGCGGTGAAGAACAGCCCGACAGTGGCACCATCAGTCTTGGTGAAACGGTCAAGCTGGCCAGCGTGGATCAGTTCCGCGATCACCTCGATGGCGACAAAACGGTATGGCAGCAGATCTCAGACGGCCAGGATATACTCCGTATCGGCAACTTTGAAGTAAACAGCCGCGCCTACGTCAGTCGCTTTAACTTCAAAGGCAATGATCAGCAAAAATACATCAAAGATCTCTCTGGTGGTGAGCGCAACCGGGTGCATCTTGCCGAGCTGCTTAAAGCCGGTGGCAATGTATTGTTACTTGATGAACCCACCAATGATCTGGATGTGGAAACCCTGCGGGCCCTGGAAGAAGCACTGCTGGAATTCCCCGGCTGTGCCATGGTGATCTCGCACGATCGCTGGTTCCTCGACCGGGTGGCCACCCATATTCTCGATTACCGGGATGAAGGCAAGGTCAACTTCTACGAAGGCAACTACAACGACTACGAAACCTGGCTCAAAGAAAACTTTGGTAAGGACGTCGTTGAACCCCACCGTCTTAAGTATAAAAAAATAGCGAAATAAAGGTTCAACGACCGGAGGCAGGATGCCTCCCCTTTCCGCAGGAAAGTAAACAAATTCAGGCTCCGCCTGATTTTGTGGTTTAAACCGCGGAGCAGGATGCGCAGCGGTTGATCAAAGGTCCGAGCCGCATAGACTTAAGTACAAAAAAATCAGCAAATAAGGCTCGACAAACTCAGGGCATGGATGCCGAGATTTACCGCAGAGTCGCAGAGTTCGCGGAGAAAGAAGAATGCCTTTCATCCTCTGCGCCCTCCGCGACTCCGCGGTGAAAGGTCTTTTTCTGTGGGGTGAAAAAGTCGCTGGATTCCCGCCAACAACATGCGGGAAAGACATTCAGTCATGCCCGAGTGCTGTTATCGGGCATGTCCAGCACCTTTGACAGCACGGTGTTATTGAACAGCGCATTGCTAATTCAATGGATGCTGGGCATCCAGCGCCCTTTTAGAAAGGCCTAATTAACCACAGAGACACCCCGCACCTTTGCTTTTAGTTCAACAGTATTACCTTCCAGAAACAGTTAAGCAAAGGGGCTGGGCAGGCAGAGAACACAGAGGTATGAAAGGTTTAGCCCCTTTACTTCCCCCGTCGTGCCGGGTTTATCCAGCAGCCTTTGACCACTCGATGTGATTGGTTAGCACGCTGTTTATTCAAAGGTTGCCGGGCTTGATCCGGTACCTTTATCATACAGCTGAATAGTTATCCCTTTCTGCACGGCTGGCTTTGCGAGATCCTGATTTTCATCAGGATGACGGGGTAGCCTGCAAGGAGCGGATTGCGGGATCAATATGCCCCGTATTCCGCTTCGCTTTATACGGGCTACGACTGCTGGCGAATAAATTCGCCCCTACAACTCAGCGTTCTCTGCGCCTCTGCGAGATCTTTATGAATTTTTAATGATCTCGCAGAGACGCAGGGGCGCTGAGATATAAAGACCTTCTATATTTCTGTATATACGTGATGAAGGAGTTTCTGTCCTTTAGTACATGTTAGTCGCAAAGACACTGGATTCCCGCCAACAACATGCGGGAAAGACATTCAGTCATGCCCGAGTGCTGTTATCGGGCATGTCCAGCACCTTTGACAGCACGGTGTTATTGAACAGCGCATTGCTAATTCAATGGATGCTGGGCATCCAGCGCCCTTTTAGAAAGGCCTAATTAACCACAGAGACACCCCGCACCTTTGCTTTTAGTTCAACAGTATTACCTTCCAGAAACAGTTAAGCAAAGGGGCTGGGCAGGCAGAGAACACAGAGGTATGAAAGGTTTAGCCCCTTTACTTCCCCCGTCGTGCCGGGTTTATCCAGCAGCCTTTGACCACTCGATGTGATTGGTTAGCACGCTGTTTATTCAAAGGTTGCCGGGCTTGATCCGGTACCTTTATCATACAGCTGAATAGTTATCCCTTTCTGCACGGCTGGCTTTGCGAGATCCTGATTTTCATCAGGATGACGGGGTAGCCTGCAAGGAGCGGATTGCGGGATCAATATGCCCCGTATTCCGCTTCGCTTTATACGGGCTACGACTGCTGGCGAATAAATTCGCCCCTACAACTCAGCGTTCTCTGCGCCTCTGCGAGATCTTTATGAATTTTTAATGATCTCGCAGAGACGCAGGGGCGCTGAGATATAAAGACCTTCTATATTTCTGTATATACGTGATGAAGGAGTTTCTGTCCTTTAGTACATGTTAGTCGCAAAGACACTGGATTCCCGCCAACAACATGCGGGAAAGACATTCAGTCATGCCCGAGTGCTGTTATCGGGCATGTCCAGCACCTTTGACAGCACGGTGTTATTGAACAGCGCATTGCTAATTCAATGGATGCTGGGCATCCAGCAGCCTTTGAAAAAGATAAGATTAACCACAGAGGGTTGAAAGGTTTAACCCCTTCACATCTCTGTGCCCTCCGTGCCTCTGTGGTAAACATTTCTTTTCGTGTCTGGTCTGTAGAGCTACATGAACGTGGCGCACAAAAAAACCGCCATCAGGCGGTTTTTTATGTCCATGGATGGACGGTATGCCGGAAATGTCGGGAACATTTTTCCGGCGATGTCCATGGATGGACGGGCAGGTAATTGCTCCTGCATAACCTGCACTTCCGCCTTCCCTGGCGGTCGTATGCCGGGGTTGCAGGGAGCATTCCCCGGCGAAAATCACTTTAAGCGTTTACGCTTCGGCGATAATTTTCACTTTCACCTGAGCATGCACGTCTGAATGCAGTTGCAGGTCAATTTCAAACTCACCGGTTTCACGCAGTGTGCCCAGTGGCAGCTTAACTTCAGCTTTAGCCACTTCAACACCGGCCGCGGTCAGTGCATCGGCAATGTCTTTGGTACCAACAGAACCGAACAGCTTACCTTCTTCACCGGCAGGAGCTGCGATGGTCACTTCAGCCAGCTCAGCAACTTTTGCTGCACGGGCTTCAGCGGCCGCCAGCTCTTCGGCGATTTTCGCTTCAAGCTCAGCGCGACGCTGTTCAAACTTCTCAATATTCGCCTTCGTAGCCGGTACGGCTTTAGCCTTAGGGAACAGGAAGTTACGGGCATAACCTGATTTTACGGTGACTTGGTCACCCAAACCGCCCAGGTTGGCGATTTTGTCTAGTAGAATGATTTCCATCTTTGCTACCTCTTAATAATACGCCAACGATTACTTGTGAGAATCAGTGTAAGGCAACAATGCCAGGAAGCGCGCACGCTTGATAGCAGTTGACAACTGACGCTGATATTTGGCACTGGTACCCGTGATACGGCTGGGTACAATTTTACCACTCTCAGTGATGTAGTTTTTCAACAAGGCAGTATCTTTGTAATCGATCTGCTTGATGCCTTCCGCGGTGAAGCGGCAGTATTTACGACGTCTGAAAAAACGAGCCATATTAAGTCTCCTAATCTATTATTCTGCAGCAGCTTCAGAAGCAGAGCTGTCTTCGCGGCTTTCGCGACGATCTTCTCTTTCACCTGAATCACGGCCATCTCGCTCACCTGAATCGCGGCGTTCATCACGACCACCTGTTTCACGGCGCTCTTCTCTGGCCATAGGGGAAGGTTCTGTATCTGCAGTTTTAGTGCGCATAATCAGATTACGCAGAACAATATCATTGAAACGGAATGCCGTTTCCAGCTCTTCAATGGCTTCAGCATTGGCTTCAGCATTGATCAGCACATAATGTGCTTTGTGCAGTTTTTCGATGGGGTAAGCCAGTTGGCGACGGCCCCAGTCTTCCAGACGATGGATCTGGCCACCGGCATTAGTAATGATTCCGGTATAACGTTCGATCATACCTGGAACCTGTTCACTCTGGTCCGGATGAACCATAAATACGATTTCGTAATGACGCATTAAAAGCTCCTTACGGTTATAGCCTATTGCAGCTCAGCCGGTCTGCTTAAGGCAAGGAACGAAGGTGTATGGCTGAGTCAAGGGCGCGCATTGTATATAAAGCGGGCAAACGATACAAGCAATTATGTCGATCACCTGATGATCGTATCAGGCTGCCACGGTCGGGGAATCTGCGGCCACCAATACAGCGACACCCACCAGAGCCAGCAACGACCACAGCAATGCCTGGCGATGAATGCGTTCTTTCAGCAACCAGGCGATCCCTAACGATAAAATAACACTGGTGGCGAACAGAGTTTGCACCACAGCAGCCTTGGTATGAGTAAAGGCTACCATCTGCAGATATAACGCGGCGAAGGTTCCCACCAGCGTAGCGGCACAAAATACCATCCAGGTGCGTTTGGGGTTGTCACTTTTGGGCAGCCAACGCTGACGCATCCCCAACATCAATACAATAATAATAGCCATACCGCCAAGCAGGCGAATCTGACTGGCATTGGCCGCATCGATACCGGTAGAAGTGAGAATATCGCGGCTGATCACTGCGCCCACCGCCTGGCACAGGGCGGCCAGTGCCGCATAGATATAACCGGTGGCTTCAAAGATCTTTGTCTGATCACGCCGGTTTAACTTAATCACCATATCCACAGACAGGATAACCAGCGCGATACCCAGCCATTGCTGCCAGTTCAGCCATTCGGCTATCCAGGCCATGGCCAGCAGTGCAGTAAAGATTGGCGCCAGGGTTTCCGCCACCAATAACGACTGGCTGTCTCCAATTTTGTTCAGAGACTGAAAAAAACAGGTATCCCCCAGACCTATGCCGATAACACCGCTTATAAGCAGCCAGAGTATATCCACCTGTGACAACTCGACCTGCATTGGCATGGCCAGGGTCAGAGGCAACAGAATCAGAATAGCCACCAGCCCTTTCCAGAAATTCAGTGCCAGTGGCGAATAACTTGCGCCTAATTGCCTGAACAGTCTGGCCGCTACCGCCCAGCAACAGGCTGTACTTAATGCCGCGATTTCACCAATCATAAGTATCCGGTTAATGAGGTTTAGATTTGAGCGGGCGGCAGGATAGAGAGGTTTATCAGCCAAATCCAGAAATGAATGGGACAAACTCCCAAAGTGCTGCGGCTAAGACTCTTTTATCTTGCGCTGGATCCTGCACTATGGGGATTAACAATACTTGGGTAGACTGGCAAACTGTCTGTTGCACAAGGCAAGGGGCGCTTAAGGGAGAACAGATTATCAGCCAACAAACACAATCCAGAACATTCGGTGGCCAGCCTTTCGTTATGCTCGTGGTTATCGTCGCCACGTTATACCTGGCCAGAGGTTTTTTGCTGCCGGTTACCGTATCCCTGATGCTGGCACTGACCCTGTCACCACCGGTCAGCCGGTTGATGAAAATCGGCATACCCAAAGTCCTTTCCAGCCTGATTATGCTGTTACTCAGTTGTTCATTGTTACTGGGTGCCGTGTGGTTAATGCTGCCGGCCATAGGCGGCTGGCTGACCACTGCGCCGGAAAAAATTGAAAGCCTGATGCATCTGGACCAGGAAATGGTCGGAACATTGCAACAGGTGAAGGATTCGGTAGAAAAAACCTCTGAAAAAGTTTCCGAAGCCGTAGAAGACGTGATCAGCTCTGAACAACAGGCTCCGGTCATGGTGGAGCAGCGAACCTGGCCTGACACTCTGCTCACCAATATACAACAGGGCGCAGGCAGTACCTTGCTGATTCTGGTTCTGACTTTGTTTCTGCTTACTAATGGCGGCGATCTGGTGATGAATATGGTGAAGCTGGCAAAGGAGCGACAACAACGACGAAGAATTATCAGGCTATTCAGCCGCCTGCGCACTGAAACCGGTTATTATCTGGGCGCGGTCATGTTAATCAACCTCACTCTGGGAGCGATTTCCAGTGTGCTGCTATGGCTGATTGATTTTCCCATGCCCTGGATCTGGATTGTATTGATAGCGGTACTGCGGCTTATTCCTTATGTAGGCATGAGTATTGTCAGTGCGCTGTTGCTACTGATTTCTGTTACCCAGGGTGACCAGCAGCTCTGGCAGATACTCATGGCCCCCGTCGGATTTCTGGTGCTCTCCACCCTCTTTGGTTTTATTGTTGACCCGGTAGTACACGGTATCCGCCTGCGAATTAACCCTATCGTGGTGTTTGTTGCAGTGATCTTCTGGGGCTGGCTATGGGGCCCGATTGGAGCCATCCTTGGCGTGCCCTTACTGACAGTCATTTTTGTAGTGGCTGACACCCTGGGCTGGAAACAAATAAGCCAGATTATGACGACCCGGCTCGGTACTGTCTCCGCATCAGAAAATAGCGATGGAAGACAATGAATCTGGCAAAGCCTACAACACCACCACTTATAGGAATAACAACGCATTCGGGGCGTTGGTGCCCCCCCTGGTGGGCGATGGCGTTCGCTATTCGCCGCGCCGGAGGTGAAGCGACGAGGATCAGTACCCGCCATGATGTTGACCTGGACAAGCTTGACGGACTGCTGATCAGTGGTGGTACCGATCTGTGCCCTGAACTCTACGGGCAGGAGGCTGAACCCGGACAGCAATACGATGTGCCCAGAGACAATTTAGAGTATCAGGTACTGGACTTTGTCCTGCAAAAGCAACTACCTGTAATGGGCATTTGTCGGGGTTGCCAACTTATTAATGTGCGGCTGGGAGGAACGCTGTTCAGGGATATCAAAGATCAGCGCAAGCTGACATCTAACCGCACACTGCTCCATCCGGGTAAAACGCTGTTTATAAAACCGGATAGTATGCTACACCGCATTGTTGAACATGAACGGTTGCTGATTAACAGTATCCACCATCAGGCGATCAGTGAGGTGGCTGAGAACTTCAGCATCAGTGCTACCGATGCGGATGGCTTTACCCAGGCCATTGAAAGCAATGCACTTCCTCATGTCCTCGGCGTACAGTGGCACCCTGAATACCTGCCCTATATGATCAATCAGACCAAGTTGTTCAAATGGCTGGTTCACCAGTCCGGTACATAAAGACCTGAGCATAATGATCTCTTATCTGGTGTTGTTTTCTTCGGCCTTCCTCGCTGCCACCTTTTTACCATTCTATTCGGAAGTGGTGCTGTTCACCCTGGCCCGTCAGGGCGAACCCGCAGCGCTGCTGATTCTGGTGGCGACACTGGGGAATACCCTCGGTGCGGTGGTAAACTGGGTGCTGGGTAAATATCTGCTGCACTTTAAGGATCGCCGATGGTTCTACTTTAAAGAATCACAGATTGAGCGGGTACAGAAGTGGTACCAGCGCTATGGAGTGTGGAGCCTGGCTTTTTCCTGGTTACCGGTCGGCGGAGATGCATTAACCTTTATTGCCGGAGTGATGAAAGTACGCATACTGCCATTTCTTATTCTGGTGGGGCTGGGTAAAGGCGTACGATATATTCTGGTATTTTATTTTTCCACCGCCATTTAAATCACACTCTGGTTACTCATCAGCATATTCGGAAATACGCTTTTTAGCGATACAATCAAGCGCAAAGTCAGGTTTCCTCTTACAAACAAAATATGTTTCGTTGAATCCCTGTCGTCTTCGCTAAAAATTCACTATACTGTCACACTCAAAAATCAGACGCACTGTTAATATAACCGTGCTGAATACACTCACAGCATTCAGTTTAGAAAGGATTTAAACATGATTTTGCTTACATTACTTTTCGCTGCCATTCTCGTTTTATTGCTGTACTCCCTTGCACAGGACAAGGGTAAAAATACAAAACATTTCCGCAATAGACGCGAGGCTTCAGTACGACCTTTACAATTGCGTAAGAAGCCTCTCAGAACTGGCGAATCTCTGTACTAGACGATCCGTTGCTCAGAGTGAGTATTGACTCAGAGTAAAAGGATATTAGCCCCGTTACGGGGCTTTTTACTTTCTACCATCCCTTATTTCACACACCGGTGTTATCCTGCTCTCCTGTTTGAGTAGATTCGGATGCTTTTTCATGCGCTTAGGACCAGGACTGCTTGTAACCGCCGCCTTTATCGGACCCGGTACTATTACCACAGCCAGTATGGCCGGAGCCAACTTTGGCTTCACTCTGCTGTGGACGCTGCTATTTTCCGTGATCGCCACCATGGTGTTGCAGGGCATGGCTGCCCGACTTGGTCTGGCAACAGGCCTGGGCCTGGCCGAGTCGCTGCGAAAAACACTCAATTCAGGATGGCAGAAGTACCTGTGCATGGCACTGGTGATCAGTGCGATCGGTATAGGCAGTGCAGCCTATGAAGCCGGCAACCTGACCGGTGCGGCCATGGGTATTCAGGCGCTACTCGGCGCACAAATCAGCACCTGGAGCACCCTGTTAACCCTCATTGCAGGGCTGCTGTTATTCAGTGGTCATTACCAGGTACTGGAAAAAAGTCTTATCGCTCTGGTGTTGCTGATGTCACTGGTATTTATCACCACCATGATCATTGCCCGGCCCGATATCCCCGCGCTGCTCAGTGGTTTGCTGATCCCCAGCTTCCCGGCTGGCTCGGTCACAACCGTACTGGCTCTGATCGGCACCACCATTGTGCCTTATAACCTGTTTTTACATTCCAGCGTCCTGGCCAGGCAGCATAAAGCATCAACAGATATGGGTGAAACCATCCGCCAGAGCCGATGGGATACGGGCCTTTCTATAGGACTCGGCGGGTTGATCACCCTTGCCATCGTCTCAACTGCCAGTGCCGCGTTTTTTGGCCAGCTTGCCGGTGACATCAACGCGGCGCAGATGGCTCTGCAACTGGAGCCTCTGCTGGGTAATCTTGCCCACTACTTTTTCGCTATCGGCCTGTTCGCTGCCGGACTGACCAGTGCTATCACCGCGCCACTGGCTGGTGCTTTCGCCGTTTGTGGAATGATGGGCTGGTCTACGGATCTGGCCAGTAATAAATTTAAGACAGTGTGGGCTGTCATTCTGTTGTGCGGTGCTATTGGCGCGGCACTAAAACTCAGTCCTGTTGCCCTGATTATTTTCGCTCAGGCTGCCAATGGCATTTTATTGCCCATAATTGCCATTTACCTGCTGTGGCTGATGAACCAGAAAAAGGTTCTGGCAGAACACAGAAATGGCTGGTTCTCGAATCTGCTGGCCGGGCTGATTATCCTGCTATTGCTGGGGTTGAGCAGTTATAAGCTGTGGTCACTGGTTTAGATAAAAAAGCCGCGAAAAAATTTTCACCGCAAAGTCACGGAGAACGCAGAGATGTGGAGATCGCAGAGAGGTAAAATTGATGTAGGGCCGAATTTATTCGGCCTGCATGGTCAGGTTGGCAGTATCAGGCGAATAAATTCGCCCCTACAAGGCGCGACGATATACGTCTTAAAACAACACCAGATCATCCCGGTGCATGGCAACGGAATAACTGCAGTAACCCAGTTGCTGCTCAATTTGCTGACGGTTTAAACCTGCTATCTCAGTCAGGGTTCGCGCATCATACTGACACAACCCAATGGCCACAGGCTCATGCTGAAAAATAACTTCTACCGCTTCACCGGCATTAAAGCCCCCTTCCACCTTTGTAATTCCCACCGGCAGCAAAGAGGCGCCCCTGTTCGCAATAGCTTCTGCGGCCCCGTGATCAATAAACACCCACCCTTTGGCACGTAAACTGTGCATTAACCAGTTCTTTTTGGCTTTGCCTCTGGATAGCGGCGGCACAAATAATGTTCCGGGCACCACACCACGGGCCAGTTGTGTAAAGGTGTGAGACTTAAAGCCATTGGCAATAATGGTCTGGATGCCATTGTGAGATGCTTTTCTGGCAGCCTGCAATTTCGTCTGCATGCCCCCGGTACCCACCTTGCTGCCCGCGCCGCCCGCCAGCGCCATTATCTGCGGGTCAATCTTTTCTACTCGCCTGAGCAGCTGTGCATCAGCATCTGACCGTGGATCGCTATTATACAACCCGTCAACGTCAGTACAGATAAGCAGGGTGTCGGCTTCAGCCACCAGAGCCACAAGAGCAGCAAGGTTGTCATTATCACCAAATTTGAGTTCATCGGTGGCGACCGAATCATTCTCATTGATCACAGGTAGCATGCCATGAGCCAATAGCTCTCTGATGGTGCCTTTAATATTCAGATAATGATCGCGATTACGAATATCACCATGGGTCAGCAGAATCTGTGCAGTGGGTGAATCAAATAATCTCGCCCAGTTGGCCATCATCCGGGTTTGGCCCACAGCAGCCATGGCCTGTTTTTCTGACAGGGTGGGAGAATGGCTAAGCGTAAACGCATTCTTACCGGCCGCCACGGCACCCGATGAAACCAGAATAACCTCTTTTCCCGCCGAACGGCTTTCGTTAACAAACTGAGCCAGAGCCAGCAAAGACGCGGTTTTGCACCCATCACCATGGGGCGATATCAGTGCGCTGCCTACTTTGATGACTGCCCGTTGCCAGGAAAAACTGATAGGGTTATTAGAGCCTTGTTGCCGCATTCTGAAATCTGATTTTGAGAAACCCTTAAGGTGGGCATAAAATACGTCGCTTATTCGGTTTAAGGCAAGAAAAAATGCGTAAGATGATCACCGGTTCCATTGCCTTTCTGGCATACGTGCTCAATACAGTGTTTTGGTGTACTCCGATTTTCACCCTGTCACTGCTAAAACTGATTCCTGTTGCCAGCTGGCGCGCCCGGATTGGACAAATACTGGATTTTTGTGCCAGGCAATGGGTCAAGCTGAATAACCTTAATCAGAACCTGACTGCATCTATAAACTGGGATGTTCAGGGGCTGAGCGGGCTGAAAAAGAAAGAATGGTATCTGGTGATCGCAAACCACCAGTCCTGGGTGGATATTCTGGTATTGCAGCGGGTTTTTAGCGGACGGATTCCGTTCCTGAAGTTTTTTCTGAAAAAAGAGTTGATTTGGGTGCCTTTACTGGGTCTGGCCTGGTGGGCATTGGATTTTCCTTTTATGCAGCGTTTTAAAAAGTCATATCTGGCCAAAAACCCTCACCTTAAAGGCAAGGATCTGGAGACCACCCGCAGAGCCTGTGAAAAATTCAAATACAAGCCGGTCAGCGTGATGAACTTTGTGGAAGGCACCCGCTGGACACCAGAGAAGCATCAACGCCAGAAGAGCCCTTTTCGTCATTTACTGAAACCTAAGGCCGGCGGGATTGCCTTTGTACTCTCAGCCATGGGCGACAAACTGCACAAATTGGTAGATGTGACCATTCACTATCCTCAGGGGGCCCCAAGCTTTTGGGACTTTGTCTGTGGTAGTGTCAACCAAATCCAGGTACGGGTCGATATCACGCCACTGGAGAATATCGCGCCGCGGGACTATTTTAACGAACCGGCCGAGCGGTTCAGGTTTCAGGGATGGCTGAATCAGCGCTGGCAACACAAAGACAATGTCATCGAACAATTAAAAAAAGAGCTGTAATCACATGTTGAGTTTTCTGCCGGGTTTCGTCCTTCTGCCGATTCATTTTTTGCTTCAGTGTTTTAACCTGGCTTTCTGGGGAACGCTCATCGTATTGATGGGGCTGATAAAGTTAATTTTGCCAGTGCCGCCGCTGACGAAGCTTCTGAACCGGTTGCTGAACAATTGCATGGCCGGGTTTGCCCTTTGCAGCGTCAGTCTGATCAACCTGTTTAATAAGGTAGAATGGCAGATACATACGCAGGGCCAGCTTAATGCAAAAGGCTGGTACCTGATGATGGCCAACCATATCAGTTGGCTTGATATTGTTGTACTGATGCATTTCGCCACCGGTCGCATTCCGGCCACTAAGTTTTTTATTAAACGGGAATTACTGTGGGTGCCCTTTATCGGCCTCGGCGCCTGGGCCTTAGATATGCCTTTTATGCGCCGCTACAGCCAACAATTTGTCGCCCGACACCCTCACCTTAAAGGCAAAGATATTGAAGCCACACGCAAGTCCTGCCAAAAGTTTCAGCAATTACCCACTACAATGGTAAATTTTGTTGAAGGAACCCGCTTTACAGAGCAGAAACATAACGCCAAACGCAGCCCGTACCGGCATCTTCTTCCGCCCAAAGCGGGTGGGGTTGCCTTTACGCTCGCTACCATGGACAACCTGCTCAGCCATATTATTGATGTTACGCTGGTGTACCCGGATAATAATGGCCATGTCATGATGGACTTGCTCTGTGGCCGGCTGAAAAAAGTGATCATTGAGGTTCAGGTACTACCGGTAAATACTGATATGATTGGTGATTATCAGAATGATGCAGTATTCAGAGCTTCTTTTCAGCAGTGGATAAACCGGTACTGGCATCGCAAAGATCAACGCATACAAGAGTTAACGGGTAACGAATGGAACAACTGACCGATCTGGCTCAACTTATTGCCGACAGCCTCAGCTACTGTGGCATTCAGGCTTCGGCTCATTCCACGCTATTTGCGATATTTGCGCTGATATCACTACTGGCAGTGTGCTGGATCAGCTTCAGGATCACCCGCTACCTGCTCAGCACCAAACTGACTCGACTGATATTACGCAGCAAGGCCACCTGGGACGACGAGCTGCAGTCTCACAATTTTTTCAGGCGCGCGGCCCATCTGGTGCCTGGTGTGCTGATTTACCTGCTCGTGCCATTGCTGTTTTCCCATAGCCCGATGTTGCTGGAATTCCTGCAAAAGGTCGCATTTATCTACATTCTGGTGACCTCACTGCTGATGCTCAGCGCCATTCTCAATACCGTTGAGGATGCCTATAACGCCTCCACCATGGCCAGACGCATGCCCATCACCGGCTTTATTCAGGTGGCCAAGCTGCTCCTGGCAATTATCGCCATTATTCTTATCGTCTCCAATCTGATTGGCAAGTCACCGGTGCTGATCATGTCAGGTTTAGGTGCTGTTACTGCCATACTGCTGCTGGTATTTAAAGATACAATCCTCGGCTTTGTGGCTGGTGTTCAGATCGCTGCCAACCGAATGGTTAATACCGGTGACTGGATCACCCTGCCCAAGTATGGGGCTGATGGTGAAGTGATGGAGCTTGGCCTGACCACGGTCAAAATCCGCAACTGGGATAAGACAATTTCCACTGTACCCACCTATGCATTGATTGGTGACTCAGTAAAAAACTGGCGAGGTATGCAGGAATCGGGGGGGCGGCGGATAAAACGTTCAATCTACCTGGATGTTCATACCCTGCGTTTCTGTGACCAGGAAATGCTGGATAACTGGGAGAAAATCCGTTTTATCAAAGGCTATATCAACGATAAGAAGCAGGAACTGGCCAAATACAACAAAGACAACGATATAACCGAGCAGGATCTGCTCAATGCCAGACGGCTTACCAATATAGGCACCCTGCGGGCCTATATGCTGCGTTATCTGCAACACCACCCCAAACTGCATCAGGATATGACATTAATGGTCAGGCAACTGGCCCCTACAGAACTCGGTGTGCCGCTGGAGGTCTATTGCTTTTGTACCTATACCAGTTGGGTGGAATACGAAGCCGTTCAGTCTGATATTTTCGATCATTTTCTGGCTATGGTGCCCAACTTCGGACTTCGCGCCTACCAAAGGGTCAGTGACCAGCCGCCCCCCCCTGCCCCAGCCAAACAATGCACAGAAAGTTAACAATTTCTTGACACTCTGCCCTGCTGCTGTAAGGTAAAAATTGCCCGAAGCCCCGGGCTTAACCTACTTTCTGTCTTTACGGCATGGCTAACAGTCAAGGTAAACTTATTATGATTAGAAAACTGCTTTATTTAATTCTGCCCTTTGCGCTTGGCGCATGTGGCAATGTTGAACAGAGTCCTGGCGGGGAAACGTCAGCGCCGGAAACAGCACAGGCACAACAGCTGAACATTGTTCCCTTTCCACAGTCTGTTACACCGGCTGCAGGAGAACTGACACTGAGCAAAGAACTCACTGTGGCAACCGATACCAATGCACCAGATAGCGCCGCCGCACTGTTGGCTTTGCTGGACCAGCTGGATATTCAATATAGCGAAAATGACAACGCTGTCATCAACCTGAAACTGGACCCGTCTCTGCCATTGGGTGAAGAAGGTTACCGGCTTAATATAGACCAGAACATTACACTTACAGCGCCCACAGATGCCGGACTCTTTTACGGCATTCAGAGCCTTAAGCAGCTGTTACCCGCTGCCGCTCAGGCCGAATATGTTTTGCCTAAAGTGCTGATTGAAGATCAACCTCAGTACAACTGGCGAGGCAGTATGCTGGACGTGGCGCGCAATTTTATTGGCGTGGAATACCTTAAGCAGCACATTCAGCGTATGGCCAGCTTTAAGCTCAATAAGCTCCATTTACACCTCACCGATGATCAGGGCTGGCGCTTAGAGATTAAGAGCAGGCCAAAACTGACTGAAGTAGGCGGAACCACCAGTGTGAGTGGTAACAGAGGGGGCTTTTATACCCAGGCTCAGATGCGCGAACTGGTTGCCTTTGCCGCCCGCCATCAGATTGAAATTATTCCTGAAATCGATCTGCCCGGCCATACTCAGGCAGCCATTGCCGCCTATAACGATCTGGCCTGCGATGATGTGGTAGATAATCCACCGCAAAATCAGTGCGAAGATGTTGTCGGCCCGGCGAGACTGGCTCCATACTCCGGCACCTGTGTTGGTTTCAGTGCCTTGTGCTCCAGTAAAAAACCCGATGTGGTTTACACCTTTGTGGAAGACGTGCTTCGGGAAGTGGCCGATATCTTCCCCTCCGAGTATCTGCATATAGGAGGTGATGAGGTATTGAACGAAGAAGCCGATGCCTTCCCTGATTTCATTACTAAAGTGGATCAGATTGTCGCTTCTTTAGATCGTAAACTGCTCGCCTGGGAGGAGGCCTCTGCCGGAGATATACGTGGCAACTCCCTGCTGCAGTTCTGGAATGATGATTATGATATCGCCCCGGCACTGGAAAAAGGCATTCACCTGGTGTTGTCGCCTTGCAGCTACACCTATCTGGATCACGGAAACTATGATGGCCAGCCTGACACCTACACCTGGTGTGCCAAGCAGGGGATCCCGCTGGAACGGGTTTACAGCCTGACACCGGAAAGCTATCAACAGGTAGTGGGTGTGGAAGCGCCCATGTGGTCTGAAAAGGTAGCGGATGATGCCACAGCCGATAACCGTAACTGGCCGCGTCTGGCTGCCATTGCCGAAGTATCCTGGACAAAGCAGCCACAACGCAATTACGAGGCCTTTACCCAGCGCCTTTCAGCATTGCGTCAGCACCTGGATAAAATGGGTATTGAGTATTACAGAGCCCCTGAACTGAGCTGGGATTAGCCTGTAGGTCGGGTTTTAACCCGACAGTGCAATTCAGGCCTGTCCAGCACCTTTGATAACACGGTGTTATTGATTAGCACATTGCTAATTCAATGGTTGCTGGGCATCCAGTGACCTTTGACTAACATTGGACAAGGGCTCTGGATTCCCGCCTTCGCGGGAATGACCGGGATAAGAGGGCATGGAAACGGGAATGGCCTGCTCCTGTTCTTATCTGCAATCCTTGCCGCTCTGTGGTAATACAGAGTACCCAGGATGCAGCGAAGCGAAATCCGGGTTAATCAAAGATACTGTTGGTTCTGTTGGGCTTAAGTTCACCCAGCAGCAGACTCAGGATGCAGGAGAGATATGAACAGCTCCGTGTTCCACTGCGCTTTATACTGGCCAGGACTGCTGTCTAACTTGTGGACCGGTTCAGAATGGTGCCAACAATAGCGTCAGGGTAGCAGAGTATAATCCACCAGAAGTTTTTGAGCACTTTGCCGGTGACGCATAAAAGCTGTGATATAAACAGTCTGCGTTTCAATGGCGTTGCGAAACAGCACTTTATACTTTTTAAAGGTTATTTGCTGGTAATCATGTATGCCCAGCGACGCCAGCTCACTGCATACCGGATATTGGGCGGGGTTGTCTGCCAGTCTGGCACAACTGTCATCAATGAGTTTTTCCAGTTCACCTACTGCGCTACTGTGACCAATATACACGGCCATATAACGGCCTAATACAGCCAGGGTCTGGAATGCAACCTGAGTGATCTCAACCCTGCTCATCGTCTGCGGCTTCAGGAATCAAATCTCGTAGCTGTTGTTTTGCCTGTACCGATGACAATGTTTTACCCTGGCGAATATCCCGCTCAGCCAGATTCATCATCTTTAACAACGCAATACTCTCGTCTCTAAGCCTGGCACTGACCTCAGATTCTATCCTGTAAACAGGCCTTCCCCCCTGCGTCACCACAATAGGCTCTTCAACATCCAGTTTGGCTGCATGTTGCTTAATATAGCTGATAGTTTCTACTCGCATAAATCTCGCTTATCAATGTACTTTAGACTTTTTATAGACTATATACAGACTAACCGCAAGATGATTAATCCCTCCCCCCGGATTATGAGCAGGAGCCCGATGAAAGAACGGTGGTCTGAAGTTAGGCGACACGCAACCCACTGATCCGATTATCGTCAATTTGGTATTGCATAACGGGAGCAATCCATATTCGGGGACAACCGCTCGTCATGCCCGAGTGTTGATATCGGGCCTGTCCAGCGCCTTTGAAAACACGGTGTTATTGTTTAGCACATTGCTAATTCAATGGTTGCTGGACATCCAGTGACCTTTGAGAAAACAAAATTCACCGCGGAGTCGCTGAGAACGCGGAGTTGTACAAGGGTCGAAAGCGAATACAGGGACGTATTGTATCGCGAACCTAAGGATGGAATTTATTCGTCTGACACTACCAACCTGAGCATGCAAGCCGAATAAATTCGGCCCCACATCGGCTTTACCTCTCTGTGTTCTCTTCCCCCTCCAGGGCTCTGTGGCCTGGATGCAGCGCAGAGAAATCCGTCAGAGAATTCCTGTCCCGCAATCCAGCAGCCGTTGAATCTGCAACTGTGTCACTTCCTCACCGAGAGGGGGTCAAAGGTGCTGGACACGTCCGCTTCGCTTCTTGCAGGCTACACATACATGACAAGAGAGAAACCGCCAACAGCTACGGGAACCTGTTATGCCCGAGTGTTGATATCGGGCATGTCCAGCACCTTTGACAGCACGGTGTTGTTGAACAGCGCATTGCTAATTCAATGGATGCGGGGTATCCAGCGCCCGGCAGCTTACCTTTTGCAAAGCAAACACTTTACCTGAGGCGCCGTGAATAAGCTGGCACTGACCACCCTGAATCTGCAATCTGAATACTTGCGGCTTGTTATTGTGACGCCCCATGATGGGGTTACCCTGGGCATCTCTGCCCATGTTCTGCTCAATATATAAGGTGTCCCGTTTGGTCAGGGCGTCATCGGCAAGTTTCACCGGCGTACCAGCTATGGCCTGGTGAATCACCTGCTGCAGTTCAGATTTAACCTCTGTGCCCGGATTGGTGATAACAGCCTGCTGCGGCTCCTCGGCATGGGTCAGCTGGCAACCGCCCGCCAACAGGCTTGCAATCACTACCAGAAACGACTTCATTGTGGTTCTCCGGGATAGCGTCCAAACTGCTGATACAGTTTGTTTTCCAGTATCGTGGCCCGATAACGCGGATCAGGGCGTTTTATCTGTAAACCCTTACCGGCTGGCTCAACTTTTTGGCTGAGACCTTGCACACCACTGATTTCAGGGCAACTGCCGCTGCCCATATAATCCAGCGCCGCCATTAACTGGCCTTCCTGCGGGTTACCCAAAGGCAGGGTCAGATCGTCTTCTACCATACAACCCTGCACATCAGCAGGAAATTGCGGTGTTGGCGTGGGTATAAAGCCGTCAGAATACTCGCCAAAACCCTTATCATTCACACCGGTAAACTGAATGGTGAAATACGTGGTACCGCAGTTATCTGTGGGGTAGAAACCATAGGGTTTACCACAGGTTTGATCGCCAATCAGAATCACCTCAATATCAATGCCACGCAACCCATTAATAAAGGCTTCACTGGCAGAGCAGGTGCCACCGGTGGTGAGCACAAACACCCGGTTCAATGCCAGTGTCGGCAGATTCTGGCTGGTTTCGACGAAGCGATCGTAATCGATGCGTTTATCTACAAACTCAAGAGGTGTGAGCTGTTCGCCGGTAACCGGATCGCGGCTCGGATATTTGTCATTAAACTGCATCTGTTCAAAGGTGCGGCCATTGGTATTGGCGTCACCGGCAACCATATAGCCCAGCTGAGAAGCCAGTACCAGCAGCCCACCACCGTTATAACGCAGATCCACCACCAGATCCGTAGCGTTCTCATTCACAAACAGCTCAAAGGCATCAATCAGTTGGTCCTGGGCCAGGGCAATATGGCTGTTAAACTGTACATAGCCCACCCTGCCCTGCTCCGTTTCAATCACCTGAGCATTCTGAACCGGGGTAATCTGCACATCCGCTGATGCCATGGTGACGTCAAGGCGCTCGCCCGCCACAGTTTCAAACACAAAGTCATGGCTTTGCCCGGCTTCTGAGGGAAACAGGCCATTATTAATGGCATCCACATCACCACCATCCACAAAATCCACACCATCTACTTCCAGAACCTCAGCACCGCGCTTCAGGCCCGCCACATCAGCCGGTGAACCGGGTTCGATAAAAGCGATTTGCAGCTTGCGGGGTGGCGATACCGCACTGAACTTCCACTCGATACCATAACCGGACTCCACGCCGGACTGGGTGCGCTGTTTATACTCGGCGGTATCCTGATGGAAATGGAAATTGTCTTTAAAGGCCCCAGAAGGGGTTCTGACGCTGGTCTTTAACAGAGCGAAGTACTCCAATACCCCATAACCTGCAGGATCAATATCATCGAGTTCGTCGTACCAAAGGTATGTATCATTGCTCCAGGAGCGCAGCCAGAGTTTTTCATAGTTGGCACTACCTGCCTTATCGGGAAAAGACCGGCCAGTGAATTCATCAATACCGCTGCGGGGGGACTCACAGAAGTTCTTCAGTTCAGACTCAGGCGCATAAACACCAGCCTGCCACTGCGGCCCGGAGCTTGATGAACCTCCGGATGAAGGTGGATTAAAATTGCCCGGCCCGCTGCCGCCCCCTCCACCGCAGGCACTCAGGCCAACAAGGGCTGCCAATAGTGCCGCTGTATGTAAAACTTTCAGCATAAAGACTCCTTAAATCCTTTTACTTTATCAGGCCGCCTGGCGGATCAACCGATATCAGAAACAGGCGGAATGTAGCAAAGATTCCCCGGTGGAAACAGTAACGGGCAAAATGAACTCTGTTGTCGCTCATTTTTATCAATGGATCAACAGCAAGGCGCAAAGCTTAACCGTAATATTCCCTGTACCACCGTACATATTGCTCAACACCCTGTTCCAGCGGTGTAGCAGGCTTAAAACCCACTGCCCGATAGAGATCCTCAATATCGGCGCAGGTGGTCCTGACATCGCCAGCCTGCATGGGCAGAAACTCCTTGAGGGCCTTTTTCCCGAGTGCCTTTTCAATCAACCGGATAAAATCGAGCAGTGACGCCGGCTGATTATTACCAATATTATAAATCCGGTAAGGTGCAGAACTGGCAGATACCGGCGAACCTCGCCAGGCAGGATCCGGCTGTGGTACCTTTTCCAGGATACGCACCACTCCCTCAACAATATCGTCAATATAAGTAAAATCCCGCTGCATATTGCCCTGATTAAACACTTTCAGCGGCTTTCCTTCGTCAATGGCACGGGTAAACAGGTACATCGCCATATCCGGCCTGCCCCAGGGGCCATACACAGTGAAAAAGCGCAGCCCCGTTGTGGGTATTGCATAAAGATGACTGTATGAGTGAGCCATCAGTTCATTACTTTTCTTTGTCGCGGCATAGAGAGACACCGGATGGTCTACACAATCTTCTGTTGAAAAAGGCAGTTTGGTATTCAGACCATAGACAGAACTGGAAGAAGCAAAAACCAGATGTTCAACACCGTTTTGACGACAACCTTCAAGCACCGTCAGAGTGCCAATCATATTGCTATCGGCATAAGCCATAGGGTTATCCAGAGAATAGCGGACACCTGCCTGCGCCCCCAGGTGAACAACCCGCTTGAAACGCTCCCTGGAAAAAAGTTCTGCCATGGCCATACGATCACTCAGGTCGAGCTGATAAAACGTAAAACCCGTCTTGTCCTGCAACAATGCCAGCCGGTGCTGTTTTAACTTAACAGAATAATAGTCACTCAAATTATCTATACCGGTTACCCTGTAGCCCATTTCCAGCAGTCGATGACAAACAAAACTGCCGATAAAGCCGGCAGCACCGGTAACCAGAATATGCATAGCAGGCTCCAACATGAGGTACGGTTCAGACTCTGAAGAAAGTGAGCATCGTGGTAGTTCTCAGGAAAGTGGCGTCGGCAAAGTAAACCCTACCAATTTCTGGAATATGGGCCATCTTTTCGCCGCACCCCATCCCACAACCCTTTAAGCATATAGCTTGTGCGCTCTAAACGCCCCGGTTGCAGTATTGAGTTAGCAAAAAAGCGTATTGGCAAGACAAGCAGATTACGGGTTTTCCAGTAACCTGGTACATAGCTTCTGCGACACAACAAGAGAATATTTCGGAACTGATAGTAAAGACGAATTGGCGAACCAACTTTATAGGTTATACCGGCAAAAGTACTGCGGGAGTCACCGAGCCGATGCACCATTTTGACGTTACCTGCAAGGGCGATAGATAAATTCCGCTGCCTCGCCCGCCAACACCACTCATGATCTACGCCATCAATAAATAAGGCCTCTTCTTTCATCCCTGTTTCATCAAGCTTCTCAAGGTCAATCATCATACCCGAGGAAATAATTTGTGTTACGCAAACCATATCATCATAGACTTCAAGCTCCCTCTGAACTCTTGGTTTAACAGGCTTGTCAGAAAAGGAGCAGACAATCCGCGGCCCGATAGCCACCACATCACGGTTGTCCTGTTTTGAAGCAACCAACAAACTGCGAAGTCTCGACACAAACTCGCCATCAGGCTGGCTGTCCTGATCCAGTAATAATCCATACTGGCAGTCACTCAGTTGCAAATCTCTCAGGCCCACATTCTGTGCCGCGGCAATGCCGACATTGTCAGCAAAATGATGATAATTCAGGTTGTGTTTAGGCACATCCAATACAGTAGGCACAGGAGAATTGTCCACCACGCACAACACATCCACCTGCCTGATAACAGATTCAATCAATGCCTGCGCTTGAGACAATACAGGCTTGTAGAGTATAACTACGGCACCGGTTTTCAATGTTTTACAAACTTTTCCAGAAACAGACGATCAATTTTGTAGGCCAGTTTAAGTATTCTTGACGGCATCAGCCTTAAGGTCAACACAGCCAGGGCATAAATAATATTGCCAATCCGAATTTTTTGCAGATGGCGCATAGCATAAAGACGCGCCTTGAACTCATTAATTGACTTGCTCAGGCCCCGGCGTTTATAAAAATCATTCACCCGCCGAAACTGCAGAAGTTTGTCAGCCAGATTGGTAAAAATGAACCCCGCTCCCGCCAGCTCTATCCACAAAAAATAATCCTGGGTGTTTCGCAAACTGGCCCGGTACCGGTGCCCCGCCTCAAATACCCGGAAGCGCATCGCAACTGTTGGGTGATTGAGCGAACAGCGTTTAGGAAGAAACCGGACTATCTCACTATGGGTCAATGGCAGTTTTCGTTTGCCAACCCGCTTGCCATGTTCATTGATTTCAACCAGTGCCGTGCCCAAAATATCCGCGTCAGGGTGCTGACGAAAAAATGCTATTTGTTTTTCCAGTCTTTGCGGCAGAGAAATATCATCAGCATCCATTCGGAAAAAATAATCTGGCGCGTAAGGCGTTGCCCAGTCGATGATATGGTTCATACACTGGCTCAGGCCAACATTGTGTTGACTCTGCACCAGAATAAGTCTGGGGTCGTTGTCAGCCTGCTCGTGCAGATATGAGGCTATCTCGTCAGGAATCTCACCATCGATCACAACGCCGAAAACAAAGTTCCGGTATGATTGCTTCAGAATACTCCCGGTTGCCTGCCTGACCCATTCAAGTCGATCCTCACGGTAAACCGCCATACCGACCACAACATCGAATACTATGTCCTGGGGAACCTGGTTTATTTGCGTGAAGTGATTATCCAATCTGAGTATTGCCCCGTAAAATACGACTATTGCACCCGCCACTCAGCGACAGGTTAAAGCAGCCAAAAAATAGCGGAAAATTAACAGAAAACCATGCAAAAATCTGCTTTTATTAGCTAAAAAGCCACGAAAGGCTAGAATTTGCATAAAAGTTCAACGGTCCATAGCGGTTAGTTAATCAAGATGCTGATTACGGATACGATGAAGTTTCTTCTTCAGCAATGCGCCCCAGTCGGTCAAGGCAAAGTTTTCGAACCGTAAGGTCAGATTTGGATTATAGGCCTTATCCTGTTCAATCACATGTTTCCAGCGCTGTTTCAAACAGGCCACTTCTGCCGCAAAGCGCGCCTGCTTTTCGGGCGTATCTTCTGTGCCCCTTGAAATCGACTCATGGTGATAAAGCACCGCCTCTGCACAATAGAGGTTGCGTCGTCCCATTTCCTGCACTTTGAGGCAAAAATCAACATCATTAAAGGCGACCACTAGATTCTCTTCATCTAATCCGCCGACTGCCAGATAATCGGCTCTGGTTACCAGCAAACAAGCTGCCGTCACTGCACTGAAATTGTGACTGGCCACCAACCGGTTCAGATACCCGGCAAAATCAGCCGGGAAATACTTGTGAGCGTGACCGGCTCCACCGCCATAGCCCATTACCACTCCGGCATGCTGAATTCTGTTGTCAGGATAAAGGAGCTTGGCACCAACACAGCCAATATCTGGTCGCATGACATGTCCCACCATGCAGCCAAGCCAATCGGGCGCAATGACTTCAATATCGTTATTCACCAACCCGATGATCTCACCATCAGCCTGAGCCACAGCGAAGTTATTGATTGCTGAATAATTGAAGGGATAGGGATATCTGAGCAGACGGACCTGAGGATGCTCTGCAAGCTGATCAAAATAAGCGAGGCTTGCCGGTTCATCAGAATTATTATCCACCAGCAGAATTTCAAAGTTCCGATAACGGGTTTTTTCCAGTATCGACTCAACACAGGCCTGAACCAAAGCTTTACCATTATAGGTAGGGACGACCAAACTGACTTTGGGCTCAGATGGGGTTCGCCACATCAGATTCAAAGATTGTGCACCAGCGTCAATCTGATAATCAGCATGTTGCGCCAGGCAGGCTTCAAACTCAGGCAACAGCGATTGAAACATCCCTTCCTGCTTTTCCGGAACATGTATCAGTACCAGCGGGATATGCTGTACCTCTCTCAGCGCCCCATACAGAGTCCGGGCACTGAGCCATTGTGCCAGCGCATAAGGCCTGCAAAGATGAGGTATTTGCTTCAGCTCTTTAGCATCTGCGAGTAAACAACCACTGCGAATATAAGCCGTAGTTATTTGCAGATCGGGGTTCCAGTCAGGGTAACATTGCGGGGTATGCCGGTTGCCCTCTTTGTCAAAACAGTCAGAATCAACATAAACCAGCTGCTTATCTGACCGGGGCCATTGCATCAGCACTCTGACACAGTCTTTATGTAATCCCTCACCACTATGGCAGACAAAAACCGGCTGATCATAAAACCGTTGAGGGATATCCTCATTTTCATGCACAAAAGCGACATCATAATCATGCAGATCGAGCTGCCTGACTAAGCGAGTCACTTTTCCAAAACTCTGCCGGCTACAACAAATGAGGATACCGCTGACCGCAACAGACTGAGCGAGCACACTGTTGATGGATGCCCGCAGCGCATTTTTATCAGGCGCGTTGACGACAATACAAACCGCCAAAGAGCCTGCAGAAGTATCAGGCAGTTCATCGATAAATTGCTGCTGCACCGCCATATTCTTTTTATAACTTTTATGTTGCTGCTGTTGTGTAGGCACATATTGCAGCACACCGGCGCTATACAGGGATTTGGTATACCAGGCCGCAAGCCGGGGCTGTTGACGCAATGTCTGACGTACAGCCGGAGGCAGCATGCCGACAGTAAATTTAAGGCTTCTGACTAAATATTTTTTCAATGTTCAGGCCTTAGTACCATATTTATTACCACTACAGATTTGCCATTGAGCTAATACAATCATTCAGCCCAGGTCCATGCGTTTCAGATAGACTAACCAAATCGCTTTAGGAACCTTGACCACCAGGGGCTGTTACTTTCTCTTGTACCCATAGCGATCAGAAACCTGCCCAATTCCACCATATATTGCCCGGAATTCAACATGGCATGAGCCTGTTCAAGATCGATGCTTTCCTCAGGAAGAATATCCTCAATCAAAGGCAGTAGCTTGTGATGACAGTATTTTACATCCTTTGCTTTGAGATACTTATGCGCAAGAAAACGCAGCAATTGATCAGAACTATTCTTATCCGAAAAAATTTTGCCGCAGGTTTCTTTTGCCGCATCGTAGTCTCGCGAGTCCCTGATTTTTCCCAAAAAAACAAGTGAAAATGACGCAATAGGATCAAACCTGGAATTAACACCAGAATAAGCACTCATCATCTCATTCGCGGTTAACTCCCTAATAAGATTCTCATCAATATTCACACTTCTCAAAAAGTGAGGGATACACTCATGCTTAATCCGATCATAGGAATAAACATCAACCGCTTCATCACCAAACACCTTACACCAACTATTTAATGTTCTGTCGTAATCCACCAGCCTGGAGAGACGCTTGTTCAACTTCTCGATCTTGGTAAGGCTGCGACTGGTCTTGTTAATCTCAGAAAAAGCACTGATTACAAAGTCATAGGCATTCCTGAAGTATATTTTTACTTCAACATCAAAGTCCCCAAGCAAATCACACAATTCAGCCACATGTTGGTAGTTCAGCGTACTGAATTCCTCACCGGATAAAATCACCATCTGGCAATGTTTTGTCACAGCTTCTTCTCTTATGAGCTTTAAATCACGTTTGACCTTTGTCAGTTTGCCATGTCTTAGCAGCGTAGCCAGATATGAATACTGATTTTTAGACTGTCCCAGACAACTAACGGGGTAAAGTGTGCCTGATTGATATAATGATTTCTCGTTAGCAAGTAAAAACTGCTGAATAGCCGTTGTACCGGTTTTATGGGTACCAATGTGTAAAATCAGTTTCATTGTTAAAACCAAATCAAATAAAGTATTTCGCCAGCTCAGTGGCGGCAAATCCGGTGGAATGTCGGTTCAGGTATCGCTGTTGCTGCAGGCGGGTCGCTTCTCGCTCAGCATCGTGAGTGACGTAGTACTCAATCAACCCGGCCAACTCGGATTGATTGCGATAGTATACCCCATGGTAATGTTTCCTGGCGTCCCTGTTGTTATCACTGATAACAAAGGCCCCGGCTTTCAGGAAATCCACGTACTTGTGGCTCACTGTGCCAATCTTATTCATCATATCATGGTGATCAATCAGGCAAATCTTACTGCCTTTCGCCAACATCGGAATCTCTTCATAAGGCACGCTGCGGGCAATCCAATAATCCTTAGCGACCGGATTACCCGGATACTGATCCCAGTTGGGTCCATACAGATGCATTTTAAGCTTAAGCGATTTCACTACCGGCAAGGCCGCCTCAAGTATTGGCCTGATCCTTGGTGTGCCAACAAAAGACAGATCGCATTGATACCTGGGCCTGGTGCGGTTACAGGGCTGCAATGAAGAAAAAGGCGGGATCACTTCAATCGGCGCCTGCGGGGTAAAAGGCTGTCGTCGTCTGAATGGCTCAAGGCGCATTAACCGGCGCCGTTGCAGAAATCCTTTCATCCCTTCACTGCAAACAAATACCTTGCGGAACTGATCGATGCTTTTCAGCTTCTCCACGTGACAGTAAATAAGCGCAATATTATTAGCCTCGGCATCAAACTTGCCCACCTCGGGATAGAAGTGCCGTTGCGGCCCACCCAGAAAATAGATCCGGTTTTGTGAAGCGGCACGATATTGATACCCCAGCGCCTCCAGCTCTTGTCTGAGGTTTACATATACCCGATAGTCATACCAGAGTTCATTTTTATGTGGCGAAGCAATGCAAAAGGAGGTCATCCCACCATTCACTCCGCTTGCTGACCAAAAAGATCAGAGCGCCTGATACCCGCCTGCAGATCCAGAGCAGCGTATTCCGCCACACGCTTTCTGATCAATGGTCCCCTTGGGCGCAATTCGCTGGCCAGTAGCCAGACATGATAGGCCACTTTTACATCGCTTTTTTCAATTTCTTTCGCTAACTCAATAAGCTCGTCGGCATCTTTACAGCGCTGCAATTTCTTTGAGTTAATAATGGCATCCGTCAGTGCCTGATACTCGGCCCGGGTACAGCCTCTGAACACCCGGAACAGGTCGGGGAAATACTTTCTGGGTACAGTCTGAACATGTGCCAGCGTCTTATGATAACGCTGCTGCACAAATTCCCGGCCTACTTCCAGTTCCTGCTGGATATCCAGCTCTTCAATAAACTGGCGTCGGTGCACATCGTACTCAGCGTAATTCTTTTTATTCAGTTCGAAACAGACTTCCCGGCCAATCGCCACATTGTAACCACCGCGATTCAGCTTTAATTGCAGTTCATCGGAAGGTCGCCCCCGGTGTAGCAATGAAACATACTCCATGGGTGAGCGGAACAATCTGTGGATCACCATCACCGGGCGAAGGTGCTGTAAATCAGGATGCAGACCTTCCCGCAAATTGGGATCCGCTCTGAAGGTATCGCCATCGGCCATCACACTTTTGCCATTTCTAAGCTCAGGAAAGTGATAACCGACTCTGCTGACATTTGCAGTCAGCTTAACCAGCGTTTTGACCAGCGGATTAATCTTCCCTTTAATACGTTGTGGTAACGGTGAAAACGCCTGCTTTTGCCCAAACGCATTAATCCATTCAAAGGAAATAGTATCGGCATCAGCATTGGCAGTAATCACATCCTGAATACTCAGCTTAAGGCTCTTCGGCGTCCAGAACTCATCAATATCCAGAAACAACAGATAGTCAAATTCACCGCTTTGTCTGGCCTCATCAAGGGCACTGGCATAGACAATATATTGCAGGCAATTCTGAGCATCCACAGGGCACAGGTCAATCCAGTCGGCACTGCGCCCGCGCACCTGCGGATAGCGCTGATGGATACAATCTAATACCCCCATACTGTTATCTGTGGTGCGGTTGATATACACATCAATGGCATCAAAGCCATGATACAGATGATGATGCACCCACTCAGGAATATACGCGGCCTCATCCTTGGCGATCGCGACAATTTTGACCCTGGTTTTTTGCCCTTTGGGTGATATCTGTTTACTCACTGTTCAGACACCCTGATGAGATGCGCCATATCCGCTAATAATTTCTGCGCGTCTTTATCAAATACCCATTCATCTTTAGCCACTCTGATGGTATTGATACGACTGTTTGGCTGATAGTTGACGATATTATCGGCAAATTTTTCTGTCATTACCTTTTCACAGCGGTTATCCAGAAAGTAATTGCCTACCTTCAGTTCTCTGGTGTTTTCAGCCACCCGTTGTTTCAGCTCACTCAGGCCTGCAGATTCCAGCTTGTCAAAATGCTGTTTATACTGATTGCGCACCCACATACCACGAGTATTAAAGTGTTTGAGAAAAATACAGTTCAGGGCACGGATGATTTCAATATCAGTAATATCCATGGCCTTATTCACCGCATCAGAATTGCTCTCGGGGGTTACAAAGTCCGACTGCCATTGACGACCAAGCAGCGCCATAAAGTCCTGCAACAAGGAGTCATTAGTGGTGCTGGCATCATAATCCAGAATCCGTATATTTTCTTTGCCAAATACGTGGCTAAGTGCTGTCACTTTAAGGTCTGCCGACAACATCTGACTTTGTGCGGGGCGGGCAAGATGTTCATGGTAATAGGAAAAAAAGCTTTCAGTACCACCGTGTTTGACCGTTTCCTGCCAGATGGAATAAAGCTTAAAACTGGCCCGGCGCCAGGTATAAAGCGCCACTACACGTTTATTATCCAGGCTGTTCCGCAGGTATTCAAAATGCTCTTTGCCCAAAGAAATAAAATCTTCACTGGAGAGCAGAAAATCATGGGGCTCAGGATTAAAAAAGTCGATATCTTCCTTGCTCAGACTCTTATCTGCAAGAAGCTGACGAAAGTCGTGATGGCCAAAGATACGCTGAAAACGTTTGGGATAAACCAGATTGGAGCGAAACAGGGCTTCCCGGTTGTCCATAAAAAACTTTTGTAATGCTGTGGTCCCTGTTTTATGGGGTCCCACATGAAAAAAAACTGTATTCATCAGTGCTCTCTCGTCCTTTTGACTTAGCGATGATTATTCGCCGAAAAACGGGTAACGTCCGTGGTTACTGATTAACCTGCCCCACTTCAGTATTTTTTGTTCATCCATTTTTTTCGCCGTACTCAGTACCTGAGGCTGGTTTGCAGCCTGCCATTTGTCCAACGGATGCAATACATGCATATTAGCCAGACCATAATCTCCACAGAGCTGGGCATCAGCCCGTACATTATCTCCAACATGAATATGGCTGAATCCCTGCTGTTGCAGATAGTCTCTCACCCACTGCCATATCTGACCTGTATCTTTTCGTAACCCGGTCTGGCTTGATACCAGCATCTTGCGCGGTGCCTGCAACCCTACCTTACGAATCATCAGTTCAATCTGAGAGGCGGTGTAATAGGTATCAGTAATTATCCAGATTTGACGTCCCCGGGCTGCCAGCTGGTTAGCGATATTGACCATTTCATCCTTAGGCAGTATCTGCTCCAGATCAAAATCAAATTCCATTGCCATAAGTCCATTCGCCTGCTCCTCATCCAGCGCCAGCTGCTTTGCCATATACTGATACACCTGATCAATACTGACATCGCCCTTAAATTCTGCGGCTTGTCTCAATGCAAATTCCGCATCATTCCTGAGACTAACAAAAGCCTGAGGTGAAGGCACCAGCCCCTGTTCTGTAAGATACTTACCAAGGCAATACTTGGCATAATCCGGCTCGGTATGGCGACGGCGCAATAAGGTATCAAACAGGTCAAATGACACCACCTCAAAGTTACTGACTTCCCGGAAAAGCGATTCTGGTGGCTTATGGTAACCGGCAAAGATATAAGATTTATCTGTAGTGAACTGCCCTGCCGGCGGATAGTAAAAGAACTGTTGGTAGCCGTTTTTCTCAGCCAACAGCCCTACAGTCCGCTCCAGCCCATGCAGCCAGGAACCATCATTAGGCAATGGCTCAGGTGGGAAATCCTCATAATCAAAACTTTGTGACAACAACTGTTCGAGCGCTTTGGGTCGGGCCCAGAACATACCGCCAACCGGATAATTTACAAAATTGTCGCTGATATCCAGCCCCCACTGCTCAACAAAGTCCTGGACAAAAGGCTTGTTGCAGGTCCAGTGGTTAACCCAGGCGGGCATCATCCAGAAAGAAGTAGGATAATACATACCCAGCTGTGGGTTATCGCTGAACAGTCTCAATAAGCAAGACACCACGTGCAGATCTTTAAATAAAAACTGGTTCAGGTAGTCAAACCACTGAGTCTGCTCTCTGCCTGAGTAGAGGGATTTTTTTGAATGCAGATGACACATCAGGTCGTAGTCCAGCAACTGTCTGCCAAATTCAACCAGCAACGGGCCAAAGTTACGTCCACGATTTGGCGCCTTTACTACCTGCAATTTACCGACCTGAGCGATAGCGCCAAACTGTCGCTCTGCATCCTGCATAATCTCTTCACTACTCGCCGCGACGAACACGTCCACATTACAGGGAAACGCCTTAAGACAAGCGGCAAACTTAGGTACAAAATCGGCATAAAAAATGTGCAGACAAATGGCAATTCTCTGTTGAGCCCAGCTACTGTTGTCAACCGCTACCAGATTGTCTTTTGGATGCCAGCGCAAATGTGCCGGCGCGATTTCCCGCTCTTCCATCTTGCCTTTTTGATGGTAATGCAATAACGCCGGGGTACCGGCATGATAGACATCAGGATAGCGACGCAGATAACTCTCAGTATCAAACTTTTCAGATGGGTTTACGTTGGCAAAGCCGGATTTACACAGATAATCCTCAAATGCGGCCAGATCTGAAGAAAAAGCACCATAACGCTGTTGATAGTAATCCACATCGAACAGCTCTGCTTCGGTCAGTTCGCGTAAAGCCACTTCACGTTCAAGGCGGTTTGTCCGGCTTATTTTCTTATTGCGCAGGCCACGAATCAGCCGGTTAACGTGCTTTTTCATCGTTTACAGTCCAAACAATCGCATCGGGTTCACATTCCCATTCCCGGAAATGGCATCATCTACATCAAATAACGGCCAGGTCGCACGTGGAAACATATCCCGTCGGGAAACATAGAGATCATAGTGGTGTTCAATTTCCTGCGCGGAGAACCGGACACCCTGATCAAAATTATGCACCATCGCCTCAAGCGCTCCGGCAAATATCAGTGAAAGTTCATGGAAATGCTGCTGCGGATAAGCGGTGCGACCAAACACAAAGTGAAAGGGTGGATCAGAGAATTCACTGGCCCGGGCAATATCTACAAACTGGCCGTCAGGGGAGGTCAGCAAAGACTCCAGAAATAACGAACGATCCAGCATCAGGTATCCATCACCCATTTTCACGCCACTCTTATAAACTCCGTTCATTGTGGCAGTATGGCGGCCAATCTGATGAATACCTTCCCGGGTCGCAATAAAATATATTCCGTGGGTGTTGGTCTCCAGCAGCCGTGTTAGCAATTTCTGAATAGTCCCTGCATAGCCTACATCTACCATTAGCAGGCCTTTTGCACCGTGTAACCCAAGGCTTTGCAGATAATCCAGATAAACCTGACGACTGCTCTGAACACATTGCTTTAATGCGTCAATATGCAGGCTCAAATGCGCCTGAAGCGCCTCACTCTCGTAAGGCAAAACCCAGTTTACCGCCAGTTCATCAGCACTGAATATTTCTTCGATTTGCCTGGAAGTAAATCCAAACCGGCCCTCAAGAAGCTGCCGCAGTGAGCCTGAGAACTTATTGGCCAGACTCCAGCGCCAGGTTTGCCGGTCTCCAATACTAATGCGAAACAAAAAGGTGCGTGATGCGTGCAGGTAAACGTGTGGTAACGATGTGACAGCACCCTGGTCTGCCAGACGTTCATAAGCCTGGCGAAAGAAATATCCTTCGCGGGCCAGAAAAACCAATTTCTGTATCTGATTTTCACGGGCATGCTCTGCCAACGACGCCATATACTCACTGCATATTGGCCCCAGAAAATTATATCCGAAGTCCCGTAATACCACGCCTTTGTTCATACCGGAGAAACTGCCACCCACGCTATCTGAAGGAATAATTCGAAGCCGCGCATAATAACACGGCGCAGACAATCAAATCACCCTTTTCGAAAACCATAGTAGGTCGGACTTTAGTCCGACAAATATAGCAACGCCCACCATCCCGTCGGATTGACGCGATTGTCGGATTGAAATCCGACCTACAACATGGACATAAAATCCGACCTACCACCACGCATCAAACACGTAAGTCGGACTTTAGTCCGACAAATATAGCAACGCCCACCATCCCGCCGGATTGACACTCATGTCGGATTGAAATCCGACCTACAACATGGACATAAAATCCGACCTACCAACAACGCACTATCCTCGTAGGTCGGACTTTAGTCCGACAAATATAACAACACCCACCATACCGCCGGATTGACACTCATGTCGGATTGAAATCCGACCTACAACATGGACATAAAATCCGACCTACCAACAACGCACTATCCTCGTAGGTCGGACTTTAGTCCGACAAATATAACAACACCCACCATACCGCCGGATTGACACTCATGTCGGATTGAAATCCGACCTACAACATGGACATAAAATCCGACCTACCAACAACGCACTATCCTCGTAGGTCGGACTTTAGTCCGACAAATATAACAACACCCACCATACCGCCGGATTGACACTCATGTCGGATTGAAATCCGACCTACAGAACTCCCGACCTACAATTTAATCTACAGAATGATTCGACCCAACCTCAATTTTTGACTACTACTTAATCAAATCCCACGGAAGGTACTCTGCTATGTCATTTAATGCATTGCGCAAAGGACGACACACTATGGAAGGGGGTGAATATCTGATCACCACCACGACGCAAAACAGATATCCCTTTTTCACCGACTTCCATTTGACTTCACAGGCTGTCAGTAGCTGGCTGAATGCCACTCCCGATGGATGCGAATGGCTGTGCTGGGTAATGATGCCTGATCACTTTCATGGGCTGCTAAGACTACGTCATGTACCTCTTGGCAAAGTACTGAAATGCTGCAAAGGGGCATCAGCCAGACAAGTCAATCAATGTTTAAACCGGAATGGAAGAGTCTGGCAACCCGCCTATCATGATCGGACCCTGCGTGGTGAAGAAGACCGAATAGATATTGCCCGGTATATTGTGGCAAATCCATTAAGAGCGGGATTGGTCAGAAAAATTGGTGACTATCCATTTTGGGATTCGGTCTGGCTGTAGGTCGGACTTTAGTCCGACAAATATAACAACACCACCATCCCGTCGGATTGAAATCCGACCTACAACATGGACATAAAATCCGACCTACCACCACGCATCAAACACGTAGGTCGGACTTTAGTCCGACAAATACAACAATACCCACCATCCCGTCGGATTGACGCTTTTGTCGGATTGAAATCCGACCTACAGAATCTACGAATATAACGCGTCGAGATCCTTTAATACCCGCCGGTAATGTTCTCCTTCGGCGTCCAACTGATAACCGCTGGTAATTTGCCTACCGCGGCGCTGCTTCAGCCAGGCCAGCCATTTGCCCGACTCTGCCAGCGCCTGATCAACCGCCTGCTGGCAACTTTGCATGCTTAACTCACAACTGCTGATATTGGCGCCTTTAAGGGTATATTCACGGCTGGCAATACAATCCGGCACGATGGCCCAGTCTGACAGTGCCATGGCTTCGATACCCGGCAGGTAAAAGCCTTCGGTTTTATTCGGCAGGGTCAGGGTTACCCGGCTTTCGGCCATAGCCTGATGTACCTGCCGGCGTTCCACAGGTGAGTCATGCAGCACCACCGACAAGCCCTTTTGCTGTGCCCACTGGCAAATATCTCTACCCAGCTGCGGCTGCTTGGTGGCCAGAATATACAAATCCTGTGTTTTGCGCGCCTTAACCTCAGCCATCTGGTAGCCCATCTTAATGGCAATACAGGGGCCGTTGGCGTATGGCTCTATGGCCTGCTTTACCGCTTCGGAGACGCACAAACGCACTGCGCGATGCTGTAAAAACCGATGCAAAGGATGCTTAGGGTCACCATGGCGCACATGCTGAATAAGATTGATTTTCACCTGTTTGGGGTCAAAAAATGGCGCATAGGCCTGCCAGTCCATGCCTGCCAAAAAAGCCACGTCAAAGTTATCGGGGCGATATTGCTGGCTATACGCTACGCCAGGCAGGTTATCAAACAGTTGCGTATTAATGGCAGATTTGTTTTCCACAAACAGATCCGGCGCAAAACCCTTAGCCCTGGTGGTATGCAGAAGGTAATCGTGGACTTTCTGATGACCGCCAGTGTACGCGTAATACTGGCGATGAAATGAAATGCTTCGGGTGTGTGTCATGGCCGTAAATCAGATACTCAGGGTCACCTTGCTGAGAACAGGATGACAGCAACAAAAATTGTGGTTATGTTAGCTGGCATTTAAGCAGACTTACACAGGTGTTGTCCGACTTTGGTCAATTTATTTATCCTCGGCGTACAAAAAGCCGGCACCTCAGCACTGGCCAATTTTCTTTCTCAGCACCCGGCGGTATTTGTGCTCAGGGGCAAAGAAGCACACGCCTTCGACCACCCTCAGTACGCCGCTCAGACAGATAAACAGGCGTTTGTCAGGCGGCAGTTTCAACAGCGTATGCAGGGCTATCAGAACCAGCCTATTGTCTGTGATGCCACACCGATCACTATCTACAAACAAGGGTTTTTACAGGATTGCGTGGCCTGGAACCCGGATGCCCGCTATATCCTGATATTAAGAGATCCGGTTGAACGGGCCATCTCCCACTACCAGATGTCGCGGGGTAAAGGCGAAGAGCAGCGCTGCATGCTGCTGGCGTTTTTACTCGAACCCTGGCGCCTTTGGCGGGCTCACAAAAAGCAAAAGTGGGAATTTGGCTCACCGCTGCGGGCCCAGTCTTACCTCAGCCGCGGGCGCTATACACAGCAACTACAAAGGCTTTACCGGTTGGTGCCGGCCTCAAAAATACTGGTGCTGGAACAAACTGAGCTGAAACAGGCTCATCGTCAGACTCTGCTGAAAATCTTTGAATTTCTGGATATTCACCGCCACCCTATTGCCCCGCAAACCGTGTTTGCCACCGAAAAACGCTACCACCACTGGAGTGATCCACTCGCCCTCCTGTACGCAAAACTGTACTTTAAACTGAAAGGTGAAACACCAGCGCGCTGGCGGCAGCTTATTCAGCACTATCAGCAGCAGGCTCAGATAACAACTGGTGACTGAAGGCTAACTGATAACCGTGCGCCATCAGTTTATCGGGAGATAAACTGGCACCAGCCTCAGGGTTATTGACCCAACACATAGAGGTGGGCAATTGTTCTGCCGGGAGCTGTGCTGACACTGCGGCATCTTCAGCTTGGTGAAGCGGATACAATGGCGGCACAATAAGCTGCTTTGCTGCACTGTGATTGTTATCCAGATAGCCAGTTAACTGCGGGCACAGCAGATTATACCATTGCTGCAACAGCCACTCAGGTTCTGCGCTGGCCTCTTGGGCGCGTTTATCAGTCTGCTTATGCCACCAACCTGTATTTAGTAAGCCCAGCCAGTGTGCCTCAGCTAATAAGCTATCTTGTGGCACTTCAATTTCAGCTTGCTCTGGTGCCCCGGCATCTGTGACCTTGATCTCAGCCGGTTTTAGTTGCGCGGCTTCACAGTAGTCCCGTACAGGCTGCTGACATTGCTCACTGACAAAAACCACCAGCCGGGCCGCAGGCACCAAATGGCTAATCAGCCCCAGCAATGCCTTACCGGCTTCTGCTTCAGTGATCATCACCATCAGCGCCAACCCCGCGCCAACGCAAGAATCACCCGATGACACATTTTTCTTACCACGCCAGCCAACAGGCTGGCCAAGCACAAAATCCACCACCTCTGCGGGCCAGATACGGCACCACTGCTGATCAATTTTCTCAGCCAGACTCTCTGCTGCCGTTGGGGTCAGACTGACCATAGCCTTTCTCAGCCATTGGCGATTATTACGCAATACAAAAGCGATACGACGGTTATGTAAATCCAGCGCCTGACCCAGAGCTGGGTTATCCCGGCTCAGGGCAAGAATTTCCTCATAGGGCTGCAGCGGCGGCTGATATTCACTCTGGCCGGCTTGTTCTGAAGGTTGGTCTGCAGCGTTCTGCTGCGCCATAAACTGGTTAAACCTTGCCCGGCTGCGTTTTACCACCGGCTGATTTGGGGTGAGTTTTTCCGCCTCCAGCAATAATGATTCGGCTTTATCTGGCTGACTCAGCTGCAAATAACTGGCCGCCATACGGGCCTTTATCACCGGCATATCAGGCGCCAGGGCCAGCGCTTCTGTCAGTGCCTGATGGGCCGCCTGATGCTGGCCAATACCAAGGTAAAAATCCCCCAGGCCTACCAGCGTGTCAACACTGTACTCTCTGCGCAGCGCCTTTATCCTGAAACACTCGGCCAGTTCATTTTCATCCTGCTGCCCGGCGAGTTGTGCCAGTGCCGTCAGCCCACTGGCCGCATCAACAGAGCGAAATAACAGCAGCTCTGTTAAGGCCTGGTGCAATGCCGGCCTTTTCAGCCGTTTTAAACCCTGTGACAGCAGCGACCATTCTGTTTGCAGTAAGTGCTCAAACTGCAACTGCCGGGTAAACTCCGTTCGCGGATGCAACGAAAACGGATTCGCTTTCTGCAGGTTGTGATCGGGCTTGTTATGCCAGCCGCAGTCATCTTCAGTAAATAACTGCCAGCGCTCAGTCTGCCAGTGGCCGGCACTGGCATACATGGCCCTGAATTTACTTAAGCGGGTTAAATGCAGATAACCGGCGCCATGGGCCAGTTTTGCCAATGACTGAAAATAATCTTCAGTGCTCTGGTCATAGGGCCGCCTGAATATCTGTAAAAAAGGCACTTCACTGACAAGGCCCTCGGGTACCCCGGCAATTACACCCAGGGCCTCATGCCAGCTAAGCCCGGCCAGATTGTACTGCGGGGCTGGTGACTTATCGGCTTCTGGCTGGCCTGGGCCGCCTTTACATTCAATACCCAGCATTTGCGCCCCGGCAAACACTTTTGGCGGGGCGATATCCGGTGCCTGCGGTGCGGGCACATCGGCCTGTTGTTGCAAGGCCTGCCAAAGAGAATCCAGTGACTGTTGCTGGCCCTGTGCCAATATCGCCAGCACCGATGGCGATACGCTGTCTGTCATTAACCCCGGTTTAAAAGTATCAGCTTTTAAGCAGATATGTGGCAGGCCGATTTTACCCGCCACCTGAGTAGCCTGGTGATTGTTAGCCACAAAACCTTCCTGGGCAATCAACAGGCAGTGCTGCGGGTAACGCTGATAAAAATTCAGCAGGCGCTGATTGCTGGCCTGCCACATGGCAAAAGCCAGCTGTGGCTGCTGCCAGAAGCTGAAATTCACCTTATTGGTGGCCACATCGGCGCGGCCGTTAACCAGATGGCGGCTGGCCCGGTTAAGCAAAGACTGGGCTGCAGTGGCCCAGTGGCGATACAGCAGAATAAATCGCAGGCTGCCCTGCCCGGCCTCCAGCCAGTCATTCAGATAAAACAGCGCACGGGGATCTTTTACCCCGGCTAAGGCACCGCCCGGGTGTTTGTCGCTCAGATAGCGGCGGATATAGTTCACCGCCCACACCGGTTTAATCAGGGGCCTTTGATCGTAAAAGCGCCAGTCTGAGTTATTCAGTGCCAGTAACTGATCGTGCATACGCACCGCCGGCATATCTTCCACATGGCCTAAGGGGTTACTGAAACTGGCGCCCATCAGTTCGCCGCCCATATTTACCCCGCCCCGTGCCAGTGATTGGGCCACCAGCGAGGTACCGCTGCGATGAAAGCCGGTGCATAAATAAAAGGGGGTATTCGATTGGGATAACTGTTCAGATTCTGACATAAACTGGCTTTAAATTTTCGTTGGTAGTTGGATTAAATTTTACAATCTGAGTATCTGCTTGTGTATCACAGCCCATACTGCTTCAATCGCTGTGCAATATCTTCAGCACTGTAAAGGCCATAATAATCCGCTGCCAGCAACTCAGCTTTAATACTACCTAGTTCATCTAACACTTCGGGTGCAAACTGCCGATGTTGCGGAGTAAGTGGCTGACGCGAGATAGATGGTAAACCTAACGCCTGATCCAGCGCTGCGCCATCGCTGACAAGGATGTCTTCATAACGCAGCACTTTAACCCCGTGCTGATGAAACTGCTGCATAAACCACTGGTAAATCCGCCACTGGCGGCGAATACGGGAAGGCTCTGCCGCCAACTCTGCCGCCAGTTTTGGGGCAAAGCGCTCACCGGCGGGAATGCGGCCACGGTTAACCGGCAAATCCACCGTCAGCCAGGATAGCAACACATCTACCGGATTTCGTACGACGGCAGTAACAGCAAACTCAGCACTAAGCGGACCCAGTAGTGCCGTAAACAGCGCATTTTGCTTTACCACTAACTGGTAACTGCCGTGAGCACGTTTTGGCAATACCACCTGCCCTCGTCTGGCCACCACCTGACGAATGCCGTCTTGTGTCTGCTGGCCAACCGGATTCTCAATCTCCAGCCCGCCTTTATCTCCATGCTCAAAAGGCAGACCATTTTCAATCGCATGCTGAAAAACGACTATCTGCTTACGGATATAATCAAACGCAACATTTGCATCGGCGCCTTTAGCAATAGCCGCAGGGTTAATCGGCTCATGCAGGGCAATCACCTCATCGCGCTGATTTAGCAGCTTACAGCAAAGGGTGGTGCCTGAGCGGGGGATGCCGGTGATCAGTTGTGTCATTTTATTTAGCTAATTCAGATGTCACAGGTGTAACCATATTTTTCAATATAGGGCCGGACGATATCGATATGGGGGGCTATATATTCTTTATAGTTTAACCACCTTTGGGTGGCTGTCTTGTAGATACCCTGACGCACCTGAGAGCCTGAAGGTGTAGTAATAACCCCTGACTGAGCCCGCCTATTAAAGTTCATATATGAGTCTTTCTCCGCATCAATACCAATAAACTTTAGCACTGACTCAACCTGACTCTCAAAGTCATTGACAAGATCTTCATACCTTATCTGATATTCATCCCACTCCAGATATTCGCGGAACCCATCATAGAGATCAAACGTATCCTTGTAGCGTTCAAAACTGGATTTCCAGTCGCTGAAATCCGCCATATGTTGGTTGACATCGAAGTGCTGCATATAACAACTGAGAATGCAATCTAATGGATGTCGCAAAGCCAGTATAATTTTGGCATCCGGAAACAACTTTTTAATTAGAGGCAGCCTGATCTGGTTAAGCGGATTCTTGTCAATCAGCACATCAAATTGATTTAAAGATTCATAACGACAGTTTTTCATAACCGAACTAAAATAGCGACTTCGAAGATCATTCAGATAGCCGTCAGAGATATCATGCAAATCTTTCGGGTAGTTGTAGCCATCAAATATCATTTTCATTTTGATATCATCAAGCATAGGCCTCTCCGGCAATGCGATGATTTTTTCCTGAGAGTCGAGGACATTTTCTAGCAAAGTCGTACCAGAACGTGGAAAACCTACAAGAAAAAACATCCTGACAGGGGGCGTGTAGGGCTCTGAGGAAAGCTTAAACGAGGAAAACTTACCGTACTCATACAATTCTTCTGACTTCCCACCCTTTAGTTTATATTGCTTAGCAGCAATCGCATTCATCTGAGTAAAGTTCTCAAATGCTTTCCTATATTCCTTACGCCTGTCATAAATTTTACCTAAAATTTCAAAATAACGCTTCTTAGGGTTTTCATCTTTCAGCTGCTCAGGGCTAAAAGAGGTAAGCAGAGCAAAACTCTTATCATCTTTTCCTTCTTTAAACAGTTTGCTCCCCTGAATAACCTTAACAGTGCAGGGGTCTGCCCCCCGCGCTATGGCTTTGTCGATGCTTCTACTGAAATCCAGTGTTGTAAAAGCCTCAACTCTGGCATAAACACCTAAAATCTCCTGACTGCTCAATTCATACATACGTCCTTCAAACTGACGTAAATAGAAATTTACTTTTTCAGTATTGGTCTGTGCAATGGCAATATCCATGAGGATATGCATACACTTTAAAGTGCAGGGTTTATATACCAAGAGCCTGGCGCACAGCTCCTCACACAATTCATATTCACGGATCTGATAGTAAAGGTTTGCAAGACTAAGCCGCCACATAACACTTTTATCAGGAGGAACAAGAGATATAGCCTTCTCAAGATATTGCCTTGACTGGGTATACTGTTTAAGCAGCATAGAAGAGGCAAAGAGATCAAAGTATGTCCTAGCTTTTTTCTCCCCATCAGGAGCAAGGGGAAGCGCTTTAAGAAAAAACTCCTTAGCTCTTACATTCATCTTAAGTGAAACCAAACTCGCCGCCTGAAGCTGCAGTGACAAAAAGCTTTGTTTAGATTTTGACTTATTCACTTTTTCAATTATTGAAAGAGCCTGCTTGAATTTTTTTTTCTGGAAGGCCTGTTGTGCCTTGGCAATCTTTTCGTTCATAGTCTCATAAACTCACTGAGGCGGGGTTTCAGAGTTCAGACTCCGAAACACCGGCACGATATTCGGCATAGCTGGTATATCAGCACTATTATTCAAAGGAAGAAGCTGGGTCGCAACCGCAATATCATCTTTATTGGCGCTCGCGTATACTATTGCATTAACCCGGCCTGGCAAACACTCGGATATATCAATCAAATCATCCTATCTTAAGCTGACACTCACCTGAGCAGGGGGCCGGTAATAAATTACGCCATAATATTCAAGAGAGGACCTGTGCAGACTTTAAGATTGCCGCAGGAATAATCCTGTCTGTTTATCTTAAAACTCTAATTCTCACAGAGTTACGATTTAGAGGAATAGTCGCCCTGATGACAAGGTTGCACTTCAGTTTTTTTAATCAATAGCATAAAAAAAAGCCTTCGCTGTTGCGAAGGCTTTTTATTTAGCTTAGTACCAAAAACGAATAGCTGTAATTACTGAACTTTCAGTGTAACAGTATCAGTACTGGCATCAGACAGGTTAATTGTCTGAGTAGTTGCTTCAACATTACTTGTTGTAGCTTCGATTTCGATAACTGCTGCACCGCGAGTCTTACCGGTAAAGGTAACCAGGTCAGATGCTTTAATAGCAATCATCGTCTTAGCAGGCACTACACCTTCAGCTGCGCTACCTGCAGTTGCAGTAGTATCGCCTTCAGTCTGGAAGGTTGTGCTGTAAGGTGCCGGAGCTGCACCGTTGTTCAGAATGTAAATACGCTGATTGTAATCGGCGAACGTGGTTACATAAGGAACAGTGATAGAAGTGGTATCATAGGTAATAGAACCGATTGTACCGCTTACACCAGTGTTGCTGGCAAGTGCTACGCTATAACCGGCGCTGTTACGAGGAATCACTTCTTCACCGTCAACTTCTACACACAAAGTCTGACCAGCGGTGTAGTTCAGTGAAGGAACACTCGCGGAAGTCATATCTTCTGCGATATCCAGAGTATTAGCAGCAGAGGCGGCAACAGAACAGTCATCTGCTGAAGACATCCACCAGGTACCAAAGCTCAAATCACCTTCAACAGTTGCTGTGGTAGTAGGAGTAGTAAATACATCGGCTTCTACGACCTGGACTGAATCGTCAGCAGCCAGAACACCAGTTTCAACGGTCAGATCAACTGTACCCAGACCCGCTTTTTTACCTGCACCAACATTACCTGCGGCTGTAAACTCAGTAAACTGCTTGGCAACAGTGGCGGTGTTAGCAATACTGTCGAAGGTATCGCCAAGATCCTGACCCGTAGCAAAAGTAAGGGCAGCTAAAGACTTAGAGGTAACCTCACCTTCACCACCGTTAAGGGCGGCCAGGTTTTCAGACGCTTCATACAGCTTGTACGTAATAGTTACAGGCTGAGATGCATCAAGCACTTTCAGACCACTGGTAGTACCCAGTGCTAAAGACAACACGTCATCATTATTCACAGCGTTGGCGCTTGAGAAAGAATAAACAGTGTAATCATCACCAACCTGACCACCACCTTCATGCGCGATGGTATCAGCACCGGCAGAGTTGGAGGTAAGCAGGCCAGCGCCGGTTACAGCAGCAAGCAGTTCAGCGTTATCAAGCTCTACGCGCACATAGAAAGTGGTAGTAGCTGGCAGGTTTAAGCCTACTTCAGCATCCACATCAAAAGCCGCGTTAGCAACAATGCTGCCACCACTGGTAATAGTCTGTGATGCGTATTCTAGCGCAGTATCACTATCGCCTAAGTCGATAGCGGCGTTTGCGTTAAGTGTAAAGGCGGCTGCGATTGAAGCAGCCAGAATTTTTTTGTTTAACATGTATAACTCCTGCAAGAGTAACTATAGTTTAGTTTTAAAAGCCATGGCGTTATGCCACCAAGTCCTTGGTGACCTGCACCATACGACCCCTATTAAGCTACAACACCATATTGTAGTAATCAACTTTTTAATAGTAGTTTTATCAGTATTAACACGAACTTACCGATTAAGTTGACCGGGTCAGTTTTAGCATGCCAATAAAGAAGGTGCAACTATAGAGTAAATAAGGACTGGGGACAATGGCATTAAATGCACAAAAGCCCGTCAATTTAAGCTTTTTGCCGGTTTTTTGACCGCATCAAAGCCCCGTGATTATACCACTGTATTATCACCAATACCCCGTTTTAATTTGTGACGATTTGATTAAGGCATAAATCGGGAAGAAATTATAAATTTAGTGTCGGCTTATGACGACGTGGTAGGTCGGACTTTAGTCCGACAAATGGGCGAGTTCCCACCATCTCGTCCTCGTCGGATTGCCCAAAGAGGTGCATCCCTGCAACGTCGGCATACGACCGCCAGGGATGGCGGAAGTGCCGGTTATGCACTAGCAATTACCTTCCCGTCCATCCATGGACATCGCCGGAAAAATGTTCCTGACATTTCCGGCATACCGTCCATCCATGGACATAAAGTCCGAGCTACGACTCTTGCTTAGGCGCATCCTCACCTACAAATACCACCTTGCCATCTTGCCAGAATACGGCGTACTCACCTAGTTTACGCTTTCTTTCCAGCGTTTGTTGCACGGCTTCACGCAATGTATCAAGCATAACTGAGCTCTCTTGTGAGAATTGCGGCGTTTTACGACTCATAATCCTGCCTCTTTGAGTAACACATCATAAAGGGTTTCATTGACAACATTTCTGGCTTTCCCTGATTGTTCAAAAATTAGCTCTGGTTGCTGTGTACTATTCATAAAACAAGAGCATTTATCCACGCAATAGCTAAATTCCAGCAATAAATTTCTAAGGCTTCTCGAAAACCTTCTCATAATATCGGCTTTGGGAATGTTGTGCCCGCCATGAGCTACCCTCTCAGCAACCCTGTTTATAGACATTCCAACAGTGGGTAGAGCCAGGTATACCAGGGTCACTTTCCAATTGTCGTGATTTAAACGTTCAATCAATTTAAGGTAACTGCGGCCAGCAAGGGTCGTCTCAAAAGCAAAATCTTCCTGGCTGACTATGCACTCTTCAATTTTTTTGAAAAACAAACGGCTTGCGGTGATCAACTCTCGCTCCGGCGCTAAAGGAGATAACCCTGCGGCGATCAGATCCGCATTCACAAAATGATTGCTTTTAGCCACCTTAGGAAGAAGCTTCAATGCGAAGGTAGTCTTACCCGCTCCATTTGGACCGGCAATAATCCAACAATGAGGCAATTTTCCCCCCTGTTAACCAAAAGCAAATCAGAAAAAATATTAGCACGATTAGCAGTAGGTCGGAATTTATTCCAACAATGATGATTTTGCCTACCATTGTGTCAGATTGAGCGATTCTGTCGGACTAAAGTCCGACCTACGAAAGCATCTATTCTAACAAAGCTCGTGATGGGCGCTGGCGCAGGCGGAAAGGATATACACTGCCACTACCACGCTGCACAGAGGTACTATAGTGCGCACTGCCCTTACTGACCCGAATGGTGAAAAAATCTCCTCCGAGAGTTCGGTAATTTTCTTCCGACTCCAGCAACAAAGCAGGCTCAATACGCCAGGCGTCTTCATTCCGAATAAACCATTGTTGTTGTGATCGTGCTTGTGCCAGCTTGTTTGCGGAGTCAGGCCATAAGGTCTGCCATAATTTAACAGGTATGGCATTAATATTAATCGATGGCGTGCGGCGCAAACTGCACAAATTTACCAGTTCGGAGTGGCGTTGCAGTAAACCCTGCCAACCTACCACTTTATAGAGCTCGGTGCATTGCTGTAGCAGAAAGTCAGCCGGCTCTGGCAAGCCATTTCGCTGATAATGTTGCCGCTCGGCACCTGCGGGGCGGCGCCAGGTGTCGCCGTCAGCGTAATCGGCAAGGGTATCGGCAAACCTGGCCTGTTCGGCCTCGTTATACCCCTGGCCTTGCAGCCAACGTTTAAGCCAGTACTGAAAGCTTGAGTTGATCGGCAACAAGCCGTTTTCATTCTGAATCGAGAAGCGCAAGCCCTCCTCTGTCTGATACACGTAACCATCAAAGCGTAGTTCATCACCAATCACAGGATGCAGAAACTGACCATCTTCGTTGCGCTCGGCACCTTTTTTATCAAGGCCCTGACTAATTCCTGCGAAGGTCAGGCGCTGCGTAACGCTAAGGTAAATTAGCTCATTGGCCTTGGCGTAAACATCAGCGCGATCCTGCATGGCTTGTCGGGAGTCCTGCGCCAGGGTAAGTCGCTGCTCCATTAAGCTGCTCGCTACACCCAGCATTACCACCAGCACCACGGCCACCACTAACACCGCCAGCAGCGCTGCCCCTTGTTGTGATCTCTGATTAGTGGTCGGCGTCACCGGAATAACCTATATAAAGGAAGAGAATAATAATTTACTGGGCTGCAGCGCACGTTACCCTCCGAACTCATAAACACCAAAGGCGGGAAGCTCGGCGGGAATATCCGCCAGCGCAGGACGCCCGGGTGTGGCTGTGGCTATTACCTGATCGCCAACAATCAACCGCACCGCTTCTGGCAGCATACCCTCAATGGCTGGGAATTGGGGTTGCCAGTTCCCCTGATGCAAAAAACTGAAGCGGGGCTTCTGGGCGAAGTCCATCATTTGCACCGAACGGATTTCAGTATTGTCAGATTCGCCGGGCTGAGGCTGCACACGCTGATATCTCAACTGCCATCCCTGTTCGCTGGGCTCAATCTGCCAGATCATGGGCTGTGGAATATTGCGTGGGTCATCAGGCAGGTTAAAGGATATAAACTGAAAGCTGTCTTCATCACCCTGAGCAAAGGCCTGTTCAGGATGGTAGAGCAATGCTCCTCGTATGCTGTTTTCGAACCAGCCCAAAGGTAGCTGAGCCGAACTGTTAGCCAGGTCCCTTGCCCCCAGTTTTTCAAAGTTCCGCCAAGTGGTTTCCAGGCCCTGGCTAAGCAGTGTTGTGGTCAGTGCCAGGATCACCAGCACCACCAGCATCTCAATCAGGGTAAAGGCACGCACAGCCAGATAATTCACTACATAAACTCCGGCGGCTCTGCATAGTCCGGATCACGCCACTGCTTTACTATCTTCGTTTCAAAAGAGGTAACAGGTCGCCCCGCAGAAATCACCTGCGCCTGCACATCAAACAAGGTCACTATCCATTCCGGCTGACGACGTAGCAATTCATTAGTACTCTGGCGATTCACACTGGCCTGCCATTCAATCTCATAAGTGTCTATCTGAAACACCCCTGCCCGCTGTTGTTGCAATGGTTCAAGCTCCAGTTGCACTGCGAACTGAGAGAAAACTTCCGGCAGTGATACGGCTTGCTGAATTCTCTGGGTGGAGGTTACTGCGGTACCAAACCACCCCCAGACAGCCGTAAAGGTTAATGCAAGGATCACCAGCGCTACCATGGCCTCTACCAGAGAAAAGCCACTGTAGTATTTATGCATTGGGTGTTTTGCCCGAATCATAAGGAAGCTAACGTTTCAGAATAAGATGATGTGGCCATTGACTGTAAATCCTGGCGTGACTCCAACGCGCAATAGGGCGCCATGACATCAAAGCGATAACGGCGCGGCCCCTGACGCAAAACGATTTCACCACCACGGCAATAACCGTTTCCCAGCACCTGTATGGGGCGAATAATATCAACATCCAGATCCGGCGTTTCAAGTTGGCGGCTATTTTCGATGAGAATGCTGTTACCACTGCGGCTCGTCTTCAGGGGGAGCAGCGCCAGCTCACCGGCCAGCGCACTGCGCTGGCTGGCGGCTTCACGGGCAGCAAGCCAGGATTCCAGCCCCGGTGCAGCAACGGCTGCGATCAGGCCAAGCAAAACCAGCGTAACCAGCAGCTCTATCATGGTAAAACCATGTGCCCGATGGCAGGCCGGTAAGCCTGTTGGCCTGGTCTGCGGCGGATTTTGCTTAACTTTTAGCCGGTACATAACCTATTTCAGCATTAATATCCTCGCCACCCTCGGTGCCATCGGCACCCAGACTGTATAGATAAAAGCCCTGATCGGCATTAACGTCCAATCTGTATTGATACTCTGTATTCCAGGGGTCCAGCGGCACTGCTTCGTCCAGATAGGGGCCGTCCCAGTATTGCTCTGCACTGGCCGGGGGTTTTCTCAAATCCTGCAACCGCTCAGGGTAGCGGCCAACATCCAGACGATATGTTTGTAGTGCCATTTTCAGCATTTTTACCTGCGTTTCGGCAGTACGCACTTTTGAGCTGTCTACTTTGCCGAAAAACTGTGGCCCAACCAAACCCGCCAGTAGCCCCAGTATTACCAGCACTACCAATAGTTCGATCATGGTAAAACCACGCTGTGTCATTTTCATTGTTGCTCCATTAAGGTTTTGGTTTAAATCGCGATATCGGTTGATGCTGTGATGGCCAATACAATGCCGAGTATCATCACGCCAATGAAGACCCCGACAATCAGAATAGCAATGGGTTCCATCAGCGTCATCACCTGCTTCATCCGCCTTTTACATGAACTGTCATGCAGGCTCGCCACAGCACTGAGCATCTTTGCCAGTTGCCCGGTCTTGTCACCCACAGCCACCAGGTTAAGTGAGGTCGAAGGCACCAGTCGCGAGCGCTCGAGGGCTTCGGTAAAACTCACTCCGTCTTCCACATCTTCAATCATGGCTTCGGCTCGTCTGCGACGACGGGTATAGGTACAAGACTGGGCCGCCAGCTTCAATGCAGTTACCAGATTTACCCTCGCCAGCAGCATGGCCGAGCACAAAGAAGCCCACCGTGCCGCATCCTGTTCAGCCAGCCAGGGTCCGATGACCGGTAACTCTATCGCCAGGTCCATCATCCTGCGCCGTACTGCCGGGTTCATAAACAGGGTCACCAGGGCCAGCAGTATTGCAATGATCACAACGGCAATAGTCAGGGGGGCATCATTGGCGTACTTACCGGCACTGAGCACTGCCCAGGCCAGTGTAGGTAATTCTTTGTCGCTGTCGAGCAAGTGGCTGAATTTAGGCACCACCGCAAAAAAGATAATCAGCATGGCGGCAATACCGGCACCAATCAATACCAGCGGGTAGGTCAGCGCACTTTTAAGATCGCCCACCACTGCCTGATCATAATTGAGTTGCTCCGATGCCTTAATCAGCGCCCTTGAAAGCTGCCCACCCAGTTCACCGGCACTGACCAGATGAGACACGTAAGGAGGGAAAGGCAGCTTGCTCTCCTTTATTGCTGCTGAGAAACTCTCTCCTCCTTCAATACGGCTGGCAATAGCCATAAACCCCCGGGCCAGCTGTGGGTGCTCATCATTCTGGGCCAGAGCCCGCACCGCATCAATCAATGCCACCCCTGAGTCGGTCAGCGTAGCCAGTTCCTGCAGCGGAATGACCAAATCCGCAACCCGGACCCGGCGCCCCTTTTTATTCATTCTGGTAGCCGGGTTCACAGCAAACACTTCAATGCGTTTTTCCGCCAACTGGCGAATCGCCTCCTGACGGCTGACAGCGTCTACTTCACCTTCAACCCGCTGTTGTGAGGCCTGCTCGACCCCCTGATAGCTGAATTTCATGAATCACTGTCTTCCATACTGCAGACCCGCAGTACTTCATCCACACTGGTAACGCCTCTCGCGGCTTTACACAAACCATCTTCAAGTAACGATCGGTTACCATTCTTGCGCGCCAGCTCACGGATTTCACTAACCGGGGCCCGCTGTGTGATCAGCTCGCGCATGGCCGGTGTTACCGACACCAGTTCATAGACCCCTACCCGCCCACGGTACCCTTTACCATGGCATTCATGACAACCTACCGGCTTGCGCCAGTCAGCCTTAAGGGGCTTTACTTCAATAAAAGTAGGGGCTTCGGCGGGCTCACTGCAATGGGGGCAAAGCTTTCTGACCAGACGCTGAGCCTGCACCCCTTGTATAGTGGCGGCTACCAGATAGGGTTCAACACCAATATCACTTAATCGTGGGAACACAGAACAGGCGTCATTGGTATGCAATGAAGAAAGTACCAAGTGGCCGGTCAGCGACGACTGCACTGCAATATCTGCAGTTTCCTTATCCCGTATTTCCCCCACCATAATCACATCAGGATCCTGACGTAAGAAAGTACGCAGTGCTTTGGCAAAGGTATAACCGATATCAGGGCGCGCCTGCACCTGAGTAATTCCCTCAACCTGAAACTCCACGGGGTCTTCAACCGTAACGATTTTTTCCTGTCCGGTTTTAATATCTGCCAATAATCCGTAAAGGCTCGTAGACTTACCCGAACCAGTCGGCCCGGTAACCAGCACAATGCCATTACTGAGGTGGCCCCATTCCCGGATAAGCTTCAGATGATCGGGTTCAAAGCCTAAGCCGGCAAGAGAAAGCTCATCGCGTTTTTTGGGCAACAAACGCATGACGATGGATTCACCGTGCACATCCGGTGCAGTCGATACCCTGACATCGTACTCGCGGTTACCGGCGCGGGTAGAAAAACGCCCGTCCTGGGGCAAACGCCGCTCGGCAATATCCAGCTGTGACAACAATTTAAGTCGTGAGGCGATTGCCGGAAAACGCGCCATAGGTTGTTGCATAAACTCGCTCATTCGCCCGTCAACCCGAAAACGCACCACCATATTCTGTGCGCCGGCTTCAATATGAATATCCGACGATTCGGCCTGAATGGCACGCTCAATGATGCTGTTAACCAGATTAACCACCGGTGCTTCTTCTGCCAATGCAGCAATGTCTGTGTTCGTTCTGCCAAAAAGCTCGGAAACCGCACGTTCACGGGACAAATCATCAATCACTGAGGCAGCCATAGCAGGCGTCAGCAAATAACCAGCTGTGTGCCGCGCGCCGGCAACACTTTCTACCACACTCAGCGCGAAAGCGTTGGTTGGGTCGGTACAATACAACTGTAGGCTGTTGTCATCTTTCAACACCACAAAGGTATTATTGTCCAGGCACCAGTCCACATTCAGCCCCAGCGTTTTGCAGCCAGCCAGAACCTGACTGGCGGGCGGGCACTGGGCTACATTGGCAATTAGGGGCCAGTCAAGGGCCTTGCTGATTGCAGTGCACAGTGAATCTTCGCCACATAAGCCCAAACGTGTAATCGCAGCACTCAGGGTACAACCAGCCTCACTGGCAGTGCGCTGCGCCACTTCCACATCAGTCTCACTCAGTACGTTTGAGTCAAGCAGATGGTGCGGAAGCTGACGATCCAGAAAGGAAGGTTCAATATGCAATTGCGCGGTCAAAATGAGTACATATCTCCGTAATTCAAGGCATCATCACCAGATCACTTCTCAGTACCTGAAGAAGCCGTTAAACTATTGACGTTATTCGGGTATATTACACCATAGAAAGTTTAAAAATGAAGTGATTTCACCTTGACGTCAGTATCTCTACCTCATCTTCCGGCTCGCCTGGATCACTGGTTATCCCGTTTGAACCAGTTTTTTTTTCCTGCACAGGAAACTGTGGATGATCACAGCCGCACCGTTTATGTTTTTAAGCCCTTCCCTGCGCAGCTCAAAGCCAGGGAAATAAAACAGTGGGTTGAACTACAACAACAGGCACTGTCACCTTTTGAACAGGGTGACAGATATTCCTACCAGAGCCGGTTTGGCCTGCATCTGTGGTTCAGTCAGTCTGTGCTTGACGGCGTTCCTGAGTGTGCACTACAACATGCTATGCCTGACGGTGAGCACTTCGTGCAAGGCAAAAACTTCCGCTATCGACAGCAATGGCAACATGGTTTGATGCAAAGTTGCGTGCTTTTGTCTGCAAGTAGCGGCGAAGCAAATCATTTCAGGTCTCTGAATATCAGCAGCGCTAAACCCTGGGCAATGCAGCGCAAGCTGGATATGTGGTTGCGTAGCGCCAACAGCTGGCTGATATTCTGCGGATTTTTACTGTTTTGTGGGCTGCTGTGGTCTGCCGCCGGGTATGTTACCCTCAGTGCCCAACAGGCAAGGGCTGAGCAACAGGCAGAGCAACTGACAGATAGTCTGGGCAGTAAATTGAATCAGCAAGCCGCGGTAAGAGCCGGGCAACAACACTTGAGCTGGTTGCAAAACTGGCGGCGAGAGTATGGCGTATTACCAGAAAGCGTTGCCACTATCGCTGCAGCCATCAATGAACAGGGTGAGTGGACAGCAAAACAGATACGCTGGCAAAACCGCACAATTGAAGTGGAATTCAGTTCGGCGCAGGTAGATATTGCTGCCCTGGTAAGTGCCCTTGAACGCACTGGTCTGCTCAATGACGTTAATATTCGCCCTCAGACAGGTGGTAATGCATGGATTGTAGAGGCGACGTTTCCGTGATTTTTGAAAATAGCGTGAAATCTCTGGCTAACAGCCAGATGATGCAGGAATATCGCAGCAATAAACGGCTGCAATGGATGGTGGTGGGCATTGCTGCGATTCTGGTTGTCTCTCTACTTAAAACGCTGGCGGACAATCGCTCTGAACAGCAAGCAGAGCTTAAAACCCAACTGGCATTGGTTGCCAGATTACAGGCCGCCGCAGACAGCCCAGTCGATGAGTCGCAGACAGACACCCTGATGTCAATGCTCGACAAGGCGAAACAGAACATTCCTGAAGCCGACTCTAAAAGTGTTGCCGAAGCCAAAGCTCTGGCTGCTATTGAGCAAAGTGTTGGCCATTTAATTAGTCGTAAACGCCTTAATCTGGTAGGTGCTGAGGAACACACAGCCGGCACACAAACATATTGGTCAGTAAGGCTGAATCTCGCCGGGCAACTTAAAGGTTCAAAACTGGTAGAGTTTTTACAACATTTTGACAGCAGCAGTTCGGGTAGTCGTATTACCTCGATGCAATATGCGCCGAAAACATCAGACACGATTAATGTGGTAGTAGACTTACTCTACAAGCGGGTGAACAATGAATAAACGTCTGGCACTATGCACCGGTATAATATTGATGCTAAGTGCATTGGGCGGAGCCCTGCTAAACCTGTATAGTTTGCCCGCATCAGAACGAACTGTTGAGATGACTTCGCTGGAAGAAATAGAGCGTCTGAACAACGATTGGCAGAAGGTGTTGTCACAATTACCACAATTTGCGCCATCCGAAACATCGGAGTCTACTGAAGTAAGCGTAGAGTCTCAGCCTGAAATCAGTGACAGTTTATTGGTGGCCATTATTGCCGATAGACCCAGGTCAGCGTTGATTATCGTCACTGAGCAGAATGCCGGGCAACCCATGCAATTGGCAGAGGGTGACAGTTGGCTGGAGCCGTGGAAAATTGAAACGATCAATACTGACTTTATTGTCTGGCGGAACAGCCAGACAGAAGAACAATATACTCAGACACTGTTTCCGCAGGGAAACGGGTCAGACAAAGTACAAGAATAGTGGAAGTTAATTTATCTATGCCGAGCCAATATCTGAATACATCATCCCTTAGCAGAAAGCTTGTTATCGTAGCGCTGGTGGCAGCCGTAACCGGCTGTGCCAACCTCAAAGGACCGGCATACAGGCTGGCAAAACAAGACAATGAAGTTTTTTCAACCCCACTGCGCAAGCCAAAAGCATTGCAGGAGGATGAGTCTGTCATCGTTAAAGAACAAAAAGATGAATCTCCTTCTGGTATGGAAATACTGAATACACCAACACTCAGTGTTGAACAGGCGCAGGAACAGGCCACTGATGCGGTTATGCCGGTGCTTGAAGATAAGACTGTCAGTCGCCTGTCTTTTAATAATATGCCGGTAGGCGCTTTTATTAATGAAGCTTTCGGCAACCAGTTAGGGCTAAATTATATTGTTGAACCCAGTGTCAAAGAGACTCCTGATCTTATTACCATGCGCATTACCCGCCCCGTCAGTCAGAAAGACTTTTATGCACTGGCCACGGAAACACTGAAGTCTTATGGTGTTACCACTTCACTGCAAGAAGAGGTACTGAAGTTCAGTTTTTCAGAAGATGCCGTTATTGGTGATACCCCAATGTTGATTAGTGGCCGCACATTGCCTGAAGTCCCATCAAGCAGCAGACCCATATTCCAGATTTATCCGCTTATGGCAGTCTCTCCATCTTTGGTGCGTGCCTGGCTGACTCAGATGTTTCCCGGAAAAGAGCTCGATATAAAAGAAGACCCAACCCGCAATGCGATGATTATTGTTGGCCCCCAAAGGTTAGTCGAACAAGCAATAGCCGCTACCCGTTTGCTGGACAAGCCGTCCATGGATGGCATGTACAGCCGTATAATTCGCCCGAATCTCAGCACTCCCAGCGGCCTGGCAGATAATCTTGAACAAGTGCTGAAAACTCAGGGTTATTCAGTACGGCAGGGTGACGGTAATGGCGCCATTCGCTTGTTGCCGCTGGATTCTGTTGGACAACTGGTAGTCTTTGCCAAATCCAATGTGGTGCTTGAGCATATTATCAAGTGGGCAGAAAGCCTTGAACGCGAGCGGCACAGCACTGTGGAAAATGGGCTGTTCAGCTACCAGGTACAAAGTACTCAGGCTAATCATATTGTGCAGGTGCTGAATAGTCTGGGTGTGGCAAACTATTCCGGCGGCACTTCTTCAGAATCAGAACGTGATGAGGGCAATTCAGGCTCCCAGCGCATGTCATCGCAAAGGACACCAACAAATAACGAAAATGCCAAAGGCCGCTATGCTGTTGATGAACAATTAAATACCATTTTATACAGCGGCAGTGGCAAAGACTGGCTACAGGTATTACCGGTAATTAAAACGCTGGATAAGCCAGCCCCCTCGGTAATGGTAGAGATTATTTTAGCCGAGGTGCAGTTAAATGATAGCGAGAATACCGGCGTAGAGTGGCTGGCTAATTCTACTTTGGGTCGCTTTGACCTAGGGTTCGGTACTCTGGGAGGGCTGGGCCTCGGCGGCAATGGTTTTAGCCTGAACCTGGACAGTGCTGGCCAGACTCGCGCAGTATTGAATGCCTTCTATAAAAATGAAAAGGCCAATATCCGCTCGCGACCAAGAATAATGGTCAAAAGTGGTGGCGAGGCCTCTATAGATGTAGGTAATGAAGTACCTATTATTACCTCTAACAGACAATCTTCTACTGATTCCGACGCCCCTATTGTGCAGAATATCAGTTATCGTAAAACCGGTGTCATTCTGGATATCAAGCCAACAGTACATGCCTCAGGTTTTGTGGATATTGAGATTAATCAGGAGCTGAGTGAGGCGGCTTCAAACTCATCGAGCGGCATTGACTCACCCACCATATTAAACCGCAAACTGAGTACCACTGTTACCTTAAGAGATGGTGGCTCTGTACTGATTGGCGGGCTGATCTCCTCAACAACCAGTAAAAATCAACAGGGCGTGCCATTACTAGGCAAAATGCCTCTGTTAGGTAAATTATTCAGTACCGATAATGATGAGCAAAATCGCACCGAGTTAATGATTATGATTATTCCCTATGTGCTGAATTCTCCTGATGAGGCAGAGAAGCTTACCGACGAGCTGCAACGAGCCAGAATGGAGGCGCTTTCAGCCGATATGATTCCACCGGCCAGCAGTCTTGAAAATTGATTGAGCGCCCTTATAGTAGGTCGGAATTTATTCCGACAATGCCGAGGTCATCTGATAGTCCGTCGGATTGAAATCCGACCTACAGACAACGCATGCCGGTAGGTCAGAATTTATTCCGACAATGCTGAGGTCATCTGATAGTCCGTCGGGTTGAAATCCGACAATGCTGAGAACGTCTGATGATTGTCGGGCTGGCGGACGATATGCGTCCCTGCAACGTCCGCATACCGTCCATCCATGGACATAAAGTCCGACCTACTTTTTTAGCGTGAGGAACTCTGAACAATGAAAAAATCTCCTATGTTTGCACTGGTTGTTGGCCTGGGGCTGAGCGTTTTAGCCAGTGCGGATAATTCTTCTGCGATTCCAGAAGTAACGGGTTTCGATTGTGCCGATGCAATACAGAATGTTATTCCGTTATTAGGCCGTGGTGAGGATGCCGCCAGCTTTGTTGCTATAGATGTAGAGACAGAATTAAAACGTCAGCATAAAAGTTCAGAGCTTCAGTCGATAAGCTGTACAGCTGAGCCTGAGATTAAAGCCGCCACCCTTAACGATGAAAACAGCGGTGAGGCCGTATTGTCACGATTGTCTGTTACCTTTCCGCTGGAAGTCAGTGTTTCTGCCGGAAAACAGACTATGGATATGGTAGTGGACCATCAATATCTGGCTGAGAATCTGGAAACCACCGACCAGCGTAAGGTCACTCAGAAATTTATTGTTAAAAGCCAATAGAGCTGTCGGTGGACTTTAGTCCGATGTGCTGAGAACGTCTGATGAATGTCGGACTAAAGTCCGACCTACGGCCAACGCATACCGGTAGGTCGGAATTTATTCCGACAATGCTCAGATCGCCTGATAGTCCGTCGGATTGAAATCCAACCTACAAATATGAACATAAAGTCCGGCCTACTGCACCTGACAAAAGCGTAGGTCGGACTTTAGCCCGACAGATGTTTGGATGCCCACCTTTGTTGAATTGAGATCATCGGAAGGATTTTTGTCGGAATAAATTCCGATCTACAATAGTGGCCGCCACCAGTTCTCATTGTTAAGGTACCAATGCAGGGTCTTTTTTATTCCTGATTCAAAGGATTCGGCCGGTTGGTAGCCAAGCTCCGCGTTAGTCTTGGTGGCGTCGATGGCATAACGGCGATCATGGCCTGGTCTGTCATCGACAAAGGTAATCAGCGAGGCGCTGTTTTGTTGCATGGCGGATTGGGCTGAGGAAAAACGCTCCGCCAGAGAGCTATCTTCGGCAAAGGCTTTGTCCACCAGGCTGCAAACCAGCTTAACAATATCAATATTGGCCCATTCATTGTGGCCACCAATATTATAGTTTTCCCCTACCTGGCCTTTTTGCAGCACCAGTTCAATACCACGAGCATGATCTTCTACATATAACCAGTCACGAATTTGCTGCCCATCACCATAAACAGGCAACGGGTTGTTCTGTAGGATATTGGTAATGATCAGCGGAATAAGCTTCTCAGGGAAGTGATATGGGCCGTAATTGTTCGAGCAGTTACTGGTGGTAACCTGTAGTCCATAGGTATGGTGGTAAGCCCTGACAAGATGGTCACTGGCAGCCTTACTGGCTGAATAAGGCGAATTAGGAGCATAAGCCGTTTCTTCTGTGAAAGCCGGATCTTCGGCTGACAGCGTACCGTAAACTTCGTCAGTGCTGACATGATGAAAGCGGTGTGATTTCGGTGATTGGCCATTGGCTTTGGGTTCATCAATCCACTTCTTCTTGGCGGCCTTAAGCAGACTGTAGGTACCGATAATATTCGTTTCTATAAACGCATCCGGGCCGGTAATGGAACGATCCACATGAGATTCGGCCGCAAAATGCACCAGAGTATCAATCTGGTGCTGTTCAATCAGTTCCTCCACCAGGTTGGTGTCGCAGATGTCCCCTTTGATAAAGGTGAATGCCGGATGCTGTGCAACCGTATTCAGGCTGGCCTGATTACCGGCATAGGTCAGCGCATCCAATACCACCACTTTATCGTCCGGGTGCTTTGCCAGCCAGTAATGCACAAAGTTGGCTCCGATAAAACCGGCACCGCCGGTGACTAACAGATTCTTGTTCATCAGCTAATTTCTTCTCTATATGTAACGGACTACTTGCTTTTCTGATCGGCCTTCAATTGTGCCAATACTGGTACTAAAGCATGTCGCCAGTGTTCTGATTTTAACCCTTCAAACGCTGCTGACAGGGTGCTTTTATCCAGCACGCTATAATGGGGCCGTTTTGCCGGCGTTGGATAAGCAGTGGTCGGTATGGGGTTAATGGGAATAGACTCCTTCAACAGGCCCATTTGTAAGCCCAGATCCTGAATCGCTATGGCAAAATCATACCAGCTGGCGACTCCGGCATCGGTGTAATGATGAATCCCTGTGACCGTTTCTTTTGCAGCCATCAGACAACAAGCCGTCAGTCCAGATGCTGAAGTGGGGGTTCCAATCTGATCATCAATAACGTTCAGCTCAGGCTTTTCTTGCATCAGCCTGAGCATGGTTTTAACAAAGTTATTTCCGTGACGGGAGTACACCCAACTGGTGCGTATTATGCAGCTGCTCTGAGCACAGTGATCGAGCACCGCACTCTCTCCTGCCGCCTTACTGGCACCATACACCCCCTGAGGGTCGTGTGGATCATCAACCTTGTAGGGAGAGCCTTTATTACCGGCAAATACGTAGTCAGTTGACACGTGCACCAGGTGGCAGTTCTCAGCCAGAGCATAGCGCGCCAGATTTTCCACGCTTTGTTGATTGAGCTGATAGGCCTGTTCAGGCTCTTTCTCCGCCAGGTCCACAGCCGTATAAGCTGCGGCATTGATGATGGCAGTCGGTGCAAAGCGCCTCAACACATCAGCCAATGCAGCATAGTCCGTCAGATCAATTTGTTCCCGACCCAAAAACGCCACAACAGAGGGTTCAGCAAGATTCGCAATCTCTTTCGCCAGTTGACCATTGCGGCCGATTACCACAATTCTATCGTTCATACTCATCAGAATGTCGGCGCATCGTTAAAAGCCAGACCCTTGTCATCCTTTTCTGACAATGACGGCGGTTGCCCATCAATCAGTGGCCAGTCAATATTCAGCTCTGGGTCATCATAACGAATACTGACTTCTGCCTGAGGGTGATAGTAATCGGTGCATTTATAAACAAATTCGGCTGTTGGTGACATGACGTAAAATCCATGAGCAAAACCTGCCGGAACCCACATCTGACGATGATTTTCTGCAGAGAGAACCGCACCAAACCATTGACCAAAGGTTGGGGATGATTTGCGCATATCCACAGCCACATCGTAGACCTCACCCTGAACGACACGCACTAGTTTGCCCTGTGTCTTTTCAACCTGATAATGCAGGCCACGTAAAATTCCCTGCCTTGATTTACTGTGATTGTCCTGTACAAAATGCACATCAGCGCAATGCGCCCGGAACCAGTCATCTCTGAACGTTTCGAGAAAAAAACCTCTTTCGTCACCGAATACTTTAGGCTGAATGAGATGAACGTCGGCAATCGTAGTTTCTAATACTTGCATATTCAGTTACTTCACCTTGTCGTGGAGGATTTGCATCAGATAGTCACCATAACCGCTTTTTACCAGAGGGCGAGCCAGTTGCTCCAGCTGAGACGCGCTGATATATCCCTTTCGATAAGCGATTTCTTCGGGACAGGCTATTTTCAGACCCTGGCGTTTTTCAATGGCAGCAATAAAGTTTGACGCATCGAGCAGACTATCTATCGTGCCGGTATCCAGCCACGCGGATCCCCGCCCCATCAATTCAACTCTGAGTTTCGATTGTTGTAAATAAAGCAGGTTCAGGTCTGTAATCTCCAGCTCGCCACGTTCAGATGGCTGAACCTGTTTGGCCATTTCCACCACATCATTATCATAGAAATACAGCCCTGTTACCGCATAGCGCGACTTAGGTTTCGTGGGCTTTTCCTCTATAGAAAGTGCGTTCCAGTCATCGTCAAACTCAACAACGCCATATCGCTCAGGATCGTTGACATGATAGCCGAATACCGTTGCCCCATCAGATTGTACCGCTGCATTCATCAGCGCCACCTGAAGATCATGGCCATAATAAATATTGTCTCCCAACACCAGGGTACAGGGATCGTTCCCAATAAACTCTTCCCCGAGAATAAATGCCTGCGCCAGGCCATCCGGTGAGGGCTGAACAATATAACTGAAATTCAGTCCCCAATGACTGCCATCCCCAAGCAATGCCTGGAACCTGGGTAGATCTTCCACTGTGGAAATAATCAATATGTCCCGGATACCGGCCAGCATCAGCGTGGAAACGGGGTAATAAATCATTGGCTTGTCATAAACCGGCATCAGTTGCTTACTGATCACCTGAGTCAATGGGTGGAGTCTGGTACCGGAACCTCCGGCCAGGACAATACCTTTTCTATTACTCATAACCTGCCTGCTTTACTGTCTGTGTCGTATGGAATACGCCGGATCCTGACCGGTTTATTTAAGTTCATTCACTGTGGCACGTATGATACTGCCTACGCCGAAGATCATTAAAATTACTGCCAAAAACAGCGAGAGATTGTATATGATCCCCGGATATTTTGCTTCTTCTGGTAGTGTTGGTGACTCTATAACTACCAGATACTTAAGCTGGCGATAGGCTTCTATACGAGATTTTTCCAATGAAACCTGCGAACTGGCCAGTGCCTCAATAGCAAATTCCAGATCCATTTTCAGATTGCCGAAATTTGCCAGAATTTCATTGACCCCAAGTTCACCTGATGAATCGCCCCGCTCTATATCCTGTGTCAGCCTTTGTCGTTCCTCCACAAGCTGTTGTCTGAGGCTGGACAACTGGTCTTTCAAGCGCATCACCATTGGCGCACTCTCGCTCATACTTGAACGTAATGCTCTTAACTCTGCCTGCTTATTGGCTATTTCTCCTTCGAGGCCATAGGCAATTTGCTGTAACGCCATGCCCTCAGCTTCAGGATCAAGCAGATTGTATTTGCGTTGAAATGCAAGAATTTCAGATTTTGCTTTTTGTAGCCGTTCCTCAACCATTGCATGTTCATTCTGAACAAAAGCTAACTGCGCTTTAGCAAGGTCATGACCGACTTTATTGATGTACCACTCAGCCCTGTCCACTATGGTTTCGGTCAGTGCTTTAGAAAATTCAGGCGTATACCCCTGCACCTTTATCGTGATGATCTGTGAGGTTTGATCTATCTCGGCAACCACCCGCTTTTTGTAGTAATCCAGTTTGTCTTCCCGACTCGCCGAAGCCGACAACCTGCTGAACATATCGTATTCATTACTGCTGTAATGCGCAAAAATATCCAGTTCCTGCTGCAGGTATTCAAGTAAATCTGTTGAGTAGATAAATGCCTCAACGAGGGATGTATCAGAGCCGCCGCCTCCCCCTGTAAAACCGGATAGCATTGCCATGGCAGGTTCTAATGTGGCCATGCCGCTGGGCTTCTGAACAATCAATTGTGCCTGGCTTTCAAACCGGTCGCTGGCCCAAACCAGCTGATAGAAAGCAAATGCGAAAAAAGGCAATAGCACAAAAATACTAACCGGCTTTTTCAGCCAGATTAGAAGTTTCTGGGTGAAGGTTTGTGCCTGTGGCTGTTCATGAACCACATCGGCTGCCTCCGCAGCCTCACCGACAGACTCTTGAGCATCTGTTTCCTTTGATGAGCTGCGCATGACCTCAGGATTGGATTTTTTTAAATCTCGGTTAAGGCTGGCAATTTTTTGCTTAACCTCTTTAGAATCCGGATTAAGAACTCTGGCTCGCTGAAAGACTCTTAACGCCAGGGCGGGATCGGTGTATTCCAGTTTTTCCGCCTTGGCCATCAGGACATCATGATTGAGCCAATCTCCGGATACTAACTTTTCCTTCTTAAACGCTTCTAATCTGGCTTCCAATTCATGCTGGGCTTGCTGCGTCATATCTATAATGCCTGATAATGCTTAATGCCTTCTTCAAGGTCATTGTAAAAAGTTAAATTGCCTTTGCTCAGCACAATAGCACTGTCACAAAACTGCCTGAGTTCCTTCATATCATGGCTGACCATAATGACATTGGCCTGTTCACTGCGCTCAAACAAGGCCTTTTTAGCCTTACGACGAAAAGATGCATCGCCTACCGATGTTACTTCGTCAATCAGATAAACATCAAAGTCTATCGCGATGGAACATGCAAATGCTAATCTCGGACGCATACCACTGGAATACGTCTTAACAGGTAGATCATAATGTTGTCCAAGCTCTGCAAAGCCTTTAACCCGCTTCTCGTATGCATCCAGGTCTGCCACTCCATTTATCCTGCCAATAAAACGGGTGTTCTCTCTGCCGGTCATCTGCTGATGAATCCCTGTGGCCAATGCCACCGGCCAGGAAATACTCAGATCGCTGATGATAGTGCCCTTGTTGGGATATTCGCTGCCGGCAATTAGACGAAATAAGGTCGATTTACCGGCACCATTGGCCCCGAGTATGGCGATATTATGGCCACCGGGGATCTCGAAATTCAGATTCTGAAAGATATACTGATGGCCCAATACCGAATGGTAGTATTTTGTAATATTTTCCAGCAGAATCATCTACTTATCGCCTGCTTCCAGAACCCTTGATAACAAACCAGGGCGAGAAACAACGCTACAAGAGTTGAGATCAACAGATAGCTGACGCTGACTCCGTCCAGACCATATGAGGGATAAGCGGAAAAACGCGCTAACTCGATGGCATGCAGAATCGGGTTCCAGTTCAGCAAGTACCAGTATTCCTCTGGAAAGTCTTTAAGTGAGAAAAACACTCCGGAAATAAAAAACATGGGCCGGGTCATTAAAGTCTGTACCTTCTCTACTTCAGGAATATACAAAGCAGCAAGACCAAACAATAGACCTACGGACAACGCAAAAAGCCAGAGCGATACGAAATACAGAATGATACTCAGAGGGTCGGCAAGCTTCATTTCCATACCAATAAAATACAGAATCAACGCAATGCCCATCACCACAAACAGCTTAACGATAAACTCAAACATGCCTGCAGCGATCACTGCACTGAGAGGTTGAACCTGGCGGAAAGCAAACAGGGCCCTATTTTTTTTTATCGCAGAAGCACCTGCGGACAAGGTCTGCAGAAAACTCTGGATCAAAATCATGCCGAAGGCGATAAAGATAAAGGTGGGGATGGTATGAGTTTCACCACTGTCAAGCCGGCCTCTTATGAAGGCCAGTACAAAGATAAACACCACGGGCTGCACAACGGCCCAACTTATACCAAACTTGTCATTGAAACCCACACGTATTTCCCGGGCGAACAAGGCAAAAATGACATCCCGCCAGATTTCCCATTTATTACGCTTTAATACTGTGGTCATCTCAGTAAGTCCGCTCCGGATTAATTTGAATCCAAAGCGACATTCGCCGCCAGGGCTACCTGATAAATAATCTGGGTAATATCTTTGATGCTCTGGATCAGCTTGGTATCAACTCTGGGCAGAACCATAATCTGATCTCCCGGCTGGATCTTTACCTGGGTTGTGCTGGAGAACCAATGACTGCTCTCATCAGTTTCAAAGAATGTGGTCAGGCCGTTAGCATGGATAACAGCAATCCGTTCATCATCTGCCCGTTCACTGTAACCACCCGCCCAGGCAACATAATCCGTAAGTCTTGCTTTCGGGTTGTACACTACGGCCTGGGGCATTAACACTTCGCCAGAAACCTGAACCAGATCGGTCTTCAGCGGAATGACAATTTCATCCCCCTGCTCCAGACGTATATTTGCGATTTTTCCCTGCTCTGACAACACGACTTTGCCCAATGGCTCTACTTGCCGGGCTCGCTCTACAAAGCGCATCACTAATTCAGCTTCCTGAGCACGAATACGCGCTTCGCCATCAGAAGATGCCGGAGCTGTGAAAACACTTCTTTCCAGCCTTCTCAGCGACTCATCGAGCAACTCCCGCTGCCGTTCCTTTACGCTCTCTCGTTTAATATATATCGAGTCGATATCTGCATGTTCTGCATCTACCTCAATATATGGCAGCAGATCTAAAAGCCGGGCGTCCTTTTTAACCGTATAAAAAGAAGGACCAATGTAGCTTCCTGATATCTTAACGCTGATAACCTGAGGTTGCAGATCATCATTGAAAAGCACCACATCACCGTCATAGATGTCGAAATTTTCGAATTCAGCAATTGGAACATAAACAGAAACCGGGCCATCCGGACGATTTCCTGTAATTGCGACATGACTGGTTTTAGCCAGTGGTCTTGAGAAATAGGTGAGATCTGAACCTTTAGAACGTTGCTCAGTTAGCTCAAATCGAAACGGGTACCGGGCTGCGCCTTCTACTGTCACCATTGGCCCTTGCTCGCCCACTAAGATCACATCACCATCTTTAAACGAAAATGATGGTAAGCGCCCTTCGCGCATGAATTTATACAGGTCATACTCCTGTACTGCATTATTGTTCCGCAACACAGTGATACGGCGATAACTACCACGAATGGGGTCTACACCACCGGCACGTTTAAGAAAATAAAGAATCGAATCTGTGGGTAAACCCGCATACTGCCCAGGCCTTATCACCGGTCCCGCCACAAATACACTGACAGGCGTAGCGGTAAGGAGATTTACATAAGCATTTACATTATTGGTATATACCGAACGGATCTTTGCTTTAACTACCCGGTTAACTTCTGTCGCAGGCACATCGATAACCGGAACCGGACCGATTTGAGGAATAAAGATATTTCCCTGATTATCAACAGTAAGCACCTCTGCTAATTCAACAGTGCCCCAAAGCTGAACAGATATCTTATCACCAGGTGCTACCCTGTAAGTCGGATTCAGCCCATCACTGCGTTCAGCTTCAAAGCTGCCATCAAAAAGATTGGCACCAAAAGGACGTAACCCGCCAGCTCCGGTTGAGGAACCTGAACGGATAGATTCCGTGCCTCCTGAACTCGATCTTTTGAACCGACTTTCACTTTGAATATAACGCGATACATCAACTTTTTGCTCTGCTGCAGCTTGCTGAGCCTGTTGGATCTGCTGCATTTCCTCTGGGCTTTGTGCGCCCGCACTATAAACACTGAGAACACTGACTAATAACAGAACAAGGACAACAAACCTGGCCATGGTATTCAGAAAAACATTACCCATTATCAGCGCCTCCCCCATCATATGTAGCTATAACGGGCTGGGTAAAGTGCCAACGCTCACTGCGCTTATCCTTGCAGATCGCGTTACCTTTGGTCAGAATTTCACCATTGCTTTTCCAGTCCAATCGGCGACAAGGTATGCCCGCCGCTGAAAAGTACTTTTTCCCTACCGATACAACCTGCTGACCAACACTCACATCAGTTCCGTCGGGCACATTTAGAATATTGGAGGCGACTGCCTGAGGAACCGACTCAAAGGCCGAGTCAGCATCACCTGTGACCAACCGGATGCTGGCCACGGGTTGCGTAATTTTGTTGGCGCAGCCCACTACCAGCAATGTAACAAGGGCAACACATAATTTCTTATCAATATGCATCTGAATTAAGCTTATTGTTATTGTTCGGGAATGCCGGGGTTCCAAGCGCTACTGCAGGGCAGTATACATCACAGAGACACAGATCAAAATGTGTCAAATACAGCCAGATAAGACTGACTATCAATCAGGATATCGGAAAAGCGGATTTTCTTAAACGCCGTAATCTGCGAAGTATGATCCAGATATTCTGAATAACATAACTGTATACAACCAACAGAATCAGAAAGGCAAAGAACATAATGTATTCAGGAACCTTAAGCATTTCACTGGCAATACCGACGAACGCGTAGAGACTCCCCAGCAACAGAATGGCAACCAGTGATTTCTTAGACGACAAGCCTGCACGAATAAATATGTTATGCAGGTGTTGGCGATCTGGCTTGAGAACAGACTGCCCTTTGCGTGCCCTGCGATACATGATAGCCGCCATGTCCATCAAAGGAAGACCGATCAACCACACAGCTGTAATAGGTCGCATCGCCGGCTGAGAGCCCTGTGTGTACTCTACGAGCAACCAGACAATAGTCAGACCAATGAACATACTACCGGAGTCGCCCATAAAAATCTTATTGCCCTTAAACCCCTTAATGCTCAGGTTGAATGCAAGAAACGGCACCAGCGCTGAAATCACCAGCACAGGCCCCATTATGGCAGCGCCATTTTTTGATACTAACAACAGAAAAACGACACTCAGCAGTACCACCAGACTCATGCCACCAGCCAGGCCATCAATACCATCTATCATATTAAAGGCATTGATCACTCCCACAACACAAACCAGAGTAAGGAAGTATCCGGCCAGGCCCAGATGAATTTCACCAAAACCGATTAAGTCACCCAAAGAAGTCAGATAATTCTGGGCACTCCAGGCCATTATTGCCGCCACGCCAAACTGAAACGCCAGCCGACCTTTCGCGCTGAGATCGAACCGATCATCAAGCATCCCCAACGTCACAACAACTGCTGCAGCAGTGAAGTACTGGGGATCATTCTTGAGCCAGAAATCAGTCACGAAGCTGGCCACCAGGATCGCAACGAACATGGCCAAACCGCCAGTCAAAGGAACAATACCCTTATGGTTCTTGCGATAGTCAGGTTGGTCAACCAGGCCCCATTGATGGGCTACAGGCGTCATAACGACCAGAAGTAGCAAGGCCACAAAAAATGCAGTAAAAATAGGCATGAATTGGAGATGATTAAGCACGAACTATAAAATCCTTTTTTTTGTACGTATTAACAACTCATAGACAATGGACAAGCCCGGCATCCCTGAGCTCGGCGAAATAAATAGAGCTACAGATATCGACTGCATTCTATTTCGACAAACCATAGTTTGCGGTGTGATCCACTCTGCAATGTTTCGCATATTTAGTTTGTGTAGCAATCCTTCATTGAAAAGTCGGCATGGCTTTGCCCGACGGGGCTGAATAGTACCAAAATAACGGCCAATCCCGCCAGCGTTAATCATTTATTTAATTGATTCAAATTGTTGTTATTAGTAATCTCAAATAACCTACAAGTGTTACAGAATACCCGCCAAAAGCGAATTTAATCCCGTTATCGCTATATACGGCAGTATATTTGCGTATATACAAGCGCGGAAGTAACACGACTCATAACACAGTTTTTGGGCCGTTTTTCGCAATCTGATCAATTTTGCCAAAAGAATCACGCACCCTTTTTTTATGCTCTGCAATGATCTCTTCGTAACTCTGATGAGCAGCCAGCCGTTCTGATGCCGCAGCAGCGATTTTCACAAAGCCTACCGAACCTTGCAGATATTCAGGTGCCCAGGTTCTGGTGTATGCATCAACCTTGCGGACGAGCTTATTCACACCCACGAAAGGGTTACCATAGGACATTGATACAATCACACCATGTAAACTGGTGCCGATAAACAAACTTGTATGAGCCAGAGCCGCCGTTATTTGGTCAATCGTATCGCAAGGTAATATATGTACAGGGAAGTCAGCATTATCCTTCAGCCACTTGACGGCTTCCTGATCATCGTGGCCCGGGCAGTTTCCAATCGACAATAGCCCCACCTGCAGTCCATGCTGATTATGGATCTTCTTCAACTGAGCCAGAATGACAGGCAATTTCCCCTTACTTTTCTGGTATCCAAACTGAACACAGACATAATCCTTCTTAAGCGGCCGCTGCAAACTGGATTTAGGGTAGATATCACTGATAACAGCAACAGAGTCAGGCACCAACGTCGCGTTTACTGCAAAGTTGTTTTTAAGTACCCGACGGGTTTCAGTCTCTCTTACGCTGATATATTTTGCATTAGTCAGGCCAGGACCTACCTCTTTACGTTGCCCAGGCAGTTTTGGGACTCCACCTCCTACGGCGTGATAGACTACTTTCATGCGCTCAAAAATAGCTGGAGAAGAGGGCATAAAGGGATAAGAAACCGAATTTTTGCCAAACAACCACTTTGTAAGCTTTTCCAGCCGTTCTCCGTGATATTTTTCATATATCCAGTGATAAACAGGATGCAAAAAACTGATTAGCCTCGACCAGTTTGCATTAAGAACCTGACCTCCTGCGACCAATAATAAGGAGCCCGACGGAATATCATTAAATCTAAGCAGCGTTTTGTAGCTTTCTGTCGCCATTGCACCGCAAGACGCCAAATTCGATTTAACTGTAGCAATATTATGAAACTCATAATCCCCAAGCTTGCCAAGTTCATGTTTGGCAACAATAGGAAATAACAAGTCCCCATAATTGAATCTGTCAGATGCGCTGAGGATATAGATATGCTTTTTTTCTGTCGTCGGCTTCATAAGAGTTTCAGTTCACTTCATTGATCACGCCACATTCCATATGGTGGGCTCGCTAAATAGTTCGACGCTCCCGCGTCTTAGGCAGCGCGAGAAAATAACATGACATTGAGTAAAACGGTAGTAAAAGCGTTTCAACACAGGCGTTCGCGCAATCGCCTCTCTTGTCGGACTGAAGTCCGATCTACTACACACCATGTAGAGCGATGAGATGGTCTCCTCCCCTTTTGCAAGGTGTTTGGCGCTGATAGCATGGACAGGTTTGCTCCCGTATATCCGGCCTCTGACTGAAGGCATTTGTTCCTTCGGCCCTTAATGAGCTTTCGCGTGTACTGTTCTTATCGACCTAACGGCATCGTGGTGCCATGGACTTCATCAGGTGTCCAGATATAAAGCCCAGACTTACACTAAAAAGGCCACCGGACTGCAGGATTAGCGCGTCATACCGGGCATTGCTCCCGGATTCCAGCAGCCTTTGAAGCTCTAACAGAATCACCTCTTTACTAAGACTAATCAAAGGTGCTGGACAAGTCCGCTTCGCTGCATTCAGGCTACCTACCTGACTGGACACATGAATGTTGCTCTTTCTGATAAGGGAAGGTTTAAGGGCGCTGGGTTCCCGCCAACTTCCGCGGGGACCACCGTTCGTCATACCCGAATGCCGTTATCGGGTATCCAGCGATCTTTATTTATCCGTCAAGCTTTAAGACGCTGGCTTTGGTGAAAAACAGCCCTGATTATGCTAGTTTGTCGAACAAGCTATTTCCCTTTCAGAGCGTACCCATGAAAACCCAATCGCTGATTCCCAGGCTTGTTGAACTTGCTGAAACCACAGCAGAGGTAAAAGTCCTGTGGCTGTATGGTTCAAGAGCAAAGAATACCGAACGCCCTGACAGTGATATTGATTTAGCCATAAGGTTGCCTGCCGGGTGTGAAGATAAACAATTGGTTGCTGAAGAACTGGCCATCGAATGGGCAAGTGAATTAAACCTGCCTGACAATACCTTGTCAGTGGTTGAAATCAGCCAGGCACCCATCTTCCTGGCATACAATATTGTCGAGTACGGCAAGGTAGTGCACTGTAAAGACGGCGCAGAGCTATACCGGCAAACCCAGCGGGTCTACAGTATGTACGAGTTTGCCGAATATGAGGCTGAGCATGGTTGATAAGGGCTTAAAACTCTATCTGAAAGAAGTATCGGTACACATTGATGAATGTATCCGAGAGCTGGACATGTTGTCCGCTGATTCAGATCTTAACCGGCGCGATTGTTTAGTTGCAGAAAGAGTACTGCAAATGTTGACGGAGACAAACATTGGGCTGGCTAAACACTGGTTAAAAGGGCTGGGAAAACAAACCGGCACCAATGCCTATCAGACTTTCCAGGCTTTAGCTGAATGTGGAAAAATAACACCGGACGAATTACTCAGGTGGAAAAAAATCATCGGCCTGAGGAATGCTCTGGTACATGACTATCTGAATCTGGACCGTGATATCGTCAAAAAAGTCGTCAAAAGCCTCGACTATCGCTACCTTAAGGACTTCGGTCATCGCGCGGTCGAAGCTATCAACCTTTTGTAGCTGGTACCCCAATACAAAGATAAACATCAGAGCCATGCATAGATTAAAAGAACGCACCGAAGAATTCTTAAAGGCCACTTCCCAATTGGAAAGGGCTGTACAACAACCCAAGGATGAGTTTATTCGTGATTCTGTTATTCAGCGTTTCGAATTCAGTTACGAACTTTCCTGGAAAATGCTCAAGCTTAAACTTGAAGAAGAAGGACTGGAAGCCAGAACACCCAGACAGGTTTTTCAGGAATCGCTTGTTGCCGGATTTATACAGGATGGCAATCTCTGGAGCGAATTGCAGAAGCAAAGAAATCTGACCACACACACCTATGACGAATCCCTGGCCGAGTCAGTCTATCAGTTTATTGCCGAACAGGGGCTGGCGCTTTTTCAACAACTGGCCTGCGTCGCAAAACAATGGTGATTCAGCAAAGCGGTCTGTCTGACACTGTTGAGTTTCAGCTCAAAGAAGTGTTCAGTCGTTTTCCGGCAGTGAATAAAGTGCTGCTTTTTGGCTCCAGAGCAAGCAATAACTTCAAACCCTATTCGGATATTGATTTGGCTGTATGTGGTTCCCGGCTTTCAGAAGAGGACTTTACCCACTTGTGGAATGAGCTGGATGCCTTGCCTCTGGCATTTAAATTGGATGTTCTGCACCTTGATACGCTGACGAATACCAGCCTCAAGCAAAAAATCCTCGCAGAGGGCACACTGTTTTATCAACATTCATCACAAACAACCAGCGCAGACACTGTCATACCCAAGTGTTTTCAGAGGTAAAGATAAAGGCGCCGGGTTTCCGCCAACTGCTGCAGGAACGCCCCTCTGTCATGCCCGAATGTTGTTATCGGGCTTGTCCAGCACCTTTGATAACAGAGTGTTATTGATTAGCAGATCGCTAATTCAATGGTTGCTGGGCATCCAGTGCCCTTTGGTGATGGTAAATTTACCGCGGAGGACGCGGAGACTAAAGCCTGATAGCTNGGTAAATTTACCGCGGAGGACGCGGAGACTAAAGCCTGATAGCTGAACGCTGATAACCGGGTACTATCCCCTACCATGAATACTGAACAGCAGCTCGGCTTCGGCTCTGGGCAGCTCGCATTCCTGCATCACGTCTTCAACGCTGGCGCCGCGCTTCAGCAGTTTTACTGCGCCGGTGTACAGTTTACTGTCTGGCTCCATTTCCTCCAGTTCCTGCTGCTTTTCCCGCAACTGCTGCAGTTGTGCTTCCAGGGCCTTAACTTTTTTTCCCACACCAATATTGCCGGTGCGCAATTCGTGGAGCCCTTCGTTTAAAAGCGTCAGTTGCCGTTGTTGTTCCTGCAACTGCTCAGTCAGGGCAGTAACATTGGCGCTCTGGGATTGCTGTCGCCACAACAACAGCGCAGCGCCAATGCCGAACAACACCAGTAAAATAATCAGGGAGATTTCAATAATGGTCATAGAAGGTCCGGCAACATCCTTGCTGGCTGGGAAAAGAAGTGGGCATTATTGCCCGCAATACGAAGTGTAAAAGCCAAAAGATGTTGTGATACGGTGAGCTGAAGTCCCGGCGAACCGGGACAGATCAATCCATCACCATTACAGGCTGGTGATCTCATCCCATTCTTCGTCTGTCAGCAATTTATTCAGGTCAACCAGAATCAGCAGCTGCCCCTCGCGGTTACACACTCCCTGAATAAACTTGGCGCTTTCTTCTGTGCCCACATTAGGTGCGCTATCGATTTCAGAAGACTTGAGGTAAACCACTTCGGCCACACTGTCCACCAGAATACCCACCACCTGCTGTTCAGATTCAATAATCACAATTCGTGAATTATCGGTTACATCACTGGTTTCCAGGCCAAAACGGGAGCGGGTGTCAATCACTGTCACCACATTTCCGCGCAGGTTAATAATACCCAGCACGTAATCAGGGGCTCCCGGTACCGGGGCGATCTCGGAATAGCGCAGTACTTCCTGTACCTGCATGACATTAATGCCATAGGTTTCCTCACCGAGTTTGAAGGTTACCCACTGCAGGACTTCATCTGCGTCTGTTGCAGCATTGCTGCTGGTTCTGTCGTCACTCATAAGACTGGCTCCCGGGCATCGTCTTCGTCATTACTGTTCAGCCCCTGCTCCAGCATATAAACCAGTTGGGAAGCATCAATAAGGGCACACATTTTTTCTTTCACCAGGCCAGCTAACCAGGGACGTTTGCCGTGATGTTCACGCCATTTCACATCATCCTGTTCCAGCTTGACCGTATTCACCAGTGATTCACAGGATAAACCCCAACCACTGTCACCTAACATAATAAGATATTGATAATTTAAGGATTCTGCCAGTGTTTCATCGTATTTTTCTGGCATTACCCATTGTGCAGTATCCACCACATTGAGTTTTTCCTCTCTGTGCAACATCACACCGGTAAACCAATCCGGTTTGCCGATCAGCGCAGAAGTCTTGTCCTGCTTATGAATACCGCCCAGTTCAGTCAGTGGAACCGCCAGGGTTAAACCAGCCACCTTAAAAAATAATGCCTGGAAACTGCCCTGTCGATATTCTGCCTGTTCTTGTTGTGTCGGCAGCGCTGGCGGATTCTGTTGGATTTTCTCCGCCAATGCGTCCTGTTCTTCCAGGTCTGACTCTGGTGGCGCCGGTTTAGGCTCTGCCAGAGATACAGGTTTCTCGGCTACTCTTGTGACTTCTTCAAGCTTAGCCTGCTCCAGCAACCTTGCAACGGACTGCTTCTGCACGTTTTCAATAACAGGATCATCAGTGAGCAAGGCATCAAGATAATCCTCCATCACCCCTTCATTGGCAAACTGGCCTTTAGTCATGCCTGCCCCCGCAGCGATTGCAGATGTTTAAGCAAACTGGCATAGGCATACACACCACGGCTTTTTGGACAAAACACCGGTGGTGGGCTCTGTGCCTGACTGGCATCGCGAAAACGGGTATCCACCGGAATCACACCACTCCAGACACTATCACCATAGGTCTTGCGTAGCGCCTGATACGACTCCATGGCAGCATTAGTACGTTTATCAAACATAGTAGGCACTATAGTATACTGATAATCTTCAGTTTTGGATTTACGCATAATCTCCAGCGTATGCATCATTCTGTCTAAGCCCTTAAGGGCCAGAAATTCAGTCTGTACCGGCACCAGAATGCGCTCACACGCCGCCAGAGCATTAACCATCAGCACGCCCAGCACCGGCGGGCAATCGATCAGGGCATAGTCAAACTCGCCCTCAATCGCCTGTAAGGCTCTTTTCAGGATTAATCCCATACCGCCCTGGTTCCCCATGCTCCTGTCCAGAGTAGCCAGCGCCATGGCTGCAGGTAATAAAAATAATGAGTCCAGCTTAGTCGGGCACAAACAATCCAGCACCGTATCGGCCGTTAACGACCTGCCCGCCATAAATATGTCATACACACTGCTGGAAAGCTCTTCTGAATCAACACCAAAATAATAACTCAGGGATGCATGAGGATCGGTATCCACCAGCACCACCCGTTTTCCCTGCAGAGCAAGCAAGGCCCCCAGGGTCACAGTGGTGGTGGTCTTACCTACCCCACCTTTTTGATTGGCAACGGTCCAGACGATCACTGACTACACCACATTTACTCTGCCTTGTCTAAATGCGCTACAAACTGCTGCAAGAATATACACAAAAGGTCAACACGCCCTACATCAATACGGGTCAGCCGCGCACTGACATTTCCGTTTTGATATTTGCGGCAATATCACCCAGAGGCATAGATTCTGATGAGATACCTGCTGCAGCCACCGCCTGCGGCATGCCATACACCACACAGGTTTTTTCGTCCTGAGCCCAGATACTTGCACCACGGGATTTCAGTGAACGGGCTCCCTCTCTGCCATCGGCCCCCATTCCGGTGAGGATCACCGCCAGTACATCACCACCATAGATCCGTGCCAGGGAAGCAAAACTCAAATCGACACTGGGTTTATAGGTGATATTGCTTTGATCTTTATCTTCCACGATACGAATCCGCGGTGCCCTGCTCGTTCCCTCGAACAACATCTGCTTGCCGCCGGGCGCCAGATAAGCCCATCCGGGCTTCGCAATCTCGCCATTCTCCGCCTCCTTGACATTAATCTTACACAGATTATTCATTCTGGCGGCAAAGGCACTGGTAAACGTACCTGGCATGTGCTGAATCAGAAAAATAGGATAGGAAAAACTGGCCGGCAATTCAGTCAACACCGTCTGCAAAGCCACCGGGCCGCCGGTGGATGCTCCGATCGCCAGCGCAGCATAGCGTTTGCCAGAACCGCTTTTAAGTGGCGCTTTTGCAGGCGTCGACCTGGGGGTTTGGGTCTCTGTCGCGGGGGTCCTGAATACGGGTCTCGATGTGGCCGGCCGGGCAAATATACGGCGCCGTGCCAATGCCTTAACCCGCTGCTGTAACAGCGATATCGCTTCGGTTCGCTCGCGCGCAATATCTTCAAATTTTTTGGGTAAAAAATCCAGCGCCCCGGCATCGAGCGCATTCAGGGTGGCTTCGGCACCATCGTGGGTAAGAGAAGAAAACATCAGAATGGGCACCGGTTTTTGTGCCATAATTTTTTTTACTGCCGTAATCCCATCCATCACCGGCATTTCCACGTCCATGGTAATCACATCGGGGCTGAGGCTGGCAGCCATGTCGATGGCTTCCTGGCCATTTCTGGCCTGCCCCACCACCGTCAGGCCCGGATCCTGCTCCAGAAAATCAGCGACCCTTTTGCGAAAAAAAGTCGAATCATCAACCACCAGCACTTTATACTGCATTAGTTCACTGCTTTTCTTAAGTCTTTCATACCTTTACGGGCGTAGCGTTTGAGCAGGCTGGGAATATCCAGAATCAGAGCAATACCACCGTCACTGGTAATAGTGGCACCGGCCATACCAGGAGTCCCCTGCAACAAAGCATCCAGAGGTTTAATCACCACTTCTTCCTGACCGATCAGCGAATCCACTACAAAACCAAATTGCTGCGTACCAATCTGAACAACAACCACATGCCCCTTACCACGATCCACCTGAGGCTTGCCAGGTCCACGGTGCAACCATTCCTTGAGATAAAACAATGGAATGGCCTTATTACGCACAATCATGGTCAGATGACCGTCCACGGTATTAGTGCGCTCAAGGTCAACGTTAATAATTTCACTTACCGCCGCCAGTGGCAACGCAAAGGTCTGCTCACCCACAACCACCATCAGGGTTGGCAAAATGGCCAGCGTCAGTGGCACCTTGATTTCCAGTTTAGTGCCCACGCCCAGCTGAGAGTCAATATGCACGGTACCGTTTAGCTGGTTTATCTTGGTTTTAACCACGTCCATACCAACGCCACGGCCGGAAATATCAGAAATCTCTGTTTTGGTGGAAAAACCAGGGGCAAATATCAGATTAAAGGCTTCCACGTCCGACATCCGCGCTGCCGCATCCGCATCCAGTACACCGCGACTAATGGCGATTTCTTTAAGCTTGTCAGGATCCATGCCCTTACCATCATCTTCGATGGTAAGCAGAATATGATCCCCTTCCTGAGAAGCCGATAAGGTAACTGAACCGGTACGGGTTTTTCCTTCGGCTTCCCGCTCGTCGGGCATCTCAATGCCATGGTCCACTGAATTACGCACCAGATGCACCAGCGGATCGGCAAGGGCTTCAACCAGATTTTTATCCAGGTCTGTATCTTCCCCCACCAGTTTCAGGTTAATTTCTTTTTTCAGGCTGCGGGCAAGGTCACGTACCACACGCGGGAAACGACCAAATACTTTTTTGATCGGTTGCATCCGGGTTTTCATTACCGCACCCTGCAAATCACCGGTAACCACATCCAGGTTGGCAATGGCCTTGGACATGCTCTCATCGGCAATATTGATACCCAGGCTGAGTAACCGGTTTCTGACCAGTACCAGTTCACCCACCATATTCATAATCTCATCCAGGCGTTTGGTATCCACCCTGACGGTGGTTTCAGCCGGAGGTGGGGCAGGCTTTTTATCTTCTTTTTTCGCCGCAGCCGCTACCGGAGCAGCCTTGGGAGCTGGAGCCGGTGACGGAGCCTTAGAGGGTGCCGGTGAAGGTTTGGGAGCCGCAGAAGCTGGCGCAGCGGCCTTTTCTTCGGCGGCTTTAGCGGCGGCCTTTTCTGCCGCATTTGGGCCTTTACCGGAGCCATGCAACTGATCCAGTAATGCTTCAAACTCGTCATCACTTATTTCGTCATCACCCTGCCCACTGCTGGCTTCAGGCTGACTGGCTTCATCTTGTTCCGGGGCCTTAAAATTCCCTTCACCATGTAACTGATCGAGCAAGGCCTCAAATTCATCATCAGTAATATCGTCATCATCGCCCGAGGCGGTCTGAGGTGAGGCTGGTGCTTCATCTTTGCTCTTTTCCGGAACTGACGCGTCGCTATCCGGTTTCGATGGCCCGGCGCCGGGACCATGCAATTCATCCAGCAACTTATCGAATTCATCTTCGGTAATCTCATCGATATCGCCACTTTGAGACGTATCGGTACCGTCATTACCCGCTGCGCTCTCGTCTGCTGCAGTGGCTGGTGTGGGTGCGGGCGATGGTACTTCTACCGGAACTTCATCTTCCGTTTGCGGCTTGCTCAGCCGGTGTAGTGCTTCGAGTAATTCCGGTTCAGCAGGGGTGAGCTCTTCACGGGCTTTAACGTTGGCGAACATCTCGTTAATGCAATCCAGCGCCTGCAGGATCACATCCATCAGCTCGGAAGTGACTTCCCGCTGACCATTGCGCAATGTATCAAACACATTCTCTGCACCATGGCAGGCATCAACCAGCGCGGTTAACGACAGAAATCCGGCACCACCTTTCACCGTGTGGAAACCGCGAAAAATTGCATTCAGCAAGTCGGCGTCTTCGGGATTATTCTCCAGATCGACAAGCTGTTCCTGAAGTTGTTCCAGTATCTCTCCGGCTTCTACCAGAAAGTCTTGCAGGATATCCTCGTCAACGTCAAACGACATGCGTCAGCTCCTTAAAACCCTAAGCTTGAGAGTAGATCATCTACGTCATCCTGACCCGATACCACATCATCCCGACTGTCAGCATCAATTATCGGTCCTTCAGCCAGTTCTTTATCGGACTTTTTGTCAGAATTATTAGAATTTTCATCAACTTCCGGCTCACCAAACATGGTCAGCATATGCACCAGGTTATCTTCAACCTCTTTGACCAGCTCAATAACCCGGCGAATTACCTGCCCGGTCAGATCCTGATAACCCTGCGCCATAAGGACTTCTGTGAGCAATTCATTGAGTTTAGCCGATTCACTGCTGGCGTCTTCAAGAATCCGGTCAAGATCATGACAGAGGGTCTTAAACTCACCCAGCTCTATCTGCCGGGTCATCAGCTTTTTCCACTCCGGCAGTATCCCGCTTATCTTGGCATTCAGTTGCTCAGCGATAGGCATGCTGGTTTCCACCGCGTCCATGGTGCGGTTAGCAGCATTTTCTGTAGTTTCAATGACGTAATTGAGCCGCGTCTGGGCGTCAGGAATATCTTCATTAGCCAGATTGGCAATACGCGCATCGAGCTGAAAATTATTTAGTGAATCATGCAGTTGCCGGGTCAGTTTACCCACTTCGGCAAACAACTCCACGGAATCATGCTCAGTGACTTGTTCCAGTAATTCACCTGCGGCCTGGTTATCTCCTGCTTCAAGCAGCTCAACCAGACGGCGGGCATCTTCTAGTGAAATAGGTGCTTCATCTGTCATGCAGGTGTCCCTCTTTGTTCAGGATCCACCCCGATTACCCAAGACGCTCAAATATCTTGTCCAGCTTCTCTTTCAGAGTCGCAGCAGTAAAGGGCTTCACGACATAGCCGTTAACACCGGCCTGAGCGGCAGCGACGATTTGCTCTTTCTTGGCTTCAGCCGTCACCATTAACACCGGCAGATGCTTAAGACTGTCATCGGAGCGAATGGCTCTGAGCAAATCAATCCCCTGCATCCCCGGCATGTTCCAGTCGGTAATGACAAAGTCGAAATCCCCTTGCTGCAACATGGGCAGGGCGGTATTGCCGTCGTCGGCTTCCTGCACATTGGTGAAGCCCAGATCTTTAAGTAAGTTCTTGATTATACGTCTCATTGTTGAAAAGTCGTCAACAACGAGAATTTTCATATTTTTATCCAAAACTGCCTCCAGTGAGGATTCAACTAGCTGTTATTCTTATTGAAAATCATTCAACTCGCCAGGATTGCATCCTGGCTTTCAATCTGAGCATCGCCTGAGAGTGAATCTGGCTGATCCTCGATTCGCTTACTTCCAGTACTTCACCTATCTCCCTCAGGTTCAATTCCTCATCGTAATAAAGTGATAATACGATGGCCTCGCGTTCCGGCAAGGTAGTAATAGCATGGGCCAGTGCTTTTTGAAACGATCCCTGTAACAAATCGTCAAAAGGCGCATCTGAACCACGGCTTTGTTCGGTGGTGATCACATCTTCTGTGATACCTAAATCTTCTATACCCACCATACGGCCGGCATTCACTTCATTAAGCATCTGATGGTAATCAGCCATCCCCACCTGTAACTGTTCCGCGACTTCATGATCTCTGGCATCGCGCCCGGTTTCCTTTTCTACCTGCGAGATAGCTTCGGCAATGGCACGACCATTTTTGTGCACTGATCTTGGCGTCCAGTCACCTTTGCGAATCTCATCGAGCATGGCACCACGAATTCGGATACCGGCAAAGGTTTCAAAACTGGCTCCCTTTGAACCGTCAAAGTTTTTTGACGCCTCAAGTAAGCCAATCATGCCAGCCTGAATTAAATCGTCAACTAAAACACTTGCAGGGAGTCTCGCCATCAGATGATGAGCAATGCGCTTTACCAGCGAAGCATGTTGCTCAACAAGCTTACGTTTATCATCCAGTTGCTGATAGGCAGCGGCTTTATTATTCACACTTTATCTCTCTGCACCTCAGTCCCTCGATCAACTAATTGCTCCAGGAAAAACTCCAGATGTCCGCCTGGTTGCGCCGGAACAGGCCACTTAAGCGCCTGTTTGGCTAAATTGTTTATGGCAATTGCGGCAGGAGAGCCCGGAAACACCTCAACAATCGCTTTTTGCTTGCGCACGGCCTTACGGATATTCTCATCAAAAGGCACCGTTGCCACCAACTCCAGCGCCACATCTAAAAATCGGTTTGTTACTTTGGATAGCTTAGCAAAGAGTTCCTGACCTTCACGCAGATTGCGCACCATGTTTGCCACAACTTTAAAACGAAACACGCCATGGTCACGGTTGAGTATTTTAATCAGTGCATAGGCATCAGTCAGCGAGGTGGGCTCATCACATACCACCACCATAATATCCTGTGCGGCGCGGGAAAAGCTCAGCACCATATCGGAGATACCGGCAGCAGTATCTACAATCAGTACATCAATTTTGCTCTGAAGCTCACTAAAGGCCCGGATTAAACCGGCGTGCTCTGTTGGGGTAAGTTCCGTCATCGACTGCGTGCCGGAGGTGGCCGGGGCAATTTTAATCCCCGCAGGCCCTTCCACCAATACATCTTCGAGCAGACATTCACCGGATAATACATGAGAAAGGTTTTTTTCCACCCTCAGGCCCAACATCACATCGATATTGGCCAACCCGAGGTCGGCATCAAGAACCATCACCCGTTTGCCTTGCCTCGCCATGGCGATAGCGGTATTCAGGGTAATATTGGTCTTGCCTACTCCACCTTTGCCGCCTGTCACAGCGATAACTTTAATTAAATTGGGTTGATTCATTCGTCTTAAGCTACTCGCTTGATCCTCAATCATAATGATACTGCTGAGTTTGCAACCTGCTGAGTTCTCGTGGGTACTGAAGCATACTGCTTATAAAGCCTGGCTGCACATGAAATAAGATATTTTCCGTCCGCAACCTTGATATCTTCAGGCACTTTCTGCCCATCGGTCAGATAACCCACAGGAAGCCTGTGCTCTACCGCCAGGCTGATAGCCTCGCCAAGACTGTAACACTCATCCAGTTTAGTGAAAATACAGCCCTGTAAAGAAATCTGCCTGTAGGTATTTAACGTATGCTCCATCACCTGATGCTGCGCATTAGCTGCCAAAACCAGATAATGTTTGATATTAGCACAAGATGACTGGCGCAAGGTATCTAACTGTTTGATTAGTCTGGCGTCTCTTTGTCCGAAACCTGCAGTGTCTATGAGTACAAGGCCCTTGTTGCGGAACTGGTAGAGCAAATCTGACAACTCTTCTGCAGTGCTGGCTTTTTTCACATTGCAGCCGATTATTTTGCCGTAAGTGGCCAGTTGTTCATAAGCGGCAATCCGGTAACTGTCAGTGGTGATCAGTGCCACTTGCTGATGACCATGCTGGCGGGCATACTGTGCAGCCAGCTTGGCTATGGTGGTGGTTTTGCCGGTTCCCGTTGGCCCTACCAGCGCGACCACCCCGCCCTGTGTCAAAATCTCGTTGTTGCTGGTATGCACCCGGTTCATCAGCAATTTAAGCAAAAACTTCCAGGCATCACGCTGTTCACAGTTAGGCGGGGCATAAGAAACCACCTGTTCTGCCAGCGACGAAGTAATACCAAGACGCTGGAGCTGATTAATCAAATAGCTATGTAAGGGGCGCGATTGCTGACGTTCTTGTTTGAGCAGACCGGATACCTGAAATTCAAGCACGTTTCTCAGAGATTGTAATTCCTGGCGAATGTCATCCATGGCCTTATCATCATGCTGTGCGGGGGCGGCAGTGGGTGTTGCAGATGACAGAGACGCAGGTCTGGGTTGTGCATTTCCTGGCGGGTTTACCGGTGCTGAATTGCTCTCTGCCTGTTTGTTCTGCTTCTCGAGCAAGGCACGCAAACTGTCAGGGCCAGAATCACCAATGATTTCGCTGAGGCTGGGGGTGCCCCGGGGTTTCGCCGCTCTGCCGGGAGCACCCTGCTGCCGACTTTTCAGTGGCTCGGCATTGGCGCCTGACGCCGGCTGGCTCTGACGTTCTCCGGCTTTTTTTACCGGCTCTTTATCATACGCAGCCACTATTTCGATGCCTTCGGCAACCTTCTTATTCGACATAATTACTGCATCGCCGCCCAGTTCTTCTTTGACCTGGTTTAAGGCATCACGCATGTCTTTTCCGTAGAAACGTCTGATTTTCACTTTTTACCCCCTTGTCAGTCGCAATAACAACTGAATTTATTGACCTACGGCACTGACAATCTTGATTTGTTTATCATCAGGAATTTCCTGATACGACAACACATGTAAACCGGCTATAGCGTGTTTGAGGAAGCGTGACAGTACCGGTCTGAGCATGCCCGAAGTCAACAGTACAGAAGGCTCCCCAGCCAGCTCCTGTTGCTGCGACGCCTCACTTAAAGATTGCTGTAATTTCTCAGCCAGGCCTGGCTCAATACCAGCCCCTTCACCGCCGCCTGCCTGCAGAGACTGATGCAACATCTGTTCCAGCTCAGGAGCGAGGGTAATAACCGGAATTTCATGACCGCCGCCATTGACCTCCTGCACGATCAGACGCTTCAGAGCAATGCGTACGGCCGACACCAGTACGTCGGGATCTTGACTCTTAGGTCCGTATTCACACAGGGTCTGAATAATCGTGCGCAGATCGCGGATAGGTACACCTTCGTAAAGTAGCGTCTGGAGAACTTTCACGACTGTGCTCATAGGCAGAATATCGGGAATCAGACCCTCTACCAGTTTAGGATTGCTCTTACCGAGCATATCCAGCAACTGCTGCACCTCTTCATAGCCGAGCAACTGATAGGCGTTATTTGTTAGCAACTGGCTTAAGTGAGTGGCCACTACGGTGGCAGCATCCACCACGGTGTAGCCAAGAGTCTGAGCATGTTCGCGCTGTTCGGGTTTGATCCATACCGCATCCAGGCCAAAGGCAGGATCTTTGGTGGCTTTACCCTCGAGCTTGCCAAACACCTGACCGGGATTGATGGCCAGTTCACTGTCATGATTAATGTCGGCCTCACCAATTGTCACGCCCAGCATGGCGATGGTGTAGGTATTCGGGTTGAGATCCAGATTGTCGCGAATATGCACCGGCGGCACCAGAAAACCCAGCTCCTGAGATAACTTTTTGCGCACCCCTTTAATGCGCGCCAGCAATTCGCCCCCCTGGCTCTTATCCACCAGCGGGATCAGTCTGTAACCCACTTCCAGTCCGATGGTGTCTACGTGCTGTACATCATCCCAGCCCAGCTCCTTAATTTCAGTCGTCTGCGAGGTTTGTTCTTTCTGCACGTCCGATAACTGGCTCTGAGATTGCTCACGGCTTTCTTTCCACATACCGTAATAGGCATAGCCCCCCACCACAGCAGCCAGGCCCAGAAACGCGATATGCGGCATACCCGGCACGATCCCCATTACAAACAGCACACCGGTGGCAATAAACAACGCTCTTCTGTTGCCCAGCTGAGTGGTCAGTTCGGCGCCGATTTCCTGATCTTCATTCTCACGCGTAACAATAATGGCGGTAGCGACCGACAATAGTAATGAAGGAATTTGCGCCACCAAACCGTCACCAATCGTCAGCAGCGTATAAATCTGTACCGCTTCACCGAAGCTCAGATCGTATTGGATAATGCCGATAAAAAGACCGCCAACAATATTGATGATCATGATGATCAAACCGGCAACGGCATCACCTTTAACAAATTTTGACGCACCGTCCATAGAGCCGTAAAAATCCGCTTCAGAGGTGATTTCCTGACGTCTGGCTCGCGCCTGATCCTGATCGATATACCCGGCGTTAAGATCGGCATCAATCGCCATTTGCTTACCTGGCATGGCGTCAAGGGTAAAGCGAGCACTCACTTCAGATATTCTGCCGGCACCAGCAGTGACCACCTTAAAGTTAATGATCACCAGGATCGCGAACACCACGATACCCACAGCATAGTTTCCACCGATCACGACTTCACCAAACGCTTCAATTACCTTACCTGCGGCATCTCCTCCTTCATGACCGTGCAGCAGCACTACCCGGGTACTGGCCACATTAAGTGCCAGCCGGAGTACCGTCGCAATCAGCAATATCAGCGGAAACGCGCCGAATTCCACCGGTTTCTGGGTAAAGACTGCAACCAGAATAACCACCAGTGACAAGGCAATATTGAAACTGAACAGCATATCCAGCAGAAATGCCGGCAGCGGCAATACCACCATAGCCATAATGGCGAGCAGCAACGTCGGTGCGCCGAGGCCCGTCGTTAACTGCTTTACGCGGTTTTTATCGAAACGATTAAGGTAAGTGCTCAGTTCCATCTTCAGACAACGAAAATTTGACAACTGCATGGGTAAAGCAACATTCAGGCCAGAGGGGAGATGAGTTATGAATGCTGAATGATAAGTGATGAATTAAAAGCCAATCCCTCAAAGCGTTAAGGTGCTGGGTTCCCGCCAACA